>PCUW01000013.1 GCA_002787775.1 Bdellovibrionales bacterium CG12_big_fil_rev_8_21_14_0_65_38_15
AGGCATTCGCTTTCAGCTGAGAAGATTACTCTTTTTCTTCATTTCGCTATAATAATTAGTTTGTTTTTAATATGGTTTGTAGCTCCAAGACCAGTTGATACACGTTTTGGAGTAGAAGTTGTTCCGACAATTCTTGGTGCCTATATTCCATTTCTTCTTTTGAGATATTATTTCGTCTATAATAATATTCTCTCCTATCGTGTGATTTATTTGTCCATACTAATGGATTTTACGATGCTGCTCGGGTTAATTGCGAGTTTTCATCTTCAATACCAGCAGTCGATAGGCTTTTCACTGCGAGCAACAACCTATGGTTTATATTTTGTTTTTATTGCTATCAATACACTGCGATTTGATTTGCGAATAGTGCTTTTCTCTGGTTTGTGTGCGTCTCTTTCTTGGCTGTCGCTTGTAATTTGGTCAATCAATGAGCAAGTGCCGAGAACATATTCTTTTGTTGAATATACGTTGACTCACCATCTTCTTTTAGGTGCCGAAATTGAGAAAATAATGTGGCTTTTGATATGTTCAGGCATATGTGGAGTAGCTGTTTGGAGAACGAGAGGGTTACTTGAAGAATCGATTCATACTTCTGAGATTAAGCAAAGACTACAAAAATTTATGAGCAAGGAAGTTCAGGCGGCACTCGGTGCAGAGCAATCTGAAATCGTACCAGGAGTGGGAAAGATTAGAATGAGTGCCGTGATGTTTATTGATTTACGCAACTTTTCCTCCTTTTCGGCGAAACGGGATGTAAGCAGCACTTTAAAGTTTCTCTCGGAATATCAGGCTGGAATTATTGATATTGTTAAAAAATATGGAGGAATTATTGATAAGTTCCAAGGTGACGGAGCATTAGTCTATTTTCCTGAGATTAATAATGATTCAAATGTTACAAGCCAAGCCCTAGATTGCGCCATAAATCTTTATGAAAATTTCACTCAGTGGCTAAGTAATTGCACTGGCTCTTACGTAAGAATTAATATCGCCTTGTCATACGGACGGACTGTTTTTGGAGTTTTAGGTAATGATGAACGCTTGGATTATACGATTCTAGGAGATGAAGTTAATTTAGTTGCGAAGTTGGAAAAAATTATGAAAAAGTGGAATGACCCTATTGTTATGAGCGATGCATTTTACAAGTCTCATGAACAAAATAAGTTTGTAAATTATACAAAAGTTGATAATATTTTTATCGATGGTTTCGATCAACCTATTTCAATTTACACTTTGGCCGTATAACGACTTAATTGTGTAATTAGAAGTTTTCTTCTTAATTTATCATTTTAACGCATGTAGAAGTTCGACATGAAAAATGAAAATATTGAATCAATTTTTGAAGAAATTAAAAGTGAACGTGGAGATGTGGCGGATATACATCTTGCGTATAAGAACTTTCCTATTGGAGTTAAAGCGCATTTTGATTTCTATAAACTAGTTGTTTTAGACGATAACGATTCTGGTCTTGAGCGTTTTGAACGAGAATACTTAGCATGGAAAGTAAGTGAGTTGAATAAATGCCCTTATTGCATTTCTCATCATAAAAGCGCGCTTGAGTTTTCTCATACAACTTCACTTTCGACTAGTGAGCGTCTGAATTTATTGGAAGAATTGGCAAGTTTAATTGTTCATGAACCGTGGAAAACTCCCGCTCTTAAAACAAAATTTCTTCAATCTTTTAGTCCAAGTTCTTGGGCCCATGCTGTATTTGTAGCCGGCTATTTTAATATGGCTAACAGATTAGCGTTTGCTGAAAATCTAGAAGTCGAGTCTAACTACCAGAAAATGTGTCAGTAAAAAGAGCTTAATTTAAAATTAAGTTTAATATTTCCAGTACTTTATACATGGAATTCAGACAAGCTCACGCTCTTGTGGCATAACGCCATACCACTTTGTAACTATGGGGTTTTAATCATGAAAATGATGTCAATTATAACACTATTGCTCATACCACTGATTTCCAGGGCCGATCTATCAACAGCATTTTTAGTTGTCCGTTTAGATATTGAAGATATTGTTCGTGAGATTGATGCAGAATCTTATCCAGAGCGTTCGTTAGAAAGTCTAGAGACAGCACTTCTAAAACTTAAAGAGCATAAAAATAAAGTCTTTGCCCCAGTGTTTAATTATGAACAAGAGCAGCTTCCACTATCAGGTTTAGACTTAACTCGTATGCATTCCTACCTAAAAATCCATCTAACAATACTTGAGCGTGGCCTTGCTCTTGCTGATGCGCAGTCACGTTATGATGATATCACTGTAGATGAAAACGCAATGGCATTAATGACGATTAGTCTTTTAGAGCATAGGGATGTGTATCTCGATAATGATAGAGTGAGACGATTACTTGATAAAAAAGATGAAGCCTACGATGTGAAGCGCAAAGCGCTAAGAAAAGCTTATGAGCGCTTTACTAATAAAAAAATTGAAAAAAGTTTAAGACGTGCCATAGAAAAAGAATTAGTAAGGAAGGATTTAGCAACACAAATAAAAACCTTAAGGGGCGAATATAAGATTGTGAGAAAATCGTTTAAAGGTGACTTTTGGGATAGAATAAAAACCTTTGTCGTTCATCACATAAGCGGTTTTATTGGCAATAGGGCAGGCTCGGTAAAGTTTAGAAAAGGTATGATGTGGCAGGATCAAGAACTAAACAACAAGATTGAATCAATGCTCTTGCCAATGGATATCATTACCGAAAAGACCCCTTTTATTTTAACGGACAAATTAATACCTGGTCATTTCGGTCATAATTCATTCTGGTTAGGAACCGAGGCAGAGCTTAAAAAAATGGGAATTTGGGATCAAGAATATTTTAAGCCATATCAAGCGGCCGTTAAACAAGGCTATAATATTATCGAGACAGATCGTAGCGGTACTCATCTTAAAAAATTATCTGAATGGATGAATATAGATGAAATTGCTGTGATTAGACGGAATGATAGACCAACTGAATTTAAAGCGATTAATGAGTTTTATGCAGTCCTAATGGCGCAACATGGTAAAACCTACGATTTTAACTTTGATGTTGAAACAACTGACAAATTAGTTTGTTCCGAATTGCTTTATCAGGCTTTTGGAGATGTTCGATGGCCAACTGAAGCTTATCTTGGTCGCTTTACAATTTCTCCAGACAATGTGGCGGAAGTTATTGTTCAAAAGAATACCCCATTTGAATTGATATATTCACATGAGCGAGGTGAGGATAAGATAGATCATCTTAAGGGGCTTGAACAATTGGCCAGTGATCTTGGTTATGTTTCTCATGGTCATGATGAAAGCGGTGTTATATTCGAAAAAGAAACACGAAAGTGTATTGATCTCGTCAAAGAGAATGGAAAGGTTGTAAAATCATGTGTGAAAGCATGGTTGAGACCTGTTTTTGGTGGCGAAAAAATTATTCGTTGGGACTATCAAGATGGCGCGAACTCTTTATCAGCAAATTTATAGGCTCTGGCTACTTGATCAAGTAAGGCAGAAGAAAGATTTCAGATCAGTAGCTAGAGAAGTGGGAATTACTCCTAGTGCTCTAACACAATCTGTTAAAGCACTTGAAGAATATTTTGGAAGAAACCTGGTTGTACGTACAAACGATGGACCAGAGTTAACCTTAGATGGCAGTGAAATTTTGCAGTCTCTGCAAAATGTATTTGCAGAGCTTAACAATATTGAACACACTCTTTCTGGTAATGATTCTCCCAAAAGAATTGTTATTGGTGCATATGACTCGCTCGCCATGGCCCATGCGGCAGTTATTTTTGGTGCTATCAGGAAGAAATATGTCGAAACAAAAATTGTCTTTAAGATTGGACGATCGAACGAACTTTCAAGCTGGCTTAGACAGGGATTAATAGACGCTGCACTTGTTGTTAATCAAGATGAGACCGATGCTTATTCTTGTACAGAGCTGTATCCTAACACGTTTGGTATATATGGCTCTAATGAACTCGGTGATAAAGAATTAGACTTACTTCCTTATGCGACGCTTTCGGCGAACCCCGATGGATATCCATATTATATTAAGTCTTTCCTTGTTAAAGCAGATATCGATGCTAAAGATGTTGTTTTTAATAGCGATAGTTTTGAAGTCGTTGCAAAAGTTGCAATGGCTGGTTTTGTTAAAGCAGTTCTCCCTCGAGATGTGGCAGGTCTTTATTCAGATAAATTAAAACTTATATACCTAGACCCAGATCAATCTCATTGCATTCAGCTTATAGCGCGAAAAACACTTTTACCGGATGTGAAAAATCTAATTGTTTCTTCTGTAACTTCAAATGCTCGCCGATAATGTACCACCATATTGTGCTGTGACTTAATACTTGTCCGATCATGCGAATATCTTGATGGCCAAAGTTAATATAAGCGAACGTCGAGAAAACAAGTGGTAATATAACTCTGTTATTGCCTACTGCCAGAGCTGGAAGTGAAAACCAGATTGCGTACCATGAGTTGTAGACAGGCGAAAGTGCAATGAAAAATGCAAATGCCATACTGATTTTAGTTTGAGTGCATGCTCTTCGAATAGAGCTGATCATAAGCACATATACAACAACCATGCATGCAAGTATAATTTTTGTACTACTCTCGTTTATTACGAATGATATGAGTTGATGAATTCCCGGGTTCCACAACCAATTCTGTGAAAATTCTTTGAATCCAGGTTGAGTTATTGTGAAGCTAACAATGAACGAGCTTATAAACAAAAGAACAATATTGAGATATGGGTTTCTGCGCGACGAAATTGAACCTGTAAGGATGACGGTTGGTATAATACCTAATAATTTTAAGCCAGTTGACAATAATACCCCAATAAATGGGTATCCCTTTCGCATAAAGAAGATGAGTAAGAAAATAGCAATAAAGTCGAGATGAGCAGATGAGATGTTTTCCTTTAGAATAAAAGGGAATGTTGCAACTGCAACCCATGAAGTAATTTTCATATAGGATAAAATTTTGTAAGCAATTAGTGAATTGATGATTTGCAGTAGTTTAAAACCAAGCTCAAAGTTTAGCAGTGCAAAAGGAGCATGCCATAGGTGGGCCAGTGGTGGATAAACTGATGGTATCCAAGGAAAGCCAATCCTATCGTAAAATTTAAATGAAACTGTATCTTTTAACTCCGCTGGAGATGTTAAGTACGGTGAGAATTGGTTTAATAAAACTTTAGCTTCCCACAGATAACGATAATGATCATTTTCCATTGCCGGTGAAAATATTATAGCGATAATAACACCCACTATATAATATGGAAGTTTGATTGCATGACTTATTACCTTATATCTATTTGCGACGACGAGTAGAAGATAGATGAAGTACGCTAGAGAATATTCAATACCGCCATTAAAATTAGAATCAAAAGATGCAAAAAGGTAATTATGTAGAGAAATAGCAATTGCAGCTACTACCCATAACACATTAGACATTATATTTCTCTAAAGTGTTTAATATTGTAATTTGAGCAATATTTTTGTTTTTAATTTTTCTTAATTCTTTTAAGACATCCAAGAAAGAGTCGATTGTGTCAATATCAGTTAATGGTTGAATGATTTTTGTGCTGTATTGAGTATATTTAAGTAAATCGCTAAAGGTATCAATTGTACCAAGTCTTAGCTTAGAAATAAAATCTATATCATGTAGATTTGATAATCCTAACATGTAAAATCCTCCGTCCGGCGAAGGGCCCGTTGTGCTAATTAAGGATGAGGTGTGCTCTATCGCGTTTATGAGTACTTTTGCACTAAAAGCAGGCACGTCAGAAGCACAAAAAACAATATATTCATATTTTCTTCGTAATTCATTAAATGCATTTATAATACGTTCATTAAGAGTTTCTCCTGCTTGAACGATGGTTTGCTTTTGATTCCAAATAGGGTTGCTTAACCCCATCGGTGAGGCTAATGCCCATATGGTTTCGATATTATTCTTTTCTATTTCTTTTGAAACAGTAAAGAGATTTTCAATGCAACAAGTATAAATATTAATTGCTTCGCTCATACCAATTTGACTAGCGAGTCTAGTCTTGGCAGCATCTATTTTGGGTGTTTTTACAAAAGGACAGAGAACAATTTTTCTAATCCTACCATTTGTTTTCAACTATAGCCTCAAACTCATATGTCCTCTTTCCTGCAAAAAACCATGATTTTTCTTTTATCTTTACGTCTCTAGAAACCTTTTCTCCTTTTAGGTTTGTTTCAAATTTATTTAGATCAGACCTATTAGAGAAATTACCTGTAATAATTGCTTTGTCGTTATCAATTTTTACATCACTTATCGTTAAGGTTCCTCTCTCCCACTTTTCAATTGATGCACGTATGGACTGTGCACTTCTTTCAGACGGAGCAGGAGGGACATATGGTGTTTGTGGTGATGACATTGAAGATTTCTTATAATTCCCACTCGCGTGAAGATGAGATATATCACCTATCATCGATACCAATCCCATAAAAAACAACAGACCGTATTTTTTCATTTTTTTCACCATTTAATTTAGTTCTAGTTATTTTAATAAGCTTAACCGTTGATAATCTTCTTAATTTACTATTAAGCCACAATAAAGAGCTAACTCACTGAAAATATATATAGTTTAATTTACCCTTATTTGACGATGAAGTAGATTAGATCTTCGCTCTTATGAAATAAACACCTTCAACTTGAGGTGTATATGTTGTCTAGAAGATTCTTTTTAAAAGCAGCTATTTCTTTAAGTAGTGCGGCTTATGCCTCTTCATTACTTGCTTGTGATATCTCCACTTTAAAGAAAAATTTAGCAAAAATTTTCGATTCAAGTAGCAGTACTGCCAAAAGGTTAGATTTTGTTTCTGTTGCTGAGGAATCCAAAAATTCCAAATATAAAAAAGGCGATAGGTGCGGTGCTTGCTCTTTCTTCAACGCTAAAAAGGGTGAGGGGGATTTTGCTCCTTGTAGCTTTGCTTCAAATCGATTCGTTCCATCATGTGGTTGGTGTAAACAGTATAAAAAAGATCCAAAAAAGGGGGCTTAAATGCTTAAGAATTTATTAAAATCAAGTCTGGTATCTGGATTGTTAATTACGCAGGTATCAGCAATCGAGTTTGTCCATGTTTTAGAACAAGGATATTGGTATTCTCGCTATAACCTTGGTGAATTAGTCATGAAGTCTGGCAACGGTGAAACATTCATGCCAGATATGGCCATGGTCGGAACGATGCTTGACATGGTTTCAGACGATTTAAGCCGCGCCATGCCTCCTCAAAACCCCGCTCTTTTAAAGCGTGTTTATAATAAAGGTAATCCGTTATTTATAACAGCTAGTAACGGGCAAATGATGGATTTTTCTGATTCACGTTGGGAGAGAACTGATTCAGAAAACGAGCTTACCTCCTACGAAGCTTTTGCCTGGACTGTCACTAAGGAAGTCGAGTGGAGTAAACAATTTAATGTTGACTCGCATTTTGGTTCTCCGCGAGGCCTTCCTGTACCTGGTGCACAGGAGCGCTTTAATGGTGTTGTTCTTTGTGCCGAAGCCTTAATGCAAACAATGGAATTTATGCAAAACCCGGCGGCATTTGCTCCTGCTGATAATTCTGGTAAAGCAGCTGCACTTATTGCGATTGCAGATTTTGCTCAATATATTGCAACACCTACAGCACGTAATATGCAAAATAATCGTTGTGCTCAAGCTGCTTCGATGATGGCCATGAAGCCAGCATCACAAATTTCATCAGAATTTCTAATGTTTGCTACTCCTCTTTATGAAGAATTAAAGCAAACTAATTTAGAAAATGTTAAGGATAAATCTCTCGCAATTCAAGCCTTTACTTGGTTTGGTTATGCAAATCCAGTTAAAGCTGAAGAAGCACGTGGCTTGATTCGTAATCTAGGTCGAGATTTAACTCGCGTGACAACAACTGATGCGTTAGAGCAAGCTTATATCGTAAAAGGACTAAACGATTCAGCAAGAATTACTAAAAATGCAGCCTTAACAAGAGCTTTTGAACAATCAGTAACAAAGCTAATTTCTTTATTTAATACGGAGTCAGGAATTTTTAATGGTAAAAATTCGTATTCAACAGATGATGTAGCAATTATCTTAGGCGCTATTAATGCTGCTAAGCTTTTTTCTAATCAAGAAGAAGTAGTAACACCAGTTTTTGTTAAATTCTTTGATACTATTTTTAACCAAGCAGGGATGCAGTTATCTGCTCCAGGCGTAGAATCAATTGCACAGTATGAGAGAAAACCAGATTCACGTATGCACCGTGCAGAGGAATTGCCTCTTCCACGTGTCGCTGGAGGATCTTTTGGTATCGCTCCGGTTTATGCTGCAAATGTTGAATTTGGAGCAAACGGAATTACTAAGACTCATGATCAATTTGATTCAGCCGGAGCCATGCACTTAGCGAATCAAATGATTTGGTTTCATAATTCTGAAGTAAATGGCTTTCCTGAATTTTAAATAATCTTTATGCCCCCCGCAAGACGGGGGGCTTTTTCGTTTGAGGTTGTAGTGTATTTCCTGATTTTAATCACGGTTTTTATATCCTTTGATGTCTTTGCTCGTCCCAATTATGCTTCTCGAGAAAAATTGAACTGTATCCAATGTCATGTCAGTCCATGGGGTGCTGGACATAGAAAGATGTCAGGTAAAATTTTTGGGGCCAGGGATCTAGAAGGAAGTGTTAATAATGATTCTGATCGCTATTATGCCGATTTTAGAATGCTTTATTTAAAGGATTTTAAAAAAACCAATCAAGGTGGGGCTCTTCCCAATGGGCTTGGGTTAATGACAGCTCAAGTTTCAGGCTATGTGCCAATAGTTGAATCAAGTGATTATACATTGTCAGGTTTAGCAAACTACGATGCCGGATCTTTTCAATCAGGGCCTAGAGAGGTCTATGCCATTTGGGAAAATTTCACTGATATTTGGTATAAACCGACTAGTATTGTTGCGGGTAAATTTTTTGTTCCTTTTGGTTTAATGCATGACGAGCATAGAACATACACAAAAATGCAAGCTAATGCCGGACTTAGAGAATACGAAGTGGGCGCAGTATTTTCATTTGATCCATTAACTTCTTTTCATCTTGATCTTGGTGGGCTTGATGGCTTTGATGCAAATTCTGGACCTGGAACATTGGATCAAAATAAAACCTATGGTTTAGTTGGCAACGTAAGGTTTAATCATGAAGAGTTACCAGTCATGCTTGGTGCTAGTTATTTATATCATAATACTGAAGCTATAAATAAGCCCGATCCATATGCTTATTCTGGCTATGGTGTTTTTTCCCTTTCTAGATTAATTGAAGGATTTAATCTTGATGTTTTAGGTGAAGTTGTCTTTGCTAAAAATTATAATAATCCTGCAGATAATAAATATATTACTCAATTTATCCCCAATAGTCCTGGTGTTTTTCAAAACTATCTGACAAGTGTACGTAATGAAACCTCTCGTGGTTTTTTAGGTGAGCTTCGCTTTGAAGTAACTCCAAAGTTTATACTTCTTTATAAGTTTGATCATTTAGCATTTAACAAAAATTTTTCAAGTGATGCCTTTATCCGTCATGGATTTGGTTTTCGATATCAATTCGATGCTAACACTCTCTTGCTAGTTAAACTTGAAGAAGAGGAAGTTAAGATTCCAAATTTTGACGATAAACTTCAAACTCGTTTTGACCAAAGTAATATTTTAGCCGTTCTTAGAGTTTGGCTGTGAATCTTTTACACTTGAAGACACTTAATTGCCTATGAAGCTGAATAGAGTTGCCTTTGAGGGCATTATTTGACTTCAGCACTAAGCACGAGGTTATTATGAAATCATTTTTATTACTATTTAGTGTGTTTATACTTTCGGCCTGTACGAATGGACATAATCCGCTATTTAATTGCGATGGCCCTGGCTGTGGCGGCGTAATTAGTAGCGGTATTGGTCTTAGCGCTCCACCTTTAAGCTTCACTAAAACACTTGAACAAGGTTATTGGTATTCTCGTTATAATTTGGGTGATTTAGTGATGAAGTCTGGAGCAGGTGAGACTTTCATGCCGGATATGGATATGGTGTCGATGATGCTGCAAATGTCTAGCGATGACCTCTCCACAGCTATGGCGCCTCAAGCCCCAGCACTATTATCAAGGGTTTATAATTCTGCTAACCCTAGTTTTGTCCAAAAAAGTGATAATGACCCTATGAATTTTTCAGATGAACGTTGGAGCGATTTTGATACATCTGCAACAACCGGATCGGCATTTGGCTGGACACTTATGAAAGAGGTAGAGTGGTCAAAATTATTTAATGTTGATGGACATTTTGGAGTCCCTGGCCAAAATGATATTCCAGGGGCTCAACAGCGTTTTAACGGTCTAGCTCTTTGTGCTGAAGCTGTCATGCAAGCAGACGCTTTTATCATGGATTTTAATGGCAATCGTTCAAAGTTCACGATTAGCGATAAGTCTGATTCTTATGTTGCACTCGGTGCTATAGCCAACTTAGCCGATTTTTTAAATACGTCGTCGATTCCCAATAGAATGCAAAAAAATCGTTGCGCTGAAGCCGTTGCCATGATGAAAATGAAGCCAGCTTCAAGCGTTGCTGATGATTATCTTAATTTTTTAGCAGATTTAGAGTTTGAACTTGAAGCGCCTGAAACAATTAAGGAGCGGTCCTTATTAATTCAGGTTTATAGTTTTTATGCCAAAGCACTTGAAAGTAAAAACGTTTTTACAACTGCAGCCATCTCGCATGCAGATTTTCTACAAAACTACGTTGGAGCTGACGTAACTGAGATTTCTTACGCGATTAGAGGTCTCATTGATGCCTATCGTATTACAAAGCAAGTTAAATATTTAAAGTCAGCTGGCATAATGTGGGAAAAACTATTAGCTGATTTTGACAACAAAAATAATTTTTTTAAATCTAAAGCAACCTATTCTGTCGATGATATCGCGGTCATTTTATCCGCACTTAATGGTCTAAAACTTTTTGGCCAAAAAGAAGTCGTTCAGTATTTTGTTTTAAATACATTTATTCGCACATTTGAATCACTCGTCAACCTCTCTGGTCTCCAAATTTCTGCTCCAGCCGTGGCGATGATCGATGAATGGGAGCGTAAACCCAATGATCTTTTTCACCGCGCGAATAATTTAGTAACACCTAGAAAGGCCGGTGGAGAATTTGGAATAGCTCCTGTTTTTGCTGCAGAAGTTACTTTTAAAGAAGGTCGTTGGGCTGCAAAAAAAGATCGCTTTGATACAGCAGGGGCGATGCACTTAGCTAACCAGATGGTTTGGTTTCATTATTCTGAAGTTGAAGGTTTTGTATGTCCAGAAGGTGATTGTGTTGCTGCAAGCGATATTGAGGCAGGGGATTTGGTACCTCCTGGAAGTTCTACTCCAGGACAAGGTGGAGGACAGACTGGTCCGGTGCTTGGATTTAACGAACTCCATAATCAGATCTTAACTCGTTGCATTGGTTGTCACGCAGGTTCAGGAGCTCCAATGGGTCTTGATATGAGTACTCCAGATAAAGCGTTTGAGAATTTAGTTGGTAAAACTGCCGTTCAAGGAGGAGTCTTTGGTGGAGTTAATCGTGTCACACCAGGTAACTCAAATCCAAGTGCTAGCTATATAATTGCTAAGTTGCAAGCATCACCAGATCAACGAGTAGGTGATCGCATGCCTCGTGGCGGACCATTTTTAACTGAAGGAGAAATCAATCAAGTTAAAGCTTGGATTGATGCTGGAGCAAATCGATAATGAAACTAGTAATCTTGATTGTTGTCTTTGTTTCTTTTCAAAATATATGGGCAAAAGACTTTTGGCTTACCTCTGCGCCGGTAGTGTCCAACGGTTTGACAGCAGCTGAGCCAACAGAGCTTAATGTTCATTTCGCATCACCTGATCCACTTGTGCGCGGAATAGATATACCTTATGGGGGTTATTTGAGTTTAAGCTTTCTTGGAAGTTTTGAACGAAATGGAATTGATAATGACCTTGAATTTGTAAAGGTTGATTCAAATAAAAATTTTATTGCAACCAATGGACACCCACAAAATCCTATCAAGTCGAGTCGTGGAGACAATATTGACCAAGCTGATTATACAATTTTAGATTCAGGACATAGGGAGATTAGAATTGTTGCGAATCAACCAGACGGACTGCAAGGAAGTCGCTACAAGCGCTTTGGGATAAAAACCTTGCATCTAAGACCAAACGCCTCAACAGGTAATGGTCCTGGAATTTTTCGAAATGGCGCAGGGGATACTCTTGGGAGAATTTATTATAAATTAGTGAGCGTTAAGGGTGAAATCCTACGAGAAGGAAACGTGTTTCATTATTTTAAAGTACAAACAGGACCTCAAGTTTTTGTGACAAACGTAGGAATTGTCTCAGGTCAATATGATCTTGAATCAACAAATTATCAAACTGTAAGACCTTTAACATCATTAACAAAGACAAACCGTAATGATACTTCTCTAGCTTTTGCTCCTCGGTTCCTATTATTCTCGTCAGCCCAAGAGCAACCAGATAGCTACATCCCTCATAAGGGAATAGAAAATGTGAGTTATGATGTTAATGCTAATGATCAAACCAACGCCGTTATTAAGCATAATGGAAAAGTTATTGGTCGAGTTGATTTTATTACGCCAGAAAAGAAAGGGGATCATAGCGAAGCTAGAATATTGTCCTCACAAGTGTTAACTTCCAGCGGTGATGGCGTAACTGGAGCAAATGGTAGTGTATTTCTTGTTCCTGTCAAAGTAGGGACGGAACCAGGGGTGTATAAAGTTTTAATAAAACTTTATGATGGAAATGAAGCAGTTAACACGATAAAAGTGCGATAAATTTTTAATCCTTAAAACAGAAGATTACTTACAGAGCGAATGACATACTATTTGGTAAGAATTACAAAATCGAATAAGAATGATTTTTCAAATTATTTCAAGATTGTTAATTAGATACTTAGAACTTCCAAGTTCAAATAACTCATCTGTTCCGACATCAATATTTGAATATTTAAAACAAACACTTCAAGTCGGCGATGTTCTTTTAGTTGAAGGGAAGCAAAAGTTTAGTTCAGCAATTAAATATCTGACCCAATCAAATTGGTCCCATGCAGCTCTCTATCTTGGCAATGGAGAATTAATCGAAGCCGATTTAAAGCTTGGTGTTATAAAAGTAAATATCAACAAGTATCAAACTTATCACACTAGAATTTGTCGGCCTGTAAATCTCAAAAAGCAAGACTTGGATTCAATGATTGAATATGTCCAAAAAAGGCAAGGATTAACTTATGATCTTAAAAATATTTTTGATTTGGCAAAATATTTATTTCCTGTCCCTATAGTTCCGAATAGATGGAAACGAAGGGTGCTAGAATTTGGAAGCCATGATTCAACAAAAGTAATATGTTCATCAGTAATAGCACAAGCTTTTCAATTCATTAGATATCCAGTGCTTCCGTTAGAGTCTTGTGTCGATGGAAAGAACAAATTGTTTATAAGACATCATTCTCTTTTTACTCCAAGTGACTTTGATAGATCACCTTATTTCCAAATTGTTAAGCCAACTATTGCTGTTGGATTTAACTATCAAGAGATTGATTTAAATCAAGAAAATAGAATGGAGCTTAATTATGAATAATATACCGAAAAGAGAAGAGTTTCCCGAATTTGAAAATATCTTTCGAATTAGTGAGGATATTATGGGATTTCTACCCAATAGTATGCTCTATATGTCCTACACCCCCAGTATTCTTTTGACATTCTCAATGCTTTCAAAAGTAGTGTTACGGCAGAAATCTAAAGTAAGCATATTAGAGAAAATAAAAATTTTTGGTAGATTGTTAATTTCTATAGTAAAGCGTGAAAATGAAAAAGACACGATTGGTGCTGAATTGCGATGGTTGATAGCTTATGTTGCAAGTAACGCTGCTGGTTGTACTTACTGTCAAGCTCATACTAGTTATTCGGCCTATAGGGTTGGAGTTAGCGAACAAAAAATTAATGAGGCTTTTAATTTTAAAGAAAGTAGCCTTTTCTCTGAAAAAGAAAAGTCAGCACTTTCAATTGCTCTGTCTGGAGGTTCGACTCCGAATAGAACAACGAAAGAACACTTTTTTGAACTTAATAAATATTACTCAAAAAAAGAGATATTAGAGCTTATATCTATCATTTCAATTTTTGGTTTTTTAAATCGCTGGAACGATACTCTTAAAACTCCATTGGAAAATATTTTCAATGAATAATGATTGCATTGGGTTTTACAAATTTAATTGCTATCTAGCTGATATTACTGGCTTAGTTAATATTTTAAAATTTTGTAAGAAAATGGAGGGATTCAGCACAAATCAACAGTAATAAATTGATCTGGAGGAGGCATATGACCTTTATAAAATTGCTCTTTTTTGTTTTCACATTATCTCTAGGAAGCTTTGCATCTGCAGATAGCTATAAATTGGATGAGTCTCATACTCACTTAGGCTTTAAAATTAGACATCTTGGTTTTTCTAATGTTCGTGGGCAATTTGATAAATTTGAAGGTATTGGAAAGTTTGATGAAAAGACGGGAAAGCTTTATGACTTAAATGTTACGATTCAAGCAAATTCAATTAATACTAACGAACCTGATCGAGATAAACACCTCCGATCTGCTGACTTTTTTGATATTGAAAAGTTTAAAGAACTAAAATTTGAATCAACAAGCATTAAGTATACAGGGAAAAAACCTACTCAGATAGTAGGTAATTTAACTCTTCGTGGGATCACTAAGGTTGTAACTTTAGATATTAAAGAATGGGGAGGCAAGGCTGAAGATGCTTGGGGAAACCAGCGCATTGCCTTTGAAGCCACAGGAAAAATTGATCGACGTGATTTTGGACTAACATGGAATAAAGGATTGGAAAAAGTTGCTGGATTAACGGTTGGAAATGATGTGGTTTTTATTCTTGAGATTCAAGGTATAAAAATTGATTAATAACAAAACCTTTAAGGAGGGTTAAAATGAACAACAGGAAAGTATTACTAGGATTAGCGCTTACAGGAATGGTTATGGCCGCCGGATGTTCAACCGCAAATAGCTCACAAGAATCAAAAGTTGTTGGTGAGTGTCATGGTGTGAATTCTTGCAAAGGGCAAGGAGCATGTGGAGGTAAAGGACATAGCTGTGCTGGAAAGAATGCTTGCAAAGGAAAAGGCTGGGTCAAGCTTTCTAAAGCGGAGTGTGATGACAAGGGTGGAGAATTTAAAGAAGGAATGATGTGATTGATAGTTTGCAAAAGCAATGCAATCCAGGAGTGGGCCTAAGGTCCACTCATTTTCCTTATTTAGAGACAAGTCCAGATACTTGTCTTAAGTGGTTTGAGGCGGTCAGTGAAAATTATATGGATAGTTTTGGCCGCCCTCGCATAATATTAAATAAAATTAGAGAGCGATATCCAATAGCTCTTCATGGAGTTTCCATGAACTTGCTCTCGACTGACGGATTAAATGAGCTCTATCTCCAAAATCTAAAGTTGTTAATAGATGAAATTGAGCCTTTTATCATTTCAGATCATTTATGTTGGACGGGCACAAAACCAAGTAATATTCATGATCTTTTGCCATTTCCCTACACTGAAGAGTCGTTAAAAATTGTTTGCCAAAATATTGATCAGGCTCAAAGTAAACTTGGTAGAAACCTCGTTATCGAAAATGTCTCAACATATATGACTTTCAAGCAAAGTGAATATACTGAGTGGGACTTTTTAATTGAAGTTTCTAAAAGAACAGATGCAAAACTACTTCTCGATATTAATAATATATATGTTAGCTCTGCAAATCATAGTTTTGATCCAATAAATTACATCAATGCAATACCAGCAGAGATTGTAAGTCAGGTTCATCTCGCAGGTTATACAGATATGGGTGATTTTCTTTTTGATACTCACTCTAAGCCTGTTTATCCTAAAGTGTGGGAGTTATTTAAATTATTTATTAAAAAAGCCCCGAATGTTCCTTTTATGATGGAATGGGACGAAGATATTCCAGAGTTTCCAATTTTAGAAAATGAGGTGAAAAAAGCTATAGAGATCTGGAAAAATCTTCACTTTAAAAAGGGGCACAAGGATGCCTAAAAACAATTTAAAATCATTTCAAGAGCAGTTTGTTGGTTTTATAAATGATAATACTCCGGCGAATGATTTTTTTAAAGATATTTTACCAGCAGGAAGAATTCCAAACTCTCAAGAAGCACTTGAAGTTCACAGAAATGGATATATCGCTCGATTAACAGAGGCCCTAGGGGAAACATTCGAGGGTACTTGGTTTATCATGGGAGATGATCTGTTCTTTAGTATTTGCGAAGAATACATAAAAGAAAACAAATCTAAATTATATAACCTTTCAGATTACGGAGAGAACTTTCCCAACTTCTTAGAGCAGCGTCGCGATATGATTGCAATACCTTTTGTTCAAGATATGGCGAGGTTTGATTGGATGTTTAAAGAGCTTTTCCATGAAAAACAACATATTTCTATACCACTAAATGAATTGCAACGAATTGAGACCGAGCCTAATTTAAGTCTTATTCTAGGAAATTCGGTTAGCCTCTTTCACTCTCAATTTTCCATCTATAAAATTTGGAGTCAGAGAAATCATACAGATTCTGAAATGAACAATATTAATTACGAGTTGCCTGAGCATTTGCTTTGGTACAAACAAAATAATGAAATTTTTGTAAAGAATTTATCTTCAGGTCAGTTTGATATCATTTCTTTGCTCATGTCAGCTAAGTCGGTGGCTTCAGTTTTGGAAATGATAAATAGTGAAAATCAAAATGATCTAGTTTCTTCTTTCCAAATAATTGGAACGACGGGAATAGTTGCTGGTTTAAAATATTAACGAGTGTGTTTTTTAATAATGGATTCTTCTAGCTTTGTTAATTCATCGGGTTTCACTTCATATTTTTTCTTAAAAAATTTCTTAAAGCCTTCCTTCATCTGTTTTAAATGTTTGTTGTAATTCGAGCAATGCTCGCACATCAATAGATGCATCCTTAGCTCAGTGCGCTTAATTAGACGAAGTTCCTCATCGGATGAAAGTATTCGGGTTATTTCTTTACATGAAAGCATTGGCTATACCTCTATCTTGGATTCAATACACTCTCTGAGGCGATTTTTTGCCCTAAAAAGAAGCACTCCAAGATTAGTGGTCGTAACGTTAAGAATCTTACAGATATCGTTTGTCCCGTGGTCATCTATCTCTCTTAGAGAAAAAGCCATTTTTTGGTTTAACGGTAGTTCCTCGATGCACTTTTCAATGATATCCATCGTTTGTGTCGCAACCATGAAACGTTCAGGATCAACGACATGGTTTTTCCATGCACCATTTTCATCAAAATGATTTTCCATAATGTCATCTATGACTTCATGTTGTCTGGTCTTTGCGAACTCTCGCTTGAATTCTTTTGCTTTATTATAAAGGATGCCAAAGAGGAATGTTCTAATGTGAGATTTAGCTTTAAAATTTGGAAGCACATCAAAGAATGTTGCCCAAACATTTTGAACCAGTTCGCTTGCTTCAACTTCATTAAAACCAAGTCCTAGTGAGCCTTTAAAAAGGTGCTCAGTATAGGCCTTCACAACTTGTTCTATAGCCTGATGATCTTGAGCAACAAGTTTTGTAACAAATTCTGAAGTTGAAAATATTTTATAAACGTCGTTATTAGACATACTAACCTAAGTGGATATATTTGTTTCTAATGTTAATGCATTATACTTAAGATAAGAAGAGATATTCATTGACTTTGAGGGAGAAATAAATGGTGCGAGCAGCAAAACTTGTAACATGTCTACTTTTAATGCACTTGTTAAAAAAGAACACTGTTTTTTCTTCTAATTACCTAATATTACATGAAGATTTTGGCTCAGATAATGCTTCTATTAATATTATGGGCATTATGAAGAATTTTTTAACAACTCTTTTATTCATCTTTCCTTTAATTGGGAATGCTACTTATTGTGAAGGGCGTACTGATAAACAGGAGATTGAAGAGATTATTCTCCAAATCACTTCGAAGTATTTCCCCAACCTATCAAGTCAAAATATCTTAGTAAAAGAATTTAATTCAGACGCTTATTTTCTTCAAGCTAAGCCAAAAATAAGCACACTTGTTGGACGGAGGAAAGCGCGAAAATATTTCGTGGAAATCAATAAGAAATTATACGATTGCTCACCTGGGAAAATGGCACTCGAGTCTATTATTGCCCACGAACTTATCCATATAAATGATTACGATCGCATGACAGTACCACAAATCATCGCTCTTGCCGGTAAGTACGCTTCAAAGAAGGCTAGGGCCAAATACGAAAGAGATACAGATAAGCACGTTGTGCAGGAAGGACTTGGCGAAGGGCTGATTCAGTATAGAAGATGGATTTACCAACAATTAACACCAAAAGAGCTTAGCCTGAAAAGATATTATTACCTAACTCCAGAAGAGATTACTGAATTAATGGAGCCTTATTAGCCATTTAAATTTTAGGGATCAATTTTAATTGTGATGTTTTTATTCGATATCAAACGTGACCATTTTTTATCATAGCCGTGAATTTGTTTTGTTTTTCCGGAATTATTATAAAGTTCACGATCTTGATTGACCCAATCAAAAATACCTCCTTCAAGATTAAAGGCTTTAATACCTTCCTTGCGTAGTTTTGCAGTAATCTTTCCACTGCGATAACCGACTGAGCAATAAACGATAATTTTTTTATTTGAACTTGAAATAAGTTTCTTGGTTTTTTCAATATTAAAATCATTAAACCCTATATGCTTGGCGTTTTTAAGATGAGACACGGAATACTCATTAAGTTCTCGAGAATCAAGCATGATCGCCTCATCATTATTGATTAAAGCTGTGGCGTCATTTTGTGAGATTACCGCTGTAGTAAATTTATTAGCAATTTTTTTAAAGTTTGCTTGGCCAAATACATTTGATCCCGTAAAATAGAGCAATGACACTAATAGAGTTATTTTCATGATAGATCATCCCGCTCGTCGTTTTATTCAAGCTCATTCAAAGAGCATTGTTAGCCTTGCTTTGAGATTATCATTAAGACCGAATCATGTAACCTTGATTGGTTTTTTTATCTCGTTTACGAGTGTGTATTTTATCATTTATCATCACTTTATAATGGCAATCTGTATGTGGTGGGTTGGCCGTATATGTGATGCATTTGATGGAATTATAGCTAGAGGTACGGGACAAGAAAGCATTTTTGGTGGATTTCTTGATCTCGTTTTAGATATGCTGGTTTACTCATCTATTGTTGTATCATTTGCCTTTATTTTTCCACAGTCTTCAATATTATTTTTGATTATTTTAGTTGGGTATGTGCTCTCAATTACAACTGCTTTAGCATTGGGAGAGCTGCAACAGCGCTTTCAAATTTTAAATGATAACCGTTCTCTAAGTTTGGCTAGTGGTTTAGCTGAAGCTGGAGAAACTGGAATCTATTACACATTAGTCTTACTATTTCCAGACTATATTAATTTATTTTCAATCATCTGGATAATAGTATTAACGATTTCTGCCACAGCTCGAATCATATCTGTTTGGCAATTACAAAAGAGAATTGAATGCAAGCCATCTTAGGTCTTTTATTGATTCTAGTATTTTCAATATTTCTTGGTCGACAATATCGTCGGTCTTGGAATGTTAAAGTTATCGCCTTACTTTGGATCGTCGCTTTGGTTATGTCTTGGATATTCTCTAAAGCGGTGAGTGGGTTAAGTTTTTTTGTTAAATTGAATCAACTCGTCAATGTCTTATCTGATTCTACTCAAAAGGCGACAACGTTTTTGTTCGGTTATCTGGCAGGAGGAAAAGCACCTTTTGAAGTTATTGATCCTTCTTCATCCATGATTATTGTTTTTTATGTTTTTCCTATTATTATTTTTCTATCTGCCCTTTCAAGTCTTTTGTTTCATTGGGGTATTATTCCATTTATAGTTAACGGATTAACAAAACTAATTAAACGCGTGATTCCATTGTCAGGACCGCTTACTTTTGGTGTGATTTTAAGTTTATTTTTAGGCACGATTGAAACTCCCTTAGCAATCAAAAACTATCTAAAGAAAATGACACCTCATGAACTTTTACTTCTCATGTCCGCAACGCTATCAACAATTGCGGGAACAGTGATGGTGCTCTATGCGCAGATTTTAGGGCAAGTTTTACCTGAGAGTCTCTTCCATATGGTAAGTGCATCGCTTGTAAGCTTGCCGGTTGTCATTGCTCTTTGTTTAACCATCGCTCCATTAGAGGACTTAAGTGATCATGAGCTTCCTCATTTGAGTGAATTTAGACGACCTAGTGCAATCTTAGCTTATATTGAAGGGACAGTTGAAGGATTACAGATGGTCTTGTCCATTGTCGCCATTCTTTTGTCTTTTATGGCGGGTCTACATCTCATTGACTTCATATTGGAAGCTCTTTCATTACCTTCATTAGCGACTATTCTCGGACAGGGTCTAAAGTTAATTGTTTGGTTATTAGGTGTTTCTTGGGAAGAGTCACAATATTTGGGAGTTGTTCTGGCTAAAAAAATTCTTATTAACGAATTTGTGGCCTATCTTGATTTGTCTGCGCTATCCAAATTATCAGAGAAGTCAAAACTGATCATGACTTATGCTATGTGTGGTTTTGCTAATCTTGCTAGTGTAGGCATTCTTATTGGTGGCCTTCAGCGCTTATTACCAGATCGTATTCAAGAGATTGTAAAAATTTCTTTTAAAGCTCTTTTGATTGGGAATCTTGCCACTTGGACGACTGGGGCAATGATTGGCTTATTTTCATAGCATCGACTGTTTTTCCCCAGCAAGCCAACGTTTAACATCTATGGCATCAATGATTAAAGAAATAGAGTTAACAACAACTACGGATTTGAGCCATATACTAAGAATAGGGTCGTTAATTGAATTCATTTTATACGCATAATAAGTAAGCATAGGGAGCCATCCTATTATATGACCTAAGCCAAGCAGTCTCACGAAACCATATTTCTTGTAGATAAGTGTCATGATTTCAAATGCCACAATCATTGATATCAGATTGATTATAGAATAATGGCTTGGAAAAAAATACGCCGCTCCGGCCATGTTTACAAAAGCCATTGTATGAATCCAAATATTCCAAGGGAATTTCATTTTTAAAATGTCTTGAAGGAGGTGTATCGATGAGATCATGAGTTTATCCGCCTTGGATGCTTAAGAAATAGGATTAAGAGTGTTTTTAAAATGTAAAAGCTCGCTAAAAAAGTACCTTTAATTGTGCCTGATATTTTTGACTTACCAATCCTTTTATTTGACTTAATTGTCAATTCAGCAATATTGAGATTGTAGATGAGCGCCTTTACTTGCATTTCAACAGTCCAACCATAATCTCGATCTTGCATTTGGATTTTATCCCATGCAGCTTTCGAGAGTATTCTCATTGGTCCTAGATCGCGAAAAGGCGAATCCCAAACAACATTCATAATAAAGCATGCTAAACGATTACCGAGATGAGCATGTGCTGGAATTTGACTAGATTGCCTTTGTCCTGTGATCAGATCAAGTTTCTTTATTTTCATGTGCTGATAAAGTTTGTAAAGATCGGCTGAGCTTTCACTGGCATCAGCATCGATATAGGCTAAATAATCGGCACCTTGAGAAAGAGCATGTATTGAACCAGTATAGACTGCTTGGCCATATGTTCGCCTTGGCTCAAATAATACAGTCACAGGAAATTTTTTAGCGATAAATTCAGTTTGATCAGTACTATTATTATTAACAACAATAATCTTATCAAAATAATTCAAGCAATCTGTAAGAACTTTAGCAATAGAATCTTGTTCATTAAATGCCGGGATTATAACAGCAACAGTTTTCATCAGTATTTTGTAATAATATCTATAAAAAACTCTGGTGAGTTGTTAAGAATAAATGCTTCAAGCTTTCGATCAAAATGCGTAAGGGTTGCAATACCAAAAAGAATGAGGAAAATTCCCATGACTTTTTTTGCTCGATCTTGCATAGTTTGAACGGATGACATTCTGCGTGTGAAAAATTGCTTGGAAACATACGCAATAACAAGCAAGGGGAGAGCAGCAAAAATGCCGAACGTTCCCATGATTGTGATTGCTTTAAGAATTGCGCCTTCTTTTGCAACAAGTGTGAGGGCATAGCCCAGAGTTGGGCCAGAGCAAGGTGCCCAGATAAAACCTAAAAGGCTTCCAATAATAAATTGGCCGAAGAGACCTTTTTGGTCGGCTTTGTTGGCATATTGATTTGCCCAATTTGAAATTTTTGATCCAAGTTGAGCAGTTTTTTTCGTAATTTTTTCAATAATTAAGGATAAGCCAATTAAAATAAAGAATACGGCACTTACCATGCGTAATTGCTCTTGGTTTAGGCCTAAAAAACGATTTGTTAGAGTGAAAATGATTCCAATTGAAATGAAGCTAGTAATAAGACCAACCACAAGAACAATTGGAGCAGTTCTGCCTTTTGTTAAGGAACTATTGACGACAAAAGGAAGAGCGCCAATAACACATGGAGATAGAGATGTTAGCAGTCCAGCTAGAACTGCTGAGACATAAATTGTCATCTAATTGGTGTATTTTTCAATAAAGGCTTTGATTTTGTCGGTATCAGTTTCTCCAATGAGTTGATCTATAATTTTGTTATTTTTTACGTAGGCAATAGTTGAACGCTGTTTTGTTTTTGGACCAACAAATTCATCTACTTTATCCCAATCAACACTATGAAATTCTGCCTTGTTATAAAATTCTTTTGAAATTTTATTAAGTGCTTTATTTTGCTTTTGGCATACAGGACACCAATCGGCATTAAACGATAAGAAGATTGGTTTTTCAGATTTTATAATTTTTTCATATTGAGCATTTGTTATTTTTGGTAAATTTTCATCGTTTTGAGTTGAACTAGCATTAACTGCAAATGTTGAGCAAATTAGAACAAGCAAAACCGACCAAAAAAGAGAAACCTTAGTCATCTAGACCTCCATATTATTTGTGCAATTGTAGCTTTGAAATGCAGTTCTCAACAATACCCTTTACATAGAACTGACAATTATTGAGCTTAATCGATGATTTAGTACTTCTGCGAGGGGCATTATGGAGTTTGAGCTTATAATAACCTTGTTGTTTACATCCTTGGGACTCCATGAAGATATTAGTTGTTGATTCTGATCTTGATAATATTGACGACATAAGACTTTTTTTTGAAGAGTTTGGAGTTCGCTATGTTGTAGCAGCTAATGCGCGAGAAGCAATTTATAAACTTAGAAATGAAGAGTTTAATGTGATTTTGACAGAGGTCGAGCTTGGGCGAGAAGATGGGGTAAAGTCGGTTAGAGATATTTATAACGTAGCTAATATGAATAAGCTTGAGCGCTTCGTTATAATGAATCGAGAGATTGAGCAGCATAGAATTTTTTTTCAAAAACTAAAAAATGTACTTTTTTTAGAAAAGCCTATTGATCTTGAAGGGCTTAAGGATGTTCTCTTCTCAAATAGAAAAGAGAATCAAATTCAAGATGAAAATACCTTGAGTTTTTTATCTGGAGAGCGCGTGATTAGTGAAGGTGACGATTCAGATTGCTTGTTTTTTGTAAAAGAAGGTGAATTAAAAGTGATAAAAAGGAATGAACACAATACTGAAGTAGAGGTCGCCAGAATTCAAAGGGGAGAGGTTATTGGTGAGATCGCTTTGATAGATGAAGGTAAACGCACGGCGAGTGTGTATGCTGTCAGAAACAGTGTTCTGATCAAAATACCAAAAGAGAAGCTTGAGAAGTACTTTCAAGCTGAACCAAGGTGGATTAAGGCCTTGTTTACTACGATTTCGAATCGTTTGAAAAATACAACATCTGAGTTGGCAAATTTCAAGAAAGAGCGAAAATAGACAGTTTTATAAAAAAACCGCCTCTAAAGTTTGTCTTTTATGATTTTGTAAGTCTGTTCAAATTGATCTTCCAGAATCAGATGTTTTGCTTCATTGATAATATATACTTGATCAGAATTTAGTTGCAGATGGTTTTTAAATTGTTCGACTTGCTTACTACTTGAAAGAAATTTGTCATTCTCACCCCAAATTAGAGTGACGGTCTTTGGGTCTATTTTAAGAAGATTCTGCTGAAACTTTGAAAGCATATTGTTTTCAATTGATTTAACTGAATAATATAAGACTTTATAGGTTCTGCCGGCTCCTTTTATCAAGGGGTTTACATAGCCTTCAATGATACTTTCAAGTTCATCCTCTTTAAATTGCCCAGGGTTATCAATCATACTGCGAATGGCTGACTGGAAAAACATTTTGTCAGTCAGCGGTGTGGTCGCAAGGTTCATGAGTTGACGAGTCATGAAGTTATAACCATGGTTCCAACCTTGTTTGAAAGCGAAGGTGTTTAAGATGATCATATTATCAATTGCTATTTCGCTATGCCCGAGCATGTCCCACAATATGGGACCACCAAAATCGTGAACGATGGCACTGAAGTGCTTAATCCCAAGCTTATTTGTAATTAGTTCACTTAGGATCTTGCTTTGATTTTCTAGTGAGAGTGAATAATTAGGTACATTATTTATTTGACTGGCCCCCATTCCAAGCATGTCTGGAGCTATCACTCGATAACCGAGAGAGGCGAGTTTTGGGATGATATTTCTATACATCCATGATGAGGTGGGTATTCCATGAAATAAAACGATTGGCTTTCCTTCACCATGATCGACATAGCTTATTTCGTAATTTTGAATTCTTGTTTTTTTATGCCAAGACTTGAATTGCTCTTGATCTACTTGGGCATAGGCAGTAAGGGAGAAAAATGCGATTATTATGGCAACTAGTTTCATCAAAACCTCGAGGAGCTTTACTATGTTTAGAATTATGATAGCTCTTAATTACATTTTCTTATCGGTTAATAGCTTCGCTTATGAAGTAAAATTTATTGAAAATGATTGGAAAGTGCTAAGTTTTGACAATATAAAGACTCACAAAATTAATTTCTTAATTGATCGTTTAGAAGTTGTTGTCAGTAAAAGCGCTGCGCCACTTATCTATAAGTTCGAAAAACCATTAAATGTGAAGAAGGTTGAGTTACAAACTCGTATTCAGGGGTATATTAACTTTGATGGTAAAGAGGGAGACAAGAACGTTGATGATGCTTACTTAAGAGTTGGGCTTATTATAAAAGGTAATAAAACGCTTAATTTCTTTCAGCGTGCAGTTGCACCTCGTTGGGTCAAGGCGCTTTACGAGGTTGGCCAGGGTGATGATGGCGTTGATAAGATTTTATTTTTGACATCGTTTGAACGCTCAGAACTTTTTCATACAAGCCGAAGTCATGATAATCAATCTTATTATGAAGAAATCTTTGCCTTTAAGCGATCTGGCAATACTATAAACGGTATTTTTGACTTACCTGAATCTGTTAAGATTATTGGGCTGTGGCTCTCTAGCGATGGGGATGATACTTTATCTCAGTTCTCGATTAATATAAAATCGTTGCAGTTTTTTGATGAAATTTAGATAAGATTTGTGCTAAATCTTTAGCTCTTCAATTCTTTTTAAAGACTCCTTAAGAATGTGAAAGTTATCTTCCCCTATATCCTTGAAGACCAGCTTCTCTAACTTTATTGATGCATTAATAATTTCAGTAACACACTTTTGGCCTTTTTTTGTATGCTTTATTATTTTGGACCGAGTATCGTTTGGGTCGACTTCCTTTGAAATAAACCCGAGTTTGTTTAACTCATTTAAAAGCTGGCTTTGTGCCTGTTTTGTTATCCCCAGCCTTGCGGCAAGTTCTTGCTGTTTCATGCCTTTAAAGCAAATAGATTGAAGGCAATGATATTGGGAATAACTAAGTGAGATGTTCAAATGTTGATTGATTTCTTCTGTAAGTAACTTCATTAATTTTAAGTTTAATCTTGAAAAATATCGAGATAATGAATCTCCATATTTTTTATGAAATTGTTGGTATTGAATTTCTATCTTCATTTAAATAGGGTAAACAAGATTGACTATGTAGTCAATCTTGTTTACCATATTTAAAGGAGATCATATGAGAATTTTTATTGCATTAGGTTTTTTAGGTGCCGTAATCCCATATTTGTTTTTTATAGATTTTTTTTCTTCTCATGGTGTTGATGTTTTTGCTTTTGTTGATGCTCTTTTTGTAAACGGCGCTGCAGGTGGGTTCAGTGCTGATTTGTTGATATCATCGCTCTCTTTTTGGATATTTATTTATTACACTAAATGGACTCGTCTTTGGCCGTTTGTCACTTTAAATTTATTAATTGGTTTAAGTTGTGCTTTACCGATTTATTTTTATTTTGGTCTAAAAAAGAATAAAATACTTTGAAAGATAATTGTTACTTTCTTGTATAAATATGAGTCGAAGGGATTTTAATGTACAATACGAATTGCCTAAAATCTGTATCAATTAAGCTGAAATCAAGGATTCAGTAGCTGTTTTTATTGAAAAGTATCTTCACTTTTAATTTTCATAAAAGGCAACTTGATCATACTGGATAGGGTTAGAAATTTTGAGTCTTGATATTTTTTTAAACCAATTCGCATCTTAAGATGATTATCTTTTGGAGATTGCTTGTAACTGTGGAAGATATAGTCCCACCAGGATAAGAAAAAACCGTAATTGCTGTTAGTTTCACTTGAGTATATGGAATGATGAATTCTATGCATGTCTGGTGTAACGATGAAGCGTCGAAGAAATCGATCAATGCTTGTTGGAATTGCAATATTGGAATGGTTGAACATGGAAGAAGTATTGAGAATCACTTCAAAGCAAAAGACGGCAAATGCTGGCGCACCAATCAGAGCGATAACAACAAACTTAATGATCAAAGATAAGAGCATTTCGATTGGATGAAAGCGAGAGGCCGTGGTGACGTCAAAGTCAAGATCGGTGTGATGCATGCGATGAAAGCGCCATAAAAATGGTATTTTATGAAAAACTACATGCTGCCAATAGATACATAGATCAAGATAAATCACGGCCAAGATAATCTTTAGGGTTTCAGACAATTTAATAATACTTAATAAGCCAAATTGTATCGATTCAAGATGTTGGGCGAAGGCA
Organism: Bdellovibrionales bacterium CG12_big_fil_rev_8_21_14_0_65_38_15; assembly: GCA_002787775.1. GTDB lineage: Bacteria > Bdellovibrionota > Bacteriovoracia > Bacteriovoracales > Bacteriovoracaceae > UBA4207. Next base: position 27,109 of record PCUW01000013.1, read on the forward strand.
ACAGCACTCATCGGAAATAGTAGTCTGAGCAACAAGGTATCGAGCAGCATAATGGAAAAATTGGCCGGCCAGCGAACTTTGCGGTTAAAACGAAGCTCACGTCGAGGATAGGTCACTTCCAACAAACAAAGTGTTGCGAGAGAGAGAATAAAAATGATCAACCGAGTGAGAGCTTCATTTGTCATTTGGATCTATAATCCTGATTTAAGTTTAAATTTTCTTCATAATCTATATTCATTTCTTGTGAATCAGCAGATAAAAAGTACCTGGCTTTTAAATATTGATTAAGTAATGCCTGTTGATACAGACCATTTTTTTGAAAGCGAATTGAGGAAGTGATTACGGCAAATTTTTTTATGCGTTTACCTTTCATTTTCTTTCGAAGTTTTAAACAAAACTCAGTGTCTTCAAAAATATCTTTGCTCCCAAAAGGCGGATGATCGGTGAGAAGACTTCTGTGCGAAAAAAGACAATGATCCAAATAATAAATGGATCTTAAATTCCCGCGTATGTGATTGGACCACCACGAAGTAAAGGCGAGTAGGGGGTGATTACGATCAAAAGAATGCGTAAATCCTCCCCAACATGGTTCTTTAAAATTTAATATTGTCTCTATGGCACCTTTGGGGAGAAGGCTTCGTGGATGATGAAAAATGAGCCAGTCAGTTGTTGTGGCATTGACCCCATCGTTAAGTCGGCCAGCGCGATTGTTATATGATGAAGCAAGATAATAAAAACCTTTGCGTCTACATTCAGTCTCCATGCCATCGCCACTTGGGGTGTCAACTACGAGCACACGATGTCCTTGAAGAGAGTCAAAGAGAAGCTTCGTCCAAGGACGCTGGCAATCGTTAAATGTTGGAACAATAACTGTTAACAGCAGGCTCCTCCGTTATTATTTTGCTCACCGCTTGTCGCTTGGTAAGGCACATTTAGGCCACAGCCTTTAAAAATTCCGTAGTGAGTTGAAAAATCTCCGATAAAATCAAAATGCTCTGCAAAGCGTGTGGCTTTAAGCATGAGATAGCTGTTGCCACAGACTGATTCCCATTTTCCAGGTTCAAAAAAGTGATGATCATCAAGAACGAAGCCACTGGGCGAAGTCTTGAGAGTTCCTTTGTAACGAACAGCTTGACCGAAATCTTCACAAGCATCTTCTAGTTCAGGAATTTTAAAAAGACGATAAGTGACGGAGTAAAAACGCGCCGGATGGAGTTTGGTTTTAATCTGATCATCTTCAATTCGCAATTCTCTAGAGGTTACGATTCTTGGGTCTGAAAAACCAGCTGACTTGGCAAAACGATGGAAATCGTTCCAATACAGTGCCCCTCCAAGGCATTCTCCTCGTATGACAGGATCAACTTGATGCTCTTTGGCCAGTCTTCTATCCGTGTAGACATCACTAAAATAGATTTCACCACCTGGCTTTAAAAGATCATAGGCATCTTTTAAAACTTTTGCTTTGTCTTCAACTAGATTGATTACACAGTTAGAGACAATGATATCAAAACTATTTTTTTCAAGTTGCAAAAGGTCAAGTTTTTCGATATCGCCATCAATAAATGAAACATTGTTATAGCCAAATTTCTTGGCATGATAATCAATATTTCTTCTAGCCACTTCAATTTGCTCTTTAGTCATGTCGACGCCGGTGACATGGCCCTTTGCGCCCACAAGGTAAGAGAGAGCAAAAACGTCACGACCAGCACCACTGCCTAAATCTAGGACTTTTGCACCTTCAAGTTCTTCCGGTAAAACAAGACCACATCCATAATATTTTTGATGAACTTCATCTGATAGAACTGCAAGAGCCTGTTTGAGATGAGGCGTTAAAGTCTCTTCTGTGCAACAGGCATCAGTTTTAAGGTCACTATTAGTTTTGAGTGTTTCTCCGTAGTATTTTTGAACGTCATTTTTTAAACTCATGTCAAACTTCCTCCACACGATGAACCAGCACCTGCACTGCAACCAAAGCAATGATTGGCCCATGTAATTTGTTTATCTATCATGTCATTAAAACTCTTTATAGACCATAAATCAGGACGACCAGCAGAAGGCAGATTAGTCATTTGATTAAAGTCACAATCATAAATTTTTCCATCATGACTAATTGAGATGAGACTGTAGCACATCATGTTCTTGGCAGCCTGTGGATTAAATGCATTGATGAGTGTTGTCATGTACTCATCATATTTTTTTTGTCTTTTAAGATCCTCTAAAAAACGCTTAATTGGCATATTGGTTATTGTATAAAGATGATTAAAAGAAATCCCAAACCATTCCATGAGATTCTCTTTGTAATCGACTTCGAGTTTATCTTGGCTTGGAGGTAGACTAGGGCCAAGTGGGTTATAGACTAAATCCAAGGTGAGACGATCATTTTTAGCATAACCTAACTGATTAAACTGTCTTAGGGCACGAATTGATTTTTCAAAAACACCGTTACCTCTTTGCTTATCAACATTATCTTCGGAATAACAGGGTAAGGATGCCACAATTTTGACTTCATGATAGGCTAAAAACTCAGCTAAATCCTCTTGATCGGATTCATAAAGAACGGTGAGATTGCAGCGATCGAGTACATCAATTTCTCTTCTCTTTAGTTCCTTTACGAACCAGCGAAAGTTTGGATTCATTTCTGGAGCACCACCTGTTAGATCAACAGTCTTTGGTTTTGTTGTTCCTTGGTCTATTAATTCTAAAATGCGCTCAAAAATTGCCGTGGTCATATTGTCTTGACCTTTAGGTGAAGCCTCAACATGGCAGTGGCGACAGGCTTGATTACAGAGATTACCTAAATTTATTTGCAAGGTTTCAAGATTCTGTCTTGTTGCAGGGATCTCATATTTTTCTAGATAGCTTGTAAACATCTTTAACCTCAAGGAAGTAAAAGGCTTTTGTATGGGTGGTGTTTATCGTCAAAATATTACACTTGCTATTTTGGACTGGTTGGTTCATAATTGCAACTATGATTGGAAGACCAAAACAGTATAATCATGAAACAGTTGTCGAAAATGCTCTAGACTTTTTTTGGAGCCGTGGTTTTGCAGGAAGTTCTCTAAACGAGCTTGCAGGAGTTGTTGATCTTTCTAAAAGTAGTTTTTATTCCATTTTTAAAAATAAGGACGATCTTTTTAGACAGGCTCTTGACCTTTACATGGATCGCATGAAAGTTGAGATTAATTATCTTTCTTCACTAGATGATCCTTATAAAGCGTTCAGACATCTTTTTGAATGTACTTTGATTAATGCACCTAAAGATGTGATAGAGAAAGGATGCTTTTTGGCTAATTCAGCCTTAGAGCAGTATGCACTTGATGATTCATCAAAAGAACTTATTCTTAACTGTTTTGATAATATGAAAATTGTTATTTCTAAGCTCATAGCCCGTTTTTCAAAATCAAAACATCCTGATCCAAAAGCTATAGATTCATTAGCAAACTTATATATTTCACAGTTAACCGGATTGCGGGCTTTAGGTCGAGCTGGTTTTGCGACATCAGATTTAGTTTTGGCCATCGATTCTTTTTTGGAGATTTTTATAAAGAAGTTAAAGACAGTTTAAAAAAATTTGTTCATTTTTGGACTAGATAGTCCGTATTTAAAGGAGATACTATGAAATTCCAAGTTCATTCGATTTCAAACGCACCAATTGAGTCAAAGCCATTACTTGAGGCTGCTCAGAAAAAATTTGGCTTTGTACCAAATATGTTAGGGGTGATGGCTGAAGCGCCTGCATTGTTAAAAGCCTATCTTACAATTGCTGATATTTTTGATTCAAGCACATTAAGTGCTACTGAAAAGCAAATCGTCGCTTTGACGGTGAGTGCTGTTAATGGTTGTGAGTATTGTGTTTCGGCACATACTGGAATTGCTGGCATGTTGCAGGTGCCAAGTGATGTGGTGGAGGCGATTCGTGAGGATAAACCCATTGCAGATAAAAAATTACAGAGTTTTCGCCTTCTCGTTGCGGAAATTGTAGGTGAAAGAGGTTACCCCTCAGAAACAACACTGAAGAATTTTCTTAGTCATGGGTACAATGAGAAAAATTATCTAGAAATTCTGGTTGGAGTTGGGATGAAAACTTTATCGAACTTCACGAATCATGCGGCACTAACGCCAGTTGATGATGCTTTTAAAAAAGTAGAATGGAAGAAGTCTTTATAGGCGCTGGGTATTAATATAATCCAGGGCCTGCTCTGTTGTGGGCGCAGAAAAGAATATGTCCGTGTTCATATGTTCGAGTACGCGTCCACAGCATTGCTCCCACCAAAAAAAGGCAACAGTGTCTGATATACGTTTTGCCTGTGGGAGATTGTGTGTCACCATAATAATCGTTTTTGTTCGTTTTAATTCTTTTAAAAGATCTTCAATCACGAGGGTTGATTGAGGATCAAGAGCGCTGGTAGGCTCATCAAGCAGTATAATCTCTGGCTCAAGCGCCAGAGAACGCGCTAAGCATAACCTTTGTTTTTGACCACCAGAAAGATGAAATGCAGACTGATTGAGCATGTCCTTGACTTCATTCCAAAGACCAACTTTTTGTAATGAATTGAAAATAATTTCTTCGTATTCCTTTTTATTTTGATTGATTTCTGAGAGTGGAAGTTCAAAGTTTTTTTTAATGCTAAAAGGCAGGGGGGAAGGCTCTTGAAAAATTGTTGCAATCGTTCTTTTTAAATTTATTGGATCAAACTCGCGAATGTCTTTTGACTGATATAAAACGCGACCTCTCATTTTTATATTAGTGTGAGCTTCAATGAGACCATTTAAAGAGAGTAAGAATGTGCTTTTGCCACACCCGGACGGTCCAATCAGACAATGAATTTTATTTTTTGGAAAGTTTATGGAAATGTCATGAAAAATAACTTTATTTTTTGTTGAAGCTGATAATCTTTCACAGATGAGTGTGCTCATAGGATTCCTAAACGCTTATTCAAATGATATCCAAAATATGTGATTGCCGAGTTAATAGTGAGAAGAATGAAAACTAAAAGTGCAGCAGTTAAATAGGCGTTTTTATCACCGCCAGGAACATTCATTGCAAGTTCATAGATATGAACCGACATACTGCGACCTGAGTCAAGAACAGATTCTGGCATACGATCCGAATAGCCAGAGGTAAAAAGTAGGGCAGCCGTTTCGGCCATGGCACGAGTCATGCCTAGGATTGTTGCAAAAATAAGAGCAGGCAGACCAAGTGGAAAAACAATTTGATAGATAAAAGTAGAAAAATTAATACCTAGGGCTTCTGTCGTTTTAGCATAACCCTTTTCAATCTCATGATAACTAGATTCAAGTGTACGAACCATTGTGGGTAGGATCATGAATGCGAGTGTAAGTCCTCCTGATAAAATAGAGTGACCTAAGTTTAGTTTTTCGACGAATAAAACGTTGCCAAACAGACCGAAAATGACTGACGGGATGGCGGATAAAACATCAAGTGAGAGACTTAAGAGTCGACTTAATTTTAAGAAATAGCGACGAAAGTATGTCATCGCTAATGCTGTGGCACTGGCCAGAGGGACTGATATCACAAGGGTAATGGTCAAAATTAAAAGTGTCGAGATAATGATAGAGAGAAGACCGCCAGCTCGTCCGGCATCACTTGGACTTATGAGAAATGTTTCTAGTCTTAGTTGGGGGAGGCCTAAAATCAATGTGCATGTGATAAGCCATAGTCCAGGTATTAAGCCAAGATAAAGAATGGAAGAACTAATTCGCATCATGTTGCTCCATTTTATCTTGTGTCAAAAAAGCTATTAGCAATGAAAGCACAAGTAAAATAAAACCGGCCATAAATAAGGCTGAACGGTGGCCATCGACGGCATAACCCATCTCTAGAGCGATCGCACCAGTGATCGTACGGATCGGTTTGATAAAGTCGGTTGGAAAATTCACAACATTACCGGCTACCATGACGATTGCCATTGTCTCGCCAATTCCACGACCAAGTGCCAAGGCACTGGATTGGACAAGACGCTTTATGGAATAAGGAATTAGAATTTGAAAAAGAAATTTTTGATGTGTTATTCCGAGTGAGTTACTGACAAGTTTTAACTGTGTTGGTGCCGATAAGAAATTAGCTTCGAAAAGAAGTGTTAGATAAGGAGAGATCATTGCGGCGAGGACTACGGCCGAAGCTAAAAGTCCAAAGCCCGGTGAAGTCCATTTGGCGATAAGGGGAACGATTTCGGTTAAGCCCCATAAACCAAAGACTACTGACGGAAAGCCACTAAAAACTTCGATAAATCTTTTAACTAGGATCGACCAGACACCGTTTTTTTTAGCAATAAAGATTAACCAATACGCTTGGACAATAGATATAGGTATAGAGAAGACTAAGGCACAGACGGCAATTAGTAATGTCGATAATAGCATTGGTGTTAAATCAAATAGCCCTTCAGTTGGAAACCACAGGCCATTAAATGTGATAAATGCTGGCAGTGAGGCAAGGTCTTGTATCTCACTTAGAATCATGATGAAAATTAGTGTTAGCACACTAACAGTAATTGCAGCAGCTAAAAAAAGTGGAGAGAGCTTAAACCATTCACTTAAGCGGAACAAAATAAAGTCCCTTTATTAATTCTTCATGTTCGTTTGAGAGGCTATAGTCTAAAAAGTGCTTAACGTGATCAGGAATATCCTTTTTTGTCACAAGACTTAATTTTCTTGAAAGTGGATAGGACGCATTCTTCACATTTTTAGTACTGGCAGTAATTTTTTCAAGTTGGATTCGCTTAATGGGAGTGCCGATGCTTTCATGATATTCTGCCGTACCAATCGAAACATAGCCAACACCGTTTGGCAGATTCATCAGAGTCTTTATCGCCTGCTCATTATCACCTATCACAATGTCTGCTTTAATCTGACTGTTTTTTAGTCCGAGATAGGCGAGAAATAGTTCCTGTGTTGAACGTCCTTCAGCCTTATGAATAATAGAAATGTCTTTTGAATTGTGAGGCCATTGTTTTTGTTTGCCTGTGTAAATAGTTATTAATTCTGATTTAGTAATGTTTTGAGTTGGGTTATCTTTATGTACAATTATAGCGATACCATCGAGTGCTAGAGTATGAAATATAAGATCATTTTCACTACTCTTGGCAGCACGGGAGGCCATGCCGATCTCGTTTCTGCCTTTTCTTGTGTCGACAACGCCTTTGGTTGACCCACCAGTTTGTACATCAATACGAATATTGTCATTTTTTAATTCATAGGCTTTCGCAATTTCGGTCATTAAAGGCGCGACTGTACTAGAACCAGTTAAGTGTATTTTATCAATGGCAAATACATTAAACGTAAATAAGTATAAAACGATCAAAAGCCTCATTTTTCACTCCTCGGATAACTATACGTTTGTGTCAAAGATACATGATATATTACAGAGATTGTGAAATTAGACTTTTAAGTTGTTCTAGGCTTGGTAAATTACTTGTGCAACCTGCGCTTGATTTATCTATTGGCCATCCCCAAATTAATTGGCTATTCGAGATAAGAGTTGGGGAGGTATAGCCTTTATACTGATGGTCATGGTCAAGAAGATCCTGATTAACAGAGATATACTCAAGCTTAAGTGAATCAAGTAGCAGCTTCATTTTGGATGCGTTGGGGCAGTCTGAAAAATAGATCATAATAAGCATTGTATTATTCTAGCTTACTTTAATACTATGACTACTTAATCATCAATTAAGGCTTACTTTCTTGTGTCAGCAAGGGCCTTTCGAAGCTTGATTCGTCCTGTTACTAGTTTTTTCCACCGCCGCCAGCATCACCACCACTCAGTGCTGCACCCGCGCGCTCCGCTCTGATAATCTGGCCATCTGAGAGATGAATTTCTTTTACAGGCGTTTTGGAAGAAAGATCGATAACTAAATAACTCTTTACTAGTGATACACCGTTAATTTTAACGATATTGTACTCGACTTCACTAATGGTCGCGTAGTCGCCATCGTTTGTTTCGACTGAAATAATTTCATCCTTTGGAAATACAAGCTTTGGAGCTTCTTTCGCAAAAGAGCTATAAGATAATATTGCTATGAGGCTTAAAGTGATCATTTTCATTGTAGTACCTCCCCAGCACTATTCCATGAACTGTTGTTTGCACCAAGTTTATTTAATGTGTCCATACCCATAGATGTCCAAATGACATCATTTCCTTTGGATTTTGGATCGTTTAATACTGTACGAATCTCTTGAGTTGCTCTACGACAAATTTCAATAAGCTTTGGTCCCACCACTTCAGCGTTCACAGACTCCCATTGTAGAGAAAGCCAGTTATCCTTTTGTCCAAACGCAGAAAGTTCATAGTTGCTCGAAACAAGATTGCGGATAAGCTTTTGAACTGTTTTTTGACCAAAGTTTGACCCCGGATTCTTGTAGTTTCCGGTAGCAGTTAGCTGAACTAAGTTGATCTCTTTAAGCTCTGCTAGAATGTTGAGACCGCGCTTTCCGAAATCTTCAAGAATTTGGCCCTCTGAAACGCCAGTTTCGGTCATGGCCATCATCATAATCTCGTGGGTGGTGCTATCTTCTAGGTAGGATTCAGCTTCGACTTGGACGAAGCTTTTATCCTTGTTTCCAGCATAAACCTTGTCAAAGGTTCCTTTCATTTGTGGAAAAAACTTATCAATAAAGGATTGAACGCTCTCTTCGTTGCCACATGCTTTACGCGCAATTGAGACAGCATTATTAAATGAAGTATCAACCTCGGAGTTGGCAATTCGGCCAAAGGTGGAGCTTGAAATATCTAAGCGTTTAGCAATTGCAGCGTTAGATAAGCTGGGATGTGTTTTTTTGATGGTGTTGATGCAAGCTTGTAAAAAGCTTCTCAAATCATCATATTGACTCGCCTCTAGCATCAGCTCTCCATTAAACTTAGTTACATTTGCTTTTATTAGCGCGATGTCTAATTGGCAAGGTAAACATGAATATTTTTCAAAATTGAAACGCCATTTTAGTGAGTTGTAACTTCTGTATGCTGCTGCGCGCGAGAGAAGTATCCCACGATGGGACGGACATATTTGTATAATTTCAATTTCTTAAGAATAAGCGGCTTTATAAGCATCCCACCATGGTGGGATTTTTTCCGACCCACCGTGGGTTGTTGTGGCCATAGAATTCTGAGCTTTTTAAAACACCATCCACAAAATCTAAATACTCATTTTTGAGTTCATGTGGAGGAAGTTATGCATGTTGCACCAATGGGAATTGCCTCGTTTGAGCAGATCCCTTTAAAAAGAAATGTTCTAGAACATGAAAAAGCTACGGCACACCGCCTGCTTAAGGCCAATTTTGAACTTGTGGCCAAAAGTCTCAAGCTCAGCGACGTACTAGGGATTGAAGTAAATATCTTCTCTGATCATCGCGCTGAATTTTTGATGGCAGAAACGGCTATTTCAATTTTTCTAAAATGTCCGATTGATTTGAATAATAAGATTTTTAATTGCACCAGTGAGCTGATCGCATCGCAGTTTATGGATGAGTATGCAAAAAATACTGCTGACGACTATTCTTCTATGGTCGAAAAATTATCGAGCAAAATTTTAAAGCTGCTTATCGCATTAGAAGTGAGAGTTTCTTCGCCATGGGAGTTGGGAGGAAAAGAAGAGTTCTTTGTCGTTGTTAATGAGTTCTTTCCCGATGGCGGCTGTGACTATTTTCGAAAAAGCTATGCGTCTTACTTTGCAAGTCCATTAGCAACTCGTTTCTAAGGATTAGTTAAAAAAAAGAAGCAATTTATCACTTGAGAGATTTCTCAAGCGGGATTCGTGCGTCCAAAAATGGAGGGAAGGGCATGGGGAAGGATAAAAAAACGTGTTTGCTTAAAAAAATGGAAA
>PCUW01000038.1 GCA_002787775.1 Bdellovibrionales bacterium CG12_big_fil_rev_8_21_14_0_65_38_15
AAAAAAGTCAGTTATTAATCCCAACGATTGTAAACAACATGAACCTTTGTCATCTGGTCACGTGTAACAAAGAAGTAACCAAGGTTTGATTCAATATAACAAGCCATTGAAGTTGGGATGTGTGGAGCTAACATTTGGCAACGAGACTTAGAACGACCAAGAGCTCCTCTACCGAAATTAACTTGTGAGCGGCTACAGCCTTTTTTCTCAAGCATTGCCTTAACGTAATGGATGCCAGAAGCAAGGTGGTCATTACCAAAATAACGATCATTGATCTCATCAACGTTTAAAGTGTAGGCAAAGCTATCTGAAGCATTGTTATGAGTAAGAATCTCAAGGCACTCAACAGCTGAGTCGGCTTGGGCATTAAAGCTTAAAGAAACGGCTAATAGGCCTAGAAAGGCTAAAATCTTCATTAATACACTCCTGAAAAGGTGCGACTTTATAGCTTGCGAGTTTTGGATACGCCAAGGAATTCTTGATCTTTTTTATAAGTTACTGAAAATACACAAATATCGAATCTAATTAGCTCAAACTTAAAAAAGGTATTAGCAAAAGTAATACTTTTTTGTATGATGGGCCCGCGAATGAATTAAGCCATGTGCTTTAAACTAGAAGAAGGTTCCACTGTGAAGACCCTTAGCCTCTTAGTTATCCTCTTTGCCCTCATACCTGCTGCTAATGCACTTAGCACTTACTACCCTGCCGAATTTAAATCAAAAATGCATGACATCAAAAACAATGAACTTAAAGAAGAGCTCTTCAAAGTTCTTGATATGAAACATGTTGGTGGAAAAAACGAAGATATTCTTGTCAGCAACTGCGGGGAAGGACAGGGTCGCTGTTACTCTCAACGCGTTCTTGGATACACGGCTGCTAGAAAAGTTCTTTTTGGAAAAATTCATTTAGAACAAACTGAGCGTGGTAGCTACTACGTTAAAGATGTTTACTGTCGTGAAAACTACGGTGAAAGTGCTGGTGTAGGTCCTGAACGCATTCCAAATCATGCAGACATTAACTGCGAGCACACTTGGCCTCAAAGTAAATTTAACTCTCGCTTTCCAAGTGAAATGCAAAAATCAGACATCCATCATCTTTACCCAACAAATTCTAGAGCGAACAGTGTTCGTGGAAACTATGAGTTTGGTGAAGTGAATAACGAAGACTCAGGTCTTTGTGAAGCTTCAGAAATTGGTGGAGAATCTAGAAATGGCGGTGGCCATTATTTTGAACCACCAAGTGAGCACAAAGGTAATGTCGCTAGAGCTCTGTTCTACTTCTCAGTTCGTTATCAATTACCAATTAGTGAGCGCCAAGAAAGAACTCTTAAGGAGTGGCACAAAGCTGATCCCGTCGATGCAGAAGAGATGGAGCGTAATAACCAAATTCATTACATCCAAGGCAATCGTAACCCATTTATCGATATGCCTGAGCTAGCTGATTCAATCGACAACTTCTAAAGGCTATAACTAGTCTCTAACTATCAGTAATTATGTCAAAGTTTTGATTAAGCTTATGATTTCATATGGGCTTACTTGAACTCATTCTTCCTATTGCCATTGCAGCTGCGCCATTTCAAGCTCGAGCTGAACCTAGCTTATGTTCTGACCCTTCATTTGTTATTCATATTATTGTAGCCCAAGCAATCAAAGGTCATCTTGATTGCAGCAGTTGGGGACAAAAGTTAAGAGATAAAGCTTTTGAAAAGTACAGGACATCAGCTAAAGGTAATAGAGATGATAATCCTTTTCATCATGAGCCTTCGATTTTTTTAGTTTATCGATCTCTTGATCAAGTGGATTTATGCGAAGATGATAAGTTTGTTAAAAAAGTTTCAGAAGTTCAAAATAATGTTCGCGAGTTTTGTCATAAAAGAAATAATAACGTTTTAAATCAAGAAGTCATTGAGCCCGATGTTTCAAAAATATATGCTTCAGGCCTGACTCTAGATACAAGTTGCTACCCTACAGAGAATATCAATAATGTCTTTAGACGCTATATGGTTGATGATGCTTTAAATGTTGGGCCCAAAAGAATATGTCAGGCGACAATGAGAGGACTCAAAGAAGCATGGACAACGATTGAAAGCTGTAAGCACGAAAATCAGTGGTTTGACCTAGACCAGTGGAGCAACGGAACTCTTAAAAGCTACGATCATCCATGAAAACAAGCAAAAAAAAGCGTCCCGAAGGACGCTCTTATTTTAGAATAAACTATTGTGATCCATGTTCTCAAGATGATGCTTAACCGAAGCTAAGAACTTACCACCAAGCTCACCATCAACTAAGCGGTGATCGTAAGTATGAGTTCCGTACATCATGCTACGAATAGCGATCATGTCATCATCCATCACCATCGCGCGTTTCTTAATCACGCCCGAAGCGAAGATACCAACTTGTGGTTGAAGAATCACTGGAGTCGCCATCAGCGTTCCAAAAGAGCCCACGTTAGTAAACGTAAACGTTCCACCTGTTAGATCATCCATCGTAAGTTTTTTGTTGCGAGCTTTCTGAGCTAGCTCATTCACCTTACGAGCGATACCAGTAATATTTAGGCTGTCTGCATTTCTGATATTAGGAACAACAAGACCGTTTCCAGGAACTGCAACGGCACAACCAAGATTAATATCTTTTTTGACCACAATATTATCGCCATCAACAGAAGCGTTAACCAGTGGGTGCTCTTTAAGTGATTGCACAAGTGCGTAAAGAATAAAGTGAGTATACGTTAAGCTAAAGCCTTCTTGTTTTTGGAATTCTTTTTTGAAGCCTTCTCTGAACTTAACAAGCTTTGTGAGATCGATTTCATCAATTGAGTTCACATGTGGTGAAGTCAGTTTTGATTGAACCATATTTTTTGCAATGGCCTTTCTCATATTATCCATAGGGATAACTTCAACGCGCTCACCAGAAGCTGTTACAGAAGCAACGCCACCCTGTGGAACGCTTGATCCGGCAGGAGCAGCTTTTGCTGGAGCTGCAGCAGGAGCTGATTTTGTTGGAGCTGCAGCAGGAGCTGATTTTGTTGGAGCTGAGCCACGATTTTTAACAAAGTTTTCAAAGTCGTCTTTATTAACTCTTCCACCAGCACCTGAGCCTTGAATATTTTCAAGCTCAGAAAGGGCAACGCCGGCTTCTTTGGCCATGGCGCGAACAAGTGGAGTGTAAAAGCGACCTGATTCAGATTTAGTTTCGCTTTGAGCTGGTGCTTGAGTCGCTGCTGGCGTCGAGGCTGCAGGAGCATCTGCTTTGGCTGCTGGCTTTGCGGCAGGAGCAGAACCACCACCTAAATCAGCTGAATCATCATCTTCAACTGAAGCGATCTTGATACCAACATCAATCGTCTCGCCTTCCTCGAAAAGAACTTCGGCCATACGACCTGAAAAAGGTGAAGGAATTTCTGATTCAACTTTATCGGTTGAAATCTCTAAAAGGATTTCATCGATTTCAACTTTATCACCAACTTTTTTGTGCCATTTGGTAATGGTACCGTTTGTGATGGATTCGCCCATTTGAGGCATGACGATTTCTTGCTTGGCCATATGTATCTCCTAAAAGGAATTCAAATTAAAAGTTAAGGGCGCGTCCACGTGCCGCCAGTACTGATTCTGCTAAGAACTCACCAAGTGTTGGGTGTGGGTGGACAGTGGCGAAGATTTCTTCGTCGATGCCTTCCATTGTTCTAAACAAAGAGTACTCATGGATAAGTTCAGTCGCTTGAGTTCCCACGATATGAGCTCCTAAAAGCTCTCCGTGTTTACCTAATAATGTTTTAACAAAGCCTGCTGTTTCATTACTGGCAACAGCTTTACCGTTGGCCTGAAATGGCATTTTTCCAACTGAATATTCGATGCCTTTTTCTTTAAGCGCACGTTCAGTGTATCCAACTGATGCAACCTGTGGCTGACAGTAAGTACAACCAGCAATATTCAGTTTATCAATGGCATGTGGGTGAAGACCTGAAAGGTGTTCTGCTGCAAGCACACCTTCGTGTGAAGCTGCGTGAGCAAGTAGTGGTGCACCAGAAACGTCACCGATAGCGTAAACTCCAGGCACATTTGTTTGCATATTTTGATCGACAACAATAAAGCCACGATCAGTTTTGATACCTAAGTTCTCAAGACCGATATTAGCAATATTTCCAGTCATACCTACAGCGATCAAACCAAGTTCAAACTTGTGCTCGATTGTTTTTCCACCTTCAACAGCAGTGATTGTAATATCTTTACCGTTGTTCTTAGCAGAAACTTTTTCAACGCCAAGGTGAAGCTTGATGCCGTATTTTTTATAATATTTTTCAACTTCTTTTGAAGAGTCTTCATCTTCGATTGGAAGAAGATGTTTTTGCATCTCAAAGATATGAACATCAACACCGAAAGCGTTCCAAAAATAAGCAAATTCAACACCGATAGCACCAGCGCCAACAATGCCGACTGATTTTGGAAGCTCTTCAACTTTTAAAGCTTCCCATGCACCAAGAAGGCGTTTGCCGTCGTGCTCAAGGCCAGGAAAAGTTCTGTAGTTTGCACCTGTTGCGATAATGATATTCTTAGCTTGAACAGTTTCAGTTCCAGCTTTTGTTTTAACTTCGATTGTTGTTGCAGTTTTAAGTGTGCCGTAACCAGTGATGACATCAATTTTATTTTTCTTCATCAAGAAGGCGATGCCTTTAGACATACGATCAGCAATTCCATTAGCGCGTTTAACTGCCACAGAACCATCAACGCCTTTAACATCAACGTTAATTCCTAATTCTTTTAAATCATCAACTTCATGAACAGCATGAGCAGACTTAAGAAGTGCTTTCGTTGGAATACATCCACGATTTAAGCAAACACCACCAAGTTTATCAGCTTCAATAATGGCGACACTCTTACCAAGCTGGCTTGCTCTAATAGCAGCGATATATCCACCAGGTCCAGAGCCCACAACAGCGACGTCATAGCTTTTCATTTTGCGTCCTCACCGAATCTACGCTATACCGTGTTTTCAACCGTAATAAGCGCAGCTAAGCGTTTGTAAATAGAACACTTTTTTAGTGGTCAACATGATGGATGTCAACATAAGTCAGGCCCTTGATCTATTCCTAAACGACGCTGAGCGCAGTATTTTACTGGGACAATTTCCTAATGGCATTGTGGCGATCGACCTTGAGACAACTGGCATCTCTCCTTTGGTAGATAAAATCATTGAAATTGCCGCGATAAAGTTTACGCCACAGGGCGTTTCAAGTTTTGAAACACTGATCAATCCTGAGATTGATATTCCTGCCTTTACAACTGATATACATGGCATCACTGACGCGATGGTCAAAGATCAGCCAGTCATCTGCGAAGTGCTTCCTCAATTTGCAGATTTTATCGGCGATCTTCCTCTTGTCGCGCATAACGCTAAATTTGATTTAGGCTTTTTAGTTTTTGATTACCATCAATTAAAAATGCCGCTGCCAAGATCTCAAGTGGTCTGTTCTTGTTTGGCCGCTAGAAAATCCCTTAGACAAGTTGAAAACCATAAGCTTGGTACACTTTGCCGTGAGCTTAACATTCCTCTGATTAATCATCACCGGGCTAGTGATGATGCTTGGGCCTCGCTTTCTGTTTTAGCTAAAAGTTTAGTGGCGCAAAAAGAGCACGCCGGAAAAGTTCATCTTGGTGATGCGCTCATGTTTAAGGCAAAAGATTTTGAAAAAAATAAAGATATGGAAATTCCAACACATCTTCGTATTCTGACGAAGAAAGTTCGAGATAAGCATGTCATCGATATTAAATACAAAGGCGGAAGTTCTAGGCGCGGAGAATACCGTCCGGTGCGCGCCCTAAGTCTTCTTCCAATGCCAGGTGGAAATGTTCTTTATGCCCACTGCCTTTTAAGTGACATGATGAAATCATTTTCACTGAAGAAGATTACAGATGTTCGAGACCTTGATAGCGAAGAAATAAGAGATCGCCTTGCTCATTTTGAAACTATTAAAAAGGATAGATCGAAATGACTCCCAACTGGCTCTATAGATTACAGCAAGCTTTTGTCACCATCATTCATTTCGTTTTACTGGGATGGATTTTCTATACATTGCAAAATGCTGGCAGCATGTCGACCAATGCAGTGATGATGCATTTTACCGGCATGTCTATTTTAGGAGCCGTACTTATTCGCGGCACCGCTTGGTGGGCCAAACGCCATCATCTCAATGAGATTAAGGCAAAGCGCCGTCGAGGACGTGATGCTTAGTCAGACGATTACTTGGCAAGATGAATTAAAAACGGCCCTCAGATCAAATGAGGAGCTTGAAGCTTTTTTTGAAACAAGTTTTGCTAAAACTGACTATCCCATTTTTATCCCGACTCAACTTGCATCACGTATTAAACAGCGTGGAATTGATTCAGCTCTTGCGAAACAATTTCTTCCACATGCTGATGAAAACAATAAAGGTGGCATGCTTGATCCGATCGGTGATCATGCCTACTCGCCTACCAAACAAATTGTTCACCGTTATCATAATCGCCTCTTGTTCTTTCCAACTTCAGTGTGCCCGGTTCAATGTCGTTATTGTTTTAGAAAAAATGAGCTGCACCATAATGACGAATTATTCAAACCGGACTTTGAAGGTGTGCGCACTTATTTAAGTGCGCATCCTGAGGTGGATGAAGTTATTTTTAGCGGCGGCGATCCACTAATGCTTTCAAATGAAAAGCTAGAAAAATGTTTTGATGAGTTTTCGAAGCTAAAAGTTCCGATGCTCAGGCTTCACACAAGAATGCCTGTGATTATGCCTTCAAGACTTGATCAAGACTTCGTTGCCCTGATCAAAAAAGCTGCGACTCAATTTGAACTTATTACCATTGTGATTCATCTCAATCATGTAGATGAGATTACTGATGAATTTAAGACAGTGATGAAAGAGCTTCGCCTTTTACCTATTCAATGGCTGTCGCAAAGCGTGCTCTTAAAGGGCGTTAACGATAATGTAATGACTCTTAAGGATTTATTCTTGGGCCTGGTTAAAATGGGAATTAAGCCTTACTACCTTCATCATCCGGATCAGGTTCGTGGTGGCATGCATTTTTGGCTCGATATTGAAGATGGCAGAAAACTTTTTGCTGCGCTTCGTAATTATATTCCAGGCCACGCTCTACCTGAATACGTCATCGATATTCCCGGCGGGCACGGCAAGACACCGCTTCTAAACCCTGAAGGTTTTGAGTTTAATGGCCAATTGCTAAATAAGCACGGTGAGCTGGTTTCTTATTTTTTAAATTGACAAATTCTGGGCCGTTCAGCATTATGGCTGACAGTTAGCGGCGGTAGCACAGCGGTAGTGCGTCTGCTTGCCATGCAGAAGGTCCCGAGTT
>PCUW01000031.1 GCA_002787775.1 Bdellovibrionales bacterium CG12_big_fil_rev_8_21_14_0_65_38_15
TTTAAATTCTTTTTTGAAAATCAAAGTCGAGCTATTCCTAGAGCAGAAATTCAAGAAGAAGTCCTAGGTTTTGGCGAGGATGTGACTTCCCGCACACTTGATAATTTTATGGTCCGTCTTCGCAGATATTTCGAAGATGATGCCAAAAACCCTCAATATTTCGAATCGGTGCGTGGTGTCGGTTATCGTTTTCACCTTAAAACACGTTGACCACTAAGACCTTTTTCGCCTAACGTTACCCTGAATATTAAATGGAGTTCATATGTCTTTATTGCAAGGAAAAAAAGCCCTTATTCTCGGTGTCGCTAACGACATGAGTATTGCTTGGGGAATTACAAAAGCTTTCAAAGAACACGGTGCAAGTGTTGCTTTAACATATTTAAACGACGGCCTTAAAAAGAGAGTTGAGCCACTTGCCAATGAAGTGGGTTGTGATTTTCTATGTGAGATGGATGCAACTAATGATGCTCACTATGAAAACCTAAAGAAAACTGTCGAAGCCAACTGGGGTAAATTTGATATCCTCGTTCACTCATTAGCTTTTGCTGATCGTAATGATCTTAAAGCAGATTTCTCTGACACTTCTAGAGAAGGCTTTAAACTTGCTTGTGATGTTTCAGCTTTTTCTCTCGTTGGACTTTGTCACCATCTTAAAGATCTCATGAACCCTGAGGGTTCAGTTATGGCGATGACTTATCATGGATCTCAACAAGTCCTTAAAGGGTATAATGTGATGGGTGTGGCCAAAGCTGCACTTGAAGCATCAACCCGTTATTTATCAGAAGATCTTGGTCGCAGAACAATTCGAGTGAATTGTATTTCAGCAGGCCCGATTAGAACTCTAGCTTCCTCAGCCGTTCCAGGTCTTCGTGAAGTCTTTAAAATGGTTGAAGATAAAGCCCCACTTCATAGAAATGTTTCACAAGACGATGTCGGCGGTATGGCCGTTTATCTTGCGAGTGATCTTTCTCGCGGCGTGACCGGACAAACACTTTATGTGGATTCCGGCCTTGCTATTATGGGCGCTTAATACCTAAAGTTTTTATGGATATAGGCTACTGCTTTTTTCACATTTTCTTGTGGAGTCAGTGGTAGCACTCCATGTCCCAGTCCCATGATCCATCTTGATAGATCTTGTCCTTGAACACTTTGCCATAATCTTTCAAGACCTGCTTCAACATGTTCCCACTCAAGATGAAGTAGGGAAGGATCAAAGTTTCCTTGAATCATATAATCGGGCCCAAGCTCTTTTAGTGCTTGTGGAAGATTCATGCGCCAATCAATTCCTAGAACATCAATAGCTTCACATTCAATGGCCTTAAGATAATCCATATGAGTATGTTTTGAATAATAAACAATCTTCGTTTCAGGATGAAGACGTTTAAAATTCATACACTGCTTTCTAAGTTCTGGAATAATATATTTTTCGTAGTGATAACGATCAAGTTCTCCGGCCGCTGTATCAAAGATACAAACGGCATCAGCTCCGCCTTCTGCTTGAAGAATCATCTCTGTTAAAAGGCCTGGCATTAATCGTTCTAAAAACTGAGTCCAACGACCATCGTAAAGTCCTTTTTTCGCATCAATGAGGTTTCCTGCATGTCCGCCTTCTACGGCGTAGGCATAAAGTGTCCACGGCGCACCAACAAAGCCGAGTAGGGTTTTGGAGTTTGGAAGTGAGGCTCTAAGAAGTTTAGTCGCTTCTTTTTGAAACTGATAAAAATCTTCAGGGTTTCCTTGAGGCTTAAGCTCAAAGATGCTCGACATATCTGAGATCTTCATTCCGAGAATTGGGCCTGGTTTATAAACTAAACCCATGCCTAAATATTCTAAAGGAAATAAGAGATCAGAAAATAAAATAGCTGCATCAAAATCAAATTCTTCGATAGGGCCCATCGTCACATCGTGAGCCAGCTTAGGGTCTTTACACATGGTCATGAAATCACTTTTGGCTTTTATGCCTTGATAATGATCATGGTAGCGACCGGCTTGACGCATAAACCAGACTGGAACTCCGCTTGTTGAACCTGCTTGGTCGCGATTATGAAATAGACCCATGTTATTCTCCTGAACTAAGAGTGAGTTTGTATCCAACTCCTCTTACATTTTGTATTGTTAGATTTTGTTGTTTATCGGTTTCGCACCATTTTCTAAGTTTAACGATATAGTTATCGATGGTGCGCTCACTTGGAAATTTATCGTCACCCCAAACCTGATTAAGAATCTCTTCTCTGGTGATAACTTGTGATGCTTTGGTATAAAGCAGTTTTAATATGGCACATTCTTTTTGCGCTAAAGCAATAATCTCACCGTTTGCATCAATGACTTCATAGCTTGAAAATAGAATTTGAAGTGGACCTATTTTGATTTGGTCGGGAAGTGATGTTGATGAGTTCTCTAAAATTCTTTTGAGCCTGAGCGTAAGCTCTTTTAGGGCAAAGGGCTTAGTAATATAATCGGCGGCACCAATTTCAAGGCCTTCAACTCTAACTTCTGGATCATTTAAAGCGGATAAGAATAAAAGAACAAAGTCTTTTCTGATTTTTCTAAACTCACGAGCAAGATCAAGCCCTGATCCATCAGGAAGACCTATATCCATGAGGACAATTGAAGGATTCATTTGTTCAAATGATTGTTTCGCTTCTTTTACCGACGTTGCTAGAGCACAGGTGTAGCCAATGCTAGCAAGGTATTCATTTAAGGTAACACCAAGATTGGGTTCGTCTTCGACGATTAAGATGGCATTCATTCGGCTTCTACTTCACTGGCACTTTTAAAAGTCAGCTCAAACACGAGTGCGCCGTTTTGATGCTTGATACTGAGCTTTCCATCCATTTTAAGCATAAGTTTTTTAGCAAGGTAAAGACCGATGCCAGAACCCTTAGTCGAATTATGCTTATAGAAAAGTGTGCCGAGTCGATTGATATCACCATCAAAAAATCCATCATCTTGATAAGTCAGTTGAACAACACCCATTTGCGAGGTGATCGTGATTTTCGCACGCTTTGTCGTGGCATGGGATCTGGTGTTTTCAAGTAAGTTTCTTAGAACCAGCATGAGAGCAAATTGATCTGCCATGACTCCCGGTAGCTGCTCTTCATCTTGATAGTCTATTTCAATTCTTTGTCCCCAGCGATCGAGAGTTGTTTTAACAAAGGACGTCAGCTCTATGGCCTTTGGGTTTAAGTTTCCACCACGTTCTATTCTTGAAAGTTGCAGGATTTTATCCATCTGGTCTTCAAGTTTTTGCGTATCTTCAATCAACCTGCCAGTTAAATCATGCAGGCGCGTGTTTTCAACTTTTGAAACGAGTTCATCGATCACTTCACTTTGAAGACGAATACTTGCAAGGGGAGTTTTTAATTCGTGTGTTAAAGATGCAAAGAAAGCTTGGATTGATTTTGTCTTACGTTGGTCTTGATACCACATGATCATCAAAGAAACTGATAGTAAAATTAGAAGTAGTAAGAATGTTCCACCTTCCCATTTCACCATGCGAACAAAACCTGGCGACACTGCCGCTTCCATGACGTGACCTAGTTGGATCATTAAATAAACCCACCAGCCCCCAAGTACAAAAAGTGTACTGAGCCATAAAAAACTTAATATAAGGAGAAGGTTTCTTCTTGGCACTAATTAGCTCCAAAGCCTTCGTTCAAGTTCAGCAATAACATTGTCATCGTGTGCAAGAGATGCAAATCCAACTTCCCAAGCGTTAGGTGCAATGTAAATTCCTTTTTCTAATAGAACTTCAAACATTGGAGCAAAACGTTCACTTAAGGTTGGTGGAATACAGCAAATTGATTTTAATTGTATTGTCGTTTTCGGATGCATCCAAAATAGAGATCCAAATTGAACAACGTTGGTATCGCTAAAGCGTCCACCGTCGTATTCCGAAAGCCATCTTCTAAAGACATCTGTGATCTTTTTTGTATTGGCTTCCATCACATCATAACTTGCAGTCGATAGTTTTGATAATGTGGCAAGACCACCAACCATAGCGAGAGGATTGGCCGACAGTGTTCCTGCTTGATAAACAGGTCCCACTGGCGCCAGTTTTTGCATGATTTTTTCAGGTCCACCAATGGCGCCGACTGGAAGTCCGCCACCGATGATTTTTCCGTAAGTGACGATATCAGGTTTAATTCCTGTAAGCTTCGCCATCCCACCAAACGCAACTCTAAATCCTGAGATCACTTCATCAAAAACCAGAAGTGCATTCTCTTGTGTACAGAGTTCGCGTATCGCTTTTAAATAATCGAGATCCTGAATAAGAAGTCCGTTATTGGCCGGAAGTGGTTCAATGAAGACAGCAGCAATCTCACCAGAGTGTTCTTTAAAACATGCTTTAAGCGCATCAATATCATTTAAGCCAACGATGAGAGTGTCGTCTGATACACCTTTTGGCACACCGGCCGAAGAGGCATCAGCACTACCTGCTAAGCCTGATCCAGCTTTAATTAGCATGCTATCGACATGGCCGTGATAGCAGCCATCGAACTTAATGATTTTACTTTTACCGGTATAGCCACGGGCCAAGCGGATCGCCGTCATAACTGCTTCAGTGCCAGAGTTCACAAAACGAATTTGATCGATAAATGGAAGGCGATCAACCAGAAACTGAGCAAGCTTTAAAGAGTAGGGTTCACAGGCGCCATAACTCCAGCCTTTTTCAAGGGCGAATTTTAACTCGCGCTCAACGTCGAGATCTCTGTGTCCTAAAATTAAAGGGCCAAAGCTCATGCAAAAATCAATATAGTTTTTTCCTGCAACATCTGTGATGTAGGCACCTTCTGCTTTTTCAAAAAAGCGTGGCGCCATAGGTAGGCCTTTAAAACCTCTAACAGGTGAGTGAACTCCACCTGGAATAATTTTTTTTGATAGTTCGAAGAGTTCACTATGGTTATCGATCAAAACTGTATCCTTTTTTATGCTTGTGTCATTTTTCTAAATTCTAGTATTCCACTTACAGGTATCACATCTATTTTGGCTGAGACAAAAGCATCATAGGTTTTGCCTAAGCCGCACCAATGTCTTTTAGCATGAATGCCTGGGAAATGTTCCAGGTATGTTTGATATTGAGGAAAGCTTGTCCAGAAAAAGTCAGAGGTTTCTTCAATTGTCCTCTTGAACTCTGAGCTCGTCGTCTGGGTTTCACGGGTATAAGTCTCTACCACCGGACCTAATTGACTAGAAGCATCCTCAGCTGAAAGAACTAACCAATTAAAGTCACTGCCTCTGATGATCTTAAGGAGTTCTGATTTTTCAAACTCTTTAAGTTGATCTTCTCCAAGACTATCTGCAGCACCATTCACCCAATGATTGGCACTGGCTAATTTTTGCCATGTTTTTGTTCCGGCGGCCCAAAGACCACGGCTTTGATTAGTTTTTGAGAGCGCCTCAAAAACATTGGAAGAGGTTGCAAAGACATCTTTGTCGTTGAGATCAACTTCGATATTCATTGTTGGCGACTTTTTTAAAAGCTTATCGTGATGAGGCATTCCTTCAAAAACTTTAACGGCTTTGACTTTTTTTGGTGCAGGTTCAAGATAAAGTTCTTCAATTGATTGTTCATCTTTGACTCCTCGGTGGGAGTGAATGAAGCAAGCTTTTGAAGCGATGACGGCAACGCCAACAGCGAGGTGACATCCGCCGCCGTACTGATTAAAGGCTTTTCTCTCTCTTTTAACGGCTTCCTGAGTTTCTTTGTGATGAACAGTACCAAGTATTTTAGCTAAATCATTCGCCTTAGGATTATCTTTATTCATTTCAATGGCGAGAGCACCTTGTGACGCCGCCCATGGAAACTTTGACGCTGGCAAGATCATGAAGTCTAAGCCTTGCATTAATCTTTTCAATTCAATTTTAGACTCTTTGCCTTGGGCCAGTCTTTCTAGTCCTGGCATGGCCAAAACGATGGCGTGATAATCACCGTCCTGAAGTTTTTGTACACGTGTATTAACGTTTCCTCGAAGCATCTTTGTCGAAACTTTTGGATTTGATGGCACGAAACTTGAGAGTTGATTTTCTAAATTGGTAATTCTTCTTGGAGAGCTGGTGCCAACGATAAGCTCTTTAATTGTCCCTGCTTTTAAGGCTTCAATATTCTTCTTTGGAATAAGGAGGATGTCATGTCCATACTTTCGCTCAACCACAGCAGCGAGTTCAATCCCGTGAGGTCTTTCGCTGCCTAGATCTTTATAAGAATGGACGACAAGATCGACTTCATTTTTCAAAAGGGCTTCATCAAGCTCTTTGGTGAAAAAATCTTTACCTTCAAGTTGCCATAAAGGTTTGTCTGTTTGTTGATCACCTTGAGTCTTTATAACAACGAGTTCAAATTTTTCGCCGCTTCTAGACTCTAATAATTCTCTTGTTTGCTGACATTGAGTTAACGCGAGTAAACTGCCGCGTGTTCCAATCTTCCATGTTTTATTCATTAGACTAATTCCATATCCTTGGTCTTTAAAATAGAGCTGGTTGACAAGCTCTCGGTGCGACGATCGACTAAATCCCTGATCGCAGCCTTGGCATCTGCCAGTTTCATTTTCTTTTGTTCATCAAGTTCTTCTTGATAAGCGAAAACGTCATCGAGGCGATAAATTCCGTCATGATTTTCTAGGTTCGTATGAATCGCGCTTGGGGATCCTAAGTCAATAAAGGCACGCTTTGCGTACTCATGACAGTTGGCCCAAGTTGAAAAAAAGTCTTCGTTATAAATTATTTCGTGGGATCCGATTGTATTGATGATGAGAGAAAATTCTTTGTAGAGTTGGGGAGAATACCACTCGACTGGTCTTATGCCGTGCTGGTCGTGAAGTGTAGCAACTCTTTCAAAATTTCTTGCTGAAAGGTAGACGTCAAATTTTCTGGTTAAAAGTTTTAAGGATTCTTCCGCCAGTTTTCCTGAACCTAAAATAAGTACACGGCCTTTTTGTTCAGGGCAATGCTTGATCAGAAGTTTTCTGGCAAGTCCTCCGTAGGTATGAGAGCCGATTTCAAGTAGGTGAGAAGAGCGAACTGTTTTGGCGTCTTTGAAAAGCTTTTCTAGGATACGCATGATTTGTGGATTGCGCTGATCATTTTGAATATATTCAGAATAAGCCTGTTTAAACTGCGCGACGACCTCATATTCGCCGAGCACTTGGCTTTTCAGGCCACAGATTGTTTCAAGTAAAAAACCGTAGGCTTGATCACCACTTAAATCATCTAAAATATGTTGATTGGTTTCAGCGATAGTTTTTGACTCATCAATTCCCAATAACAGCGTTCTTTGGCAGGTCGCCAAAACGAAAACACTATCTAGTGTTTTGCTGACAGGGATGTCAGCAGGTAAATGGAGGAGTCGAAGCTTTTCAATCATGATTAATCAGTAACTTAGCAAAAAAGCACATTGTTTGTGTCACAAAAGTGTATGGCCAATAATTATTACGCTTTTACTCCCCAAAATAAGTAGTCTTTGCTAAAAGATGTCTAATGAATTCGATTACTAAACAAGATTCTTTTGCTAAGCGTCTATGGACCAAGTTCTATACGGTACCACACGCTGCCTTTATGGCTTTTGATAAAAAGATCGATGGTGGAATTTCATTTTTTCTAAAGCACTACGGTAAATCAAAATTCATGATCTCTATGAGTAAGAGAGCTCAGGTTTTAGGTATCGAAAAACTTTGGCTTAAAAGCCCAAAAGCCTTCGTCTATTTCTTCTTATTTTACTTAGTTCGCGACACCATTCTTTATATTATCCTGCCAATCTATTTTGCTGGCTTTTTAGGGGACTAATCCTCCTGAATTATGCTTTGCATTTATTCTACTTTTGAAAACTAATTTTGTTTATTTTTGTAGGACAAATGCTTAGTTCAATTATATAGTTTGGCACGCTGATACTAATTTTTAAGCTTTGAGGTAATGATGGAACTCATGTTTGACTGGCAAGGAATTTTGTCTCGCGGAAAAGGTTTAACTTTTGATGATGTACTTTTGGTGCCTCGTCATTCTGCCGTCACTTCTCGCCGTGACCCAGTACTTAACTCTAAAGTCACAAAAAATTATACGCTAACAACCCCTGTTATTAGTGCCAACATGGATACAATTACAGAAGCGACAATGGCGATTGCCATGGCCGATCTTGGTGGTATGGGTATCATTCATCGTTTCCTTTCTCCTGAAGATCAAGTTCTTCATGTTAAACAAGTTCGCGCTCATATCGACGCCAAAGGCTTAAACCTTCCTGTTGCAGCCTCAGTTGGTGTTAAAGAAGAAGGCATGCGTCGTGCAGATCTTCTCGCTGATTCTGGCGTTAATATTCTTACTGTTGACATTGCCCACGGCGATTCAGTGATGATGCTTGATACGCTTGAGTATATTAAAAATAAATATCCACATATTGATGTCATCGCTGGCAACGTTGCCACTCCTGATGGGGTAAGACGCATGATCGATCGTGGTGCTGACGCTGTTAAAGTTGGTATTGGCCCAGGTTCAATGTGTACGACTCGTATTATTACGGGACATGGTGTGCCTCAGTTAACAGCGATTGCGTTATGTGCTCGTGAAGCGACAGCTCATGGTGTTCCAGTTATTGCTGACGGTGGTCTAAAAACCTCTGGTGACATTGTTAAAGCTCTTTGTGCTGGTGGAGACACTGTGATGGCAGGCTCTCTCTTATCTGGAACTCTAGAAACTCCAGGTGAACTTAAAGGCGGTACAAAAGCCTACCGTGGAATGGCGTCTAAAGCCGCTCAAGTTTCTTGGAGAGGTGAGCTTCCTCAAGGCATGGCAGCTGAAGGCGTTGATACTCGTATTGCTTGTAAAGGCCCAGTTGCTGAAGTGATTTCAGAACTCACTGGAGGGCTTCGCTCGGGAATGACCTACCTAGGCGTTGATAGTATTCTTGCGATGAGAGAAAATGCATTATTTATGGAAATGAACACTTCAGGCATGTTGGAATCTCGTCCGCATGGTTTGAAGCAGTAATACTGGAGATTTTCTCGCGTGACTGAATTACAAGAAGTTGTCCTGTCCTATCCGAAGTTAAAAGACAGAATTGATTCACGCGATAACTCCAAAGCCGAAAAAGAACGGGCTTTAAAATGTCTTAAAGAGATCGCGGCGGATTTTTCACCAACTTATATTAAGTCGATGGAGAAAATGCTCGATGCTGCTCTTCCAAGACTTTATGATGGCATCAATTTTAATGAAGGGGACGTCAACCTCGAAGAGCTTACTAAGCAAGGCTCGGTTGTACTCGTTCCTAACCACCAAAGTCATGCCGATTATTTAGCCATCAACTACCAAGTTTTTAAAAAGTATGGGTTTCCTGTCTATATTGCCGGCGGGATTAATCTAAATATCTTTCCAATCGGAACGATGTTTAGAAAATCTGGCTGCTTTTTTATCCGCCGTAGTTTTTCAAATGATATTACTTATAAATTAACGCTCGAAGCCTACTTGTATTATCTTTTGAAAGAGAAAAAACCAATTGAGTTTTTCTTTGAAGGTGGACGTTCAAGAACTGGAAAGCTTCTTCCTCCACGTTATGGCCTCTATCAAATGCTGATTGAAGCGCATAACGTTTTAAGTGATCAAGGCGAAAAAACACCACTGATATTTCTTCCTGTATCTATCGTTCACGAATATGTTCCAGAGCAAAAGTCACTTGCCAGAGAGCTTAGTGGTGGCAAGAAGAAAAAAGAATCAACGGGTCAGCTGTTTGGCCTGTTTAAGCTTTTTGCTTATCAATTTGGATCAGTTCATATCAATCTTGGAAAACCAATCGATATGGTCAAAGAGCCAGCTGAGGAGCTTAAAAAACAAACTCAAAACTTAGCCTTCAAATGTTTTAGAGAAGTTGGACGCAATATGATGGTGACGCCTACGTCACTACTGGCTTTAGTTCTCCTCGATGAACCGCAGGGGGCGCTCCTATGGAGTGATATTATCGCTAAAGCAAAAGCTGTGATCACTCATTGTAAAAAGTTTGATATACCGGTCACAAGTTCTCTTGATTGTGAAAACTTTGAAGCGGCACTTGGTCGCGCCATGGATATTTTAGTTGGCAATAAAAAGATTGAATTAATTGGTCGAAACGATGGTACAAGTCATCCGTTTTATTCGATCAAAGAAGAAAGTCGCACAGAAATTCTCTATTTCAAAAATACCATTCTTCATCATTTCCTTGTCCCTTGGGTTATCACTGGTGCATGGATTAATATGTTCAATGGTAGAATCAATACCGTTGAAGACCTTAAATCATTCTTTTTGGCCCAGCGTGCTCAGTTAAAACAAGAATTTTATCTTCCAACCGTTCATGAGTTCTTTTTAAAGACCTTAAAAGTTATTTCTGATTGTATTGGAAGGGAAGTGAAGTCGCTTGAAGATTGCCTTGAGCTTTCAAGAAAAGAGCTTTACGCCATCGTTGCCAATCTCGGTGTGTTCTCCAGAGTCTGTAGCACGATTAATGAAGCTTATTATGGTGCTATGGTTGCCATGAAAGAACTTCACTCTAAGAATCCTCAAGGATTCAAATACGATACATACACTAAAAAAATGAAAGAAACCTTAGATGAACTTAGAAATTTAGGGCGAGTAGTAAAGTATAAAGAGAGCTTTTCTATCGCTATCGCTAAAAGTTCAATGACGTATTTCCAACAAATGGGTGTGATCGATAATATCGACGGCCTATACACAATTGTCGAACATGATAAATTTGCTCTTTTACTCAAAAAGTACGAAAACGATCTCATCGATAAATTGGCCTTAAACATAAGAGTCGTGGAGTCCTAGATGAGTAGTGAAAAGCAGTTTCCTGGTGACAAAGAAAAAGTTAAGTCGATGATCAAGGCCATGTTTGAATACCTTGGTGAAGACGCGAATAGAGAAGGCCTAGCTGATACTCCAAATAGAGTCGTTAAAAGCTGGGATAAGCTTTACGGTGGCTATCTTCAAAAGCCAGAAGATATTCTTACAACGTTTAGCGAAGATGATGTCATTCCTCATGATCAAATCATTCTATTAAAAGAAATTGAATTCTATTCAACTTGCGAGCATCACTTGCTACCTTTTGTTGGCAAGGCACATGTTGCTTATATTCCAAGAGATAAAGTCGTTGGTATTTCTAAGCTTGCACGTATTGTTGAAATTTATGCTAGAAGGCTACAAGTTCAAGAGCGTATTGGTAATCAAGTGACCAAAGCCATTATGGATAATCTAAACTCAAAAGCCGCCGCATGTGTGATTGAAAGTAAGCACTTTTGTATGACCTGTCGTGGAGTCGAAAAGCAAAACTCAGTAATGGTGACTTCGTCTTTAAGAGGTACATTCCTGGTTGACGGTAAAACAAGACAAGAGTTAATGACACTGATTAAATCATAATGGATAAGGCGTTAAACTTTTTTACCTCTGGAAACTCAAGAAATTTAGGGACGAATTGTTCTTCATCTTTTTGGCAAGAAGGTCTAGCTAGGATTGATGAATTTATTCACACATCAAACTCTCTATCTCTGGCGAGTTCTGATGTTATTTTCCAAAAAAATAATGATAAAATTAAAATCTACAGAGAGATCACTGGCTTCGTTTCTGATCATGAATCGGCGCCTCTTGAATTATTTGTAGATGATGCAGTTGATCGTTGCTGTGGTGCATTTAAAATTGACTGCTCTTATGATACACACCTTTCTGATATCTTTGATAACTCGTCCGAGTTGATTAGAACTTTCCAACCTACTGAATTTCCTATAAATTATGGCGATTTTACTCATTTTGAAATCCGACTTCGAACGGATTTTAAAACGATTGATCATTTAAAAAGTGAATGGCTGGCCTATATGTTTTTTGATCGGACCAGTTCGTCAATTTTAACTTTTTAAGATATAGTGCTTATGTTATTTCATAGATTTAGTAGTTTTGTTTTTCAAACCGGCTTTTTGGAGGTGTGTTATTAAGCCAGATAATAAGGGTAGTTTAAGGGCTCCAACGCAAAAGGGTCCACGTGTAAATGAGCAGATTAGAATTCCAGAATGTAGATTGATTTCTGATGAAGGTGGAGAAGGCTACGGCGTTGTTACCATCGACAGAGCTCGAGTTATTGCACAGGAACTAGGACTTGATTTGGTTGAAGTATCACCAACAGCAAAGCCACCAGTTGTTAAGCTTATTGACTACGGTAAATTTAAATACATGCTTCAAAAGAAAGAAAATGAAGCACGTAAAAAGTCAGCAGTTATTCAATTAAAAGAAATTCAATTTCGTCCAAATATTGAAACTCATGATCTTGAAACTAAGCTTAAAAGAGCTGAAAAGTTCTTAGAGCAAGGTGATAAGGTTAAGATGGTAATGCAGTTTCGTGGACGTGAAATGGCTTATAAAGATGCTGGTCTTGAGAAGTTTAGAAACATCATCAAGACTGTTGAAACCTATGGCGCAATTGTAGAGTCTGATCCTAAGTTTATGGGTAACCGCGTTATAACGATTATTGCTCCAGACAAAAAGCTTATCCAGGCTCGTCAAAAAGCTAAACAACAAGCGGCTAAAGCGGCTCAAAAGCAAGAAAACGCAAATTCATAGTAATAATTATGAAATTACGGTGATTTTGCTTTGCAAAGCTAGCTTGGCTTGATAGAAATCACCGTTAATTTTTTCGAATGATAAGTTAGTTAGGAGTTATCAATGCCTAAAATGAAGACCCGTCGTGCAGTAGCTAAAAGATTTAAGCCTGTCGGTAAAGATAAATTTAAGCGTAAGCGTGCAAACCTACGCCACTTACTTGCTCCAAAATCAAGCAAGTCAAAAGCTCGTAACGTAAAAACTGATTACGTTCATGAGAGTGATATTAAGCAATTAAAACGTTGCCTACCATACGCGTAGGTTTTTATTAACCCTTTTCCGGGACTCTGGGTTTCAAGTGTTAATAGCCCCCAGTAATCGTTAAGGAGATTTTTCATGGCTCGTGTCCGCAGAGGCTTTAAAGCCCGTCGTCGTCGTAACAAAGTTCTTAAGCTTGCTAAAGGCTTTCACTTTGACCGTAGAACCAAGTACCGCCACACTGCTGAAACAGTAAAGCGCGCACTTCATTATGCTTACATTTCACGTCGCTTATTAAAGCGTGATATGCGTCAGCTTTGGATTGCTCGTATTAATGCAGCAACTCGTGAACTAGGTATTTCGTACTCTCAATTTATTGGTAAGCTTCGCGCTAAAGGTCTAGACCTTAACCGTAAGATGCTTTCTGAGATCGCTGCACGTGATGCGGTTGGTTTCAAAGCAATCGTTGAAGCAGTTACAAAATAATACATTTGAAATTGTTTTTTTAGGAAGCCCCCATTTTTGGGGGCTTTTTTATTATTGGCAGTTAAAACTAAGATTGGCCCCAACGGCTTCGGCCGCTATTGATATATGGTATTGAGCTGCTTTTTTATTTTGCGGTAAAAGCCCACAAGTCGAGTTGGCTAGGCGCTCAATTTCAATCTTATCTGCACCAAAATACTGAACCCTTTTCGCCATCTCTACAGCTTTACTTTGATCAGAAGACTTTAATAATGATTCAGCTGTTTGCAAGAACTGCTCGCGACGTTCATTTGATTTTTTACTCTCTTTGGCCAGCATTGATAATGAGTTTGCAGAAGCTTGCGGCAACAGAGACGGTGTTTTATTTAATAGCTTTTCATAAGTTTGATCATCTATATCACCACTAAGCTTTAACTCTAAGGCCATTCTTTGAATTGATTCATTTTCGATATCAAGCATTTCCATCAAAAGTTCGCTGGAGAGTTGATTTACTTTAAGTTCACCCGCTTCTTGAAGAAAGACTAGTGTGGTGAGTTCATGTTCTAGCAAGGCATGAGAGGGAGTATTCATTTTATCAAAGTAAGGCTGATCGGACGATGCAACTTCGCCGCATAGATCTTTCTTTAAACATTCTGTAAGTCGTTTAGAATCTTCAGCCAATGCTTGGATTAAAGTAGGCGAGTCGTTTTTCCATTTTTGTATGAGTTGCTCAGGAGAAACATTCACATCTTTTATTTCAGCGATTATTAAAGCAGTAGGTTTTTTTGAAACACTTGTCGGGAACGGGTTCGCATTAGAATCAATCGCGTTGTCAGACTGATTCGATGGAATTGAATTCTCATTTTGAGCAACTTGCGCTCTTTTATCTTCATCGATATTTTTTCTTCTAAGGGTTGTCCAGACGAACAACCCTGCAATGATGATGATCCAAATGACTAGTGCTTTTTTTCTCAAAATTTATTCCTCGGACACGAGTTCAATATACTGGCCGTAAACCCAACCTTTTACAGGTGAATCAATTCTATACCAAGGATGTGTAGAATTTGAACTGTTCCAAACTATTTCTGCAATGATGAGCTCTTGTCCTGCTGGTCCAATGACTTGTCCCGTTGCCGGCGCCATCGTATAACCGCTAGGTCTGTCCTCTCTTACTTTTGCCCAGCCCTTTGCTCTTCCCATTTTTCTTAGGTCTTGAACTTGATCTGAACCAACTGGAGTTGGTTCAACGACGACAACAGGTGTTGGCGTAGGCAATGGAGCAACTACAACAATGACTTCTGGATCATCATATAATGGTCCTTTATCAGCGAGGAAATTTTTATGAGCGTACTTAACACCAGAGCCGCATTTATGATTCGATTCATAGTAATAAGCTAGGCTTTCATCTTCTACTAATTCTAACCAATCACCTTGAACCGCTTTAGCTATAACCTCTGTCTTATTTGGCAGGTTACCGCAGTCGTTGAACTGTGTGCCAGGTCCGTCTCTAAAGTTTAATGAGGTTGCCGTAACTTCATATACTCTTTCAGGAACAAATTCTCTACGAGCAATATTTGTAACTGGAGGTCTTGGAACAACAACTGGAGTTGTTGGTTCATCGACAACAGGATCTGTAACTACTGGTGTATCTGATATCGCACCTAAAAGTGGTTGGACTTGATCTGTTCCTGCGACACGCTCATTAAGAAGATAGTTTGTAAGAATTGCAGCTGATTGAGTTTTATTTTTGTAATGTTCAACAATTTGACCTAAAACCTGATCTTCCGTAGCGTTAACGCTGTAGTAACGATTTCTATTAGAACTCTCATCAAGAGATTTAATTTTTTCTAAGCTATTTTTGAAGTTAATATCATTTTGCGCCCAATCACTATTTGGATTGGCAAATCGACAACTTGAAGAAAGATTACCTGAGTTATAAATCCCAGACCATGAGGCCCTAATAAGATTATCATAACTGATTCCATTGCTACTTTGAACGCAACTATAGCGATTTGAATTTCTATAAACGCCACTGTACCCATTTTTAACTAATTGAAGTCCGTAGCGAATTGTTTTTCTAACACTTTTCCAATCTCCAACAGCAAGATAGTTTCGCTCATGCCAGTACAAATTAACCTGCATAATGCCTAAATCGGAACCGTCATGTCCATGAAGCAGTTGATAAAGGAATTCCTGTTGATTTAAAACATTACAATCAGGTAGTGCGACAGGTGAGACATTTTTAAAGATACGATTAAAAACATTTGTATACTTTGTAGATGAAGAAAAAATTGAACCTGAGTTTGAGCGATCCTGACACTTTTTTCCATCGTTTTCAACTTTTCTAAAATGGAGATTTCCACCTTCGTGAAGTGGAACCGTAAGTGCTGCTATAATGAAACCCCAATAGCCTTCAAAATCTCCAACTTGAAGATATTCACGAGCTTTTTCATGGGCTTCTTCCAAAATAATTCTAAGAATCTTGGTTTTATATTCTTTAGAAGAGACAGTTCCTTGAATTGGTCCATAAAGTTGTATCGAAGGATTGATACTAAACATCTGCTTATCCATCCAATCTGCAAAGCTTGGCTGCGTTACTATTAATGATGAAAGTGCAAGAATACAATTGAGTTTCTTCAATTTTTTAGTCCACATCGGACGTCTCCATGACATAGTTACTGTTTTTTATAGCAAAAAATGTGCCTAATTTTATGAGTCTTTATAAGGTTAGTTACATCGCTTTATGAATAGACTCTTGGGCGGCCGTCTAAACTTTTGACAGTTTTAGCGTTATTTTATGCGATCTTTTAGGCATGAAAATTGCTTTATAATTTCTTATGAAATTTTTTAAGTTCATTCTATTCTTTGTTTTTACAGTTAATGCTTATGCTCAGCTTGAATACCCATTCTATGCTCAAAGCATTGCTAGTTTTAAAGACGGTAAGTGGGAAAACGCTAATAAACTACAGCTTTTAAATAGTGGGATTGCTTCACTTGCTAAACGTATTGAAATGGTTAGAGCGGCAAAGTCCTCAATTGATATTGAATATTTTATCTGGGAGTTAGATCTTTCAGGTCGCATCCTTTTAACCGAACTTGTTAAACGTGCCAGAGACGGAGTTAAAGTTCGAATTATTATTGATAAATCATTTACTGTTTTAGAGCTTGATGAATACTACGCCGAAGAATTGAAACGACTTGGAATTGAAATTCGTTATTATAACGCTTCACTTGGTCCACTTGCCCAACAATATAGAACACATCGAAAAATTCTAGTGACTGATAAAAAGCAAGCGATCACTGGTGGACGTAATATTGGTGATGATTATTTTGATCTTGATGAAGAGTATAATTTCTTAGATAGAGATATATGGATTGAAGGCTCTGGTGCTAAGGCGATGGGTGATAGCTTTGACGCTGTTTGGGAATCTGGAATGGTTCAAATCGCAAGAATGCCTGATCCAAGACAAATTCATGATAATCACGCTACAGCAGCCGCTCGAAGACCTGATTTGCGAATGCGTGTTCACCGCAGACGTCAACGTGAGGCTCGTGATTTTCTACAAACAGATCGAGACCTAGAAAGACGCAGGCATGATGTATATGCTTTTGGTATGAAAGTACTAAGAGATGTTCATGCTCCAATCGTTTGCCCTAAATTCACTTTTGTTTCAGATAAGCCAGATAAAGGTCTTGGTGTTGATTATTTTGAACAGAATCGTATGGTTCACCAAGTTTTAATGAATAGACTCGCAAGGGTCGAAAAAAGCTTCACCATCGTAAGTCCTTATTTCATGCTTAACGATAAGACGACCGCAGAGTTTGATCGCTTACTTCAAGAAGGAAAAACAATTACGGCCTATACCAATAGTCTTGGTTCGACTGATGCTTTTTATGTGGCCGCAAATTTTTATCGTATTGCCCCTGAATGGAATGAAAAGGGAATGAATATTTGGATGCATAATTCGAAATTCTATCCAGAAACAGAAGTTCTAAGTGAAAAAATTTCTAAGGCAAGATGGGGAGTTCATTCCAAAACTCAAGTTTATGATGATGAAGACTTTTTTATTGGAACATATAACCTTGATAATCGTTCTGACTTTTTTAATCTGGAGATGGGTGTTTTCTGTGAAGGCAGTCCTGAACTTACAGCAATTTTAAAAAGTAATATTGATCAACGCATGAAAGAAGCATACAAAATTATAAAGAAAGAAGAAGCTGTTGATGCCAATAATGAGACCGCCGATTACTGGGGACATGCTAGTGAGTCACATCTAAAAATCATGAACGCGATTAAGCTGCCTTCAAAGTGGTTTGAATTTCTAATGTAATAAGTTCACACCGGCCTGACGAGACCTCGTTAGGGCCATATTGTCCCTATGAACAATTTTCCTGTCGTCAAATAGGCACGAATCTTGTTTGGGGGAAAGAGGCCTGCGTTTTGCGCGGGCTTCATCCGTTTAGGGATCTAGTGAGCTTCTACAAACTTGTCATTCAAAAAGTGATAACATTCACCGTTAGCTTTTAATTCAAAGATACCTCTAACTTCTTGATCATCATCTCTTTGATCAGCACGAGCTTTTGCTGCTGCTTGAATGGTTAGGTTAGGGCTATAGCCGTTGTAATTGGTAATTAAAGAGTTTGTGTCATAAGCCAGAAGAGTTCTTTTTTGTTCGCCTTGAGCAAGTGTTGATTGCATGACGGCGGGAATGAAATAATCATCAGGGTGTTTTAGACCAATAAAGTGTCCAAGCTCATGCAAGATCACTGTTTGAATATCAAATTCAAATGAATTTGGTGCTGTACTAAAATTATGATCACGGTAGTTCACAATAATATCTGCGTGAGTTAGATCAATATAAGCGCTAGAAGTTCCGCTATTTCTTATATAGCCATAAAATTGAGTAATCGCGATAGTGCCAGAGCTAATTCCTGTAAACCATCCGTCTGAACGATAAATACCAAGAGTGCCATCACGGTATGTACTCAGATCCGAGTTATCTTTGTTAGCAATAGTATTTCCAGGAATAGCAAAGAAGTTCACTGTAGGGTGAGCGTTGTTCCATGATTTCATCGCCTGAACAATTGGATTATGTCCATCGGCGTCCATATCTGCGCCGACAAATTCGCCATCAAATGAAGTTGAAATATCTAGGTTTAATGGAGTTGTTAAATTTGCATTTGACCAGCGGCCAACAAGTTGAGTTGATCCACCTTGAGTTCTTGGGACAAGATTGACTTTGGTTTCCTCAACTTTCGGCATACAAGCAGAAAGAAGAACAAGCATTGTTGAAAATACTATTTGGCGCAAAAATTCCTGCCCGACAAGGTTCGTATGTCTTATCGGGATATCAGGAAAAAACTTCCGCTAAAAAATGAAATGCTCAGACTTTATTTTTACTTATTCGCTTTTTGGTGATCGGCCAAAAATTTCTCAAGACCACTTGTTGTAAGTGGATGATTAAACATGGCTTTAATAACTGAATACGGCATTGTAGCAACATCAGCACCTGCTAAGGCTGATTGATGAACGTGCATAGTGTGGCGAATTGAAGCTGCAAGTATTTCAGTCGGGTATCCGTAGTTGTCATAGACTGCACGAATTTCATGAATGAGTTGCATGCCGTCTTGGCCAATATCATCGAGCCTTCCAATGAATGGTGAGATATAAGTCGCGCCATTTTTAGCAGCTAAAAGAGCTTGGTTAGCTGAAAAGCAAAGAGTGACATTAGTTTTAATATCATTAGTGCTAAACCACTTACAGGCACTGATTCCAGCTTCTGTAAGAGGGAGCTTAATAACAACGTTTGGGTGCATTTCTGCTAGAACGGCGCCTTCTTTAATCATACCTTCTTTGTCAGTTGAAATAACTTCAGCAGAGATAGGGCCATCGATAATTTTACAAATATCGGTGATCACATCTTTTTGCGATCTACCAGTTTTAGCGATAAGGCTTGGGTTCGTAGTAACCCCGTCAATTAAACCCCACTGAGACGCTTTGGTAATCTCATCAATATCACCTGTATCTAAGAAAAATTGCATATAGTCTCCAGCGTTTAAATTGTTTCTTAGTTTTTATCGCCCCAAAGGCGGCTCGACAAGTTTTTCCTAAGAATTTTATGCTTGGGTTTTCGTCAACGCGAAGAGATAATAAGTCTATGAAACTAACTTTAATAGTCATGTTCATTTTGATCAGTTTTGGGCAATCTTTTGCGGCGCCTTTAACGATTCAAGCAGGTAAGTCTGATTTACTAGGTGCAACGATCAATTATAAGCAAGAATTTGATTCGTTTTTTGATCCAGGTTTCGATTATTCAAGGTTCTTTGGTCGTGTCACAGACAAAGATCCAACTGGGCAAATTTACAAAATTGAAAGTGAAACTAAAAACGTGCGATTCTTTAAAGTCGGTGACTATATCTCCTTTCATGTTGAAGGATCAGATGACTCAGATGATCCATGCCGTGCTTATGTTCGCGATGTTGAAAAAGAGTTCTTTGTTATTTACGTTGAAGATATTAGAACTTGTTGGCGCAGAGATGCTTATTTTAGAAGAGGGTCACGCCTTAGAATGACTTCTGAAAAATTAGCACAACGTGTACGTGATGCTAGCTTGTTTAGAGTGTTGCTTTTAAGAAGACGAAAAGATTTTTTCACTCAACTCAATGGTATCAATCGCTTCGTTTGGAGTTTCGAGCAACAAAAAGTTCAAGTGGCAGCAGAGTACGACCGTCGTATTGCAGAAATGCAATCGCAAAAGCAAAAAGCCCTGGATCAGTTGCTTTCAAAAAAAGCAGATCAGATTCGACTGCAGCGCGAGCTTGGTCAAAATTTGGATGAGATCGATAACGACCTTGAGTTCTATCGTATTGAACGTGAAGAGCTAGCTCTTGATCGCTGGGAACATGACCATGACCTCGGTCTTCCTGTTGGCGACAGACCACAACAGGCTAAAGCTAAGCCTTAGCCTTATTTTTAGATGGGTGAACAATTCTAGAAAACGGCGACATCTCAGGCTTTGTAATAAAGTCCCAAGCGACCTTTGTTAGTGATTTATGAATCACTAAATTGTTATAGAATTCAGGAGCCATTTTTCTAAGTTTTGGAGTTCTATTCCATGGAATATTCATAAGATCATGATGCTCGTTATGATATCCAATATTAAACCCAACCCAGTTGAGTGGACCGTAATAAGAATAAGTCTCTTGTCCCTCTTCGAAAACATAATGTTCTTGAAGCCATCGACCGCCTAGAGGGTGTAGGCCAAGAGCAAAGAAAGTTGAAAATAAAAGATAGCCGATGACCCACCAGTTTATAAAAAAACCAATGGCCAATAAAACAAGGGAAACGCTGATCATATTAGCTGCCACCCAGCCATCCATCAGTTTTGTATTTTTAACTTTTGGTGTACGAGTAAAGCCCTGAGAAAGAAAGAAGAAGCAAAGCCATAAAGCCTTTCTCCAAGTCTTATTTCCGATCAGTCTTCCTTCCCAATAAGCCACAATGTCGGGGTCATAATCGTACTCACCTAAGTGAGCATGGTGGATCATATGGTATTTGCTAAAACTGATTGAACTTGGAAAACCAATACCGACATCACATAAAAAACCTAAAAGTTTATTAATCCAAGGTGTTTTAAAAACAAGGTTATGACAAACTTCATGAACTAAAACATAAAGACCATGACTGATAAAAGCACCAAGCGCGTAAGCTACGATAAGAATCAACCACCACGGTTTATCTGCTAATAAATAACCTGTAGAAATCTGAATAAAAACTAAAGAGAAAATAAAAACACTGGTCCAAGGGTTGGGCCCCAAAAGTGTTCGCACCTCAGGATGGGCTTTTAGAATTTTTCTGGCACGGTCACGATGGATTTGTTCATGATCGACGTGAGTATAATCAACGCTCATTATAGGATTCTCCAACTAATAGAGGCTCAACTTATAGAAAAAGACACTCTTTGTCATGAATAGAATTTGTGATTTCTGATGGACATTAAAAATGCGCAATGAGTTAAGTCGCTGCAAAACCGTGAAAAATTGAAAGAGTATAGGGAATTATTTCTCACATTCATTTTTTTTAGATAGCATTGAGTCTTAACGCTAAAATGGACTGGATGATTAAGACGCTGATTGTTACATGCAGGTCACTATTAAGAAGCATCAAAGTTTTGAGCGAGCGTCGTTGCGTCTGCTCATTTCTCGTTTGTTTGACCTCATTTTTTTGTTCTAAGTCTTGGTCGAAAGGTTCGATTACTTACGGAAATATTCAGTTTTTAAATGAACCTCAACTTGATGGCGCAGGTTCTCAGTGGGTCGATTTCTCATACCTAACCAAAAAAGAATCAGGTCGCTTCTTATTAGTAGCTGACGTTGATCTTCGTATTTACCCGGATGCAAAGTCTAGTACGGCCATGTTGAGTGCCGGCGAACTTTATGTCGATTATCATATGGGTAGCTCAAACCTTAGTTTTGGTAGACGTATTCTAGATTGGGACCCAACGGAAAAATATTGGAATTTAGGAAATCTCAACGCTCAACGCGGTTTTAACCTTCTCGAACAAGATCAAGAAGGAATTATGGCGCTTAGGCTTACGAGAAATTTTAGTAACTTTCGCGGCGAAATCTTTGGCTCTTTTGTTCACATTCCACAGCTCAATCCATCATTGAGTGTTGAAGAAGGACGTATTGTAAGCTCAAACCCGTGGGCCAAGCTTCCTCCAAGATCTGCTGGGCTTCAAGGTGTAGAAATTCCAATCTATTATGATTTGGAAATTCCTGCTTATAAAAATCTTTTACTTCAACCAGCAGTAGGTGGGAGAGTTAAAGTTGATTTAGGTAAGCGTTCATGGATGTCAGCGCACTATGCCTGGAAGCCAGAAAATACACTTAGAATTAATGCGACAGGATACTATGAGCAAGACACAGTGGAGCGCGCCTATGTACGTGCTAGACCTTTTGTTAACCACCACCAGGTGGCAGGAGCAGTCTTCTTTACTCAAATGAGTGAGAATTCAAGTTTTCAAGCAGGTTACGTTAATATTAAGCCAGACAAAAAAGGTGATGATGGATTTAAATTTGAATCCTTAAAAATTCAAC
This sequence comes from Bdellovibrionales bacterium CG12_big_fil_rev_8_21_14_0_65_38_15, assembly GCA_002787775.1. Lineage (GTDB taxonomy): Bacteria > Bdellovibrionota > Bacteriovoracia > Bacteriovoracales > Bacteriovoracaceae > UBA4207. Next base: position 22,363 of record PCUW01000031.1, read on the forward strand.
CTAACTATTATGATGAAGCTTATGCCCGCGCAGCGATTGTTTGGGATAATAAAATCTCTACTATTTCTTTAAATGGCATTGAGAGATTAAAAGGCGAAGTCAAAGAAGAAGATATTCTAGGTACAAAACCTAAATGGAAAAGAGCCGTTGGTGTTTATCTTAAACACAGCTTTAATGATGCTCTTGGGCTTAGCGGCGACTGGAAATATGATACAGTTTTAAAAGATATCGTTCTTAAACAAGATGCATGGTGGAATATTGATAAACATCTTTCGCTAGGTATAGGGATGGAACTTATTCAATCGCCAAAATCTTATTCCTTTTGGAATTATGTTAGATCCAATGATTCCTTTTACTCTTCTGCCACTTATTCCTTTTAAATAATATTGATGAATTTCTTTTTCGAAGGTTTCTTTTTACAAGCCGGATTAATCCTAGGTCTTGGAGCTCAAAATATTTTTGTTTTAGAATCTGGCATAAGTCGATCTCATCATCAGTTTGTAGCGTTTATTTGTTCGCTTTGTGACTTGATTCTTATTTTATTTGGTGTGCTTGGAGCTGCGACTTTATTTATTGCTTTTCCAACTCTAAAAATTATTTTTGGAATTCTTGGCGTTGCTTTTCTGGCTTTTTATGGACTTCGAAAACTTTATGAAGCTTTTGGTGCAACATCTCTTTCTAAATTAAAGTCCAATAAAACTATTTCTTTAAAAAAAGCACTGATGCTAACTCTCGGCTTTAGCTTGTTAAACCCTCACGTCTATCTTGATACCCTCGTTTTAATTGGTGGCTATGCTTCTAAACATTCAGCGCTTCAAGATAGGCTCTTTTTTGGACTAGGGGCTAGTCTCTTTTCGATGTTGTGGTTTTTTGCCTTGGCAAACCTATCATCAGTGATGAGTCCTCTTCTAGTTAAACCAAAGGCCATGCGCTTGGTGAACCTAAGCGCTGGCTGCGTTTTATCATGGCTTGGATATAAACTAGGTCGAGAAGTTCTTAGTTGGTTTTAAAACAACCTAGTGACTTTGGAATTAAAAAAGCGCTTGGTAAAAACTTTTGGCCTGTTTTAGGATGACGAAGCGTTCGCTTCATCGCCAGATCAAAAACCATTGGATTAAATTTATAGATTTCATTAAGAGCATCAGCTTCATCTTCTGATAAGTAACCAAGGTCTTCTAATTGTGATGTGCGATAAAGAATATTGATCGCAGGAAGAGGGTAGTCGCTACCATTCATCAGACGGTGGTGAAACTCTGGGTGCTCAAGTAAAACGTCTAATGGCTTTCCAACTCTGGCATGGATTGTTAGGCCTGAAATGTCGGCAAAGAAATTATTCTCAAATTTCTTTTCATTAAACATTCGCCAAAATAAATCAAAGCAATCGACGTGCGGCTTTTTTGGATCATCCATATCAATACACTCACCACGACTAGCAGCATGTGCGCCTATGACATTAAGACCAAGGGAGAGTGGGTAGCGTAGGCGAAGAGGGTTTCCAAGTTCTTGATAGATTTCACCTTCAACAGCTTTTTCTACACCGGCATGGCTAAGCAAAGTGATGTTATATTTTTTCATGACTTTATAAAAAGCTTCATGCTTTGGGTCGGCAGGATCAATTCTCATGGCATTGGGAAGCCATTTCATGAGTTTTACGCCAGCTTTGCCATATTTTTCTAATTGCTCAATCGCGTCCGGTTGATCTGGGTGAATCGAAATTGCAGGCAGGATACGTTTTGACGTTTGGGCGACTTTCATGACGTAGTCATTATCGATATGAAAGCTAGAGTGATCTTTTTGAATTTCACCTTTTTCATTTCGATGCCAGTCAAAAGCTAATAAAAAGATTCTGCCGTAACGAGGCTCACTTTCAAGCAGGCTTAATAATCTTTTATTATATTGGCTTTCAACATGATCAAGGTCCGAGATTCCCGATGCAGACAAGTAAACATTGAATTGTAGTTTTTTATAAGGAGCAAAGATAGAAGCCATGTCTTCATTAACCCAGTTACCTGAATTTTCTTCTCCGTTTCCCACAGCGTGTACGTGAACATCGACTAAGCACTCAGGGTCTAGATCTTCAAATGTTTGATCGAGAATTTTCTTCGCCGCAGGAGACAGATCAAGCTTGGCTTGCTCTGGATCGTCATTGAAATTGCCAGCAATTGGGTGAACGAGATAAGAACAAGCCGACAACATACCAAGAGTAAAAAATAATTTAATCATTAGCTTCAACGTTCACTCCCAGATCTTCTACGTTGTTGATGAAGCCATAATTCTTTTAAGAATTCGTCTCCATAAATATGGTCTTTTAAACTTTCTCTATAAGGCTTTAATGAATATGAAGGGGCAACACCTAACCAATCTTTGATGGTTGTATCGTTAAGCCCTTGTTTAAGCCATTTAAAGATACAAGCTTGTCTTAATGATTTAGGCGTAAGGGTAATCATTAGCTTCCTGCGGATATCTTCAAAAATAACTTCCATCCCTCGGGCCGAAAGGCCTCCCGCAAGTATTCGGTGTGGGTTGGCAGCAAAAAGAATTTCATCAAAGCTAATGCCTGATCTTTCTTTTTCAATTGCCAAGGCTTTTTCATAACGTTTCCAAACATCAATAAAAACTTCAGGCAGCGGAATACTATATGGATCTCGCTTTGGATGCTCGATCAGTACTCTTGGATTTTCTGAGCTAAGTGATAATCGCTGATACTTAAGACTTGAAAGATCAGACACTTTTAAGCCAGCACCATAAATCATTAAAACGACGATTTGATTTCTAAGCGCCATTAAACGATTTAAATTTTCTGGTGCTTTTTCTTCTGCCAATAGATATTCCCAAAGTGTTTTAACTTCAGAAAAAGGAGTAGGTCTTGGAACATCTAAAAACTTGGGAGAGGTAGGAAGCTTACGTACAGGATTATGAGAGAACAATTGATTCTCAACTAGAAAATCAAAAAATAACCTTAAAGCTTGAACGCGTCTTCGGCGAGAATTATCAGAAGTGTAACGTTGATCAAGATAAGCACCGTATGCTTGAACGTCTTGAACACCAAAGCGTGACAGATCAGGCCTAAGGTTTGATTGAGTCAGGTAAGTGTTAAAGCAATCTAGATCTGTTTTATAGTTTTTTAGCGTATTAAGACTTCGGCCTTTACTTTTTAGGTCAGAAAAAAAGAGTGACTGCCAGGCTCCTAAGTCTTTTGGGCTTGGAAGAGTCTCGGAGTTAGCCGTTTGCTCAAGATCAGTATTGGCCATAAATAAACTCAGACATAGTAAATCTTTCACAGGTTTAGGGGGTTTTTCGAGCCTAAGTGTAGCTATTTCATGGCTAGACGACAACTTAAACACTCAGACTTGCTCTTACGCCAAAGCAGTGTTAACACAGGGCAAGACATTCGAATAACGTGGATAATATGCAGAAGACGACCTTACAAACAAACGCGAAGCTAAGCTTCACTGAGTTTGCCCTTAATAACGCTAGGGACGTAGTTTTACGTTCAAATGATGCTTCGCATTTTTTCCATAATCTGGCTCAACTCCCACAGACCATTTACGCCTTATCAAGCTTGGAAGCCAAGCTTGGAATGACTTTTAGAAGCTATGAGTGGCCTCTAAAGGCCTTAATTCACCGCTCTTTTATGAATGATGCCAAAGATAAAGGCATTAATAGTAATGAACGCCTCGAGTTTCTAGGTGATTCTTTGGTTGGCGCTATCGTTAGTAAAACGTTGTTTGAGAAATTCAATCATCTGCCAGAAGGGGATCTTTCTAAACTAAGAGCGGCCCTCGTTAATGAGATCAGCTTTACTGAGTTAGCAAAATGCCTTGGTCTTCAAGACTTACTCATTGTCGGTAAAGGCGAGTTTATTGATAAAAACTACTTATCTGGTGGGGCTCTAGCTGATGCTTTCGAAGCGATGATGGCCGCTGTCTTTAAAGATCAAGGTCAAGAGGCACTTGAACTTGCTTTTAATAATACCATTCAGCTTCTTGATGACTCGTTTTACGATGTAAAACGACTTAACGATTTCGATCCTAAAACTCGTTTACAAGAAAAGACCATGGCGCTCTACAAAGTTGCGCCGATCTATGAAGCTAAAGAAGTTACGATTGGAAAATTTCTCGTCACACTTAAAATTCAAGAAAAAAACATTCTCTCTTTAGAGGGACATTCAAAAAAGAAAACAGAAAAAGAACTTGCTAGGCGTGTCCTAGCTCAAAATTTACATTTGGAAGGGGATCAAAATGCTCATTGAAGACCAACATCCACATAATAAATCAATTATGGTTGCAACATTAGGAGCTCCTAACGTTGGTAAGTCTAGTATGATTAACTATTTGTTAGGCACTGACTTAACAGTTGTGACTCACAAACCACAAACAACGAGAAATCATATCCACTGCGTGATGACTGTCGATCATACAGAGATCGTGCTTGTCGACACTCCGGGCTTACATAAAAGTAACCAAGAGTTTAACAAACGTCTTAATCAACAAGCGCTTGATGGAGCAGAGGGCGTAGACCTCAATCTTTTACTTGTTGATATTTCAAGACCGGTGCTTGAACAAGTGAGTGACTTTAAAGAAAACTTTAATCGTCCACTCGGCAGAACTTGGCTAATCTTCACAAAAGGTGATGTTGTTCAGGATGCTGAAAAACTTCCTTTAGATGAGATTACTTTAAAAGCAAAAGAGATTATTCCTGCTATTGAAAAGCATTACTTAATCAGCTCTAGAAGTGAGCTGAATATGAATACTCTTATTGGCGCTCTTTGTGATGAAGCCCAATCAGGCCCGCATCTTTATGGTGGAGCAGTTTCAAATAAAAACGAAAGATTTTTTGCGACAGAGTATATTCGTGAACAGACTTTCACTCTTTTAAAAGATGAAATTCCTTATGAAGTAGCCGTTCTTATCGAAGAGTTTCGCGATATGCACGATCAGCGTATTAAAGAAAAGCGTATTGCTTCTAAAATTTCAGCTTCAATTATTGTGAACCGTCCAAGTCAGCGAGCTATCGTGATTGGTTCAGGCGGACAAATGATTAAAGAAATTGGTGTTCGCTCACGTGAGAGAATTGAGCAAATGATGGGAAACCAAGTTCATCTTAATCTTCACGTTAAAGTTGCTCCAAAGTGGTTCAAAAATAATATGATCCTAGAGCAACTAGGGCTTCCTAGAGCAGAAGCTTCTGCAAGGGTTTGGAGACAGAAATGAAAAGAGATTACGTCGTCTCCATTATAGGAAGACCTAATGTGGGCAAAAGCTCACTTTTTAATCGCATGATGAAAAAGCAGCATAAGGCTTTGACTCTTGATCGTCCTGGTGTGACCAGAGATCGCCACTATGGCATCGCTCACCTAGAAGACTTGCCTAACAAAACAGGCCAAGACATCGTTTTAGTTGATACTGGTGGATTTTATCCTCAACGAGTTGAAGAAGGTAAAGACAACGTCAGTGCCTTTTTTAATATTATGAAAGATCACGCTAAACTCGCTATTCAAGAGAGTGATCTTGTTTTATTCGTGGTTGATGTTCGTGAAGGTATTTTACCCGTTGACCGTGAAATCGCGACAGCTATTCGTATGCAAAAAAAGCCTTTTTGGTTAGTCGTTAACAAATACGATGATGAATCTCAAGCTGGTACTGAGCTCGAGTTCTATGAGCTTGGAATAGATCCGGAAGAAATGTTCACACTGTCAGCCTCTCACGGCACAGGTGTTGTTCTGCTTCGTGAAGCTCTACAACAACGCTCTCTTGATTTTCAAAATGATGACCAGAATACGGCGCCGACACTTCAGCATGGTGTGACTCCACGAGAAAACGTTGTGGCAAGAGTTGCTATTATTGGGGCTCCTAATGCTGGTAAATCAACTATGCTTAATCAATTACTTGGTTCAGAGCGAGCGTTGGTAAGTGAAATTGCCGGAACAACAGTTGATCCTATTGAAGGTTATTTTGATCTTTATTTTGGAGCTGATGCCCTTGAACTCGATAAAAGAGTCGAGTTGATTAAGCATGATGGCCCCCTAGTAAAGCAGTACGAAGACTTTAGACAAAACAATCCTGAGTTCTTTGACCGTATGTCTGACTCTTATGAAGATGAAGGCGATTTCGATGAAACGGCAGAACAGTACGCTGATGATATTAACTTAGAAGATTCATATGAACTTTCTGAGAATAATGTTAATGCCGACGATGATGATGCTTTATTAGATGAAGAGCTTTATGCCAAAGCTTTTGGCTCTCTAGAAGACGATGATTTTGAAGAAGATAGCGATGCTGAGATGATCGCTATGGACGAAGAGACGCTTGAGTCAACTGAAGAAACACAAGCTCCAACTGGTAGCTTTTGGCGAACTCTTCATATTGTTGATACGGCGGGTATTCGTCGTCAAAAATCTATTGATGACCCATTAGAAGAGCAGTCTGTTTATCGCTCACTTCGTTCAATCACTGAAGCTGATTTAGTGATTTATATGGTTGATGCGACTAAAGGTGTAGGACACCAAGATAGAAGATTACTTGATATCGCTCTTGATAAAGGTAAATCTGTCATTGTTGTTCTGAATAAAATGGATATTAAAAAGCGTGACTTCAAAGACGACAAAGAAAGACGTGTGTGGATCAGTGATCTTCGCGCGACTCTTCCTTGGTTAAGTTTTTGCGATGTACTGCCAATGTCTGCGCTTCGTGGAAGTGGATTAAGTGTGCTTAAAAAGGCACTTAAGAAAACGGTTCTTATTCGTAGACGTCCTGTTTCGACAGGGGAGCTTAACCGTTCAGTGTTTGAGCTTATTGAAAAACATCCAATCGTTGTTAAAAGAACGAGTGGAAAACGCTTCAAGGTTCGTTACGCTTCTATGGTTAAAACTGATCCTCCAACGATTCTTCTTTTTTCAAATAAATCTCAAGGTATCCCTGATAGCTATAAGAGATATTTGAAAAATGGTCTTAGAAAAGCTTTTCCACTAGATAATACGCCTGTGCATTTACTCTTTAGAACAGGTCACGATTTAGCGCAAAGAATGAAAAAGGTTAAAAAATCTTAAGATTTCTGGACAAGAGTTTGACGGCTCTTGTCCTTTATCTTGTTTTAGGAAATAAGCTCTTATGAAAAAATTAATCGTTCTTTGTTCTTTAATTTCCTTTAGTGCTTGCTCTACAACTTACTACCGCGACGAAACGGCAGAGACTGTTGATATGAATCGTTTTATGGGTAAGTGGTACGTCATTGCTCATATTCCTACGTTCCTTGAAAAGGGTGCATACAACGCGACTGAAACTTACAGCTTAAAGAAAAACGGTAAAATTGATATCGACTTTCGCTTCAATAAAGACGGATTTGATGGTGAACTTAAAAAAATCCCACAAACAGGTTGGGTTTTTGATGAGACGACAAAAGCTCACTGGAAAGTTCGTCCATTTTGGCCATTAAAGTTTGATTATTTGGTTCACTATGTCTCTGATAATCATGATGTCACCATGATTGGTGTTCCTAAGCACAACTATCTTTGGTTTATGTCTAAAACTCCAGAGCTTGATTCTGTTGAGCGCGCTAAAATGGAAGAGATGGCCGAAGCCTTGGGTTATGATTTAAATGAGCTTATCGAAATTCCACAAAAATGGAATTAGTGTAAAATAATCAATCTATCGTTATCAGTAAGTTGATATTCACTGTTTGAATGTGGAGCTAAATCGACTCTTCTTTTATGTCTGTTTTCATCAAGGGCAATTCTAAAACCAATTAAGACATGTCCATAAGAACGTACGATCGACTTGAGTTCACCGAACGTATAAGTTTTTGGAAGTTCTATATTATAAACGCTGGCGTGATAGAGAGTCATATCGCAGCCATTTGGCCCAAGAACCTCTTCAAACACCTGGCTAAGCTCTCTTCTCAATCCTACGTGAGCAATCAAATGCGAGCTGATATAGGCAGGCACGATCACGTCGCATCGGTTCTCATCAGCGAAGGTTTCTGCTGCAGTAGGGGACTCAAGTTCGACTAGAATATCTGGATGATGATCTAGTTTAGATAGCAGAGCTCTTAGCATGAAGAACTTATGAATCGTTAGTTGATCGACTTCATCAGACCTTAAACTTTGACTTCTTAATGGAAGAATCACAATTTTGTTATAATTTTTAAGATTTACGATGGAGTAGTCTTGCACCACATCGACTTTCGCCTGAAAGTCAGTATAGCTGGAAAGCTCATGTTGAATTGCCTTAGCTTTTTCTTGGTCACCAATAATTAAAACATCTCTAGATCTGACCTCAGGAAGCTTAAGAGAGGAGAGTTCAATTCTTGGTTTTTGTTGGTGGGGATGATGAGATACCTGAATTGAATTACTATCTTGGGCCATGAACAACGGCTTATCTGTTTCATTAATGATTGTGTCAGGTTCTAAAAGTAGTTCGCTACCTTGATTTGTCTTTCTTAAGATTCCAAGCGGTAAGACATTCTCAAAGTAGCACTCAGCTTCCTTAAGAGACATCCCAACAATTTCTTTAAACTCTTTAATATAAATTTCATGACCGTCACGGTGTGAAAGCAGTTCCATGAAAATCTTTGCCAAGCCTGCATGTTTAATCGATTGAGCTAAAATTTTTGTGATGATGGATTTATTTTGAAGTGGCTCACAGTTAATCTTTGGAAAAGCGTGAACGATTTGAGTTGATTCAATCTGATCAAATTCAGCAACGACTAAAGGGCCTGGATGATCATATTTTTTTAGCACGTGATTAAGTGCCGCCAGTATGGTGCTGGCACGTGCATCACCTTGAGTATTTTCGACTTGTGGAATAAGCATAACGGCAGAATTGATGATGTCTACACGCTCAAGATCGTCTGGATCTGAAGCGCGACCAAGGCGGACAATCACTTGGCCACGACTCCAAAGACTTCCTAATTCTGATTTAAGCATTTGGACGGCTTCAATACCTGGCCTTGATGTGAGGACGACAACATTAAGTTTCGACTGTCTAAAACGTCTTAAGAATTGGTTTAGGCGCGTATCAGAAAGAAGCATCTCTTTAATCATTTCTGGTGTTCGTTGATCAAGACCTGCTAAGACGATATGACCTTTAAGTGATAGAGGAGTTCGTCCTTCTTCAAGACTTCGAACTAATCTCCACATCCACTGTGTCATTAGGGCCACAAGTGTACCCATAAATAAAACGTAACCGATAATAGTTAAAATGGTAGAGATGGTTCTAAGGATTGTTCCCTGATCATCACCAAGATAGCCAGGATCAGTTAATCTTAAAAATGCCCACCAAACAGCTTTATTCCAGTGTTCAAACTCTGCTGTTAGCCAATAAGCACTAAGTCCACCTAAAAAGCTTACTAGAGCGATGGCAAAGATAATGATAAGTAATTGCGTCCAAGAACCTTCAAGAACTGATCTTTCAAAAAAAAATTTAATTTTGCGAAAAAAAGTTTTCAATATTACCAACTGAACACATAGGCGACCATAGTCGTCCAAACATTGCCGGTTAGGTCCTCATAACCAAACCCAGAGGGATTTGTTGGTACAGGACGATAATTTTGAGTGAATTTATCGTGAAAGTTAACTGAGTGAAAAAGAAACTCCACGTTGATATAGGATTCACGAAGCTTGACCGGAAACTCAAGTCCAAAGCCTGTACCAAAACCTAATCCACCACCGTTATCGTTATCAAGCTGGGACTGATCTCTAAATTTATTAGTTGTGTACCAATATTCAAGTCTTCCAACAAAGTATGGATTTGAGTAGGTAATAGCTGTGCCGAGGTTTGCCGTGTCTATGTAATACCTATAGCTGAAGTAAACTCTAAGCATAGTGACATCAACTAGACCAATTCTGTTTGGTTGACCAAAGTTTACTGGCTCATCTAAAAAAATATGATGTTTAGAAATTTCTAAACCTAGTCCGTAAGAGGATTGAAAATCTAAAAAATAATTAAATCCTAAGCCAAAAGTCGGAGGATCGTTTTCGTAGGCTTCCCCACGATTTCCATCAAACGTTGTTAAGCCCGCACCGATTTGAAAGGAGAAAAATCGTCCATAGCGATAAAATCGCTCGTCTTCTAAGACTTGGTTGCTTTCAAGATCTTCATTGAAATCATTAAAGATATCACCACCAATTTTTAGATCGTCATCTTCAATACCAAATTCAAGGTCTGCTTGAGCAAAACTTAATGTAGGTAGAAGGAGGAAAATAAAAAGTAGATATTTCAAAAAGTGATCACAGGTAGAAGTGGACAGCAGCGACAACAAGTCCGCCAGCAGTTGTTTCAACGACAAAATCGTCTAGCTTATTTAAAGAGACACCAAAGTCGATTGAAAATCCAAGACTTTGAAGTCCTACAAAACTAAATTCAGACCCAAGGGTAAGATCAAATTGAAAGCCGCTGACATCGGCGCTTGTACCATTTTTGTCTTTTATGTAGGCTCCTAAAAAAGAGCTATAGAAATTGAGTTGAGGCTCATCAAATAAAATTTTATAAAGCTTTACCCCTGCGCCTACACCACCATCATTTGAGTCTGTGGAAACGCCAAGAATTCCACCAAAAGCAAATGATCTTGAACGCTGTATTTTAAAAGAGACTGCAGGAACATCAATCATGAGTTGATTACTAAAACCAACTCCAAGACGGCCTCGTCTTTCAAAAGAGTGGGCAGGTGCAGCAAATGCAAGGAACACAAAGATAAGAGCTAGAGTGCGTAGCATTATTTGATTCATGGGCAAATCCCGCTTTAAATTCATTATTTTTAACTATTTTAGTCTATCGAAGCTGTCTGTTTTTGACAACTTATAGGCCTCTCCATAGAATTCATGAAATTACTTTTAGTAGAGGGAATGCAAACATGGCAACAGATAATACGGCCGCTCCTAATCGCGGAATTGATGATATTTTAGAACAAACTGAGATGGGAGCTTTTATCGCAAAGAATAAAGTTCTTATGATCGGTGTTGTTGTTGCAGCTTTGGCTGGAGTCGTCGGTTTTGGCGTTTGGAACTGGATGCATTCTAAAAGAAATATTCAAGCTGAAACTGCTATTTATGAATACGGACAAGGATCGCTTAAGTCTTTTTCTGAAAAGAAAATCGATGGTGCCGCTCTTTTATCTGGTTTCCAAAATTTAGAGAAAAATATCGGAAACGCTAACGGATTGTTTCCAATTGGTATTGAAACAGCTGCACAGCTTAGTGAAGTCGGACAGTTTGAAAATGCTATTATAGTTCTTAATTCTCTAAATTCAGCTGCTTCAAACCCATATCAAAAATTTGTTTTAGCAACGAATTTATCTGTGGCTTACGAGAATGCTGGTAATAATGAAAAGGCTCTTGAATCTCTAGAGTCTTTAGTTAAATCAAATGTCGGCTTTATGGAAGCCAAAGTTTACCTTGATCTTGGTCGTCTTGCCCTTTCGCTAGGTCAAACAGACAAAGCCAGATCTAATCTTCAGTGGGTTATTGATAAAGGTAATGATGCTGAAATGACATTGCTTGCAAAATTGTATCTCTCTCAATTGGATCAATAATGTTTAAATCATTCCCAATTTTATTGTTGGGTTTAGGTCTTAGTTCCTGCTCACACCTATCCATGCTTGAAGGTGTAAGAAGTGAGAGAGCTCCTTTAATTGTTAGTTGGGCAAAAAATTTAGACCCTGTATACGAAACTGGTAATCTGCCAATCCATTTAGGTGCGCCGGCCATCGATAGCAGTGCGACTCGATTATTCATGGCAGATGGCAATGGGAAAATGTCCTCTTTTTCTTTAGAAAATGGAAGAGAGCTTTGGCATGCCATTGATGATGGAACATCTCATGCTGGTGCCACACTTTCTGACGATATTCTTTATTATGGCACATCGGAAGGTCGTCTCATTTCGAGAAATTCAGATTCAGGTGACTTAATTTGGTCAATTGATCTTGGTGCCTCTATTGAATCTAGTCCTACAGTCTCTAGTGGTCGTTTGTTTGTTCAGCTTCGTAATCACCAAGTCTTCGCTCTAGATGCTGTTACTGGTAAAATCTTATGGGCTTACAAGCGCTCTGTTCCTCTACTAACGACACTTCAACGTGCTTCAAAACCGATTGTTTATCGCAATAAACTTTATGTCGGTTTTGCTGATGGTAGTATCGTTTCTTTTAATGTTGAAGAAGGGATTTTACTTTGGGAACGCAAAATATCCAACGGTGATAAATTCGTTGATATTGATATGACTCCAGTCTTTTTTAATGATCAATTATGGATTGGTAGTAGCTCTAATGACTTACATGTCTTGGACCCTAAAAATGGAAGAACGATTCGTACTTTGCCATTCATCTCTAGCTATGAGCCTCTTAAGTTTGGAGACACACTTATCTACGGTACAAATAACGGTGAGGTCATTGGCGTTAATTCAGCAGGTAAAACAGTTTTAAAATTTAAGATCTCTGACTTTCAAATCAGTTCAGTCACTCATTGGAAAAATGGTTACGTCGCTACTGATGTCGAGGGACATATTTACTTCATTAATGCAGAAAATGGCCTTGTTGAATGGAAACATCATTTAGGCCATGAAGCTTCAGGAATCTTTGCAGGTCCAGTAACGACTAAAGATAAACTTGCCTTGTTATCCTCAAGAAATAGACTTTATGTTTTCGAATAATCAGCTATTTAGGGTGATTTTTTTATTTTTATTTGGTTAGTTCAAAAATACACCCTTTGCATATTAACGTTTGCTAGATAGAAAGAATTACTAATACTTACGCGGAGTTAATGTATGAAATCTTTTTTGGTTTTAATTCTAGTAACCGCTTCTATGTCTTTGTTTGCCAGAGTTACCCCTGAAGAATTTAATGCAATTTCACATCTTCGCGATGGAGAATTCAAAAGCCAATTACGCTCATTATTATCTAAAGATCAAAGATCTCTAGGTTATAAAGAGGCTAAAAAGGTCATGTTTGAAAAATTAGATAATTTTGGCGGTGAAGTTTGCGGAGTCTATTCTGCTAATTACTGTTTAAAGACAAGATCTATTCCTAATAACTCAGCGATGAATACAGAGCATACATGGCCTCAGTCTATGGGCGCTGTTGGAATTGCAAAAAGTGATCTTCACCATTTGTTTCCAACTAAAAGCTCTATTAATTCTACAAGATCAAATTACCCGTTTTGCTATGTCACAGATGTAAAATGGGAAGGTAAAGTTAGTAAAATGGGTCGTGATAGCCGTGGAACACAGTGTTTTGAAGTTCCAGACTTTCATAAAGGTAATGTTGCTAGAGCGATGTTCTATTTTGCTGTTAGATACAGCAAGAACCTGGATGCTGATCAAGAGAAGGTTTTAAGAGAGTGGAATGAAATTGATCCAGTTGATGATGCAGAAATTGAAAGAGAAAAGAAAATTGAAAATCATCAAAACAACACTAATCTTTTTGTTCTTCATCCAGAAATAATTAATCAAATTAGCGATATCTAAAAAAAAAGCCACCCTAGGGTGGCTTTTTTTATGGTCTTTCTTTAAGCGATTGGTAGTAACCCTTTGCCCATGGAACTCCAAGTCGATTCATCACTAAAGCTTCAAAATCAACCTTTTTAATTGCTGAAGCTGGACTTCTTGATGGAGTAGAGCTTTGTTTAAGAGATTCAATTAAAGCTTTATTTGAAAACAAAGTCGTTTTCAAAAGGATCTTCATACCAGTCGTTGATGCTGGGGCAACATCTTTTTTTCTAATTTCAGTATTGAGATTTTCAAAAGCATAATAATTATCACTTGTTCCATATTCACAAAGTTCAGCAAGTTCTGCATGTGTTTTGTCGACATGTTTTTCTATTGCGGACTGAACCAGACTTTGAGTCTTTGATGTATCATTTCTAATTAAGTCAACAACTCTTGGAGTGGGAGCATTGTCATCCATCGATAGATAAAGTTCTGGATAGTACTTTACATAATTTTCATCTTGAATTTTGTTTGTATTATATTGAACTTTCCAATCTACTCTAGGTTTTTCAACTTCTGAGTGATCAACTAATGCAGAATGAAAGCTTGGGCATTGTTTAATTTCTCGTACTGGTGTTTGAGAAAATGATGATAGTTCATGGTACTGCTTATACAATGTAATGAAGTATAGTTTTCTATTCGAAAAGTTAATATCTTCTTTTTCAGTTTTAGGTTCAACAGAAGCTGGGGCTCTCATTCGCGTTGTCTTAAATTGAATCGGTTCAATTTCAGGTACACCTGAGTTACCAGTATTTCTAACTTGATACCTTGCCATCTTAGATTCAAATGTTTCAGGAGGAGAGTAGTGCCCACAGGCCACAACAGATAAAGCGCATAGAGAGATGAGAAGATTTTTTTGTGACATCCTAAACTCCTTGGATTGAAATCTTGAGTTTTACAAACTCATGATCGTCATAGGTCCTATCGGAGGTTTAGTCTTGGAATTTAAGGGTTTTCGGACTCAGAATATCGGCAAGTGAGGATCACTTTTAAGTCTAAGTTTTTACGTTCATCTTTGAGTTCTACTGAGACTTCATCGAATATTTTGCCTACTCCGCAAGAGGCATAGCTTTTGAAAGAGCCGAGTGCTTCTACACTATAGTTACAGTGCAAAGCGCGGATAAACAGATTACCAGACTGAGTTGTTTTTTCGGCCCAACAACGCCAACTGGTTTTGTCTAGATAAGCTTTATATTCTTGATTGTTTATATCAACTGCTTGGACATCAAAATTAGCTTGATGAATTCTAAGCTCCCAGTTTGCCTTGGCAAAAAGAGAGCTAGAAAAAATAAAGAATGAAATGAAGAATATGAATTTCAAAAGAGGTCTTTAATTATAGTTTTGTATAATTCGGTTTAAAGTTTCCATTTTGAGTCGTTACTTTTGTCGTGAAGCTGCTTTGTTTTCCGTTTGAATCAGTCACTGTAAATGTATAGCGACCTGGCTCTAGGATTTTGTAAAACTCACCATCACCAAAAGTAAATTCGCCAATAGTTTGCTTTTTAAACATCCCGGCAGATTCGATCACAACACGACCAGATTTTGCAGTATCAAATTTAAAACCAGCACCTTGATGAACTCTAGTCATATAACGAACCATAGAGTTTCTGTTCCACTGAAAATATTGTGGGATTGTGCTGTAGTTAGGCCATTTTTGGTGTGAAAGCTCGATCGTCACTTGTAGATCGCCATACCAATGATAACTCCAGTCTTGCATTCCACCATCAACTTCATACCAGTCGTAACCGTTAGTAACGCCACCTGGAAATTCTGTTGAATTCTTCATGCCTGGAACTTCTTGGGCATACTCGTTCGAAAGGTCTTTAACCAATTCTAGTAATGGAAAGTCATCAGCAGATGTATCCCAAGGATAGTTCACACATTCTGTTCCGCCATGAAAATTAGCTGAAAGAGAAAACTTTCTTTGTGCTTGGAATGCCATAACAGCTTGAGTTTCTGGCTGACGGCCACTTGGAGTGTTGCGGTTATCAGTCGTGAAGTCAGGAAAGTTACGATTGAGATCAGACCAACGAGCGTTACCACGACGTCTGGCTTCTGCTCCATCAGGGTTCATACTTGGAAGGATATAAATCTCAGTATTATCAATAAGAGATTTTACTTCAGAATTTCCAGCAGCATATTTAGCCGTTAGATCTTCAAGAAGAAGTATCATCATTTCACGACCAACGATTTCATCACCGTGCATATTCGCAATATACTTAAATTCTGGCTCTAGCTCATCTGTGTCAACATTATCAGATAGCTTAACAACATAAATTTCTTGGCCGTTACCACTTTTGCCAATGGAAAAAAGTTTGAAAATATCAGGGTATTGAGATTGAAGCTCTAAAAGCTTTTGTTCAATTTCGCTTGGACTTGGGTAGTTAGCGAAAGCTTTTTCCATGGCTTCATGGTCGTGTTGATCTTCCAAATCAACAATAGTGATATCTAATTGTGATGCAAGATCATTCAGCCAAAGACCAACGCCGTTTGGGCCGTAAACCTCGTAACCATGTTTTCCAACATGATCAATTGTAAGATCACCTTGAGATTGAATCAGCTTAATAAGTTTTTTATTTGCATCGAAAAGGTAGTGACCTTCTTGAACAATATTTTGTGCCATAAGGCTTTGAGTTGATAGTGCGCATAGAGATAGCGTGAATAAAGCGAGCTTTTTGAACATGAGTATATCCAGTTAAAGTAATGGGTAAACATATCAACCAGATCAAGTTTGTGGCAAGCAAAGAGGCCTCATTGAGGCTACATTTTCAGGATGTAAGACATTGTTATTATTGGTCTAAAATGGGTCCTTATCCCATGTTGCTAAGAGTGGAAGATGGTCTGAAGGCCACAAGTCACGTTCAAACGCTGTTTTAGCTGGACCGGCATTATTGCCAAGCCTTTGCCATAATTGAACAACGCCGCTGTTGTTATGTTCAGGGGTAGGTGTGCTTGATGGAATAAAAAAATAATCAAGCTGAGATGGTAGTGATTTATCTTGTTGAAATGACATGGCAAAGGTCCAACGTTGTTGTTTTGGAGTATCAAGTCTAGTCAATAGATCTTGATGGCTTGGTAATTGAGCATGAAGGTGCTCAAACTCTGGGTCGATTTGATCACCAGCGGCAAGACCGTTGAAATCTCCAACAAACCAAATGGGAACATCTGGAAACTGGATTTGTCTTTGCTTGATGATCGTAACGAGGCCTCGAACTTCTGCACTTCGTTGTCTAAAGCCACGATGATCTGCGCCTGTCCTATCTTGTGCCGATTTAAGATGGACTCCAAAAATAATAAGATTGGGGGATTTTACATCTTTTGGCGTTAACCATAGCTCCGCTAAATCACGAGAAAACTTTCTGGGTGAATTTCGATCTTCTACGCTTATGGCCGGAAGGATAACATCAGTATGTCGAAAAAAATTGGTATGTGAGTATGTTTTACGAACTAAAAAACCTAAACCAATACCACGATCACTATTTCCTTCAGTATAAAAAGTGAAGTAGTCATCATCTAATGATGATTCTAGTTTTTTAAGTGAATCATCACCGCCGACTTCACACAAAAATAGTACGTCAGGATCAAGTTCATTAATAATTGATATAATTTGATTAACTTTTTTTTGTGGTTTTAGCGGTTGATTATAAGAAGACTTTAAATGGGGGACTAAAAATAAATTTTCAAGATTCCAAACTAAGATCTTCAACTACAGCTCCAACCATAGGCGATAGATTGGAAGGATTTTGTATTGATATCCCAAATAGATTTACAAGTGAGTCCTTTAAAAAATCCCTCGGGATATTTTAACTGTTTAAAGGCTTGAATCATGTCATCACTACATTTAATATATTCAGGAAATCGCTCAGGTTTTTTAAGATCAATGATTGAAATGTCACCGTTTGAATTAACTTCTATGGTGTAATATTCACCCTCTGTATCAAGGCTATAAATCATCTTTTTTTGACTAATATAAATTGGTGCTTCACTTACAGGCATTGGGTATAGAACGTACTTACCATCTGAAGTTCTAAGGATAGCCTTATTTAAAATGATACTTTCTTGGTTTAATAAAGACTTCAAATCTTTA
The DNA here is from genome assembly GCA_002787775.1 of Bdellovibrionales bacterium CG12_big_fil_rev_8_21_14_0_65_38_15. Taxonomy (GTDB): domain Bacteria; phylum Bdellovibrionota; class Bacteriovoracia; order Bacteriovoracales; family Bacteriovoracaceae; genus UBA4207. The sequence continues at coordinate 39,922 of PCUW01000031.1, forward strand.
GACATGATTTCAGCTAAAGAGTATTGATTTTCTTTTGAGTTATGTTGAGGGCAAGGAGATCTCCAAGTTGAAATACCTTTACCAATTGATTTAAGAGGATAGGACCAAAGTGTAATAGGGATCCCAAAACTCGATTGATATTTTGAAAGATTTTTATTTCTATTTTTTTTAGTTTTTAACGAATCAACCCAACCTTGTCTTAACAACCCAGTTTCTTTTGTACATTTTGAGCCTGCAGGGCAACCTTTGAATGGGTGATCAATCATATGGGCTTCAAAGACTGGAACCTCTTCAGTAGGTTCTGTACCAGTATCATCCTGGGCCACAAGTCCTAGATGAATGAAAGCTAAAGCTAGGATAAAAATCTTTGAAAATTGAGACATATAAACTTCCTACTCGTGTTAGAATTATCATAACTTAGTTAAGCTCACTCGTGGAGACTTAGTGAATAAAATCTGGACGAAAAACCTAGAAAGCCCTACTTCTTTAGTAGAGTTTGAAAAAAGAAAAATCAGCCTTGATTATGATCTAGATCAAGCCAAGCCTATTGAAGTCACTGTACCCAAGAATTGGTCCGTTCTGGCAGGCGAGATTTTAGCTCGAAAATACTTAAAGCTTAAGAATGAAACTGAAAAAGAAGATGATGTTAGAGATGTCTGTCTTAGAATGGCCAAAGCATGGTCTTTTTGGGGTTGGGAGTTAGGTTATTTTGATGATGAAGAGTCGCGTGTTTTTGAGGATGAAATTTTATATACGCTAATCCACCAAATCGCCGCCCCAAATTCTCCCCAGTGGTTTAATACTGGGTTGTACCATTCTTATGGGATAGAAGGTGAAGCTCTAGGTCATTGGTTTATTGATACAGACGGAACTTCAAAGCCTAGCCTAAACGCATATGAACATCCGCAAGCTCATGCGTGCTTTATTCAATCTGTTAAAAGTGACCTTGTTCGAGAAGATGGATTATTAGATCTTTGGTCCAAAGAAGCAAGATTGTTTAAGCAAGGATCTGGAACTGGAACAAATTTTTCGAATATACCGGCCGCTAACGAACCCTTGCCTGGAGGAGGTTATGCCAGTGGCTTAATGGGCTTTTTGAAGGTCGGGGATGCCAGTGCAGCTGCAGTTCGCTCAGGTGGAGTGACAAGAAGAGCGGCCAAAATGGTCATTCTAGATATTGATCATCCTGATATCATCGAGTTTATTCAATGGAAACTTCATGAAGAACGAAAAGTTGCGGCCCTGATCGCTGGCTCTAAGTTGCTCTCAAAAACGAAGGATGCAAGATTGTCTTCAATTGAAGTTAAAGTCTTTGATGGAGACTTTAATGGAGAAGGTTATGCAAGTGTATCAGGTCAAAATTCAAATAATTCAGTTCGCATATCTAGTAAGTTTTTTGAAGCTTTAGAAAAGAAAAAAGATTGGAAACTCGTAAGCCGTCTGAATAAAAGTAGAGTCAGCTTAATTTCACCGGACAAAATTTGGAACGACCTTTGTCAAAGTGCATGGGAATGTGCAGACCCTGGTGTCCAGTTTTGCGATAATATAAATTATTTTCATACCTGCAAAAGTGATGGCGAAATCCTAGCTTCTAATCCATGTTCAGAGTATTTTTTTCTAGATGATACCGGGTGTAATTTAGCTTCTCTAAACTTACTCAAATTTGTAAATGAAGAAAATAATGAACTCTTAGTAGATAAGTTAACCCATACCATTAAGCTTTATACGACAATTTTAGATATCACTGTGGATATGGCGCAATATCCATCTCAAAAAATAGCTCAAAGGTCTCATCATTATAGAACTCTAGGATTGGGATTTGCCAATTTGGGCTCACTCTTAATGACCTATGCTCTAGCATATGATTCAAATGAGGCTAGGGCGGTGGCTGCGACTCTTACGTCCTTTATAACGGCGACGGCTTATGAGCAGTCAATTCTATTGGCAAAAAAATTAGGTCCATATAAAGGCTATAGCAAAAACAAAAAATCTCACTTAAAAGTTTTAGATGATCATTTTACCTTAACTAAAGGTCAAAATATTACTCAAGGTAATGTTGTATTCCAGTCTATAAACAAAGATGATCTTCCTGAAGCTTTTAGACCTATCTACCAAGCCTGTATCAGGACTTGGGAGAGAGTTTGTGAGCAGGCCAAAAAAGATGGATTAAGAAATGCTCAAGTTTCAGTTATCGCTCCAACCGGTACAATTGGCTTACTCATGGACTGTGAGACAACAGGCATCGAACCTGAGTATGCTCTTATTAAAAATAAGAAATTAGTAGGTGGCAAAAGTGCTGAAATGATTAATAGAACTTTTGTCAAAGCACTTGAAAACTTGAATTATAATGAAGCTGAAGTCTTAGAAATTAAAAAGACGGTTCTAGATTCAGGAAATATCATTAATTCTAAAATATTAAAAAAAGAGCATCTTTCAATTTTTGAAACGGCACTCGGATCAAATAGTATATCGCCATTGGGACATCTTAAAATGGTCGCTGCTTGTACTCCTTTTGTTTCAGGAGGTATTAGCAAAACAATTAATTTACCCAAAGATGCAACAGTCGAAGATATTAGTTTTATCTATAAACAAGCCTTTCATCTTGGTGTGAAATCAATCTCTTTGTATCGAGATGGATGCAAACTATCACAACCTTTAAATAGTATGGAAAAGCAAAATCACAAGTGCCCTAAATGCGGCAACTACTCTTTGGTGAGCGCCGGAACATGTTATAAATGTGAAAATTGTGGAGAGTCGACTTCTTGTTCTTAAACTAGCGTTTTGATTTCGCTTTGATTTCTTGTGCTCTGATTTTACCCTCAGCATAGCGTCTTTTTTCATCTTCAGTTTTTGCCACAATTTCAGGAACAATGGCAGGGCGACCAACATCATCAAGAGCAACAAAAGTTAAGTAGGCGGTCGTCGTATGTCTGACGTCACCAGTTTGTGGATTTTCGGCGATAACCTTGACCCCAATAAGCATTGAGGTATTTCCTACGTAATTGATGGCAGCTTTTATACAGCATTGATCTCCGACGCGAATAGGAGCTTTAAAACTGATATCATCGATATGAACGGTCACGACGGGACGACCTGTATGTCTTTGAGCAACCATGGCTGCGGCCATATCAATCCAACTCATGACAACGCCACCAAAAATAGTATTATGAGGGTTTGCGTCGTTGGGCATGACCAACATTCTCATTTCAACTTGGCTATCTTTAACGGTCTTTTGCTTGCGCATATAAATATCCTTATCTCAATATAACTTTTATGACCTTAGCTAAAAATAGAAAAAATAACTGAGTCATTGCTATCGTTGCTCCAGATGGAGTTTCTAATAAGTTTGCGAGTACTAGCCCCATTATAGCAGTAGTAATTGAAAAAAGAACAGAGATCAAAAAAGTCAGTTTTAAGTCTCTTGCAAAACTTAATGCAAAGAATCCAGGAGTTAATAAAAGGGCATTAACGAGAATGGTACCGGATATCTTAAGTGCAGATACAATAAGCGCCGTCATCACAAAGACGAATATAAAATGCATCGCTTTAGCAGGTACACCTGAAAGGATGGCAAAGTCTTCATCATAAATAGTGAGGATCCATTGATTAAATGGAATAAGGATAAGAGGTATGATTAAAACGGCCAAAAGAATAGAAATATAAATATCTGTATTGGTGAGTAAGAGTACGTTACCGAAAAGAAATGACATTAAATCGCCACTGCTTCGACTTGTTAGCGAATGTATTAACGTTCCAAGGCCCATCGTTGCTGTGAAAAAAAGTCCGATAAGTGAATCTGAAGGTAGTGATTGCCTCCAAGTCGATTGAGCCAAAAACAAACTCAGCACAAGAGTTATACCAAGTGTCCAAAGATAGAGAGAAAGTGGGGCATTAGTGCCACTGATAAAAAGTCCAAGTGATAAACCTAAAAGGGTAGAGTGTGATACGGCCGATCCTAAAAAGGCATAACGTTTTGCAATGATTAAGGGGGATATTAATCCGCACGTTAGTGACAATACACTCGTTGCAATCAATGCTCTTAGTAAAAATGGATATTCTATAAAATCACTCAAAAAGCTCATGATCTATTCACTCTTTTCATGATGATGTTTGTGATCATGCTGACATTCATGGTGCTCATCGTTGAATTGAGTTCCAGCTTCGTGTAAACGAATATGCTCAAATTCGCAGTGATAAATATCATTGATAATATTTTGTGTGAGTAATTCTTTTCTTTCATGCCAGTGATGTTTTTTGTTTAAGCATAAAATTTTATCAGCATGATTAAGAACTTGATTCAAATTATGATCAACGATAATAATAGTCGTTTTCTCATTTTGCTGAAGACCTTTCAGTAAGATCATGAGCTGATCTTGACCTTCACCATCTAGACCTGTGGTGGGTTCATCAAGAATCAAAATTTCTGGTATTTGCCTTAGTGCCCTGGCCAGCATCACTCTTTGTTTTTGCCCGCCCGAAAGCTCTCTAATGAGGTCATTTTTTTTATCTAGCATGCCAACTTTAGTTAAACATTCATCCAAACTGAGTTTTGCGCTCTTAATGGAGAGGTTTAAAAAATCACTTACTTTAAGTGGTAAAGTATCATTAAGTGTAATTGTTTGAGGGACGTAGACGGCCTTTTTAGTTAAAGCCAGAGGAGTACCTTGAAAGAGAACTTCGCCTTTTTGAAGTGGTAGCAAACCGACTAGTATTTTTAGAAGAGTCGACTTTCCACCGCCATTTGGTCCAATGATCCCAAGCATACCTGCTTTTTCAATTTTAAAAGAGATATCTTCTAAAACTTTTTCCCCATCAGGGTAGCGAAAATCTATATGTCTAGCTTCAAGCATTTATAACTCTGATTTTTGCAACAAACGTTTTAAGTCTTCTAAAGCGCTTAAGCCAGTTGAAGGAAAATCGTTATTAGTATCGATTTTAATTATCTTATCACTTTTACGCTGAAGTTGTTCTATCGAATGAGGAAAATGAATTTGTTTTTCAACAATCCACAATACCTTAGGATATTGTTTTAAAATATTTTGAACATTTTTAAGCTGTTTTGGGGAGGGTTCTTCGTGGTGTCCTGAGCCTTTAATTGAGTAAGCCTTAATCCCGTATGAAATGAGTAAAGGGACTAGAGCGTCATGACTGACAATGATAGGAGTCGTCTTCTCGACTTCACTCAGAAAGTCAGCATCCGCCATATAAGGACATGGCTTTTCATCAGCTTTTATTTCAATCCACTGTTTTAGTTTTTGATAGAAATCACATTTGATATCAGGGTAAAGCCAAAAGTGCGCTAACGCTTCAGTTGATGCATTTTTGTATTTAGCTTTTAAAGACTTGGAAATATTATATTGAAAAGATTTTAGATGACTTTGTTTTTGTCTCATTTTTAAAATGGGAACGATCCAAGGATGCATCTCACTTGGAGCACTGATGACGACCTCTGCTTTAAACAGTCCTTTAAGTTCAGCACTATTTGGTTCAACCTCATGAGGGTCTAGAATAGAGGCTATTGCTTTGACTAAGTGAGGGGATTCTAAGCCTGAAGATTGATAAAGGTCTTGTGTAAGCTGGCAAACCTGTGGGTGTGTACAAACCCAAGTTGTTGCAAAAACAGGCGTAGAACATAATATAAATAAACATAATAGGAATTTGCTTAGCATAGCAGGCTATATAGCACGGTGCTTACTGGCAGTAAACGTGATGTCCCCAACGGTAACCTTGATTGAATAGGATAGTCCCTGTATCGCGATCAGGGTCGTAATCAAGAGGGCTATCGTTGATACTATATGTTCTTCCAGCTTCAGGATCACCATTGAAAGATCCACTATTTGGTTGAGGATAATAGCTCCCTAGCGCTGCGCCATTTCTAATCGCATTGCCCTGACAAAAGGCAATTCCTAGTGTTTCAATTTTAGAAGTGACTTCACTTGTAAGTTTTGGTTCACCAGTTTCTGGGATGAAATCTTTTTCTAATAGCCCGCCACCTGGAAGAGTCTCGCCCATACCTTCTGAAGAGACGAATTTATTGAAATAGACATTAAGATCGGTTCCGCTTGGGATAAGACAAACCAAATCTCCGTCATTATTTGTATCGGCAAAATTACTGCAACAACGTGAAGCAGATTCGGTCACATTGCCAATACCTCGACAGCAGGTAAATTCATGACCAGAGAAAATGTCAGGAAGCTTAACTTTGTCTTTGAAGGCCACTCTCGCTATGCCACCTGTTTTGGAGACGTCAGATGCGTAAGCTGGGTTACTAGGATCGTAGAGACCTTCAATCCTTCGGGCAGAGCCACTCAAAGGAGTATAGTTTTGATAGGTAATAGAGTTAGCTTCAAAATCAGCTCTATTTATAAGGCTATCAAAGATACCAGGAACTAAGACATCTCGTTGAGAGTTACAATAGATAGGTTCGTAGAAGATTTGAGGAATTCCTAATAGTTCCAGGCGACCAAGTTTTGTTTCATAATAATTAGCATTTCCTGAAGACATCCCTAAGCCAATGTCTTTAGTCGTAGCCGTTGTATTTAAGGCCGCATTGTTTGGGTGAGCACCACTCGTGCCATAAACGTTAAAGTCGATTTCAACACCGGCATAATCCCAAAACTCATCATTAAAGGTTCTATAAGGGTTAGCAATGACAATTAAAGTTGTATAAAGCTGACCATCTGAAGCAGTTAAGTTAGCAACACACCAACGACCTGCCTCAAAGCTATTACTTGCAGGAACAGCACCAGAAACATAACCAGCAGCAGTTTCCATGTCTTGAAAGCCTGTGCAATCAGGTTGTCCTGTTCTATCAACTAAGTTTGGAGTTGCTCCATTAGAAATTGGAACAGGAGCATCCATATCTGCGCCATCAAAAATGAGTCTGACATTATTAATATTTGAGTAGCTTCCAACGTAGAGAGGTAAAATCATCATCGTTCTAGGTTTAAATGGACTTTGAATGAGGTTAAATTCAAAATCAGTAGATTGACTTGAGGCATTTCTAAAAACGACTGGCTGATAGTAAGCTTGTGCGTTTGTCGTTTGAATATTGCTATCATCAATCATCGTCGAGATCGTACCTGTTGTAGTTGTGATATTCGAAGGAGGAACAATACTATTATCAGAAGCGTTAAGCTTAATTCCTTTTTCAACACAACCATTTTCCGCCGGGTTTAAACACAATTTTGGTAGGTCTTTATTATAGTTTGCGGTTAAAACGTTACCTGGTTTATTGTTGTGAATATCACTTTCGTAGTTTAAGCAGCTAAAGTTAGTTGTGTTAATACTTAAACGGTTATTAGTCGTCCAATCGTGACTTCCATCACTAAATTTTCTGACCCACGAACCGCCACAACATGTTTTATTGCCTGTATCGTTAAAAGCTTTCCATTGAAATGCTGGGTTGTCATATGATCCGGCATAACTAGAAAGGTTTTTAGGATAGACAGGTTTTGGATCATTTAAAGCAATTGCCGTAGGGTTTGTTACAGCATCCGCAAGTATAGAGTAGCGAGAATACGGTTTTGTTCCATCAGGCGTTTTTCCGTTTGGAAAAATACTTGTCAATATATTTAGCTCTTGTGGGTTATCAAGGTTTTCGTCAATTTGAGCCTGAGCGATATTGGTGTACATCGTGAAACTTGTACCAAGCTCACGGCAGCAAGCATTTAAAGACATGTCAAAATCTTCGTACGTCGGATCAAAGACTGATGGTGGAGTTGTACCTTGTCGACAAACTAAAGACTCAGTCCAGTATTGATATTCTGCAGTACTTCCATTAAATGAAGCTTGATCGAGGAAAATTGCTTGTTCAGCATGCAGTCGATTTGGTCCGCAATCGAGATCAGTGTGACAAATCGAGCCGGCTTTTCTAAGGCAGGCATCCATCGCCATTGAAGGAGCAAAAAGAGATCCTAACGTAATAAGTGACTCAGCTTCAATATCTTTGAATATACTTTCAGCACTTGCATCTTTCCATTCAGCGCCACACATATTTTGACTATTTCTGCCCACAGCGCTTGCGGTACCAGAAGCTTCATAAATAAAGTTTCCGTATTCAGGATCATCGATAGCGACGTTGATTAAAGGGCAAGAACGAACACGATCAACTGTACTTAGATCAGACGGGCACGATGCGATTTGGTTGATGAAGTCGGTTCTTGCTTGATTGTCTTCAATGCTATGTTGATTGATTAAATTATCATCAGCAATAGCCTTACCTGGACGACAAATACCAAAGTTTGATGCTGTTAAATTTTTACTAGCATTTTTAGCAGCATTATATTCAAGATTATCTTTGATAGCACCATCAAGATTACTAAAGCCTAGAACGTAATTGACTGGACGTCCAAGGACATCAGATTCTTTTCCATATTGGTAAGTTTGAAGAGCAGCAGGTTCACGAACGACTCGATCATTAAAGATGTTGGCATCTAAGTCAGCACAAAAGAAGTTTGGCGCGCATCTAAAGTTTTCTTTTACATCATCAGTTAAAACACTCCAGTCTTTTGCACATGGAGCCCCGGCCCCACGATAGACACAGCGTTTAGCTCCACCTTGAAGACCAGCATTACCAAAAATAATATCTTCGAGTCCAAAATTTGTATTTTCACCAATGACTTCGTCACCAGTAGAATCAAATTTGGGCCATGAAATATCTTGAACATCAACGTTAGCGCAGGTGTATTCCCAGCCAAGTCTAGAAACGCAGTCAATATCCTTTTCACAAACATGGAAGCGCTGACAGCTACCGGCCCTGTTTTGTCTTGAATCGTTTAGAAGAACTGTTGGGTCATAATCAACGTTGGCGACACTATTATTTCCAAGATCGGCAACGATGTTGACAGCAATATCTGTTGTATCGGCAAGATCGCCAAAAGGTGCATTAATAGCCAGATAAAGACTCTCACTAGTTGATGTGACTTTACGTCCATTACCAATGGCAAACCATTTAACGCCATCAAAAGAGCCAATCAAAGCGCCTTTGTTAAAACCGAACCAGTCACGTTGATAGCCATTAACCCAAAGCGCCGCTTGGGCACGCAGTCTTGCTTCACGTTGCGCCATCACAGATGCTTCAGGTTTGTGTGTAAATGGAAGCATTGTTGGTGGAACCCAACAGGCACGACCAAAAATACTATCTTCGTAGTTACCGAAGCTTGAATTATTAGAAAGAATATCTCTTCTAGTTGTGTATCCTACCGCCTGAACGCCAAGACCATCACGAGAAGATGGGTGAGCAGTGAATGAGTCATACCAAGCATCACGAGCGCATTGAGGGCATGGAGTATAAAAACCACTGGTTGCTGAAATAACGTAGTCAGCACCAAATTCCAATTTAATAATTTTTGCAGGCAATGCCTGAGTTAAGCTTACCGACATTTGGCCCAAAATATCATTCATATTATAAGGTGAATCTAGTGGCGCCGTTTTACTTGATTCATCTAAGTAAGCAAACGGAGTTCCTTCAGGTACAATTTCAGGAGTTATATTAGAAATGGTTGAGATATCATCAACTTTTTTTCCATCAACACTTCTAAAAAAGCGATGTGGAACTGATTTTCCCGGAACGTTGATACTTAAACTCTGAAATGGAGTGGGCTGAACATCTGGAGGTGGAATAAGACACGATACAGTTTGAACGTTGCCATTTGTATCAAACGTTGCCGTCAATCCATAGTCAGGACAGTAAGGTTGTTCAAGAGGTTCCGCTTCACAGCCACAACGATCCCAAACTCTAAGTCTAATAATATTGTAATCATCTTCGTCGTTATCTGAGTCGCCGTCTCCATCAATACAATTGGCGTAATTGACTGGATCCTCTGCTGCACCTTGAAGACATAGGTACTGTGCATATTCTTCTTGAAGCCTTGCTGTTGCGGTTGCAACGGCATCAGGTTGTGGAGTAGGAGTGGTTGTTACTGGAGGTGCTTGCGTACACACATAATACACGTCTGGGTAATTCACAAAAAGCGCCGAATTACTTGCAACGTCATTTTGAGCTTGTGAGTAGTAAAGCGGATCAAGCGAGGCTGCAGCTCCAGGTCTTTCTGTCGAATCAATCACGCATTGATTTTCTAAGCAACAGTCAAAGCCTTGGGCCTGGCAGTCATTATTTGTACATGTTCCACCTGAGCCACCTGAACTTCCGTTTCCAGAAATTTTAAGTCCAAGAGCTCCTATGGCAGAATCAAGGCTGCTAACTCGTGTTGTATCGTCAATGGACCCAGCAGAAATTTGATAAAGAGCAACATTGGTTGAAGTCAGGCTATTACAAGTTGGACAAACATCATCAATCTCAAATGTTTTAGTTGTTAGACTTGGAGTTATAACAGTTGCGCCATCGTAATAAACTGTTCCACCACCAGACATCGTAACCACTGCATTATCTAAAGCAGCCGCTACTTCTTTTGGCTCGCCACCACTAAGAACTGTATTAGAGAAACTAACAGCGTTGATAAGCCCAACGGAAAGACCAGCTGAAGTTGCAATATAAATGCTAGCTGCATTGACTGCAACATCGTTAATTATATTACTTCCTAGTCCATTACCAGTCGTAAAACTTCCTTGAGAAACTGGTGCACCACCAGCTGAAATATCATATTTTAATAATCCTGAGTTCGTTGCAATAAATAACTTACCGCCACCAACGCTTATACCATTTGTTGTTGAAGCGGTTAGTTGCGTAAATGAGCCGCCATCATTAACAGTGTAAAAGACACCGGAGTTGGTTGAAATAAAGATATAATCTGAAACGCTTTGTATTCCAACAATTTCATTAATGCTTGGAGTTCCTGCTGTGTAGCTAAAACTGTTAAAAGTGACGCCATTGTCGCCAGTAATATAAAGCTGGTTATCAGCAGCTACGGCCCACTTAGAATTAATTCCACCTATTGCTGAAATGTTTTTATTTTTAAATGTTGATGGGGCACTAAAACTTGAGGCATTGTTTAGTGAAAGACCTAAACCAGACTGAGTTCCAACCACAACTGTTGTACCATGTGCATAAATTTTATTAACAGTATTTGATAGTAGTGAGTTTCCGTTAGAGTCTTTAACATCGTTAAAAGATCTTGAACTAAAAGTAGCGCCCGGAGAGGAGTTGTAATAAATACCTTTACCAGTTGTTCCATTACTCACGGCCAAATATGAAGTGTTGCCTAAATAAAATGGTGCTCTTGATACAAGCTGCCCAAGATTCCCAACAGCGCCATCGCATTCGGTAGAAATAAGATTCATATCAACTCTAAATAGTCTTTCGAGTTGACCTGTTTGAAAATTATTAAATGTCAGTGGTACTGCTCTAACTCTAAGTTGATCTTTTGCACCAGTGCTATTAAAGCTAATAACCGTACAGTAGACCGCACTCATTTGTGCTGACGATTGGGCCAAAAAGCTATTGACTGAATCACCACGTAAGTAAACTACAGATGAAAATGTGTCAGGGATTTCAAGTACGCCATTAATAACTTGTCCGTTATACCAATAGGCATTTCCAGAAAATGTTGGAGCACTTGGAGTAGGGGTAGCTGTTGTACCAGTAGATGCAGCTTTGGTTGATTTTCGGGTAGACTTTGGCGACTGCGGAACACAAGCCGCAAAAAATAATGCCAATAGAATTATTAAACTCGAGGATAAGCTATTCATCCGTGATACCACCTCACGGTAACTCTTCGGAATTTCTGGATTTGTTCTTAAAACTTCCACCTCTCTATTGTACTAGTTTTCCGGAGTGGGAGAGTCGGGTTTTAGAGCTATTAATGTTGAGTGAGTAAGTCTCTAGAATTAAAGCGAAAAAATACCCAGTCTTAATGGCTGGGTATTCTTGGTTATTTAAATATGCCAATAAATATTGCTGATTTTCTTATAAACCTGATCCGTTAAAATTATATCCACCTGAATAACCACCTAATTGAGGAAGGTAATAAGGGTTATTCATACCAGGATAGAAATAGTTTGGTTGAGCATTTTGTTGATACCAATCATAAGCGTACTGCTGATCCATTTGATTATAAATATATTGCTCTTGAAACGGGATACCATCTCTTAGTTGTCTGCCTTGAAAGTATGTTCCAGCGAGTAATCCTGCACTGTTGCCGATCCCTTGTAGGACGCCTAGACCAATTTGACTGCCCGTTGATTTTTTCTTTCTATAATTTCCATCGCCACTTAAAGTGTAGCCGCGTCTTTCAATTTGTTGACCACGTTCATAAGAAGTTGTTTTTGATGCATCCGTCTCCATTGAAGCAATTCGACTACAGGCCGAAACAATTGCATTACTAGAAAAACCATTGTTTGGTTTTTCACTATTAAGTCTTGTTAAACCTTGGCAAGCACCACTCATATTTCCAAGAATGATCCTACGTTGAGAAAGACTGGCATTAGATAAATCTGAGTTGGCAATAGTTGCTGGATCAAGCTCTGCTAAAAGTTTTGTTGTTACAGATCCAACGTCTCCAGCGAGTTCCATCACATAAGAAATACTATCATTTCGATCTGCAATTCCACACGAAGCAGTAGTAACATTACTTGTTTGAATTGAGTCATTACATCTGGATTTGAGATCCCAATACATAAATCGTTTAAGTTGTTCTAGGTGTGCATATTCGTTATTGCTCTTTAAGGCATCAATCTCTGCTCTTTTTTTCGCGAGATCTGCTTCAATACTTGTCAATTGGTTTGCCCAAGCTGCTTGAATGGCGTTTTTTTCTTGTGAGTCTTTTCCAGGCTTAAATATTTCGGCTAGTAAAGCCGGGTCCTCTGGAACAATTAAAGAATTATCATTAGGATTTAATTTAAAGTATTTTGGACATGCATCCACTGTTTGTTTTTTTGCGTCAGCTAAAGCCTGGGCAAGATTACAAGTTTTTTGATTCATAAGATCAACCACATCTTGCATTTGTCCTGTTGCAACTGCATCCAAATTGATATTCCCAGTGGTAGGAAGAGCATCGACTCCGTTTAGGTTGAGCCTTCCTCTTTTATAAATGCAATTGATCTTATTCATCATGGAGTTTGCTTTAAGATCGATATCTTGAGAATTTTGAGTAAGATCATTTAGGGATGTCGACATTGCCGAACTTCCACCACCAAATATTGAGCCAGATAAGACGTCCATATACTGTGCAATCACAGGGCTAGATGCTCTTATGCGATCACGCATTGCAGGTGTCAAAGTATCTAGAGGACTATCGTCAATTTTTGAAAGCGTGAAATCAGACGAAAGTGTAGAGTTAACTTCCTTTTCATAATTATTATAAGCTTTGAAAATAGTAGCAAAAGACGTTGTTGCAACATCATTATATTGTGCACATTCAGCTTTTTTGAAATCGCTAACATCTTTACAAGCTTGTCTTTTATTAAATTGAGGATCGGTTAAAGTACAGCAATAAGCACGCTGCAGATTTTTTACATCAGTGCCTTGTGCACTTCCTACTCGTCTAATTTCTTCAATAATACTTGATGCTCTTGTGTTTTTTGCGACTTCACTTGCTGAGTCGAAAATTGCTTGTAAGTCGGTGTCGTTACTTAGACCATTTCTTAAAACATCACGATAGATTGTTAGATGCTCCCTTCTTTGTTGTGGAGTTACGTCACTTTGGTTTGCTGAAAAGGCTAAAATAAATTTTTCAACAAGCTCTTTTCCTTGTGAACTTTCCTTTCTTAAAGAAACACAAAGAGCATTAGTGCTTTCTCCGCAGTTTTCCTTTAATTTCTGTATCTTTTGATTTACTTGATCCTGAATTGGCTCACCAGATGAGTAATCAATTGAGATACTCTTCGGATTTTTAATAAGCTTATCACCATCATCATCATTAGAGATAATATTTTCATTTTTTAGCTGCAAAAGAAGTTGATCCATCGTGGCCATATTTTGCATGACTTGGAGATCATCACTTTTTGCAACTCTATCAATATTGCTTAAAATTTCATCAAAACCTTGCTCATTAATTGTTGTCATATTTCTTGAAGCTCTAAAAAAACTTTCGTTTAGTTCATTTAGACCTTGAAGAATACTGGCTTGAGCTAATGTTTTGTCGTACTCTTTTTCTAATTCGATTAAAGAAACTTCGGTCTCTGTACCATCTTTTGTTATCTTAGTTTTCAAATTGTACTGATTTGCTTGAATCGCTCTTAGACTCTCTTTGACTTCGACGCAACTTTGCGAGAAAGCTGGAAAATGAATCGCTAGTGATGATGTCATCAAAAGCGTTTTTAAGATCACAGAGATGTTATTGTTTTTCATCATTTGTATTCCGTTCTTATATTTTAAGCATTATCTCTTAACTTTTCGGTTAGTTGACTAAAAAACTAAACAATAAGCTTTATTTGAGCTAACTCATTGAAATTATATTTTGAATGTCTTTGTAGTGCTGCCAAAGAAGCTTGGCGCTTTTTTAACCGTGTCCAGAAGTCATGAAGGCTTGGCTGTGATCGATTCTTTTAAAGGCCATTCCTCTTTGAGTAAGATCATTAAAATAATTTTCCGTATATTTTAGAGTTTCGTCGACATTATTATGATTAAAGAGTCCTCGTCTAAAATGAGTGACCCCATCAAAGCCTGCAGCAAACCACATAATATGTTTTCGCATTTGAATAACTAGAGTTTTTTCAACGTCTGTATGACCATTCATATAATCAAATAGTTTTTGAATCACTTCAAGATAATCAAGGGCGCTAAAGCGAATTTGATCTTCTGGTTTTATATATGAGTCTAAAAAGATAAAAGGATCACGAAGTGGGCCTCGACCAAGCATCAGTGCCGGACAATGAGTTTTTTCCATTCTCTCTTTTGTTGCTGTCGCTGTATGAAGATCACCGTTTCCAATAACAGGAAGAGGAGAAATCTGTGCCATCTTTTCTAAGTATTCCCAATTAGCATCACCGGTGTATTGCTGAGTTCTTGTACGTCCATGAATGGCGACAAACTCTACACCTTCTTCTTTGGCGATATGAATAACTTCATCAGCGTTAAGATGATCGCTATCCCAACCAGTTCTAATTTTAATAGTCAGAGGAATAGTTAATTCTTTTTTAATAGTCCCAAAAAAATTTCCAAGGGCAGAAGTGTCTTTAAGAAGGGCAGAGCCACCACCCTTTGAAACAACTTTTTTCACCGGACAACCCATATTGATGTCGACAAATTTTGGGTTGTGATCATTTGCAACCTTCGCTGCTAATGCCATGGCGTTAGGATCTTCACCGAACAGCTGCAGCCCTACATTCTTTTCGTGAGGGTCAAGCTTAAGCATATTCCTGGTTCTTAAATTTCCGTGATTGATGCCATGACAAGAAATCAGCTCACTGACTGTTCCACCTGCACCAAGATCTTCCATCAAACGTCTAAATGGAGCATTGCAAATGGCAGACATGGGGGCGAGCAGAAGCGGCGACGCAAATTCGACGTTTCCAAGCTTGGTTGGAGTCATGCGCGCCTTGGCACGATCGATTTTATCTTGCAGTGTCTTGGAAAACATAATCAGCGCCTTTATAGTAGTGGACTTGGAGCGTCGTCAACCTATGAAGAAAATTATGAACGTTGTTTTTGATTGTGATGGAACCCTTGTCTCAAGCCATGAGGCCATGCTTTCGACATTACAAACACTTGTTAGCGAAGAACGAGCAGGCCAAATTAGCATGGATGAAGTTCGAGCAAAGTATGATGCCGATATGCTTCAATGCGCAAAAAACTTTAATCTCGATTTTTCAAATCCTGAGCGTTTACTCAAGCGCTGGAGCGAGCTTTCGGCCCAATCCGCTAGAGCAATGGCTTATCCAGGTATGAGCTCTTTATTGCAGACGTTAGAGTCTTCAGGGGTGAGATTATTGGTATGGACTGGGAGAGACCGGGCGTCGACATTAGAAATTCTTAAATCAGCTGATCTACTTAAATATTTTGAAGAATTAGTGTGCGCCGATGACATCACTCCTAAACCACATCCGGCGGGCTTAGCTAAGCTTTTAGACGGCGAAGACAAGTCTAATTGTTTACATATTGGCGACAGTTACACTGACATTCAGGGCGCAAAGCTTTATGGTATCAAGTCTGTTGGAGCACTTTGGGGCGAGCATGCCCAAAAAGAGAATTTTGGAGAGTTTATCCCTGAGTTTTGGTGTGATAAACCTGAGCAGATTTTAAAATGTTTGGAGCTATAGATGTTTGATAATTTATCTGAGAAATTTTCTGATGCCTTTAAAACCCTTCAAGGTAAAAGCCGCCTAAGCGAAGACAATATTGAAGAAGCCATGGGCATGGTTAGAAAAGCTTTGTTAGAAGCCGATGTTAATTTTAAAGTAGTGAAGTCATTTACTGCTGCGGTTAAAGAAAAAGCTCTTGGTGAAAAAGTACTCTCTGGAGTTAATCCTTCTGAGCAATTTATTAAAATCGTGCAAGATGAACTTGGCGCCGTCATGGGTGTTGAGTCTGAAGAAGTTGATTGGGAAAAACCGGGACTTAAAGTTGTTTTAGTTGTTGGTCTAAACGGACAAGGTAAAACAACTTTTTCAGGTAAGCTTTCAAACTTTCTTCGCACCAAAAAGAAAAAAGAATCTCTCCTAGTTCCGGCCGATACATTTCGTCCAGCTGCTAAAGATCAACTGATAACTCTAGCAAAGCAAATTGATGTTGATTGGTTTGATTCCGATCTTTCTATGCATCCGAAAGACATTGCACTTGCAGCGATTGCCGAAGCTAAAAAATTACATAAGGACGTATTAATTATCGATACGGCCGGTCGTCTTCACGTCGACGAAGCGCTGATGCTTCAAATTAAGGAAGTTAAAGAAGCCATTAAAGGTGAAAACCCTGAAGTACTTCTCGTCGCTGACGCCATGACCGGACAAGAAGCCGTTAACGTCGCTAAAAGTTTTCATGAAACCATTGGGCTAACTGGTGTTGTTCTTTCAAAAATGGACTCTGATGCAAGAGGTGGTGCCGCGCTTTCTATCCGTCACGTAACAGGCGTTCCAATCCGCTTTATATCAATGGGCGAGAAGATGAAGGATTTGGAGTTATTCCATCCTGATCGTCTAGCAAGCCGTATTCTCGATATGGGTGACGTCGTTTCATTAGTTGAGAAGGCGCAGGAAAATATAGACGAAAAAGAAGCTGAAAAAATGATGAAGAACCTTGAAAAAGGTAAATTCACCGTCGACGATTTTATGAAGCAAATGGATATGATTGGAAAACTTGGCAGTATGTCTGGCATTTTAAAAATGATTCCAGGTATGGGTGGAATGCTTAGACAAGTCGGAGATCTCTCTCCAGCCGAAGATGAAATGAAGCGTATGCGGGTGATTATCAACTCAATGACGAAGCAAGAACGTGATGATTACAAACTCGTAAAAGAATCTCGTATCAAAAGAATTGCTGCTGGTTCAGGTAACACCGAAAATGCAGTTAAAGATTTCATCGCTAAGTTTCGCCAGATGGAAAAAATGATGGGCGGGATGATGCAGATGATGAAAGGTGGCGGGATGCCAGGAATGCCTGGGATGCCAGGAATGCCTGGAGGCGGTGCGCCAGGCTTTCGTCAACAGCCAGGAATGGGCAAAAAGCCGAAAAAAGGTAAAGGAAAGGGCCCTTGGGGCGGCGGTTTCTTTAAATAGCCTTTTCAAATTGACTGATTGTGGCGCATAGATTAGATTCCCGAAGCTGTTGTTAATATGTTGAAAATCCGATTTAGGAGTTAAGTTTCATGGTAACTATTCGTTTAGCCCGCGGTGGCCGTACACATCAACCTCTTTATACTATCGTCGCTACTGATTCACGTAGTGCACGTAATGGTCGCTTTCTTGAGCGCATGGGTAACTACGATCCATCACAAGAAGAAGGTAAAACTCTAACTAACGTAAATGCTGACTCGATTGCTGCTTGGGTAAAAAAAGGCGCAACTATGTCAGATACAGTTAAGACACTTCTTAAGCGCAATAAAATCGCTCTTAAATAAGATCACACTCCTGTATTCGTTGTTTTTGTTAAAATTTAGGAGTTAGATATGAGTGAATTAAAAGATTTAATTACATACGTAAGTAAGGCTCTTGTTGATATGCCAGAAAACGTTGAAGTTAACGAAATCGTTGGTGAGCAAACCACTGTTATCGAGCTTAAGGTTGATAAGACTGATCTTGGTAAAGTTATTGGTAAGCAAGGCCGTACGGCTCGTGCCCTTAGAACGATTCTTAATGCAGCTTCTACAAAACTAAAGAAGCGCTCAGTACTCGAGATCATTGAGTAGCATTAAAAGTAAAAAGCGTTCTATACTATAAAAAACTTTTTGAGGGCCCTCCGTTTGGAGGGCTTTTTTTATGATTCAGTCTTGGCAAGAATTTAAAACGCTACACGATCAATTTGCTCTAGGGCATCTTGATACAGAAACGCCTTGTCCGCTTACTCAAAACTTAAGTCATGAAGCTAATAACGATCCCGCTAAAGCTTGGCAGAGTATCTTTAGTGTTGATTTTCAGATGCTTGAAAAACTTAATGAATATTCAGTCAAGATAGAGACTCTTTCTAAAGATGTTAAAGCGACGCTTGATCAAGGTGGGCGCATTTTTTTGGCCGGCTGTGGTGCTACTGGAAGATTGTCGTTGTCACTTGAAGCGATCTGGCGATTTTTAAATAAGAATGACCAGGTCATCAGCTTTATGGCCGGTGGGGACTCAGCTCTTATTCGTGCCATTGAGCGTTTTGAAGACTATCCAGATCTTGGAGCTAGGCAATTAAAAGAGCTAGGCTTTACTAATAAAGACTTATTGATTGCAAGTTCTGAAGGCGGCGAAACACCTTTTGTGATAGGGGCTGCCATAGAAGCGGCCAATATAGGCGGAAAATCCTGGTTTAATTACTGTAATCCAAATTCTCAGCTGATGCTTTTAAAGCGCTGTGAAACAATTTTAAAAGATAAGCGCATTCAAAAAATATCTTTTGTTCTTGGACCACAAGCCTTGTCGGGCAGTACGCGCATGCAAGCTTCAACGGCATTGATGCTTGTTGGTGGTTTAGCCTTATTTTTTAATGAAGACTCAAAGTCAGCTTTAAAAGAAATCACATCTAAGCTTGCAAATGATTTGAAACAATTAAATCTTAATGAGTGGGCAAGTCTTTCTAAAAAAGAAGCTGCTCTGATTGATGCTAATCAATGTGTTTCTTATATTACTCCTGATGATTTTGGTATTTGTGTTCTGACAGATACAACGGAGCGAGGCCCGACATTTTCCATGACACCTTTTGAGCATGTGGATGAGCCACTAGATAAGCCTGCTCTTAATTATATGGCGGTGGAGAGTGCTACAGATACTAGTGATGCCTTTTTTAAAATTCTAGGACACAAACCTAGAACTCTTGATTGGCCTGAGCTTGATGGTCGTGCCAATGATGCAAGACTTAACGGTTTTGAATTAACAAAAGCTCGAATCAGCTCTAGAAAGATCAAATCAATTCTTGCTGTATTAACTTGTGCGGATGATGGCTTTAGTCTTGAAATTGACGGTGAGATCGCTAATGCTACTAGCACTGATGATCACTTACTTTATAAGCATCTTTTATTAAAGATGATCCTTAATACTCATTCAACAGTACTCATGGGCAGGCTAGGGCGCTACGAAGATAACGTCATGACATGGGTCAGACCGTCTAATCTCAAACTCATTGATAGAACATTACGATATAGTGCCTATCTATTAAGTAGAAGAAATATAAAAGTTGACCAAAATGCTTTGGGCGAGAAACTCTTTCTAATGCTGCCTAAAGCTCAATTAGATGAACCAATCGTGATGAGATTAGTTCAATCTTTCAGCTCAGATGTTAGATAATATTATATGACCATTTGAGTAGAGCGTCCTAGAGTTTCCTATCAAGAAATTGTTTATTTCCAAGGAAGAGGAGACTAGATGAAATATTTAAGCCTATTAGGCCTATTGTTATGCCTTGAAGCCCAAGCTGTTCAAACGATCAATCTTTCACAGGTTGATGTTCGTAAAGCCCACGACGAAGAAGTTGTTCGCGAAACTAAAGGTGAAGCTCCACGCTTTGCTATTCCAAATGACGTTACTGTTGCACCAGCTGCTGAAAAAGCAACTTGGGAAAAAGTTGGCGACACTATGGTTTGGAAAAGAAGAATCGTTTCTAAGAACTCTGTTTCTTTAAATTTTGGTTTTGAAACTTTTAATTTACCAGAAGGCGCGAAGCTAGAAATTTACGCAAGTGATTTTTCTTCTCATATGCGTCCATTCACTTCAGCTGATAACAACAAAGCACAGCAGCTTTGGACACCAGTTATTATGTCTGACGACGTGATGATCGAAGTTTCTGTTCCTGCTAATAAAATGGATCAGTTTGCTCTTGAACTTACTAAAATCAACCAAGGTTTCCGTACATTCACTCAAACAACTGAAAAGTCTGGTTCATGTAACGTAGACGTTGTTTGTTCTGAAGGTAATGAC
Organism: Bdellovibrionales bacterium CG12_big_fil_rev_8_21_14_0_65_38_15; assembly: GCA_002787775.1. Taxonomy (GTDB): domain Bacteria; phylum Bdellovibrionota; class Bacteriovoracia; order Bacteriovoracales; family Bacteriovoracaceae; genus UBA4207. The sequence goes on from PCUW01000031.1 coordinate 60,367, forward strand.
TGGCAAGATGAGATCAACTCTGTTGCAGTTATTTCAACAGGTGGATCAACTTTCTGTACTGGTTTCATGGTTAACAATACTTCAAACGACAAGACTCCATATTTCATGACTGCGAATCACTGTCGTGTTGGTAATTCTCGTGCAGCAGCTTCACTTGTGACTTACTGGAACTACCAAGCATCTACTTGTGGCGGTTCACGTAACGGTCGTCTTGCTGAATTCAACACTGGTGCAGAGTTTTTAGCTGCTAACGCTGCTTCTGACTTCACTATTGTTAAGCTTAACCAAGCTCCAAACCCAGAATGGGGTGTAACTTATGCTGGTTGGGATCGTTCAGGTGAAAACGCTCAAATGGCCGTTGCGATTCACCATCCTGCAACTGACGAAAAAGCTATCAGCTTTGAAAATGATCCAACAACTGCAACTCTTTACTTAAAAGAAGAAGAAGTTGCTAATGCTACTCACGTACGTGTAACTGATTGGGATGTTGGAACAACTGAGCCAGGATCTTCAGGATCACCTCTATTTAACCAAGACCATAGAGTTATCGGTCAGCTTCATGGTGGATATGCTTCATGTACTAGCCAGACTTCTGACTGGTATGGCCGTATCTTCGTTTCTTGGGAAGGTGCTGGTACTTCTTCAACTCGTTTGAAAGATCACCTTGATAGCGCTGGAACAGGCGATATGTTCGTCGATACTATTCGTTAAAGACCTGCGTCTAGAGCAACGCTCTTGACGCTGAGTCTTCCTTGATGACGAGTGTCGCGAAAGCGACTCACAGGCATCAATGATTTAGCCCTCTTTACGAGGGCTTTTTTTTACCTTTTTTCACACTCTGTATTCTTAACGAAGTCTCAGTGCTAAATCATTTTTATGAGATTTTGGGTTATTATTCTATTTCTTCTTAACATGAGCGCTCAAGCCAGCGAATGCGATTTCTATCAAAAACTTGAGTCTGAATATCAATGCCACAGTAAAGGGTATCCGATTAATTTTGGTTACAAATATTGCATACAATTTATCAATAAAAAGAAGTCGTTTTCATTAGAAGGCCAGCAGTGGCTTGCCAATACTCGTGAGTGCTTAATCAATGAATTAAAAAATACAGGCTTTAATAATTGTAAAGAACTTAGAGACTTTGCTTTTGAATCCCACGGACCATGTTATGAACAAGCTGGGTTTTGCTCTTTAAGTAAAAAAGATCGAAAAGAGCTATATAAAATGATTTTACCAAATTTTTGGCGAGTGAGTCTTATCTTTGACGGGCTTAGTTTACTTCGTTCTTGTGACTAAGAGTTATCTTCTGGTGGATCAACTTTCTTATCTTTATCATTGCCGTCGTCTTTCATACCTTGCTTGAAATTTGTAATTGCTTTACCCATTGATCTTCCAAGCTCAGGCAGTTTTCGTCCTCCAAACATCAGAACGATGATGGCCAAAACAATTAATGCTTCTGTTGTACCAAGTCCAAACATAACGTAGTCCTTTTAGTAAACACGTGACAGCGGCATGCTGTACTTACCGGGTGCATAGCCTAGAAGTCTTTCTTCTCTAAGCTTGATATAAGCCTTGTCCTTAGAACTTGAGCTAGCAAAAGGGTAAATGGCAATTCCGCCCCTTGGAGTAAACTCACCCACAACTTCTAGATACATTGGCTTAATTAATTTGGTTAAATCATCACAGATCTTTTGCACGCAGTCTTCATGGAAATCCCCATGATTTCTAAAGCTAAAGAGGTAGAGTTTTAGAGATTTAGACTCAACCATTTTCTTGTCTGCGATATAATTGATGAAAATACGGGCAAAGTCTGGCTGTGCGGTCTTTGGGCAAAGGCTCGTGAACTCAGTACAAACAAAGGTTGTCCAAGCCACTTTTCCAGGGTTTTTATTGTCAAAAGCTTCTAGGACTTCAGGGGCATAATGAGTGGGATAGTCAGTTTGCGCCTGTCCAAGCTTAAACTCTTTTAATTCGTTGCTACGTCCTGAAGTTGTCGATCGTTTTTTGGCCACAGTCTTTTGCCTTATATATGAGATTTTGCTAGTTTAGCTCAATAATAACCTAATTTTGACAAGCTGGGTAGTGCATTGAATCGACGTAAAACGAAAGCGGTTGTAGTTCAACTTGGTTCGCCAAAAAGTCCAAAAATTTCCGATGTGAGAGCTTACTTAAAAGAGTTTTTGGGTGATCCTCGCGTTGTCGACGTCACACCTTGGCTTTGGAAGATTATTCTTAACCTTTTTATTTTACCCTTTAGACCTAAACGCTCAGCTAAACTTTATTCAAGAATTTGGGATGGAAAAAGTTTTCCCCTCATTACTATTACTGAGGCGTTTGCCGCTAAGGTCAGTAAAGCCTTACCAGATTCTGATACTGTAGAGCTTAATCATGCTTTTTTATTGTCGAATCCAAGAGTAAGCGATGTTTGGGATAGCTGGGAGAAAGATCTCGAAGACAAGCCAGATGAAGCGGCGACCAGACTTTTAGCCATTGCTATGTTTCCTCAATATTCTGGCTCGACAGTAGCGAGTGGAATGGATGGCTTTGCCAAGGTTCTCTCAAAGCGAACGAGGATTCCACCTTTTGAGTTTTTAACTGATTTTCACCGCTCACACGCTTTTATTGATAACTCGGCTAGGCTAGTGGATCATCATCTTAAAAGTCTAAATAGTGATAAGAAAGTCGATAAGCTGATTATGTCTTTTCACGGTATACCAAAACGTTGGGTTATCTATAATGGTGACGCTTATTATCAGCATTGTTATGAAACATTTTGTTTAATTAAAGAGCGCCTTAAAGAGATTAATCCTGTTGATGTTGAATATGCATTTCAATCAAGGTTTGGCTCTGAAGAATGGCTTACACCTTATACTGATGATCGTGTTGATGAGCTGATCGAGCAAGGTCATAAAAATATTGCGGTCTACTGTCCTGCTTTTGTTGCTGATTGCTTAGAAACCGTAGATGAAATTGGCGTTGAACTTAAAGAGCAAGCTCACGAATCAGGTGGTGACGTTCACCATATTCCATGTCTAAATGATGACGATCAGTGGTGCCAAGATTTTGCTAAACTTATCGACGCCCATGCCAATGGTGACTCTAAGACCATTCAGTCTCAGTATATTAATTTTGATTCTTCAAGGTACGAACCAATGGCCGAACAAAAAATGAAGTCACCTCCTCTAAGCCCTCATGCAAAATCTAGTATTAAGATTGTTTTCTTAACATTATTTTTAGACTTGATTGGTTTTTCAATCATCTTTCCATTATTTCCTCAACTGGCAAAACACTACTTGGAAACTGATGCTGATAACGTCTTTTTAAAAGCTATTTTTGGAAGTATCGCCAGCCTGACCCAAGTTGGTGGAGCAGATGTTTCTTCAATCGTTCTTTTTGGTGGTGCTCTAGGTGCTTTATACTCACTTCTTCAATTTATTGCAGCTCCTATTTGGGGCGGGATTTCAGATCGTATTGGCAGAAAACCAGTTCTTCTTATTTCAGTCGCCTGTTTAGCGCTTAGTTATGGGTTGTGGTTTTTTGCTGGAAGCTTCACCGTTTTAATTTTAGCTCGTCTGGTTGGCGGAATTATGGGTGGTAATATTTCTACCGCTACTGCAGTTGTGGCCGACGTTACTGAATCTAAAAATCGCTCTAAAGGCATGGCGTTCGTTGGTATTGCTTTCGCTTTAGGTTTTATTTTTGGACCGGCACTTGGTGGAATCTCTGCCCAGTGGAACCTTCTCGATACATGGCCTAGTTTGGCAGCATATGGAGTGAATCCATTTTCTGTTCCGGCTGCTATTGCTTTTATATTATCGTTTATCAACTTCTGGTCATTACTCTTTAGATTTAAAGAAACTCTTCCTATTGATAAAAGAGGAGAGTCTCATCTTCAAAGAAGCTTCAATCCGTTTAAACTGTTTTCTCCACTGCCGTACCCTGGAGTAAATCTGACAAACTTCAGTCACTTTCTCTTTTTAAGTGCTTTTTCTGGAATGGAGTTCACTCTGACGTTCTTAGCTTTTGAGCGATTAGGTTATTCTCCGATGGATAATGCTTATATGTTTATCTTCATCGGCTTTGTCTTGGCCATGGTTCAAGGTGGAGTCGTAAGAAGAAAAGCTTCACAAGTAGGTGAGCGCAAGATGGCGTTAATGGGTTTGATTAGTGTTATTCCGGGGCTCATCTTAATTGGCTTTGCCCAAAGCACATTCTTAATTTATTTCGGTCTATTCTTTTTAGCAGTTGGCTCGGCCATGGCGATTCCATGTCTTACGGCACTAGTCTCTCTTTATAGTCCGGCCAATGAGCAGGGTAGAAGTGTCGGTATCTTTAGAAGTCTTGGAGCACTTGCTCGTGTTATTGGGCCAATTGCAGCCTCACTCATTTATTGGAAATATGGCTCAGCAGTTCCATACTATGTTGGATCAGCCTTTTTATTGATTCCAATACTTTTAGTGATGAAATTGCCAGATTTTAAGCACGAGCAATAGTAATTTCTATAAGTTATACCATTACTTAATTGCATGATCTTTAAAATTGCTTCGACGCGTCATATTGAAAATGTTAAATTAAATCACTTTCAAAAATGGAGCTTAGAGTGCGTTTAATTTCATTAATTGCCCTATTATCACTTTTCATCAACCTCGGATTTGCCCAAGAGGCAGCCGATGGTTTTGTTGATCCATTTCAAGCCAGAAGTGATGCTCCTCATAAGCTGCAGGTTTTAAACTCTGGTCTTTCGGCCATAGAGAAACGCCTTGAATTAGTTGAACAAGCTAAAGAGAGTATCGATCTAGAGATGTTCATCTACAATACTGATAAGGCCGGAAGAATGTTTACTCACGCCCTAGTTGAAAAAGCTAAGCAGGGTGTAAAAATTAGACTCCTATTTGATCATTTTATGATCGGTTCGACTATTTCGCCATTTCATGCTCACGAATTAGAGCAGCATGGAATTGATGTTCGCTTCTATAATAAAGCTTCACTTTTAAGAGCAAAAGCACAGTATCGAAATCACCGTAAAAGTTTAGTTGTTGATGGCAAAGTAGCCGTTGTTGGTGGCAGAAATATTGCTGATGAATATTTCGATCTTTCTGAAGAATATAACTTTGTCGATCGCGACCTTGCGATTGAAGGTGAAATTGTTAAAGCCGTAGCTCAAAGCTTTGATGATGTTTGGAATTCTAAATATGTTATTAAGCTTGATCGCGATAAAAAACCACGTGCAAATGATATTAAATATCTTCGAAATGGACGTAGTTCGGGTCACACATCTGGTAGAATGCAGTACAAAGAAGATTTAAGACTTTGGAATAGAAGAGCACAAGAAGCTAAGAACTTTCTTTTCGTGACTCAGGAAGATACTGAAGTGCTTGAGCGTGTTAGAACTCTAGGAAAAGATCTTTTAGAAAAAGAACATGTTGATACTTGTAATAAAAGTAGCTTCTTTTCTGATAAGCCAGGTCATGGCCGTCGTCACAGAAGAGAAGGCCGTCTTTTAAAGCATGAAATTTTTGAACGTATCAAAAATGTCAAGGACAAGGTCCTTATTGATACACCATATTTCATCTCTGACGATGACAGTCGTCCACTCTTAGATACTTTACTTGGAGCTGGTAAGAAAGTTGATATTCTAACAAATGGTGTTTACTCAACTGATGCCATCTATGTCGCAGCTGTATTTTATCATTACTTCAAACGTTGGTTAGGTCTTGGCCTAAAACCACATATTTATCAAGGTGATGCGCTTTCTTATTATCCGACTGTTGATCAAGGGGTGAAAGACTCACGTTGGGGAACTCACTCAAAAACTTTTGTTTTTGATGATGATTCGTCAATGATTGGCTCTTACAATTTTGATCCAAGATCGAATGTTTATAGCCTAGAGTTAGCATATTTTTGTGATGGTAACCAAACCCTTGCGCAACATATTCGCTCAGATATTGAAGCACGCATGGCACAATCGTACTACCTTGATGATGTCGATTCTTTTAAAGAACACCGCTTTGAGCGTGTAGGACTATTCAAAAAGATTGGATTCTATGCACTAAAATTTCCAAGCTTATTACTTCAAGGATTACTGTAAAAGACTAGCACACTCTAATTCATGTGGGTATAATCAAGCCTACTGCATTAATTAGGGTGTTCATGCGATTTTTAGGTTTGCTTTGTCTTGCTATTTTATCGAGCTGTTCTCATCAACATGAGCAGGTTCTAGTTGTTGAAGAAAAAACTAATAAGTGGGTCAAAGCAGATGTAGTTTTTGATCAAAAGAATAGTCACCTTCTTTTTAACCCAAAAAAAGCCAAAGAAATTAAAGACTATTGTCATAAGCTTGATCAAAGCTTTGATCGTTATGGTTGGGGTAAAAGCCAGTGCACAGGAATTAACTGGGAATGGCAAGAAGCCTCTCATGATGGTGATCCTCTCATCTACGGCGTTTGGCATGATACAAAGCCTAATCCTGATAAGCCGATAACAACGACCATCATTATGTGTGGTGTTCACGGTGATGAGATTACACCTATTAAGTTTTGTTTTGATGTGATTGATATGCTTGAAGAAATCTCAAAATCAAAACCAGATTATCGTGAGAATTTTAGAAATAAACAAATCGTCGTTGCTCCTTTAGTTAGTCCTGATTCATATTTTAAAAGATATCCTTCAAGAACGAATGCTAGGGGAGTTGATATCAATAGAAACTTCCCAACTAAAGATTGGCAAAAAGATGCTCTAAGACTTTGGGCCCAACGTTACGGAAAAGATAAGCGCCGCTTTCCTGGCCCAAGTGCAGCCAGCGAAACAGAAACCGTTTTTCAGGTCAATCTCATCAATCAGTTTTCACCGGGTAAGATTATAAGTGTGCATTCACCTTTAACTATGCTCGATTACGATGGCCCGGAAGATTTTCAAACTGGTGGAGAGGTTGGCAATAAAGCCAGTCAGCTTCTTATTCAAATGAGCAAAAAAGCAAAAGGCTACAGAATTAAGAACTATCCTTTCTTTCCAGGCAGTCTTGGAAATTATGCTGGCAATGAAAGAGGTATCCCAACATTTACTTTAGAACTTCCAAGCTCTGATAATCGTCGCCACAAAGAATATTGGAAACAATTCAAAGGTGCGATCAGAGCTGCCATTGTTCAAGAACTTAGTGTTGATTATGGTGTCGCTGGTGAAGCAGATATCGACGAAGAAGCCTCTCTTAATTAAATTTACATCATAACCTCCTGTTTTTGAAAGAAAGCGCCATTTTTTCTTGGCGCTTTACTTAACTTCCTACCAGTTTTGTCCGAATAGCTAGTGAGATAACCATTGGTCCTGAATCATTAGGAGGGCGCATGCTCACCAGTTTTTCTGAATTTAAATTTTATCAATCTTTTCGTATTCCAGTTGAAAAAGCGGATAACCTTCGTTTTTTAATTGAAATGGATGATGAAGTTGGTAAGCCTCGCTATATAGAGGATGCAACTCTTGTGGATATCTCTGTCACCGGGCTAGGCTTTTCAACTATTGAAAGAGTCTCGGTAGGAACGATGCTTACTGTTTCTTTGCAGTTTAAAAAGCATCATATCGATATCACAGGTAAAGTTGTTCGCGCTTTTACAAATGCTATCGAAGATGAACAGATCATTTATGGTCTTGAAATTGAAGATGAACCAGCACTAAGAAAGCTATTAGAGCAATATATCTTAAGCTTTAGTGTTGATCGTTTGAAAGAATGTCTTGTTGATAGTGCACTTAAAGAAAAATATACCAAAGCCTCTGATGGTTTTGAGATGTTCTCTCTTCTTTTATCACTCTTTAAAGATATTACTCATTTTGGTGATAAAGAAAACTTCATGGAGAATATGCTTGAAGAAGTTGTGCGCATTATGAATGCTCAACGTGCTTCGATTTTTCTTATTAATCCTGAAAGCAATGAACTGGAAGCAGTGGCAGCACTTGGAGTTGAAAAAGATAATCTTAAGTTTGATTACCGTTTGGGTATTGCAGGAAGTGTTTTCACTACCGGTGTAGCTCTTAATATTGATACGAGTGAACCAAATACTCGCTTTAATATTGATTTCGATAAAAAGCTAGCATTTGAAACTAAATCAATTGTTTGTCACCCGATACATAATAGGGAAGATAAAATTATTGGTGTGATTGAAGTTATTAATAAACGTAACGAAGATCGCTTTACTGTCGAAGATGAAAAAACTATGAAAGTTTTAGCACTAGTTTTTTCAAGTGTGTTTCATAAATTTAATCCCATTTCTGAAAGCTCAAAAATTCGTCGCTTCTCGATGCCTTTTGATAGAAAGAATGCCCTAATTGGTAAAACACCACATATGGGATCTCTAAGAAATACAATCGTAAAAATTAAAGATATCGAAAGTCCGGTTTTAATTTATGGTGAGCCAGGTGTTGGTAAGAATCTTTATGCCAATATCATCCATCATGAAGGTCAACGTGGTCTTAAAGGTTTTGAGACCGTTAATTGCGGTACTAAAGATAAGGCAACACTTGAGCGTGAACTGTTTGGTTTAGGCGAAGGTGAAAGTGTCTTTACTCGTTGCCAAGGTGGAACAGTACTTCTTAAAGAAGTTTCAAAACTACCATTGATGTTTCAAAAAAGATTATCTCAACTGGTGAAAGAACATGGTCTTCCAGGTTCAAAAGTTTCAGTTGACGCTAGAATTATAGCAACGACGTCGGTTGACTTAGGTCAAATGGTTGATGAAGGAGAGTTTGATAAAGAACTTCAAGAATACCTATCAAAAGCCTTTATTCATATTGAGCCTCTTCGTCGCAGGCTTGATGATATCGAAATGCTTGCTGATTACTTCTTTAAAATCGAATGTAAACAGCAAGGATTATTACTAAAGAGTTTCTCTCCAAAGGCGTTAGATAAGCTTAAGGATTATGACTGGCCGGCCAATATCCGCGAACTCAAAATTTGCGTCGAACGTGCCGTGATGTATAACCCTAAAGCGCATGTTATTAGTGAAGTACCTTTTGAGAATACAGCTTCTCCATTGGTCGACTCTACGGCAAAACAGCGTATGTTTGGAGAGATTCCTCATTCTCATGATCACCATATCCCGCTTAAAGATCGTGTTGCCTTAGTGGAGCGTGAAATGATTTTACAAGAAATCAAACGTTGCAATGGTAATAAATCAAAAGCTGCAAAAGAGATGGGTATTTCAAGAGAAGCACTTCGTAAGAAGTTAATTATCAGTGATGATGTTCTTCATCAAATTGAAGATGTTAAAACTCCAGATACTGATAAAGAAGCAGCTTAATCACTTATAAATTTTGTTAATATCCGGCGAAGCTTAGGGCTTCGTCGGAATTCACATAAATAAACGCCCTGCCATTGTCCCAATTGTAAATGACCCTTTTCAACTAAAAGACTCATTGTCTGCTGTACTAAGATAGCCTTCATATGAGAGGGAGAGTCATCAGGTCCTTCGTCTGTATGTTCAATAAATTTAAGATTTTCTGGGGCCAAATGTTTTAAGAAATTTTCCATATCCTTTTTGGCGAGTGGATCAAAAGATTCGTTGATAACAAGGCCACAACTAGTATGTGTGTTTTGAATGAAAAGAACACCAGTTTTATCTTTTGGGATCAATTCTCTTATCTGAGTAGTTATATCAACAAAGCCTTCACCATTAGTTTTGATTTCAATTGTATTTATGGCCATATTAGCTCCTAAGTCTAAGTAATTTCGATGAAAACCCGATATGTCATTATAACTTAAATGAAATAAATGCGAAGGATTCTAAGTAGTGCAGACCTTAGAAATTTTATGGTCATACTTTAAAGCTAAAGACGTTTTTGACGTTGTGGTTGTTTCATTTCTTTTTTATCAACTGCTTCTCATTATTAAAGGTACTCGAGCGGCGCAAATGCTTTTTGGCATAGGTGCGCTTTTAGCATTGTTTTGGATTGCCGTAAGTTTTAGACTTTATGCTTTAAATTGGGTGTTATCACATTTCTTTGATTCATTCTTTATTATCCTCGTTATTTTATTTCAAGATCAAATTCGTAGTGCGCTTGCACGTTTTGGTGCAGGTAGGCAGATCTTTAGTTTTGGTCGAAAATCAATAGCGGCAGATCTCATTGATCTTGAAGAAGTTATTGAAGCTTGTGAGGCTTGTTCGAAAGAGCAAATCGGAGCTTTGATTATTTTAGAAAAAGATCAGGGGTTGATGAATTTTATTGCGACCGGTACTAAGTTAGATGCTGAAATTCATTCTGATATTCTGTACGCGCTTTTTCAGTCTAGATCAGCGCTTCATGATGGCGCAGTGATATTATCTCGTGGCAAGATCGCCGCCGCTGGTTGTTTTTTACCTTTATCAAAAAATGTAGAAATCGAAAGACATATGGGAACACGCCACCGTGCCGCGATTGGATTATCTGAAGTAACAGATGCGATATCTATTGTTGTTAGTGAAGAAACTGGAAGAATTAGTATAAGTCATGATGGCAAGCTAATTTCATGTCAAAGCGCTAATGATCTAAGAAAAGCGATTGAACAACTTATGGGTGCTGATACTGAAACGCGACCTGATCAATTTGCTGGAGATTCATTATGATTTCATCCATCAAGACTTTAGGTCAGTCACATATGTTTCTTAGAATCGCTTCAATTATTGCTGGTACGACTTTATGGTTTTATGTTTTAAATTCTGAGCCAGTTCGAACGGAAAGAGAATTTCCTTTAAAACTTTTACTTCCAGAGTCTCAGGTTATTGCTAACAACTGGCCGCAGATGATCAAAGTTGAACTGAAGGGGGCACGAGTTTTTTTAGAAAATGTTGATTCAAATGGAATCGAAATCGTGACTGAAGTCGCACCTTCGCCAAAAAGACAAACGCTGAGATTAACGCCCAATATGATTGCTCTTCCGTTTGGAGTTGAGGTCGTATCGATTATTCCAGATTCGATAAATCTTCAATTGGTCAAAGAATCAGCCAAGAGTTTAAAAATTAGACCCATCGTCACTGGCGAAGTTGGGCCAGATGTCGCTTATGATATTGAGAAGATCTCACCAAGTACTGTCAAAGTCGTTGGGCCTTGGAATATTTTAAAAGACTTAAAAGATATTCCAACTGTCACCATGAATTGGAATGATTTTGATACATCGAAAGGGTCAGTTAAGATTAATCTGCGGGAACTTGATCCTAGACTTAAATATGAAGGAATCAGTGAGATTGAAATCTTTTTCAAGGTCAGGCCCAAAAAAGCTAATTTAACACTTAAAAACATTCCCATTCGATTCGTTACGACTGCGTCGAGAATTACGAGTCGTGTTAAAGAGGTCTCTCTAGATGTTTTAGCACCTGAATCGCCTGATTTTAAGCTTACCTCAGAGACTGTTCAGGTTATGGCCGATATTCCTGTTGATAAAAAAGGAAACCTTAAAGTAGATCTACGTGCAGTGCTTCCAGAAGGTGTTCATCTTTTGCAGATTCATCCAAGCTCCATTAATATCAACGTCAAATAATCTTAAGGAATACTCATGTCTAGCGAACGAAAATTATTTGGCACAGATGGTATAAGAGGTAAGGCGAATGTCTACCCAATGACAGGGGATATTGCTTTTATTCTTGGTCGAGCGGTCACTGCGCATTTTCAAAAATTCAATCGACGCAACAAACAGCCTTTGATCATTGTTGGAAAAGATACAAGACGCTCATGTTACATGTTAGAGCAAGCTTTTTCAGCAGGTGTTTGTGCCCAAGGTGGTGACGTTGTCTTAACTGGACCCTTACCAACTCCTGGAGTCGCTTTTGTTACGCAAAGTATGAGAGCTGATGCTGGTGTGATGATTTCTGCCTCTCATAATGCCTTTGATGATAACGGTATTAAGATTTTTGATGCTCATGGATTTAAACTTCCTGATGAAGTAGAAGCTGAACTCGAACGATTGATTGAAAATCCACATTTATTAGAAATCAAACTTGGTGCTGATTTAGGTCGTGCTAAAAGACTCGAAGAAGTTTTTGGTCGCTACCTTGTTCATACAAAAAGTGTTTTCCCTCCACAGTTTGATCTTGAAGGACTAAGAATTGTTCTCGATTGTGCTAATGGTGCAGGTTATAAAATTGCGCCTATGATGTTTAGAGAACTCGGTGCTGAAGTTATAGCACTCGGTGTTGAGCCAAACGGTCAAAATATTAATTTTGAAAGTGGGGCCCTTCATCCAGAACGTGCCGCTGAAGCAGTTGTTAAGTACCGCGCAGACATCGGTATTTGTTTAGATGGAGATGCTGATCGTCTTGTTGTTATTGATGAGAAAGGTAAAGTCATTGATGGTGATAAAATTATTGGTCTATTTGCGAAGCATTTAAAAGATACCAATGTTCTAAAAGCGGGCGATAAAGTCGTCGGAACAGTAATGTCTAACTTAGGTCTTGAAAAGTTTGTCAAAAGCCAAGGCTTAGATTTTTTAAGAACTAAAGTAGGAGATCGCTATATTATCGAAGAACTTAAAACTCATAATGCCATCTTGGGTGGTGAGCCTTCAGGTCATATTATTTTTCAAAATCTTTCAACCACAGGTGACGGCGCGCTAGCAGGCTTGAAATTTATTGAAACAATGAAGTTCTATAGTAAAAGTGCTAGTCAGCTTGTGGCCGATATACCTCTTTTTCCGCAGATCCTTAAAAATTGTAAAGTTAAGAATAAACCAGAATTTGACAAGGTTCCTGCTATTGTTAACGCCTTAAAGAAAGCAGAGTCTGATCTAGGAGAAAAAGGAAGGGTACTCCTTCGTTACTCAGGAACAGAAAACCTTGCTAGAGTGATGGTTGAAGGTCAGGATGAAAAACAAATTCATGGTGTATGCGATAGTCTAGTTACTATTGTCGGAAAGGAATTAAATTAATGAAACAAGTGCATCCTAGACTTGGTGTCAATATCGATCATGTTGCAACTTTAAGACAAGCACGCGGTGAAGATTATCCTAGCGTTGTTGAAGCAGCTGTTGTTTGCTTTCAAGCTGGTGCTGATCAAATTACGATTCATTTAAGAGAAGATAGAAGACATATCCAAGATACAGATGTTGAAGCTGTAAGCCTGGTGACAAAAAAATACGGAAAACCTCTTAATCTAGAAATGGGATGTCATAGCGAGATCGTTGATATCGCACTTGCCACTAGTCCTGATTGGGTTTGTTTAGTACCTGAAAAAAGAGAAGAGCGCACAACAGAGGGCGGTCTTGATCTAAATGATGAAGCTAATTTTAATAAAGTGAAAGAGAGCTGTGAGCGTTTAAAAATTGGTCTGCCAAATCTTAAAATTTCTTTATTTTTAGAAGCTAATCCTGAAACACTTAAAAAAGCCTCAACACTTCCCATTGATGCTGTTGAAATTCATACTGGAGAATATGCTAAAGCTTTTCTTCACGGTGAAGATGTAGAGAGTTATTTAGGTGAATTTAGAAGGGCCCATGTCCTATTAAATGAGGCTAATATCGGTTGTCATGCAGGTCACGGTCTTACTCAAGAGAGCCTTCAGCCATTGCTGCAAGAGGGCATTTTTGCTGAATACAACGTAGGGCACTGGCTTATTTGCCAGGCGATCTTTGATGGTCTTGGTAAAGTCGTCGCTACTATGAAAGAATCTTGCGATAAAAATCCATTGGTTTAAAATAGTCTCAAATTATATTAGTCCTTAGGAGCTCACCCATGAGAGTGGTCACATCGAATGAAATGCGTGAAATCGAAGAAAAGTCTTTTAAAGAATTTGGTTTTACTGAGGCGATGGTTATTGAAAATGTTGGCTTAAGAGGCGCTGACTTTATTGTTTCTAATTTTCTTGAACAAGAGCAATTTTCTGAAATCGTTGTGATGGTTGGTCGCGGAAATAATGGAGCTGATGGTTTGGCCATTGCTCGCCATTTGGTGAATGAAGGGCAGGATGTTCGTGCCTTTTGCATGTTTGATGATAGCGAATGTAGTCAAGAATTAAAAATTCAAAAGAAATTAGCTTTTGAATTTGGTGTTAAAATAAATGAAATAAGAGATGTTGAATCCTTGCTGGATTATTTCACTCAAAGTGGCGGACACTATCTCGTTATTGATGCCATCTTAGGAATGGGCTTTAGGCTTCCTTTATCAAATTATTTATTTGATGCAGTAGGCGCGATTAATGAGCACGCTGCAGTTATTGTTTCAATAGATTTACCAACAGGTGTGACGGCTGATCACGGCGAAACAGGTGGAGCAGCGATAGAAGCAAGTGTTACTCTTGCCATTGGCCTGCCAAAAATTGGTCATTATACAGAAGATGGTGCTCAACATAGTGGTGCGCTGAAAGTTTTAGATGCAGGCTTTCCAAAACAACTTTTAAGTGGCGGGGACACTGCACTACTTACTCACGAGGGTATTACTAATATCTATCGCCCTCGTAATAAATTTGCTCATAAAAATACTTTTGGTCATTGCTTGGTTGTTGGGGGCTCTCAAGGCTTAACTGGGGCTTTAATGATGGCTTCACAGTCAGCCTTAAAAGTCGGTACGGGTTTAGTTACGGCCAGTACTTGGGACGATAATTACGCTGAACTCGCCTCAAGAATAATCCCTGAAATTATGACTGGTATTGTTCCAACTGAACCAGTTGATGTTAAGGAAACAATCCGAGAACTTGGCAGATACGATGCCATCGTGGTTGGTCCTGGGATGGGCAGAACAGAGCGTACACGTCGCGCCGTTATTGATATTCTAGATAATTTCTATGGACCAGTTATTGTTGATGCTGATGCCATTCGTGCTTTATCACTTGATCGTGATGTTGAGCTTTTAAGAACAAGAAGAGGTCAGACTATCTTTACTCCTCATATTGGTGAGTTTGCTGCCTTTGCTGGTTTAACAACGGCTGAGGTTTTAAAAGACCCTATTAGCAAATTAAAAGAGATGGTTGATAAAACGAACTCTTGCATTATTTTAAAAGGTGCATGTACCTATCTTGGTTTTCCAACTGGCGAAGTCTTTATTAATTATTTTCCAAACGATGGAATGGCCAGTGGTGGATCAGGTGATGTGCTAGCTGGTATCGTTGGTGGCTTAGCCGCACAAAACGCACCAGACCCTTCTAAATCGGGCATCTTTCAAAGCACTGAGCAAGGAGTGTTCTTTCAGTCCATTTGCTTAGCAGTTGTGGCGCATACTTTAGCAGGTAAAGCTGCTGCTCAACATCTTGGAGAGCGCTCAATGACAGCGACATCAATTATTGATCATCTGCCTGAAGCTTTTTCTGAGATGGGTGGGCAAGAGTGAAGGTACTTAGAACCTGGAAAAAAGCTCACGAGTCAGATCTTGAATCCTTAGTATTAGAACTTAAAGATCTAGTTCTAAAGCCTGCTGTCGTTATCTTATCTGGACCAATGGGAGCGGGTAAGACAACGTTTGTTAGAACCTTTTCGAAAGTTGTTGATCCATTATCAAATGCCACCAGTCCAACTTACGCGGTTATAAATGAAGGCACTAAAGTTGTTCATGCAGACTTTTATCGTCTTGAAACAAATGAAGAGGTTTTGCATTTAGAACTTCCTCTTTATTTAGAAGGTAAGGATTATTTTTTAGTTGAGTGGGGCAAGAGATTTTTAACAAGACTTAGTCTTGAAGTTCCCGAAGAATTTAATTTTTATGAGTTAACAGTAGAAATTGTTGCTGATGAAGTTCGAAACTTTGAACTCTCAGATGTCACAGACGAGCTCTAATCGGCCTTTCAAGCAGGAATTCTTTTCCGAGTGTGTAACTCCGACATAGAAAATAAATCAGCCGAATATACGCAAAAAGCGAGCTAACTGGTTGGTTTTTAAACATCCGACAATGAGTGTAGGCCTTTTTAAGAATTTTATGATTTTTGTTGAGTCGCTATTGTTGACGGTGATGATTTTATGTTGCCATAATACTGATGAAGCAAGGTTTTGAAGGATTTTAAGACTTTGTTTCAAGAATGGGGAAAAGGACTTGACCCTATTTTGAAAGACAGCACATTTGAGAAACTTTATTAGTCCGCTTTTTATTAGAACCTAGCTTAATGGCTTTTTATTGGATTTACGGAGGATACCAATGAGACTGACTTCAAAAGGACGCTACGCTGTACGTGCAATGCTCGACCTAACAACCCATTCAAACGGGAACCCGGTTCGCTTGCAAGAAATCTCTAATCGCCAAAACATTAGTTTGCACTATTTGGAGCAATTGTTCCGCAAACTACGTAATGGCCAAGCAGTTAAATCTGTTCGTGGACCAGGCGGCGGCTATGTACTAGCTCGCAGCATGGATCAAATCACTGTTAAGGACATCCTTGATTGTGTTGGTGAAAACATCAACCCAGCTAAAGACATCCTTGGTACTGAAGCCGAAGCAGCTAACACTGTTGAGTTTCACCTATCAAAAAATTATTTCATGAATCTTGGTACGATGATGCGTGAATATCTTGCGACTACAAGCTTGGGTGACCTCGTTCGTAAATCAAAAGACATTCAAATCGACCAAACGAATAACAACGTAGCAGCTAACGCTACAAATACAGCTCAAACAGCAACTACAACTGCTGCTCCAGCTGCATCTGCTATTCGTAGTCCTATCGGTGAGATCAATCAATAACCGATATTATTTCGATTATAATGCAACATCCCCTTTAGCAGAGTCAGTCAAAAGCTGGCTCTCTAAAGGGGATTTTCCTTTTGCAAACCCTGCTTCTATCCATCAGTCAGGAAAATCATCCAGACGACTGATGAATCAAGTTAGAGAAAGTCTCTATTCGATATTCTCATTAAGTGAATCAACCCATAAATTATATTTTCATTCGGGTGCTACAGAAGGCATTGGAAATATTATTCGTGGATTCTTTGAGCTTCATCCACAGGCTTGCTTTGCTTACGCTTCAACTGATCATAGCTGCGTTTATCAGCATGCTCAAAGACTTTCTAAGCATGGCGTAGAAGTTGTTGAGCTCCAAGTGAATGCGCACGGCGATCTTGATACTGATGCCTTAAATAGGCTTAAAAAAGTTAATAAAAAAATTCTTCTCAATTGGACCTGGGTTAACAATGAAACAGGTATAGTTTGGCCGCTAGATAAAGCTTTAGAGCTTAAAAGTTCAATTCCGGATCTTTCTATTCATGTCGACGCCGTTCAGGCGCCAGGAAAAATAGAAGATTGGCAGAATTTGAATTCGACGCTTGATGCATACACTTTTTCGAATCATAAATATGGCGCCCTAAAAGGTGTTGGTCATACTTTTGTTCGAGCTGACTTTGATTTTTGCCCAATAATCTTGGGTGGAGGTCAACAGGAGAGTATGCGCTCAGGAACAGAAAATACCTACGGATCCTATAGCTCAATGTTGGCGATAGAAGAGCTTGCTAAGAATTATAATTATAAGCAAAGCCTAGAATGTTTAAAATATATTGAGAAAGAAGTCCTAAGTACTCTTGGAGAAGCGGGTGAGTTAGTAGGAAGTGGATCAAACTACCGTAATGCCAATACACTCTATATTGTTTTTTATGATGTTAAGTCCGATATTACTTCTGTTGCTTTTGACTTAGCAGGCATTGAAGTCTCAACAGGATCAGCCTGCTCATCTGGTGCTATTTTACCAAGTCGTGTGCTTTTAAAAATGGGTTATAACGAACTTCAATCTAAAAGTGCGATTAGATTTTCGTTTACTCCGATCATTTCAATGGATCAAGCAAAAGATTATGCTTCGATCATTTCTTCTGTCGTCAAGCGTTTTAGTCAAAAATAAATTTTAAAAAACTTCAAAAACACGTCTGATAAGTCGTTTAGGCCCTTGCCAACATGAATCATTGTTTTCACAATAGAGATAACACACAAACGTTCCTAGACATTTAATGGAGGCTCTCATGAACAAAAAAGAATTAATGAACGCAATTCTTGAAGACAAAACTGTTTCTCATCTAACTAAAAAAGATGCTGAAGCACTAATCAACACTTGTCTTGATACAATCAAGAAAACTGTTAAGAAAGGCGAAGACGTTTCTCTTATCGGTTTCGGTACTTTCACTAAAGCTAAGCGTGCTGCACGTATGGGTGTAAATCCATCAACTGGTGAGAAAATCAAAATTAAAGCTAAAACTTTGCCAAAGTTTAAGCCAGGTAAAGCTTGGAAGGAAATGTTATAAAATCTCCGATGGAGAATTTTCAACATTTCCCCTTGATATCGAGCGCTCGCGACAGCGACGATCGATATCAATGAATGTGACTATTTCATAGCGTTCCTTCGGGAGCGCTTTTTTATTTTATGAAACAAAAACTATTCTATTTTTTAATGAATTTTTGGCCACCATTTCTTGGTAGCGGGATTTCATTCAAAGTTACTCGACAAAATCCTTTAGTCTTTAAAGTTCGATTGAAGTTTTCTTTTTATAATAGAAATTATGTCGGTGTTCAGTACGGTGGATCCCTCTACAGTATGTGTGACCCATGGTTCATGCTTATTTTAATGGATGCTCTAGGTCCTGACTTTATTGTTTGGGATAAAGCTGCTTCTATCAAGTTTTTAAAACCTGGCAAATCTTCTGTTTACGCAACTTTTGAACTTTCACCTGAACAGATTGAATTAATAAAGCAAGATGCCATTAAAAATACAAAGGTAGAACCACAGATTGATGTCACTATTTTCGATGATATGAATCAACAAATTGCTGTGGTGACTAAAACGCTTTGGGTTAAGTCAAAGCGCGCCTAATTTGCGGTGTCATTTCGTAGGCGTTATCATATTTCCTTTAGGAGATTCATATGAAGAACACGATTAAATCATTAAATGATTACCACTCGCTGTATGACAGTTCCATGAACGATACCAACTCTTTTTGGACTGAGTCTGCGTCTAATTACCATTGGTTTAAATCATGGGATTCGATCACCTCAGGTAATTTTAAAGATTTAAATATCAAATGGTTTGAAGGTGCTAAGACAAATCTTTCTTATAATTGTATTGATCGACACTTAAAAAAGTCTGGCAATAAAACCGCTGTGACATGGATCGATAACGATCATACAAAAGAGCCGATTCATATAACTTACCAAGACCTTTATGATCGCGTGAATACATTTTCAGCGATTTTAAAATCTAAAAATATTAAAAAAGGTGATCGTGTTTGTTTTTATATGGGCATGGTTCCTGAGCTT
The DNA here is from genome assembly GCA_002787775.1 of Bdellovibrionales bacterium CG12_big_fil_rev_8_21_14_0_65_38_15. Classification (GTDB taxonomy): domain Bacteria; phylum Bdellovibrionota; class Bacteriovoracia; order Bacteriovoracales; family Bacteriovoracaceae; genus UBA4207. The sequence goes on from PCUW01000031.1 coordinate 79,530, forward strand.
CTTGTTGGTATTTTGGCTTGTACTCGCATTGGAGCTGTTCACTCCGTCGTGTTTGGTGGTTTTTCTGCTACAAGTTTAGCAGGCAGACTAAATGACTGTGAGGCGAAGCTTCTTGTCACTAATGATGGCGCCTATAGAGGAGCTAAAACTATTCAATTAAAAAGTGTAGCTGATGAAGCACTTCAAGAGGCGGCTTGTGTTGAGACGATGATTGTAGTTAAGAGAACAAATGATCAAGTGACAATGAAAGAGGGGCGAGATTTTTGGTGGCATGAACTTCAAAAAGAATTTTCGACCTCAACTGTTGAGGCTGAGCAGGTTGATTCGGAAGATCCACTTTTTATTCTTTATACTTCCGGTTCAACTGGAAAACCTAAAGGACTTTTACATACAACCGCTGGTTATATGGTCTGGGCCGGAGAGACATATCGACAAGTTTTCCAAACAGATGAAAATTCAGTTTATTGGTGTACAGCGGACATCGGATGGATTACAGGTCACACCTATTTAACATATGGACCACTTCTTAATGGACATACAACAGTAATGTTTGAAGGTGTTCCGACATATCCTGATGCTTCTAGGTTTTGGTATGAAGTTGAAAGATTAAAGGTGACTCATTTTTATACCGCGCCAACAGCGATTCGAGCGCTTGAAGCTTGTGGGATTGAACATGTTAAAAAACATGATCTTTCTTCGTTAAAAGTTCTTGGAAGTGTAGGGGAGCCAATTAATGAAGAAGCTTGGCATTGGTATAATGACAATGTTGGAAAAAAGAAATGCCCTATCGTTGATACTTGGTGGCAAACAGAAACTGGTGGAATTATGATTTCACCTATAGCCGGACAAACAATAACTATCCCTAGTTTTGCGACAAATCCTCTGCCTGGCGTCGTGCCAATGCTTGTTGATGAAAAGGGAGTGGAGATTTCGGGAAATCCTGCTTCAGGAAATCTATGTCTGACTAAACCTTGGCCTGGCATGGCCCGTACGATTTGGGGCGATCACGAGCGCTATAGACAGACATATTTTAGCACTTACCCTGGAAAATATTTTACTGGAGATGGTGCTAAAAGAGATGACATGGGTAATTATCGAATCACAGGTCGAGTCGATGATGTGATCAACGTTTCAGGCCACAGAATTGGAACAGCAGAAGTTGAAGATGCTTTAAATCAACATCCTAAAATTGTAGAAAGTGCTGTTGTTGGATTTCCTCATGATATTAAAGGACAAGGCATTTACGCTTTTGTAATTTTAGATAAAGCAATTGATCACGACACACTCGTTGTTGAGGCTAATCAATGGGTCAATAAGATGATTGGACCAATCGCTAAACCAGATCGTCTTTTAATTGTACCAGGTCTTCCCAAAACAAGATCTGGCAAGATTATGAGAAGAATTTTAAGAAAGATAGCAGCTGGTGAATTTGATCAGTTGGGAGATATCTCTACACTGCTTAATCCTGAAGTGGTTGAAGAAATTATGCAGCTTTCTAAAAATTAAAGAGTACAATAATTTATGTGGTTCATTGCTTTTTTCCTATTATCTTTTAACCTTCAAGCATCTGAACCAGTAGTCATTTTGGCGAGTGATTCGATTCCTCCCTACGTCATGGCAAGTGAACAGCCTCAATGGAATTTACCTGGACTACAAGTCGAGATTGTTGATGCTGCTTTTAATGAATTTTCAATCAAAACAAGTTGGCAGTATATGACCAACAATCGAATTGTCGTTCAATTCGTTAAACCAGGTATTGATGCCGGTCTTAATATTGCATTTATGAATAGCGGTGGAGCGATTTTTGAATCTGAGCCAATTATCAATTATAAAAATTGTGTTATTGGTCGCTCATCCATTAAAGAATCATGGCTCAAAAATCTTAATAAATTAAAAATTTTAGGTCATCAACGTGCTCAATTTATTTATCAAAAAATTTTTGGTTCTTATGATTTCAAAAATAAAAACTATAATGAAGTGACGAATCAAAGAACGCTTGCTTATCACGCCGTAAGCCACAGAGCAGATATCGTTTTATCTGATGCTTTAGTTTTGTCTTACTATGCAAAGAAATATTTTGAGGCTCAGTATTTAGTATCCGATTTGGTATGTTTGAAAGTTATTCAAAGCCCTAGAACATTGGGTTTTAAAACTGCAAAACTTAGAGATCAATTTAATTCAGGTTTAAAAAAGATTAAATCCAATGGTCTTTATAAAAAAATCTTAGATAAATACTACGGTCAGTTTTCTAGTTTTTAATCATTGATGATTCGAAGTCTATTTTGCCACTAGCTTTGGTGTCTAGTTGGACCCAGTTATTTCAGAAGTGTCATTTTGATTTTATATGCGATGCGTTATGTGTCTGTAGTTACTACCGACTATACGAGTCAGATATTTGGCACGAGGTCTGCAATGTGTATTGGTAACTGGTTGGCAACAAGACCTTGATGGCCTTGCTAGCGTGTACTTCTAATCATTACGAACCCTTTAAAAGGTTCCGTATCACGCCAACCTCACATAAAGTCGTCCGAATGGATGCTTTTCGAACCACTACACACATACATATCTTTTAGAAACATTTGCTAGCAAGGCCACCTTTTTTAATTAAAGGTTTCATTTCTTATTTTAATTTAAAGATTATTCGTCGATATCATCAAAAGTAATTTCAGAAGACATTTTAACGCCTGCTAAAGACTTTTCACGCTCTTTTTTGATGAAGTCAAAGCGAATAGGGTGGGTGTCATCAAATTCCTTCTCAAAGGCAATCAGAAGGGTTTTAGGTGATGCATCTTGTAGAGAAGTATACCAATAGCCCTCAGGAAAAAGGGCAAGCTCATTTGGAGCATCATCATCTTCCATGATCTCTTCCATTAGCTTTTCAGAAGTATTCTTTACCACTAAGGCAGCTTTTAGCTTTGCCGGTGGGATATCTTTAGTAAGGTTCCAACTTGAGACGTGAAAGAAGTCTAAATAGAAAGTTGATCTTCCAAAAGTGAACTTCCTAGGGAGCATAAGGGATTGAAGGAATTTTCTTGTACTGGCATCTTTTGATTTTCTAGCCAACTTTTCGGCCAACAGGCTGTCCTCAACGCGAATAATATAAGCTCCAGGCTCTTTAGTGCTTTTAAAGAGTAAGTACTGAAAAGCAATGCTAAACAGCGTATAAAGCTTGTGTTGGTCCAAATGGACGTGCTTTTGAGGAGTTTCAATCAGGGCCTTAACGGCTTCGTAGAGTTCTTGTTTGCTAATATCCTGTCGCATATAGACGAATTTTTAATGGATTGACGCACAAAAGTAAAATGCTATTTTTCATTCTTCTTAATATTGACGCGAAAGTAAGTATTCAATAAGATGCGGGCTAAATTTAAGCCCTCAGAATCCGGAGCACTAGACCATGAAATTAATGGCCAAAACAAGAAATATTGGGATCTCAGCCCATATTGACTCAGGGAAGACAACCCTAACTGAACGTATTCTTTATTACTGCGGAACTATTCATAAAATTGAAGACGTTCGTGGCGGCGGCGACGGCGCTAAGATGGACCATATGGAGTTGGAAAAAGAGAAGGGGATTACGATCACTTCTGCTGCAACGACTGTGTTTTGGCGTGGTCTTGAAAATAAAGGCACAACATTCGCAAAAGGTATCGACAAAGATACACGTATTAATATTATCGATACTCCAGGCCACGTTGACTTCACTGTTGAAGTTGAGCGTTCTCTTCGAGTTCTTGATGGTGCGATTCTAGTTCTTTGTTCTGTTGCTGGTGTTCAGTCTCAGTCAATCACTGTTGACCGTCAGATGAAGCGTTATAGAGTTCCTCGTCTATCTTTCTTAAACAAGATGGACCGTATGGGTGCAAACGCTTTCAAAGGTCGTGATGCTCTTATCGAAAAACTTGGTCACAATGCAGTTCTTATGCAATGTCCGATCGGTGCAGAAGATGAGTTTAAAGGTGTTGTCGATCTTATCACTCGTAAAGCTTATTATTTTGATGGCGACAACGGAGAGAAAGTACGTATCGAAGATTGTCCAGCTGATCTAGTTGAAAAAGTAGAAGAGCTTCGCGCAGAAATGATTGATAAAGTTGCTGAGTTTGATGACGCCATCATGGAAAACTACCTTGAAGGAAATGAGCCAAACGAAGAAGAGCTACATAAGTGTATTAAAATTGGTGTTCTTTCTCTTAAATTAACTCCTGTTTACATGGGTTCTGCTTTTAAAAACAAAGGTGTTCAGACACTTCTTGAAGCAGTTGCACGTTATCTTCCTTCTCCACTTGAGTGTGAAAAAGCAACAGCGATCAATGATGACAATGGCGAGAAAGTGGCTCTTGAGCCAGATCCAGAAAAGCCACTTGTATGTATGGCGTTTAAAATCACTGACGAGCAATTCGGTCAGCTGACTTATATTCGTATTTATCAAGGTCGCCTAAATAAAGGTGATACGATTTATAATACTCGTACCAAGAAAAAAGTGCGCGTTGGTCGTATCGTTCGTATGAACTCAAACGATCGTGAAAATATCGAAGAATGTCACGCAGGTGATATTGTTGCACTTATCGGTGTTGACTGTGCTTCAGGTGATACTTTTGTTGGTGACGACAAGTACACAAACCTTTCTTGCGAAGGGATGCACGTTCCTGTTGCGGTTATTGAACTTTCAATCTCTGTTAAAGATAAGAACGACCAAGCGAAACTTTCAAAAGGTCTTCAACGCTTTATGAAAGAAGATCCAACTTTCCACGTTTTCACAGATGAAGAATCTGGTGAAACGCGTATTGCTGGTATGGGTGAGCTTCACCTTGAAATTTACGTTGAACGTTTAAAGCGTGAATATGGTTGTTCAGTACAAGTAGGAGCTCCACAGGTTAACTACCGTGAAACAATTCGTGCTCCTGAAACTAAATTTGATTACACTCACAAAAAACAAACGGGTGGTTCAGGTCAGTTTGGTGCTGTTATCGGTATGCTTAAGCCTCTTAAAGAAGAGGACAAAGCATCTGAAGATCAGGTGTTTAAGTTTAACAACCAGATTAAAGGTGGATCTATTCCTAACGAATTTATTGGTGCCTGTGAAAAAGGTTTCCAAGACGTTATGGACAAAGGACCATTGGCCGCTTTCCCAGTTATTAACTGTGAAGTTTTCCTTCAAGACGGTAAGTATCACGACGTTGACTCGTCTGATATGGCCTTCCGTATTGCTGCAAGACAAGCGATGAGAAAAGCGATTAAGGCTGCTAACCCAGTTCTTCTTGAGCCAATCATGAAAGTTGAAGTAACAACTCCTGATGAGTATCAAGGTCCAGTTATTGGAGATCTATCTTCTCGTCGTGGTGCTATCCAAGGTTCAGAAACTGAGCCAGGTGGTGAGATTGTTATCGTTGCTGAAGTTCCACTTTCTGAAATGTTCGGTTACTCAAATGACCTTCGTTCTATGTCTGCTGGTAAAGCAACATACACAATGGAATTTGCGAAATATGCTGACTGTCCTTCAAACGTTCAAGAGAAGGTTTTGGCCGATCGTAAAGAGAAGCTTGCATCTGACGATTAATTTTAGATTTAAATTAAAAGTTTCAATGAGCCCCGCTTTATGCGGGGCTTTTTTATAAGTAGTCTTCACTTATAGAAAACCTTCTGATATTAGTCCTACTAATTCAATGATATCTATTTGGAGTCTACCTTGATCGAAACATCTCAGCTACAAACCTTGGTTGCCGTTGCAAGAGCTAAAAGTTTTTCTAAGGCAGCTGATGATCTTAGTGTCACGCAATCGGCGATATCTCAAAGTATTAAAAATCTAGAAAATAAAATTGAAGTAAAGCTTTTTAAAAGAACAGGAAAACAAGTTATTCTAACTCCTGAAGGAGAAAAACTTCATAAGTTGGCACAAAACTACTTAGGCCAACTTCAAGATACGTTAGATGAAATTAATCATGAAAAAAACGAGATGTCGGGTAAGGTTCGTATCGGTACGTTAACTGGTATAGGAAAATCCTGGTTAGCTCCAGAACTCTTAGAGTTTGCCAAAGAGCATCCAGAGCTAATTGTTTCAATTTCTCTTGGATTTCAAGAAGATCTCGTCAAAGATTTTGAGGCGATGAGGCTAGACCTTTTAATTTTACCCGAGGATGAAGTTCCTAATGTTGGTGAAAAAGTCTTTTTATCTGAAGAGCGCTCTGTTCTCGTTTTACCAAATACAAAAGAATTCGAAGGTATAACAGATAAAACAAAACTTGATGAATTAGCTTCTTACCCTACAATATTATTTGAGCAAGAAGATACATTATTTCTAAAATGGTGTCGTGAACGCTTTGGAACAACTCCAAAATCAATCAATACAAAGTTTATCGTTAATTCTCATGGTAATATGCTTCATGCTGTAATGGATGGGCTGGGAATCGCCGTTGTCCCAAATCATGTTTTTAATCGCTCTTGGTATAAGGATAAGCTTAGAACTCTTGGAAAAAGAGCAGAGATTGGTAATGGGAAGTTCTATATAGTGTACCATAAAGATGCAAATAACCTTAAACGGATTAAGACAACTTTGCAGCGGCTGACTAAAGTCAAAAATCCATTTAATATGGACTTATGAAATCAATAAACTCATTCCATGAAGTCGTTCCACCTGAGATTAATATTATCTGTCAAAAGCTTTGGGATAATGGGATTAACTGCACGGTTGTTGGTGGAATTGTTCGAGATTTTTTCAACGATAGTAAAAAACTTTTGGATTGGGATTTTGAGATACGCTTTATAGACAACAAAGGCAAAGACCTCGAATCTAAAATTCAAGAACTATTACCGAACGTTCAAGCTCTTGGGTTTGGTGTTTTTCGTTCTCAGATTAATGAAGATTATCAATTAGAATTTTCACTTCCAAGAACAGAGGATTTTAATGTTCTTGTTGATCAAATTCATGGCCATCCATTGTCTCATAAAGATGTTGAAATTAAATTAGATCATCATTTTTCATATACACAATCGTTTGCGCGACGAGATTTAACTATTAATGCCATAGGAGTTGAATTTAATAATTCTAAGTGGAATTTAGTCGATCCATTTGATGGATTGTCTGATCTTAAAAATAGAGTTTCTACATTTTGCACAGAAGACTTTGCTTTTGATCCAGTCAGGTACCTAAGAACGATAAGATTTGAGATTTTATTTAACTTAAAGCGTTCATCCAAATTAAACGAGCTTATGAAGAAAATGAACTTGTCTTTAACGACTGATCATTATCTTTTATATGAATCAATGAAAGCTGGTTTCTTTCCTTTTATGCGTAAGTTTTTTGACTCAATTGAAGAACACCAAGTTTCTTTTCCTGAAAGTTGGCTAGAAATAAAGTTTCTTCAAAAAAATGATTTACCTCAAACATTTCTTACGGCCGATCAAATTTTATTGCATTCTGTATGGAAAACGAAATGGAACTTATCTGACCTTGGAAAGCTAGAGCGTTTTTTAAAACTTCGAAGAGGTAGAGCTAAACACTATTTAGTGGGAAAAGAATTGTTTAATAAGATTGTGGCCATTAATTGGGATGAGAAAATAGCAGAACTCACAAAACTTTCTTGGTCTCAAAAATTGAATCATCAAGATTTCCTGGATTGCGTTGAATTTCATAAACACTTTGACTCATGGACTGTTGAGGAAGAAAGCAGTCTTTGCATTCAGTTTGATGAACAGAAGAGATTTCAATCATGGCGATCATATTTTAGTAGAGAGTTAGATGGCAAAGACCTCTTTGCTAATAATCAAGCTAAAGAAAATGTTCAACCCAACCAACGAAGCCTCTATAAATTACATTGTCACCTCAATAGCTGATCAACTTAGTCGACCTAGTCGTTATTTAGGGAAATTTTCTCCTAAATAAATGATAGTTGCATGCTTCGCGTATTATCCATTATCATTGAAGTAACTTTGACATAAGTCATGAGGTTAAAATGGATATTCATACAATCATTGCTGGTCATCAGCCCAAAAAGGGTGAGGGCTCAGATAAGACTGAGGTCGCAAAACCCATTCGTAATAAGTCGACTGCTAGTTTTTCCGAAATACCAGACGTTTTTTTTGATGAAATTATTATTAATAATAAATTATCTCGAATAGATATTTCTCTTCTCATGTTTCTCTACAGAAAAATATGGTGTCAGCCTAATCTCTATAGGGTTTACGGTATTTCGCCAATGTTCTCTATTATCGAAGTTTCTAAAATTTTAAAAATTTCTATCGATGAATTTTACCAATCACTTAAACATCTTGAAGGCTTTGGTCTTTTGACAACTATACGATCTGGTCAATATTTTGTTAGACGCTTTATTACGAAAGAAAATGATGAGAAATTCGGTCTAACTTATGATGATTTCGAAGTTTAAACCCCATTTTGGGCACTATTTTGATGATATAATAGTCCAAAGGGGTTAAAAGTGGCCGCTGGTGTAAAATCAATTTTCTATCTTGGCTCAGATATTGGGTACTGGGAAGTCATTCAAAAACGTATCCAGCAATCTTATGGCGCCATTGGTTTTGTTTTTAAAAAAGAGAATATTGCCACAGATCGAAAATACACCGATGTCTTTCTAACCGTCTTAGTTGAAAAACCTTCTATCATTTATGTCGATTTTGCAGCGAACTTAAAGGAACAAATTCAACTAGCACGTATGATTAAACGTGAAAATGCATTGAGTGATATACCTCTGATTGGTCTGGTCGATAAAAAAAGTGAAGTTAGAGGTTGTCTTGCTGCTGGAGCCGATTTGGTTCATGTTAAGTGTGGTGAGTATCATGATGTTATCTACGATGCGATTATGCTTATGGATGATAAGCAAGCTAAGCCTCCTGTTTTTGCCAAAGGAAAATTAAGTCAAGAAGAAAAGATTTTTGATGATTTTAGAATTGGTTATATCACTGAAAAAGGTCTTCATGCTGAGGGTAATCTATCACTAGAAGTAGGCCAGGAAATAGAAATTCAAAGCTCAATTCCTTATTCAATTGTTCCATCGAAGCAATATAAAGTTTCAGCAGTTGATCAAATCAACCTTTATTATGATTCAAGATATAGTTATGACTTAGACTTTATGTTCGTTGATGCCCAAGAGCCTGATCTGACGAATCTTGAAATTATGCTCGAAGAAGCAAAAACAGATGAAGAAAAACGTAAAATAGAAAAGAAAATAGTTGCTGAGAGATCTTTTAAAGAAAGAGAAGCTCAAGACCTTTTGAACCATACAAAAAAGAAAGTAAAAGATTGGGTTAAAAAGAATACTATCGACTCTGCACCTAAGACGACAAAATTAATGATCGTCGATAGATCATTATATGTTCTTAAGCAAATTGAGCAGCCTTTAGACTCTTATCCTTTTGCGATTAGAACTCAAACCTTTCTTAAAGAGCAAGTTCCTGAGATTAGAAAAGTAAGACCTTCAATTATAGCCTTTCAGTATCTCACGGTCGATCTCCTTGCACTAACTCCTGAAGAACAAGAAGCTTATAAAGAAAGAGTGGATGAAGAAACAATTCACTCAGAAGAACAACTTAAAATGATCTATGAGTATATAAAGTCTTCAACAGGTTATCATCCGCTTATCATTATTTTTAATTGTCCTAATAAAGACTCAAAAGAAATTCAAGCTCAGTTTCAGTACCCATTAACGTTGGTCAAACCAGGCTTAATGGATATGAATGTTTTAATTCAATTAAGTGAGTCTTTTGAAAAAAATGAAAAAGAAAGAAATGATAAAAAACTTAACGAAAAAATTAAGGCCTTAAAAGCAAAAGATCCTATGAAGTATAGGGCGCTAACGCCGGCTTCATTTGATCAACCCAAATTCTATATTAGTAAAACTCATGAGATGTCTTATATTTCAACTTCCTATGATGTTGTTATTTTAAGTCTTAATGAAAGTGAAGTTGAATTATCGTGTGATGCTAGACTCGAGCTTAAAACCTACCGTCTTAATTTCCCAATCGATATGTCCATTCGTCTTATTGCCCAGCCTGATGGTAAACCCTGTAAAGACGGCGAAGGTGGAAAGAAAATCTACCGTGCATTAATACATTCTGTTGGTGAAGAAGATAAAAAGAATATTAGACGACACATTAATGAAGTCTTCTTTAGCCCACTTACTGAAAAACGAGATAAAGAAGTAAGTGACTTTAAAGCGTTGAATGAAAGAATTCAAAAAGAGATAGAAGAGGCTTTGGCCAAAGAGGCGAGTGGAGATACTAGTGATGAAGAGGAGTAGCATTCGTCTAACTCTTTCATTTTATTCAACATGACAGTTTGCCCCATTTTAGTTATAAAAAAGTATGAATAATTTAGTAGTGCCGGATAAAATAACGCTATGCAAAAATGCGTTATCTCATCATCCATTGTTTTCAAAACTTAAAACGATTGAACAGCTTCGTTTATTTATGGAATCTCATGTCTATGCCGTATGGGATTTTATGAGTCTTTTAAAGTCTCTACAAAGAGAAATTAGTTGCGTTGATGTTCCATGGAGACCCTCTTCGTACTCTAAATCATCCGTTCGCTTTATTAATGAAATTGTTCTCGGTGAAGAAAGTGATTTAGATATCGATGGTCAGGCAATCGATCACTTTTCTATGTACCTGGAAGCGATGGATGAGGTTGGTGCTAATACCAATCCTATTCGTGAGTTTATTGCAACTCTTGATCTAGATTTACTTCCGTCCCATGTAAAACCATTTGTAAGTTATAATCTTGAGCTTGCAGTTCACGCCCCTGTTCATCAAGTTGCAGGGGCTTTTTTCTTTGGTCGTGAAGATCTTATTCCTTCAATGTTTAGTGGAATTATCCAAGAACTTGAATCAGCAAAGCTGCCTTGTTCAAGATTAAATTATTATCTTAAAAGACATATTGACCTTGATGGCGATGAACATGGCCCGCTAGCAATGTCTTTGCTATCCGAATTAACACATAACGATCAAAAGCTTTTAGATGAGTCTTTCGAAGTAGGTGTTGAAAGTTTAAAACGTAGAAATGATCTTTGGGATTCTATTGCATTGATCATCAATGGCTGAGCTCTCTCTTTTCTTGTCATCCTTATTAGCGGGATCAATTTTTCCTGCATCTTCTGAAGCGGCACTTCTTTATCTTATTACCCAAAAATATTCAGTCCTTTCTCTTGTGATTATTGCCACGATCGGGAACTCCTTGGGTGGTGCTAGTGTTTATTATATAGGTCGACTTGGGGAGTACGCCAAGATTGAACGATACTTAAGAATCAAACCTAAAGAGATCGAAAAATATAAAGATAAAGTTGAATCTTTTGGTTGGTGGAGTGCTTTTTTTTCTTTTCTTCCAATTATAGGTGATCTTATTCTTCTTATTCTTGGACTTTGCAAAGCAAACACCTTACTTACTTTAGGCGTAATGACCGCGGGAAAGCTATTTAGGTACAGCTTGATTGCATATTACGCTAAGAATCTTGAACAAATCGCTTGGTCAATCTTTGACTTTCTGACATAGGCCTTTCTTTTCAATTTTGCGGTTACACTGATTAAGTACATATCGATTCAATTAGTTCACGGAGGAACCAATGTTACGACTGTCGCTCGCGCTTACAGCGCTGATTTCGTTTTCTGTCTCAGCTCAAAGCTTAGATGGTTTTAATAGCAGATTTAAACTGGTTAAAGATTTAGAGGGAAATCTTGTAACCGTTCATGATCAAAGCTTAAGCTTTAAATTTAGTATCAAGCCTTATATTAGGTTTATTAAACAACACCTTTTATCTGAACAAGTAAAACTTCAAAGCAAAGGCATAGAAGCTTACCAGGCTGAACTTGATCACCTTTTTGGTGGCGAGCTTTGGCAAGAAGGTGATGAACTAAGTACAACCAGAAAGATGCTACTTGATTCAGTTAATGAGTTAGGTGCTCTAGATATCGATGGAGTTTTTGAACACAAAGACTTTAAAGAAGTGATGAAAACATTTGAAGGTCGCATCCAAGATGCTATGAGATTTTTAGACCCTACAGTGGTTGCTCGTGTTGATGATCCAAAATTCTTTTGGAAGAAAACAGCAACACATCAAGCATTAGTTTTCGCTCTTGATTTCGCTAGAAAGCGCCTTGCAACAGTTCCACTTTTAAATACAGCTTTATTTGTTTTAAAAGAGTCTGAGCGTCTAATTCGTGCCTCACGTACGTATCACCAAAATATGCTTTTATATTATGTTGAAGAGTTTAAAGCAGAAGAGCTTGGTATGACTCACGAAGAAGCTAACAAAGTTTTCTCTTCAATTCATGAAGCAAGAATTCCTTGGTATGCCATTTGGGAGAGTAATGCAGCTGCAGCTGATTGGGATAAGTATGGTGTGAATAAGTTTTATGCCAGTGTTAGAAGTGCCAATGATCGTCTTTATAAGTACGAGCCAAAGTTTGATAAGATTGGTGATCGTGTAAACTATGCTTTCCAGTATGCGACTTATAAAGGTGACGTTGTTATTGTTAATAAATTTAACGGCACACATACATTTGATGGCAAACCATCAATTGCACTAAATCTTGATGCTCCCAAGAAAGTCATGAGACAAAGAGTTGTACTTCAGCTTGCTAATCTTGGCCTTTCTTTTGTTCCACTTCCATCATTCATCAAAGACTTTGCTCATAGTTTTATTAAGTCTTTTTATGAGCAACAATCTCTAACTGAAGGTGCGATGTACGCTACATTTGAGTCAAAAGGCGATCCACGCGCAGCTAAGGCCATGGCCATGCAAGCATTGAATCCATTTGATTCTGTATTTCAATAATCGTTAAGAAAACTTAACTTTCTTTTTAAAAAGGCCCAATTTATTGGGTCTTTTTTTGTGTCTAAATGCCATATGATTTGGGCATTTTTTCATAATGATGATTCTATTTAGTCTTGTAAGTGATCAAAATTACAGGGTTACGGTTCATATTATTTATTACTTCTATTATAAACATAAGTTGATAACCACCGATAAGAGTCTGTGATGAAACTACCTGTAATCCTTATTCATCTCTTTTTACTGTTCACCGTCGTTGCGTGTGGAGGTAAGAAATCATCAACTAAAACCAGTCTTGTTTTAGGTGGTTTGATTGATTCTATCGCTGGTCAGTCAGGTGGAACAATGATTTATGGTCGTCAACTTAGTGGAGGTAGCGATAGTTTTGCTATCAAACTCCCTTATTCTCAAGACCTAGAGCTTCCTAATGGTATGTGGCGTTTTGCCGCTGTGACTTGGGATGGCAACGATGCCAATGAAATTATGTCAGGTCAAACTCGCTGTGGATTAAATGAAGTTAATCTTCTTGGCGGCGATCAAACGGTGGCCATGACTTTATCAAAGGCTAATTGTTTTGCTCAGTTCTTTGGAGATGATAAATCAAAAGAAGTTACAGGTGAGCCAAAGAAGTTTCTACCTGCCACTTGTGCCTTACTTGACGAGAAAAGAGGTCGTATTGATAACGGCCAATGCAAGAATTCAGTCGGAACTTCTTTTACAGTTGAACTTCCTCAAAAGCTTCCAGGTGCAAATTATAGTCAAGGGCTTGTGAGTGCTTGTAATACTGAAACTACAGCTTCTGATGAATTCTTGTATGCTGCAAGTACAAATCTTCGTATTCCAATGTTTTTTCCCATTGGTTTTAATGAGCCGATGATAAAACTGACTATCTATGAAGATGCAGGTTGTACTCAAAACCCTCAAGTCACAACAATTAATAATCCACTAGCAGGTGTTGGAACACGTTCACTTGAGCTTGATAATGAAGTGTCAGGATATACTACTTTTAATGTCTTATATGTTCATAATCCTGTATGCGAAGGAAGCTTCGCTTTAGGCGCAGCACCATTTGATATAGATGGTGGTGGTTTAGGTCCTGATTATATTCTGTGTAATCCTACCCAGTTTTCATGGATTCAGAGCAATGATTTAACGGGTAATTATTTCTTAGATAGTGATCTTGATTATTTAGGTGTCGGACCAATTACAGCGCCAATTATCTCTAGTCCATTTACTGGATCTTTTGATGGTCGAGGCCATACGGTTTATGACTTAGATATGGATGACTCAGCCTTTTCTGGTTTTGGTATGTTTGCTGATATTTCAGGCAGAGTCAGTAATCTAAATATTGAAGGCGCTGACCTTGACGTCACAAGTGATAGAGGTAGCGTGGGAGTTTTAGCCGGCACATTAAGTGGTGGCGGTGTTATTGAGAATATTGATCTGTTTGATATTAATATTACGCTAAACGGAACAAGTGCAGGCGCTCAAGTTGGAGCCCTTGTTGGTTATGTAAATAACACTGCTCCAAATGCTGGAGTACGAAATATTACTGCTGAAGCAATAACTTTAGATGCCGTTGGGTACAAAGATTTTGGCGCTATTATAGGTCTGATTGATGGCACTAACTCTAGAGTGAATGACATCACTGTTGATTATGTTGAGCTTACTTTTGATAATTCGACAGGTGCATGTGTTGGTGGAGTTTTTGGAACTTCAAAGAATGGTGCAAGCGTTGAAAATATCTCTGTTACAGATCTCTATATTGGAGATGCGGTTACATCTTCTGGTGGAGCCTCTCGAAATAACATCGGTGGAATCGCAGGCTGTGTCGCTAATGGTTCACAACTAAAATCAGCTCGTATTATAGACTCAGAGATTTATACTGCATCAAGTGCCGTTGGTGGCGCTGTTGGCTTTGCTGATCCTATCCCAACAACCGCAGCTTCTGTGACAATTAAAGATGTCCTATCTTCAGTTGATATTATTGAGGGAGATACTAAAGTTGGTGGCATTGTTGGAGAAGCACAAGGCTCGGCAGGTAATGTCTTAAATCTTGAGCGAAGTCGTTATATCGGACCAGTAGGTAGTGGTTATGTAGTATGCGTTGATAAGTGCGCAGGGCTAGTTGGTAGTTTAGGTGGTGCAGGTGCGATTCACACCGTAACTGAATCATGGGTTAGAGATTTAGATATAGAATCAACAGGATCCGGTACAACCATTGGTGGACTCATCGCGGTTGGGCAAGATGCTGTTATAAACTCGGTGTTTGGAGATAATATTTCGCTTACAACGACTGTGGCCGCTCATACCGTCGGTGGCTTATATGGTGACTCTACTGGAACATTTAGTGTGACTGATGCTTATTTTAAGGGCGATGTCTACGGAGATACATCAGGTAATGACGCCTTAATTACCTCAGATGCAACAGCTGCAAATTTAATACGAATTTATACTGTAGGAACTGCAAGTAAGGGAAGTTATGCAACAGGAACACCTACAACTGCAAGTGCTACAAATATTTTTACTACAGTTGCTTCTAGTCCGAACGCTACAACTGCATCACAAGGAACGATACAAGATAGTTCAACATTAAATACAGCTGGTTTTTCTGCTTCAGTATGGACCAATATCACCTCGTCTGGAGTTAAAGAACTCATTATTGAAGAGCCTTATGTTTTATTTGCTAACTCTGGACTAGGTACTAGAAGTGATCCCTATCTTATTTCAACTGAGGATGCTTGGAATGCCATTGATGATAAACCTAATTTTATGGGAAAAGCGTTTAAGCTTGTTTCAGATTTAGATTTCACTTCAATGACTTTTAATCCTATTGGATCATTTACTAATCCATTTTGGGGAAATCTCTCAGGTAACAATTTTTCTATTAGCAATATCTTAGATACGAGTTGTACCATCGGAGCTTTTGGCGTTATCGGTCAAATGTCTACCGTAATCGCTGCCGCTAATTTTGCTAGAGACGTTGGTGTCAATACTGATCCCAATGATGGATATCTTTATCTTTATGATAATACCTTTAATTGTACTACAGCTGCTGTAGGCTCTCTTGTTGGTAAAGTAGAAGACAGAGTTGCAGGTGGTGCATCTGATGTAGATAATCAATCTTTTGCTATAAAAATACATAATATTGTCGTTGATGGTGCTGATGTTTCAGCTACGACTGGCTTTGTTGGCGGACTAATTGGCTATAGTGATCAAAATAATAACGGAACTGTTCTTCGAAATGTGATCGTTTCTAATTCCGTTGTTGATGCTTCAGCAGCAAGTAGTGGTATTGGTGGGTTGTTTGGTATGTTTACTAGCACCTCTGCTACCGCTCCTACAAACCAAGGTCGAGTAGAGTCTTTAAAATCAATTAATAATACTGTTACTTCTGTTAATGCTTCGACTCCTACAGGTGGAATTTTTGGAGAGTTTAGCGCTGAACATTTAGAAGTACGAAAAATGATATCTAATTCAACGGTTTCAGGTTCAACAAATGTCGGTGGAATCGTTGGTAATCATTATGATGGGAGAATTGCTGAAGCTGTTTCTAAGGGAGATGTCTCTGGAAGTACAAATGTTGGTGGCTTTGTTGGTAGTATGAGCTTAGCGGCGACTGTTATTGATGGGAGTTATTCTACAGCTTCTGTTACAGCAGGAACTATTGGAAGTGGCTTTGCTGGCAGTATCGTTCTTGGTGCGACGATTAAAAATTCATGGTATGACCCATCTTCTCTAGCGGGAGCAGCAACCCTTTCTCCTGCTGATAATATTACTGGTGTTGGTAGTAATCTTGTAATGGTTGGATCTGACACTGTCAGAACAGGGTTAACGCAAACGACTCTGACACAACTTCAAAATGATCCAGTCTTTTTTGCGGCTAACTTTACGAGTATTGATCCATTTGTCTTTGGTGCTGGTGATTATCCAAGACCATACTTTGAAGTATGGCCTCAGTTCTTTAACGACTAACTTCTTTGTAGTTTATTCTTCTTAAGACCTGTTATTAAAATTAATGAAATTTGAATTAAGAAAAATGATCCTAAAAAAATCGCGCCACCTTCGCTGAATCCATATGAATGCAAGCCACTAGCAAGGATGTAATTCACACCAAACCATGCCATCATCACGCTCATAAAAGCACCAGCGACTAGAGTAGCAAAGCGCTTCGGTGGAATCCAAGCCGTGTAACGGCCATGAAGAATCGCCATATAAATCATAAGAACAATGAGTGACCAAGTCTCTTTTGGATCCCAGCCCCAAAAACGACCCCAAGAATAGTCGGCCCAAACACCACCGAGTATAACCCCGCCGGCAAGAAGGACAGTTCCCCATTTCATACAAGTGTAGATCAGATCAGCGAAGTATCGCTCATCTTCAGCGTTGATACCGCCACCAAAACTTCTTTTAATTAAAACGGTATTGGCCAAAACCCAAGATAGTGCAAGAGCACCATAGGAGATAATGATAGAAGTCACATGAGTAGATAACCAGAAGTTGTCACGAAGAACAGGGACAAGGGGACTAATACGATCAGAAAGCATACCTGTGGCAAAGTTCATCATCATCATCGTCATGGTGTTATAGGCAAGTCCTACGTAAACGAAGGCTTTCTCTTTTTTGAGATGACCTATAATAAGACCTAGAAGTAGAGCCCCCCAGCCTGAAAATAAAACAGTCTCGTACATATTTGTAACAGGTGCACGTCCTGAAATAATGATTCTAAAGACAATAAGTGCTGTTTCAACACCAATGGCACTTAAAGCAAAAATAAGGGCGATATTAAAACGTTTAAATAGGACAAGTGAAGCAAGGCCTAACAGAGAAAGGAGCATGGCCCAGCCAGGAAGGTGAGCTTTAGCAAAATGATATTCTAGAGTGTACTGATCTGAAACTTTGCTTGAATAAAAAGTAGCAGACTCAAAAAGTAAATCTTTAAAGGGAGTAAGGCTGCCAGAAGCTTTTTTTGCCGCGACCTTAGTTTCAGTTAAAAAAGCAACTAAAGGAAACCAGCTGGCGCCATCAGCTGCGGGCTCAGCAATCATCCAGTTATTGCCAGCGATAATATCGTTATAGAGCTGAACTTGGCCTAAGACAGCGCTAAGTGATTTTTGATAAGAGCTATCTTTTTCGGCCTGTCTCCATTCTAAGCGAATGTCTTGAATTTGATTGGAGAGTTCTTTTAATGAATAAGTGTGATCGCTTGGTTGCATTCCTAGAAATTTCTTAAGATCAACGTGTTCAACTTTAGCGGTCGGAGTTAATGAGTTTTCTAGACCCATTCCTTGAAGTGAGAGTAGGCAAAAAGCTGTTACGGCGTCGTAATCACCTATCTTCTTTTCTCCTGTAACATATTTGATAGTTTCATTAGCATGAACGTAAAGAGGTTTTACTCGACCACCTTGCTGAATAGGAATTTTCCCGAGCTCACTAGAGCAAAAGTAGGGTTCTTGGGCAAATAAGGTTGAAGAAAATAAAACGGAAATAATGAAGATTAACTTATGCATTGGCGCTCTCCGTATTCATTTTATTGAAAGTTGTATCGTCCTTAGTGGCAATTAGATCTGCCTTCTTCTTCCAACGTTTACGGTTTAAAAAATAATGCCAAATGGCACCAAAAACCAAAAACAATGAACCAAGGTATTTTAAAGGACGTCCTTGATCGACGTTAGCCGTTAAGGTTGAGCTATAATTGCCTTGTTGGTCTTGAGAATATGAAGCTTGATAAAAAGTAAAACCATTATATTTTAGCGGATTATTCATAAAGACGTGGTGATCACTTGGTCCTTCTTCGCTAAATAATCGTACAAAACTTTCATAACTGGCAGGATTATTCGTTCCAGGATCTTTATCCATTTTAAAATTAGTGAGAACAAATTCAAACGGAAGATTCAGTGTTTCTTTTGTAAGGTAAAGTTCTACTTTTTTGCCATCAACTAAAAGCACCAAGCCTTTTTCGTTGGTAATCCAGTACTCTTGTGTGCGAATTTTAATTTTTAAAGCTCTTGTTCCACCCTTAATGATTTCACCATTTTTTTGAATCGGAATGATTGGTGTTGCTTCAAAGCCTGGAACCTTAGTCGCCTGATGTTGAAGAAGTGTTAATTCAAATCCCATCCATGGTAGTTCAACGGATTTTTTCTCCTCGAGAAGCCCGCCTTGCCATTGATTTTCATCTTTATTGAAATAGGCATGATAAGGACCAAAGACGAATAAGGTAGGCTTAGATTTAAATAATTGTTTACTAAAGACTCTGTAGGGAGAGTCTTGAATAACTTGCATCTCTTTATTAACCGGCCATGGTGAAAGCTCTGGAAAAAAAGTCAGTAGACGTTTTTTATCATTATCTTTAAGGACAAAAAATCTATTGCCGGCGGTTGTCTTTTCAACTGATACACCTTGATCTTCAGGCACAAAGCATTCACTTGTAGTTGAATTCCAAACGACAACGTCCGAGGGGTTATTTTTTACAAAACAAGGGCCCAATGCCTCTGGCAAATAATTGACTGATAATGGGCCTAGACTCATATTTGATTTAGCGTCATCGGCCTCTGGATGAATCGACATTAGAATTTTTTCGCTCACCATGGCATTGGCAATCATATATTGGCTAGTGTGGCGTGGAGCTGTTTTTGGATAGCTTTTAAGTTCATTTTTCCAAGTAAAGACTTTTTCTGAATATGGCAGATAGTCTAATAATTCGAACTCTTGAAACTTATGATTGATGTGAGTTTCAAAAGCTGCACTTGGAAGGTTGTAAGTATAGACTTTTTCATCATTAACAAATTCAATTTTAAGCACATCATTTGACAGCATAATTTGTCTTGCTGGCGTATTAGGAGGGAGATGAATATTTCCATCGATACCTGCAAGGTAAGTAATAGCCGAGCCGACACCGATAATAATCAAGCCAGCATGGATCACATAAAAGCCATATAATCTTTTTTTAGGGGGGAGTCGCTGATAGGTTGCAAATAAAATAGAGAGAAACATGAAAAACTGTAAAAGCATAAAAGGCCATGTCTTATAAACAGTTCTTCCCGCAAATTCAGTTCCAAAATAACTTTCAACAAAAGTTCCAACTGTCATGACCAAACTAAACAGAGCAATAATAATGACAGCAAACTTTAAGCTACCAATAGTAGCTTCAAATTTTTCGTACATATGATGTAACTTAGATAGCATTTCAGTGGCCAACGATCTGAGTTTATTAGATTTTCAAGACCTAAAACGTACCACGCAGTCCTTGGCTGAGCAAAGATTATTGTGTCAAAAGGGTGTAGGCCCAGACCAAGCTATAAAGAGCGACTTGGTGACCTAAATATATTTTAAGTGAATGTTTACCTGGCCAAATAATTGTTTGCCACAACTTTGCGGATGGATACTTGGGCAAAAAACGATAAAAATTGATTGATTGAAGATAAATCCCCAATAAAACCCAAGCTAGCCATGGAAGTGGCGGAATATAGTCCATCGAAGAGTGATCTAGCTCAATCCACGGCCACTGCACTCCCACAAGCTCACACCCAATAATTATAATGGCTACGATGATGGAAAGTCTTGGCCGTCCAAGAAATGGCAAACATAAGAGAGAATTGATCGCTATATTATGTAGGGTGCCAAAGTAGATCCAGCCCCTTGGAAAAGCAAAATAGGTGGCTATGCTAATAGCTATGGCACAAGCAGCTATTTTAATCCACCTTCTCCAAAAAGAAGGCCAGCGATAGTCTGGAAAGTGGGCCAATTGAAGTGACATGCCGACTGAAAGTAAAAAAAGAAAGACAATCACGCATGGAAACCATAGCCAAAATGGATCACCGGCAAAATCGATGTCTACATGTCCAAATAAATCAAGATCGTAAGACAGGTGAAAAATAACCATTAAATAAATAGCTAGAGATCGTATAGCATCAAGCCAATCATAGCGCGCCGTCTTAATCATAAAATTTCCACCATGCTTCAATCGGTTCTTGGCTCCATAAAATGATTGATTTCGAAGAATTTAGCGTCAGTTCATCCTCATTACATTCATTTGAGAGCAATAAATCATCAAGGATTTTACAATGCTTATCTTTAAGCTGCCATTTCCAGCCACCACTAAGACTTAATTGTGTCTCTTCTAACGTCAAAAGACTCACGGTAGACGCTTTTAAATGACCCTTCCATCGACCAGGACTCAGCATGAGGCAATGACCATCAATTCTAGCTTGAGCTCCTTTGAGGGTATCTAAGTGACGCTTGAAACAAGCAAGTCCTATAAGATGGTGATCGAGGCGCTCTCCACTAAAGCCAAAAGCTCTAATGAGATTCGCTTTTGTGTGGTGTCGACTGTATTCGAGGGCCAAAGCTAAATCACTTTGATTCTTATCTTCAGGGTATTGAATATCTAAGTCATCATCACAGCTATCGCCGTCTCCAATCGATGTCCATTTCTCTTTTGTCGCTATATTAGTTCTGGCTAAAATGCCACCATCGACAGCGATATGCTGCTCGACAAGGGCTTTTGCGTATTCTTGTGAGGCCAAATTTATCGATGACTGATAAAGTGGTCCCCAAATCCATAGAGATTTTTCCATAAGAGATTGTACGAAGTCTTTTATCTCAGGGTCAAATATGACCATTGTGTGCTACGGTTGGGTTATGACGTTTTCAAATAGAATTCTTGATTTTGCTAAAAATAGCGAATTTGTCTTTGATGCAGGACAGTTCCCAAAATCTATTCCATGGCACCAGATGGTGGTTAATGAATTCAAATTTGGATTAGGATGGCGCTGTGATTGGGAAAAGAGCTTCTTTCAGCTGATGATTTCAACTGATTCTAAGCTTTCTGACTTAGATAAAGCCTATCTTGAAGCCTTTTGCCATCTTTCGAGATCCTTAAACTTTACCAAAATTAATCTCATCTCATATCGTGATCTAGAGAACTATCTTCGTGATGAAAATCATCTTGAGGCCCATAGCAGAGACTTTGAGCACCAAATATTGGCGATCAATTGGATTGAATCCCTAAAAAAAGAACTGATGAGGCCTCTTTTTAAGAATTTTTTCGACTCTATTTCGACAAAACCAATCCATTCTGCTGAAAGTCTCATCAGCGGCATTGAGTTGATTAATCAAAAAATGAAGCTTCAAACTAGAATTGGTCCTCATTTTAGCAATAGTGAGATTATTGCCCTCATTCCCCAAGCGAAATCTCCTTTAAGATATGAAATCCAATGGCGATTTCATTTTGATATTGATCCTGAAATGGCCAAAGCTTTGTGTCTGAGCCTAGAGGAAACCCTTTCAAGTGATTCTCTCATGGTGAAAGTGGTTGCCGAATCCTGAGGCACAGAGTTATCCTGATTATAATTATCAATGTTTAAAGATTAATGTTCTAAGGAAAATAGCATGCGTATTGATATTGCTTTGTGGATTTCGATTTCTTTATTATCAGCTTTCTCTAGTGCTCAGGCTCAAGATGCAGCTAAAGGCGAGAAGCTTTTCTCTACTTGCATTCAGTGTCACGGCGACAAGGGGCAGGGTCTAGCTGAGAAAAATGCACCTCATATTGCTGGTCAATATGATTGGTATATCTTGAGCTCACTTAAAGCGTTTAAAGCCGGTGAGAGGAAAAATCCTGAAATGCTCCCTTATATTAAAGGTTTATCAGAGCAGGATTTTGCTGATTTAGCAGCTTACGTTTCAAAAATGGCACCATAATTCTCAGCTCATGCTGAAAGGTTAATCTATGACGGACACTCTAAATTTTATAAAAGCATCAAAAAAAGGCGATTATAAAAGCATATATGAACATAATCTTGACGTTTTCTCGGATTCTCCGGACTTCGAATGGACTTTTGACGATATTAAGAAAGAAGTTCAAGACGGATGGGAGCTATATTCTGTCATGAGCGGAGATATTATTATCGCTGCACTCTTTTTTCGCCAAGATGATGACTGTCTTTTAACAAAAAATACTGCGCTTAAAATGGATTTCCAAGGTGCTGGTCATAGCCACCGTATCAAAGAATTTTTTGAGAAAATTGCCAGAGAACGCCGTCTAGACCGCATTTATCACTATTGTGGCATTGATAATTTTAGAATGTATTCTCTCAATGAGAGTCACGGCTATAGAAAAACTGACAGAAAATTAGGCCCAGGTGGGACTGTCGTCGAGTGGATGAAAAAGCTAAAGTGAGTCTCCTAGGAGATACTCTTGAGAAAAATTAAATTTTTATTTTGTAATTATTAATTTTTTTTGTTGCTTTTTGTACGTACTTAATTTGATAATTGCTTATAGACTAAAAAAGTTAAGTAAATGTTTGGAAAGTTCGAATAGGATTTAAAACCAATAACCTTAGTTTTCGGGAGGAAACCATGGCCGTTAAGAAAAAAGCAACTAAGAAAGTAGCTAAAAAAGCAACTAAGAAAGCTGCTGCTAAGAAAGCAACTAAGAAAGTAGCTAAGAAAGCAACTAAAAAAGCTGCTAAGAAAGCAACTAAGAAAGCTGCTCCTAAGAAAGCAACTAAGAAAGTAGCTAAGAAAGCTGCTAAGAAAACTACTAAGAAAGTAGTTGCAAAAAAAGCTACTAAGAAAGTTGCTGCTAAAAAAGCTACAACTAAGAAAGTTGCTAAGAAAAAAACTAAAACTAAACGTAAGCCAAATGCTGCTTTCATGAAGGCAATGACTCCTTCTGCTGCACTTGCTGAGTTCGTTGGTGCTAAGCCACTTCCACGTACACAAGCTGTTAAGAAATTCTGGGATTACATCAAGAAGCACGATCTTCAAGATGCTAAAAACCGTCGTCAAATCAACGCTAACGGCGCTAACCTTGAAAAACTTTTCGGTGCAAAATCAATCACTATGTTTGATCTTGCTAAAATCATCAATAAGCACCTTAGCTAATTGATTGACTAAATTTTAGTTAATGAAAGCCCTGCGAAAGCGGGGCTTTTTTTTTAGAGAATGCCAACGCCTTGGCGAATGACTTCAATTGAATCGTTGGTCATAGAAACGACGGTGCTTTGACCAAGAAAATCGACCTCACCTGGATCGATGATAAGATCTACAACATGCGCCAGCTGTTCATCTATAAGATATCCATAAGGAAGAATATCGTCGCTTAGGCCAAGTAATTTGGGTGATATATTGGTGGAGACCAATGGTTTTTCAAAGCTGGAGATGAGCTTTCTTGCAAGCACTCCTGGTGGAAACCTAAGTCCTATTTCTTTGTCCGTCTTAGAAGCCTGTAAAAGCTTAGTGACACGGTGTTGAGCCTCTAAAATGAATGTGAATGATCCGGGTATATGTTTTTTGATAAACCTAAAAGATGAATCATTGATAATGGCAACATCGCTTGCCATGGATAAGTCACTACAAAGAAGAGAGAAGTGATGATGTTTACTCTCACCTTTGATGCGATAAAGTCTGTCGATCGCCTTCTTGCTATCAAAACTGGCGGTCATGACCCAATTGGTGTCTGTTGGAATAACGACGATTCCATCTTTGTTTAAAAGATCACATGCTTTTTGAATGACACGGTCATCTGGACTTTGGGAAATTACATATTCAATCATGTATCCATCATAGGCCAAAAAAAAGGAGCCCGAAAGGGCCCCGATTATGACTAGTGTTAAGCTTAGATTGAAAGTTTTTTGATAATCATTGCTTTAAGTTCTGCTTTAGCATCACGTTTGAACTCGCGACGACCTCTGTTTTGATCATCTTCTTCTCTTAAAGCTTTGATCAATCGACTTTTAAGATGTGCTTTAATTTCATACTTTCCGCTTTTTCTTTCGATTTGAATAACAGCGGCAGTTTTAAGTTTTGATCCAAAAGACTTTAGCATCTTAATTTCTTTTTTAAATTCGTTACCAGTAACAATGACATCATCTAGTTCTACTCCTAATACTGATAGAATTGAGACATCATCTTCGCTAAGAAGTTTGGTGATTTCTTCTAAGCTTCTGTCTTTCTTTTCGACTTGAAGCTTAACGTAAGTTCCATTCCAAGCCTTGATAGGAGCACTGATTAGCCATGCAACTCCATTGGCGGCACCTACAGCGCCGGCCGCAACACTTGTTGCTGCGATGGCAACACCTGTTGAGACACCAGAGTAGACGAGTGCTGCAATACCAACAGCAACGTTGGCGACAGTTTTAATAAGCTGACCACCAATATCTAGCGTTAGTCCGATAGCATCAATGCTAAAGCGAAGGGCCATACCGGCCGCTTGAAGAGCAATAGCACCTGGTACACCGATTGCTGCACCTAAAAGGTGAGTCGCCATACGAATTGGCGCTTCAATAACGAGGTAATAGGCACCTTCAACGTTTGCCCAAACAGCATGTCCAGCATATTGAACTGAGGCTAGGATTTGATTATCTGTTTCATAATATGATCTTCTGGCTTGCTGTAATTGAGTTTTATAAGCCTTAGGAATCTTGGCCAGAGACTTTAATGGATTGGCTAAGATTTTCTTGGCCTGTGAAGATGAAAAGCGAGCACCGGCAGATACGGCTTCGACCATATCGCCATCATGTTCAGAGTTCCAAAGCCCTCTAACTACATCTGTTCCTGTTTCTTGAACATCTCTTCTTATATCTCTTAGGTTCTCAATATCGATAGCATTCTTGATAGCATTTCCAGCAATATCAGTTGCACGCTCAAACCCTAAAACAAGAAACATATTGTTGCCGTCAATACTTCCTTGCATGAAGATTTCTTTGACAGTATTTCCAAAGCTTTGTCCACGCGAGGTAACATCGCTATCTGAGTCCTGCGCCCAAGCAAAATTGGTCGAAAAAAGAAGGCCCAAGATAAGAGCAAAAATTGTATGATGTGTTTTCGTTTTCATGATCGCCTCTTGCTTATATTGCTAGTGCTAGTTCAGTTTGTTTAATTTCTTTTAATTCATCACCTTGAAAAATTAATAATGCGTTTCCTAAAAGGTTTTCAAGATTGTTTTCAATGACTTTTTTAAGCTTACGACTTGATAGGTCTGTAACTTCTTTAAGTTGTTTAAAGTGAGATGGTTTCATATAAGCTTCAATATTAAGTGATTGCTTTTCTTTATCTGCATTAAAATCAATGCCTATTCTAATGACGAGTGAATCTTTTTCGTCGTTAAGATTTGATTTATACTTAATAACAGCTTTGTAATCTTCAACTAGGACTTCCCCAACTGATAGGTCTGAATTAACGCCCAGTTTGGTTAGAATATCACTTGAAAGAAGACCTGGTAGAGATTCTGCCAGTTCTGTCATTCTTTTATAATTGATGGTCGTCGATACTTTTACTGTGCCTTTTTTGAAAAATTTAAAGGGCATCTTTATTAAGGCAGCAGTAATTCTAAAGGCACCTACAGCAGCGGCCGCTACAGTTGTTGCTGCCATGGCAACGCCAGTTGAAAGAGCGGAATAAGTAATTGTGCCAAGTGCGACTGAGCCCATGACGATGGCTTTTGATGCCATCCAACCAAGTCGAATAACTTTTCCAGCAACACCTAAAGTAAGAGCGAGAGGAATGCGAATCGCTTCGTAAGCTAATGTCGCAGGAATTGCTAAAGTCGTTGTCGCTAGAGCTGCAACAAATTTTACTGGTGCTTCGATGACTAAATAGTAGGCTCCCTTTACTGTTGTCCATGTGGCTAAGCCTGAAAAAGCGATAGTTCCAGAAAGACCGTTACTAGCATTTGCTCTGGCTTCTCTAGCGTCATTCATTCCAACTTGAAAAGATCCAGGAATTTTTTTGAGTGAACGCCATGGCCATTTGAAAATATCATCAGCCGTTTCAACTGATAATCTGGTTGCATTACCAAGATGATCGATGGCATCTCCGTCATGTTCGCTATTCCATACACGACCTGCTTGATTTGAAAGCATGCGAGCAGAATCAGAACTCCAATCTTTTAGCTCTTCGATATCAACGGCCTGATCCATTGAGCGACCAAAGATTTCACGAGCTTTTTCCATGCCTAGAACCATGAAGAGCTTATCTCCATCAAGGCTTCCCTTAACAAAAATTTCTTTTAATGCTTTTCCAAGCTCGATATCGGCATGGGCCTTAGGCACAAATGAAATTGTCATTAAAAGCGTTAACAAAGCAAGGCTAAGCCTTTTCGTTAAATGCATGGGATTCTCCTGATCATCATTAGATTTGAGGGCAGGATAGCAGATCAAGAAATTTTGTTAAGGGGAGTTGAAAAACTTACAGTAAAGCGACTCTAGCAAGGGTTAGAGTGAGGAAAAAGCCCACCATATCGGTAATTGTCGTAAGTAAAGGAGATGAGGCTAGGGCAGGATCTACTTTAAAGCGTTTAAGCAGCAATGGGATCAGACCGCCGACAACCACTGATAATAAGGTGTTGATTCCAAGGCCCATGCCAACCACGATGCCTAGAATTGGATCACCTTTCCAGATAAAGGCAACAAGGGCGAGTAAGCAGCCCATAACAAAACCGTTTATAAGACCGACGGAGAGCTCTTTTAAAAAGACGTGGAAATACTCACCCGGACGAATAAGATCTAGCGCCAGTTCTCGAATAGAAACGGCAACAGCTTGGTTTCCAGAACAGCCTGATAAATCCGAAATCATCGGTAAAAAGACAGCAAGGACAGTAATCTGCTCAATCACATCTTGATTCATGGCAATGGCACTAGCAGCGATAAGATTCAAAACGATATTGATTGAAAGCCAAGATAATCTTCGACCTGAACGCACCCATACTGGCAAATGTCGCAGCTCTTCACCACCAACAATACCACTAGCTTTTAGGTAGGCCGACTCAGCATTTTGTGCAATGGCCTCTTTAATATCTTCTCTTTGAACAACACCTTCTAATATACCGTTGTCATCAACAACAGGAAGACCTGAAAAACTATGGTGATCAAAAAACTGATCCATTCGATATAATGGAGTCGATAATTTACATGAGCTAGGTCTAGAAACCATTAGTTCATGCAGGCGACGCTTTCTTGGTGCAAGAAAAATATCTCTAAGTCTTAAAACACCAATGAGTTTGTCGTTAGATTTTGTAACGTAAACATAGTGGACTTCATAGTGAGCATACTCTTCACGATTTTTGGCCAGATCATTCAAAACTTGTTGAACCGTGTAGGAGCCCGGGTAGCTTAGAAATTCTGTTATCATCAAACCACCGGCGACATTGTCCGGATAGCTCATCATGGTTCGAAGTTCTTCTGCATCCTCTGTATCGAACTGATTCAAAATCGCCGCAGCATCCTCAGCATCTAGAAGAGTTAGAATATCGGCCTGGTGATCGGAATATAATTCATCAACAATGGCTGCCGCTTTTTCTGGTGTTAATTCTTCAAGAATGTCGGCGGCCTGCTCATCTGTAACTTCTTCAAGAATGTCTGCAGCATCTTCAGGAGAAAGAAGGTTGATGAGTTGGATTTGGTTGTAATGAGGTAGTCTTGAGATGGCACGAGCAGTGTCCGTCAGCTGAAGCTGACTTAAGAATTCGTTAATAGAAGCTAAATCACGTGTATCAATTAGTGACTTAAGCTGCTTCCACGGAGCATCCGCCGAGGCATTTTCTGGTTCGTCCATGGGAACTTATCGGATTAACGGTGACTTGGCTTAATAAGAATCTTCAACGTTTCCATAATCATCACTTACTGGATACTTTTCCTCGGGATATTTCTCCTCTGGATATTCTTCTTGATAATCTTGGTTGATTTCTTCTGGTGGAATGACTTGTGGCAGTTGAGTTGGCATCTCTTTAGTCATGGGCATTTCGGGCTTTTCTTCATAAGCGTCGTAATTGTCCATGGGCTCATCTTCATAATAATCATCTTGGGCAACAAGTGATGATCCTAAACAAAGAAGCAATAGGCTAAAGATGATTTTGGCTTTCATAATTCTCCTCTGTGACTATTGTAGTCCGAGAGGAGAGGTAGGGTCAAACATCAATTATTTGATCACAATATTACAAATTCTTCCAGGAACGTAGATCTCTTTCACAATTGTTTTGCCTGCAATTTGCGCCGCTACTTTTTCTTGTGCCTTTGCAAGAGCTAAGAAATCTTCCTTAGCAATATCAACGGCCACATCGATGGTTGCTTTCGTCTTTCCGTTAACCTGAATTGCCATCGTAATGACATCATCCTTGGCTTTTTGAGGATCAAAGACAGGCCATGGCTCATAGGCGAGTGACTTGTTATGACCAAGGGCAAGCCAAAGTTCTTCGCCAAGGTGTGGTGCTAGTGGTGAAAGAATTTTCGCATATGACTCGGCAGTACTTCGTGCCACTTGTTTTTGTTTTGATGCTTCATTAACAAAAATCATCATAGCTGAAATCGCCGTATTAAAACGTAGTCCTTCAATATCTTCACCAACTTTTTTAATACATTTATGAAGTGCTTTTTCAATTTCTGGGTTTTCAGCTCCAGCATGTAGTCTTGAAGCATCACCAAAAAGTTTGGCTGACTTAGCTAAGAAGTTAAAGACACCTTTTACCCCTGAAGTTTGCCATGGCTTCACTTTTTCAAGAGGTCCCATGAACATCTCGTACAAGCGAAGTGAGTCTGCTCCAAACTCTTTAACAATATCATCTGGATTAACAACGTTGCCGCGAGATTTTGACATTTTTTCGCCGTCTTCTCCTAAAATAAGACCCTGATTCACGAGACGTTGAAACGGCTCTTTAGTACTAACTAAGCCAAGATCAAAAAGAACTTTGTGCCAAAATCTAGCATAGAGTAAATGAAGAACAGCATGCTCAATTCCACCGACATATAGATCAACAGGCATCCAGTATTTTTCAAGTTGAGTATCCCATGGCTCTTTTGTGTTGGTTGGATCAATAAAGCGAAGATAATACCAACATGAACCCGCCCACTGAGGCATTGTATTGGTTTCACGGCGCGCTTTTTTACCAGTCTTTGGACATGTAATCCAAAGCCATTCATCAATAGTTGCAAGTGGAGATTCACCTGTTCCAGATGGTTCATATTTTTCAACAGCAGGAAGTGCCACTGGTAATTCATCGAGATCAAGACATCTGACTGTTCCGTCTTCGTATTTAATCACTGGGAATGGTTCACCCCAATAGCGTTGTCTTGAGAACAACCAATCACGAAGTTTATAATTAATTTTCTTTTGACCGATTTTCTTTTCTTCTAAATATGAAATCATTTTTGCGATTCCATCAACTTTTCCAAGTCCATCTAGAAAACCAGAGTTAATATGTTTACCGTCTCCAGTAAAAGCTGCTTCATTAACATCGCCGCCTTCAAGGACTTCAATGATTGGTAGTGAGAATTTTTTAGCGAACTCCCAGTCACGTTCATCGTGAGCAGGAACGGCCATAATTGCACCTGTGCCGTAGCCAGCAAGAACATAGTCTGCAATCCAAACAGGAACCTTTTCGTTGTTCACAGGATTAAGCGCATACGCTCCAGTGAACACTCCAGATTTATCTTTATTTAAATCAGTTCTTTCAAGATCTGATTTATGTTTCGTCTTTTCTAGGTACGCTTCAACAATTGGTTTTTGCTCAGCAGTCGTAATTTTTGAAACGAGTGCATGCTCCGGAGCGACAACCATATAGGTCGCACCAAATAAAGTGTCGGGTCTTGTGGTGAAGACTTCAATTTTATCAGCGTAATCGGCTAATTGAAATTCAACAGTTGCACCTTCAGAGCGACCAATCCAATTGCGCTGACTTTCTTTAATATTCTCAGGCCAATCAAGTAAATTAAGATCCTCAATAAGTCTGTCTGCATACTCAGTAATTCTAAGCATCCACTGCTTCATTGGACGACGCTCAACTGGATGTCCTCCAATTTCAGATTTACCGTCAACAACTTCTTCGTTTGCTAGAACTGTTTTAAGTTCTGGACACCAATTGACTGCAATTTCTTCTTCGTATGCAAGGCCCTTGTTGTAGAGCTGGACAAAGATCCACTGAGTCCACTGGTAATAGGAAAGATCACTCGTGGCGATTTCTCTATCCCAGTCATAAGAAAATCCTAGGCTTTTAAGCTGGCGCTTAAATGTTTGGATATTTTTTTTAGTTAAAATATCTGGATGAGTTCCAGTTTTAATGGCGTAGTTTTCAGCAGGAAGACCGAAACTGTCCCAGCCCATTGGGTGAAGAACGTTGAAGCCTTTCATTCGCTTGTAGCGACACACAATGTCAGTTGCCGTGTAGCCCTCTGGGTGACCAACATGAAGCCCTGCGCCAGATGGGTAGGGGAACATATCAAGAACGTAGTACTTAGGCTTAGATTGATCTAGCGTGACTTTGAATGTCTTGTTGTCATCCCAAAAGTCCTGCCATTTTTTTTCAATTTCATTAAACTTATATTCCATAAAAATCCCAAGTGTTCTGTTCAAGTTTAGGCCAATGAATTCTAACAATGATTTGACGTCTTGGCATTAGAAGGCGACGATTTTTAGGCTTATTTTTTTAATAATTCTAAGGAGTCATGGATGAAAGGACTTATTGCACTAATTCTTATTTTAACTGGCGGCGTTGTTCAAGCTGAAACCACTTTTGAAGCCGGAACTGTTTACTCTGCTAAAACTGTTAGCGGCCAGGTTTGGGTCAACTGCCAAAACCGCCCAAGCGAGCTTCGCTACTGCGCTGGTTATGATTTAGAACCAGGTATGTCTACGCGTTTAATTTCTGGCGCCGATGCAGATCGCTTCGTAGTTGAAGCACTACACGAAAATGGCAAGAGCGTTTCTAAAAAAGGTAAATTTAATGCTTCTGAAGGCCGTTCGGATTCAATCAATCTTTGGATTAGAACACTTTTCCAAAAGCCTCTTCTAGCTATGGGAACAAATCTTATTCGTTATACACTAACGAAAAAAGGTGATGTTGTAGAACAGGGTGAGTTTAATGTTTCTGTTGAAAGTGGTGCTCGCCAAGTTTGTCAAACAGGAACTGTTTGGTCACCAGGAAATGATTGTGGATCACAGTCATACGTTTGTGACATGTATTTTGATCGTTACTGTAACTAACATTGCAACGACGAACATTTTTTAAATCAAGTCTCACCTTGGCCGCATTGTTAATCACCTGGCGCCAAGGTGTTTTAGTTCCTGCCGCTAAAATTGCAGGAAGAGTCAAAGAATTTCACTTTTTAGAAAAACCAGATATTTTACTCCTACAAAAAATGCTTCCAGTTCTTTTGCCTTTTCAAAAATGGAGCGTTGAAGAAGTTGCTCGTTTTAGCTCACGTTTAGATGAGACGATTTATTTAACAACCAAACCAGTCACTGCTGAAATTAGACAGCTCTTTGATTTATTTCATATCAAACCTTTCTTATGGATGAATGGAATATACCATTTAGAAAATGCAAACAAAGAGCAGCTTAAATCTTTGATTTCTTCGATGAAACATTCGAGACTTAAAGATCTTAAAGCTGCCGGCAATGGTTTTTGTGAACTTATGAGCAGCATTTATTATGCTGATCCAAATACCTATAAAGATTTATCTTACGAAGCACCACTGGAGCTTCTATGATTTTAGATGGATCTACTGCTTTTAAAAATCAAGAACTCGAAGTTGATTATTGTATTATTGGAAGTGGATCAGGCGGCGCTTATGCGGCTAAGCTGCTTTCGCTGAAAGGTTACAAAGTTGCCGTAGTTGAAGAGGGTGGTTATAAAAAAACTGAAGACTTCAAAGAGCTAAGAGAAGACGTGGCCTATCCTAATCTTTATCAAGAGCTAGCTTCCAGAAAAACCAAAGATAAAAATATTAGTATTCTTCAAGGTCGAACTGTTGGCGGTGGCACCACTGTTAATTGGACCACTTGCTTTAGAACACCTTCAAATACACTTAAATATTGGCAAGATGAATTTGATCTTCCATTTACGGATGAATCTCTTGAGACTCATTTTTTAGCGGCAGAAAAAGAAATCTCTGTTAGCGAATGGGAAGTTCCTCCTAATCAAAATAACTCAGTCCTTGCGAATGGATTAGATAAGCTTGGTAAAAGTTTTGGGCATATCAAACGTAATGTGAAGGGTTGTTACAACCTTGGATATTGTGGGGTAGGCTGCGCCACTGGTGCTAAACAATCACAAATGATCACAAGTATTCCAACTTTTTTAAAAATGGATGGTATCTTAGCGACTCGTTGGCGCGCTTTTAGATTTCGTCACCACTTAGGCAAAGTCACTAAGCTTGAAGCTTATAATATGCCGGGCATTGGTAATACACACGGTGATATTAAATTAATAATTAAGGCCAAGCATTTTATTTCATCAGCTGGTGCGATTGGAACACCGGCGCTTCTTTTGAGAAGCCATATTCATGACCAATCAGGTCTTCTTGGTAAAAGAACTTTTCTTCATCCAACAGTTTTAAGTGGTGCTGTTTTTAATGATGATATTGAGCCTCATCTTGGCGCTCCACAAACGATTTATTCTGATCATCACTTATGGCAAGACTATGGTTTTAAATTAGAGGTTCCACCAGTTCATCCACTTCTTTTAGCTTCAACTTTGATGTCCCATGGAGATGAGCATAGAGAGTTGATGCTTAAGTTGAAAAACCTTCAAGTCTGCATCGCACTTCAACGTGATGGCTTTAAAGATGACAGCCAAGGGGGAGTGGTAGAGCTTACTAATGGTGGTTATCCTGTGCTTGATTATACTTGGTCTAAGAGTATGGCCTTAGGTTTTAAAGAAGCACTTCGAACTATGGGAGAGTTGCAATTCGCTGCTGGTGCTAAAGAAGTTCTGCCCATTCATGTTCGCGCTAAAAGAGTCTCAAATTTAATTGATTTTTACTCACATATAGATGAGCTAGAGATGAAGCCAATTGATCTAAAAGTTGTCTCCGCCCATGTGATGGGTGGTGCTTGCTTTGGTATCGACAAGAGCTCCTCAGTTACGGATATTCATGGCCGATTATGGGGCTATGAAAATCTAAGTGTCATGGATGGTTCTCTATTTCCAACTTCAATTGGTGCAAATCCTATGTTGTCGATTTTAGGTCATGTTCATCGTATTTTCTCCTAAATCGCCATAGAAATTGGTCAATTCAGATTTTCATAAAACATCGGATTCAATGACTTAGCTGACTTTAGTTATTAATTGAGGATTCCGATACAGAATTAGACTATGAAAACTTTATTAATTCTTTTCACATTAATCCTAGTTAGCGCTTGTGGTGGTAAGAAAACATCAACACAATTCGGCATTAATCTTGGAGCGCTCCTAAGTGGTTCAACACCTAATGGTGGCTTGTATCTGATGGGGACAAATGGCAATGATAAATTTTCTGTTGGTCTTACTGCTAGCGAAGCCTCAAATTTCTCTCTCATTCTGCCACAAGGGACCTGGACATTCACTGCTATAGCATGGCTTGGAAACGGTATTGAGCCCATGACTAATAAATCTCGTTGTGCGCATTCAACTGGAAATACAATTCAAGGTCAAAGTGCAACTGTGAGTTTAAATTTAACTGAAGCAAGCTGTTTTTCTCCACTTTTTTCTTCAGCTACTTATCACGATACTGTCTTGGTTGGAGCTTTTAAAAGAGTCGGTCTTAATAGCTGCTTAAATCCAGATGGTTTGGGAGCTGGTACTCTTTGTGATGGAGCATCTTTTAATACTAAACCAGGGGAACATTTAAGTTTTAAACTCTCACTTCCAGGCATGTCGAGCTTTGGGCAAAGCTTTTCCTCATTAACAAGTAATTGCTTTAATACAACTTCGATCAATGTTGGCTCAACTAGTTATGCTAGCCGATGGCCAGCAGGTGGCACTCTCAAGTTCCCTGGTGAAATTATTGCTTACGAAAAAACTGATTGTGCCTCTGATTCCTTTGTCTATAAGTTTAGCGATGGGATAGATGGAAGCGACGGTTTTGATCGTGTCGTTAATATTGATAGTACTTCAACTCTAAGAATTATGTTTGCTGATAATTATGTCGGTAAAATTGGTTCAGCATTTATGAATGCTGATGCTAGTAACCACGTAAGACTTCCATCGGTTGTTTGTACAGGTGGGGGGACTCATTGTTTAAAAACTGGTACTAACGGTCCTTATAGAAATTCTGAATACGATCAAGTTCGTCGTGGAGTCTGGGATCTGTTTGGTTCAAATGATAAGAATGATCCAGATGATTATATTGCCGCGACTGATGCAACCAACGTGTTGGTCTCTGATAATACTGCAACCGTTCAAGTTAGTGCCCCAGGTAAAGGATCTCTTGGAAACTCAATGCAAATTAGTATGGTCAATCTTGGTCCTTCAGGCGCAGTGACAGTCGGTTGTAGTTATCCCTTAACAGTAAATTTCTATGATGATTCCACGGCCACTGATATTGCGACGGCGATTAACTCATGTGCTTCTGAGATTTTAGCCGTAGGTAATGATGGAGCTGGAGGTATCTTTAGTGGTGGAAATTATACCTTATCTGGTGGAACTGATTCTTTAGGAACTAACAGAAGAAGAAAAGATGGTGAAATCCATCGTATCGTTTACATGCTGATTGGACCAATCTCCTCACTTCTTGCTAAAAATGGGATTACAACTGGTGCCCAGCTCTGCTCGGCACAGGGAAGCTATAATCTTCAATTACCAGATGAAGCCGTTACAATCACGCTTGGGGGGACAACAGCTTCTGCCATGCACCCAACATTTGCTGCCAATGCCAATCAATTTGAAAAGAAAATCTCTATTGCTATCAATGGCGTTTTAGAGTCTGCCTATTATTTTAATTGTAACGATGCCACTGGAAATGATGATCATGGAGTGGGGGCTTATGTTTCCTATGAAAGCGATGGTAGTCAAAGCTCAATTGAGCAAGTCTTTTGGGATGTAACAACAGCAGGATCTGAAATTGTTGAAAGTAATGTGAAATATATTTATGGAACAAATACTTTTTGGAAATATGACTTATTCAAGAAAAATGGAGCTGGAGATATTTTTGATTATTGGTCTATTACAGGCTCAACTGAATACAATTCATACCAAAGACTATCTGGCAAAACGGCTGCTGGTTCGCTCTACACCTATAATTTAGTTGGCTCAGGAGCCACTGATTCAACCGCGATGACCGTTTCTGCGAGTGTCGATGATGAATGGTCAATCTCATCAGGGGGCTTTCTCTCTTCTGGAAATACTCAAGTCTTAAATCCAAGTACTGTTCAATCATCACCAAATACAGCGCCATCTTATAGTATCAATGACATCATTAATAATTCCTCTATTTGGAACCTTTCATTTTAGCTCTTACTAGTGCCATGCACTTTTTGTTTCGCAGTTGCTAAATAGCTCTTCGCGAGCTGCTTCTTTTTGGATAATTAAAACTAGATCTTAGTAGTGCCTTAGCGATAATTTCTCGTTTATGTAAGTCTCTTTCGAAAAAACCTTCGAGCAATAACTTTCGTGCTTCATTACAATTATAGATTGGCGTTCCAAAGTCTTCATTTAGGTAGATATACCTCAACGTAGAAAAGGGATAATCGTGAGAGGTTGAGGTTATCTGTGACTTGACCGGATTTTGATAAATATAGCGAAGTACTTGTAGGTAGTACCTTTCATGATCGACTAAAGTCCATTTATAGCGGTCTCCAAAAATTCGATTTATTCTATTGGTTCTTGTTCTTATCTCTTTGCTGATGGCAGAATTAAGCACGTACATAAACTTATCAAGGTCTGAATTTGGCGTCCAAATCAGAAGGTGGTAGTGATTCGCCATCAGTACGAAAGCTTCTATATTTGTAGGATAACATGCTTGTGCCTTGGCAATAGATTGTTTGCATAGGGCCCACATCAAACTAAGGGGCAACTCAAACCAGTCCTTATTATTTGATCTAAGTGTGACGTGATAGGGGAATTGGGCTGTTCTGATTAAGTTTTTTCTAGGCATACGCCTAAGTAGCCAAGGATCTAGCAATTAACTATAAATATTTGTGAGAAATGGTCATGTTTTGCATTTGCGAAACAAAAGGTGCATGGCACCTTTTATTACTGAGTTTTATTCGCAGTACCTAACTAGGCTTGGATGATTCACTGGAAGTAAACGTTTCGCCATTGTACAAACATGATTTCTTGACCCTTCAACACCACTGGTTTTAAGACAGGCACCAAGATAGCCAGGTGAGGTTTCGTTTGCTGGGCCACCAAACAGATCAGTGATTTCTAGACCAGCGGTAAACTCTTCAATGGGAAAGTTTGCCATTGTTTCATTGAGAGAGTCTTCAAGTGCTTTCATTTCTTCTTTAAGAGCGTCCGTTATCTTACCTTCAAACGTTGCATCTTCTAATTCGCCTTGATAGGAGAATAGATCGTCTCTAAATTTAATCTTAAAACAGACGGGCTTATTATTTGGACACTGCTTGGAGAGTTTTACATCGTAGCTTAATTGCATATCAGTGTTCTCAAAACTTCCAAGTCTCCATAGTCCTAAATTGATTAAGCTTCTTCTTCCATTTGCCTGACACCCTTTTAGAGAGATCGTCGCTCTCATATTTGATCCGCCAAGTGCTGACATACCTATAGAGTCCATATCTTTACAAGAAAATTTAGGTCGTTCGCCGCCAACATAATCTGAGCCGTCACCATCATCCATTCTTATGCCGCATTTACCACCAAGGTTTTGTCCGCATAGATTTCCCTTTGAGATTTGATCTGAAAGGTAGTTGTTGACGTAACTTAAATCCAACATAGAATAAAAATCATCACAATGGGCCGGAGGTTCTCTGCCAGCTAGTGCAGAAGTATAATTACCTTGGCATAATTCGGGGATAAAGATTTCAACTGACATATTTCCATTTTCACCAACACTCATAAGCTGCTTAATAAGTATTTGCTCGGTTTGTTCAGGGGTTGGCGCGATTGATGGAGTCGCTTGTTTAAGTGAGCTTAGGCTTGAAGCGAAATTAGATTTTCTTTTACATGGATGATTTTGTGGATTTATGCTTGAAAGCATTTGATTCATTCTAGAACTTGTCGTTACATCTTTAAAAGAAGGGTTTTGCCTTATCCAATAATCCATGTTTTTCATGCGATCAATAAACTCTGAACACTTCATATTGCCACTCAGGTTTTCAATACCATCGATATGGTCATTTAACGTTTGAGTTAAAAAGGCATTAGATATATTAAACATGGGAAGATTTATTTCAGGCATATTATTAGTTTCATTTGATAACGTTGCGCTTATTACTGTATTGACTTGATCTTTTAAAACGTCTCTTAAGTTTTGAAGGATTGGAGCTTCAATCATCGTAGCAACTGACTTTTCTGCCAAGACAGGAGCCAGGTAACCTGCTGTAATTGAGTTTAGATCATCTCGACCAAGCCTGCTTAGAGGAGTTGTTGAAGGAAGCGTAATCTTTAAATCCTGACTCTTAAAGGCATTGTCGATATTCTTTCTTTGTAACAATGGTTTTGAACCAATTCTTTCAATGGAGCTTACATTGAAGTTTTGCATATCAATAACAGCTTCATAGCAAATTTGCTCAGAATCTTTTGTGTCAATAACAAGATCGATGTTTTCTAACGCAACTTTATAATCATCATTTCTTGCTTTAAAATTTAATTCAAGCGAAGTTTTGATATCAAGTTTAACTTGAGCACATATTTTAATAGATGAATTTGAATTATCAGCACTAGCAAATTTTGAAAGATCGATATTGACGTCTTTTAAAGAAAAATTATCAATTTTGACACCACTAAAAGTATCACTGCCAACAGTTCGCTTTGGATATGAAATTTGATTTAAAGTCGCTGTTGAGCTTCCTTGATCACTTGAAAAAAGTTCTGGATTTAAGACATAACCAACGGCCTGCATTGGCAGTGGTTCTAAAAAAGGAGCACTTGGTAAATCGTAAGAACTATTGATCTTAGCGGAAATAAATCTTCCGCCTAGTGTTCTTGTATCAATATGATCTGGGTCAGTGGTGAGTTGATAAGCTAGAATATCAGCAATCAGGTCTTTGTTTTGAGTCACACCTTGGCGAACAGATCTGATACCACTTTGACCCGCTCCAAAAACAAGTGCAGGTCGATATTCACCAGGAATTTGGCAATAGACTCCGGCCCCACATTCGGATAAATCAGCAGCATAAAGTTGCTGGCTTAGAAATATGTTGATAAAGAATGTTAAAAGACTAAATCTCATTCT
The DNA here is from genome assembly GCA_002787775.1 of Bdellovibrionales bacterium CG12_big_fil_rev_8_21_14_0_65_38_15. Taxonomy (GTDB): domain Bacteria; phylum Bdellovibrionota; class Bacteriovoracia; order Bacteriovoracales; family Bacteriovoracaceae; genus UBA4207. Next base: position 118,411 of record PCUW01000031.1, read on the forward strand.
TTTTGTTCGGTTTTTTTGGGCAAAAGATTATTATATTGTTATAGTTGTGCCTATTAGTTGGTCATATAGTTGATGAGGACGTTTTGGAAAAACTAGATCAAATTATTTCGGAATTTACAGCCTTTAAAGATTGGGAAGATCGCTATAAACATCTTATCAACCTTGGAAAGCAGATGCCCGATTTTCCTGAAGAGCATCGACTTGAAACTAATAAAGTGAAAGGCTGCCAATCACAAGTTTGGCTTGTGAGCTCACTTGAAAGATATGAAGACAATTATAAAATCAATTTTCTTGCTGATAGCGACGCAAGTATCGTGAAGGGTATAGTGGCCTTATTAACTAAGGTATATAGTGGTCTAACTCCGGATGAGATCTTAGGGCTAAAAGCCGATTTCATTGACCAGATTGGGCTACGCCAGCATCTTAGTATGTCTAGAGCAAATGGTTTAAACTCAATGCTTAAACAGATCAATCTTTACGCCTATGCTTATCAACAAAAAATTAAAATGGGACTTGTATGAGTGATTTTCTTTTAGAACGTCCACGTCGACTTCGTCGTTCTGCTGCGCTTCGCTCAATGCTAAGTGAGAATCATGTTTCTCCAAATGATCTTATAGCACCTCTTTTTGTTATTGATGGTAAACAACAAAAAGTCGAAATTAAATCTATGCCTGGGCAATTTAGATTTAGCCAAGACTTGTTAATTGAAGAATGCAAACAACTTTTCTCTCTTGGAATTAAATCCGTTGCACTTTTTCCTGCCATTGAAGCAAAATTTAAAACACCACAAGCCCTAGAGGCGATAAATCCTGAAGGCCTTTATCAGCAATCAATCAGATCGATTAAAGAGTCATTACCAGACATGCTCGTTATGACTGACGTTGCCCTTGATCCATACAACAGCGATGGGCACGATGGATTAGTCGATTCTAACACGGGTGAAATTCTTAACGATGAAACTCTCGAGCTTCTTTGTCAGATGGCGGTTGTTCAGGCCCAAGCAGGTGCTGATATTATTGGGCCATCAGATATGATGGACGGAAGAGTTGGTGCGATTAGAGATAGTCTCGATAGCGAGGGCTTCGCCAATACCGCTATTATGTCTTATACAGCAAAATATGCTTCCGCTTTTTATGGGCCATTTAGAGACGCTCTAGATTCTGCTCCAAAAGCTGGAGACAAAAAAACATATCAAATGGATCCAGCTAATATTCGAGAAGCTCACCGTGAAGCTAGATTAGATCTGAGTGAAGGCGCAGATTTTTTGATGGTAAAGCCTGGCTTAGCTTATCTAGATGTTATTTCTCATTTATCACAAAACTTTGATCTTCCGATTGCTGCCTATAATGTGAGCGGTGAGTATGCGATGGTGAAAGCGGCTGCAGCGAATGGATGGATCGACGGTCAAAAAGTCATGGAAGAAATTCTTGTTTCGTTTAAACGTGCAGGAGCGGACGTCATTTTAACTTATTTTGCCAAAGAATTTGCCCAAGGCTACATAAAGCGCTGAATTTTTCTTAAGTGACGCTCGATTATTTCTTTATCTTTATTTTCGTCCTTAGGTCGATCGGATTGAACTTGTGCGATCTTTTCCTCCAATCTAGAGAGTTC
>PCUW01000042.1:0-7018 GCA_002787775.1 Bdellovibrionales bacterium CG12_big_fil_rev_8_21_14_0_65_38_15
CTTTATCATTATGTAGCTGAATAGATTCAAATGACTTTGATTTAAAATCAATCAGCGCATAGGCGCCATAATCAAAACGAGCGTCTTTTAACAGATGTTTAAAATCTGAAATGACTTCGTTTTTTATCATGCTTGCTCAATTGCCGCTTGAGCAGCTGCAAGTCTAGCGATTGGCACTCTAAAGGGAGAGCAACTGACATAATCAAGTCCGACTTTATGACAAAAGTGAACACTAGCAGGATCTCCACCATGTTCGCCGCAAATACCGACGTGAAGTTTTTTGTTCGCTTTTCGCCCTTCTCTTGTCGCATGTTCAACTAAAAATCCAACGCCGGCTTGATCAAGGCTGACAAACGGATCTTTTGGCAGAATACCTTTTGAAACATATTCACCTAAGAATTTTCCAGCATCATCACGAGATAAACCAAAAGTCGTTTGAGTTAAATCATTCGTGCCAAAAGAGAAAAACTCAGCATGTGGAGCAATTTCTCCTGCGGTTATCGCTGCTCTTGGAAGCTCGATCATGGTTCCCATTTTATAGGCAAGTTTACCACCTGATTGGGCCATGACTTTTTCAATATGAGTTTTAAGTTTGATATTTAAAAACTCTAACTCTGTCGCAGTCGCAATAAGTGGTATCATAATCTCAGGATTAACACTGACACCCTTAGCTTGTGCTTCTAGGCCAGATTCAATGATCGCTCTAACTTGCATTTCATAAATTTCAGGATAGGTCACACCTAGACGACAGCCTCTATGACCAAGCATTGGGTTAAATTCGTGAAGTTTTTCACCGCGCTCGATGATGACTTCAAGATCAACTCCAATATGGTTGGCCAAAGCTTTTTGATCTTCAGTTGAATGAGGTAAGAATTCATGAAGTGGTGGATCTAGAAGCCTAATATTAACCGGCATTCCATCGAGAGCTTGAAATATTTCTAAAAAGTCTTTCTTTTGAAAAGGTAGTAATTTATCAAGCGCTTTCTTTCTCGCATCAACACTTGTAGCAAAAATCATTTCACGCACAATCATAATGCGTTCAGGCTCGAAGAACATATGCTCTGTACGACAAAGCCCAATACCTTCAGCGCCGAATTTTAAAGCAATCTTTGAATCACGGGGATTATCAGCATTGGTTCGAACGCGAAGAGTTCTTCTTTCGTCTGCCCATTTCATAAATTTTGCAAAATCAGCACTAATTTCGGCGTTCTTCGTTGGAACTTTTCCTTCGAAGACTTCGCCTGTACCACCGTCGATGGTTAAGAAATCGCCTTCTTTATAAACCTTACCACCGATGGTCAGTGTTGCTTTTGAATGTGAGACTTCAGCACTACTGCATCCAGCCACACATGGTTTTCCCATTCCTCTAGCAACAACAGCTGCGTGTGAAGTCATTCCTCCACGAGCGGTTAGAATTCCTTGAGCGGCGACCATACCAGCAATATCTTCTGGTGAAGTTTCAAGACGAACTAAAAGAACTTTATGACCAAGGCCAGCAAGCTCTGTTGCTCTCTCGCTTGTAAAAACGATTTCACCGGCAGCAGCGCCAGGCGAAGCAGGCAAGCCGTTAGTTATAAGATTTCTAGTTGCATCTGGATCAAGTGTTGGATGAAGCAATTGATTAAGATCATCCGGCTTAACACGCATTAGTGCTTCATCTTTAGTTAGAATTCCTTCTATAACTAAATCAGTTGCAATCTTAATTGCAGCTGCAGCAGTTCGTTTTCCATTACGGGTTTGCAAAATAAAAAGGACATTGTTTTCTATAGTAAACTCAATATCCTGCATATCTTTATAGTGGGCTTCTAGTTTTGTATAAACATCAACCAGCTCCTTGAACGCCGCTGGCATAATCTCTTCAAGGGTTGGCATTTTTTTATTTGATTCGTTCTTTGAATCAGTATTGATTGGCCCTGGAGTTCTTATCCCTGCCACAACGTCTTCACCTTGTGCGTTGACTAAGTACTCCCCAAAAAATCTTTTAACACCAGTGGAAGGATCCCGCGTGAAACATACACCTGTGGCGCAGGTATCACCCATATTTCCAAAAACCATCGATTGAACGTTAACTGCTGTTCCCCAGTCATGAGGAATTTCATTAATCTCACGGTACTTAATGGCGCGAGGATTATTCCAAGATCTAAAAACAGCAGCAATCGCCTGCCAGAGTTGTTCAACAGGATCAGTCGGAAAAACTTTTCCTGACTCTTGAAGAATAATTTCTTTATAGACCTGGCTAAGCTCTTTTAAATCTTCAGCAGTTAAATCGGTATCCTCTTTAACTCCAGCATGCTCTTTTAAATCTTCTAGAGTTGACTCCAGTAGAGATGTGTTAAAGCCCATAACGACATTGGCATACATCTGAATAAAACGGCGGTATGAATCCCAAGCAAAACGAGGATTGCCAGTAAGCTTGGCCATACCTTCAACTGTCTGTTCATTAAGACCTAAATTTAAAACGGTATCCATCATGCCAGGCATTGAGGCTCTAGCACCTGATCTGACAGAGAAAAGTAGAGGGTTAGACTGATCACCAAATTTCTTTTGCGTGATCTTCTCAATCGTTGCCAGAGACTCTTTAACTTGAGCTTTAATTTCTTCGTTAATTTTTTTTCCTGACTTATCGTAGTCAAGACAAGCTTCAGTGGTCACTGTAAAGCCTGGAGGAACATTGAGCCCAAGAGAAGTCATCTCCGCCAGGTTTGCACCTTTTCCGCCGAGAAGATTCTTCATCTCACGGGTTCCCTCTGTTTTGCCCGCGCTAAAGAGGTAGACCCACTTACTCATAAATGCTCCTGCTTAGAATCCGAATTGATCCTGGATATATTTTTTTACACTATCAATAGCAATACGCTGTTGAGTCATCGAATCACGATCACGAATCGTTACTGTTTGATCCGTTAATGTATCGTAGTCGATTGTGATGCAATACGGAGTTCCGATTTCGTCTTGACGACGATAGCGCTTACCGATTGATCCAGAAGTATCGTATTCAACTTTATAATGCTGTTGAAGTTCAGCGAATAATTTTCTCGCTGGTCCCTCAAGATCCTCTTTTTTCATCAATGGCATAACGGCTGCTTTAATTGGTGAAATACTTGGATGAAATTTCATCACCACGCGCTCGTTTTCTTTATCGCCTTCATTTTCAATGCGATAAGCATCACAAAGAAGAGCAAGAACAGCACGATCACATCCAACAGATGTTTCAATAACGTATGGAAGATATTTTTTATTGCCATCCATTTGGTCAACATACTCAAGTTTTTTTCCAGAGAATTTTTGATGTTGGGCCAAATCAAAGTCGGTACGAGAGTGAATCCCTTCCATCTCGCCCCAACCAATTGGGAATTCATATTCAATATCACTAGCAGCATCAGCGTAGTGAGCAAGGTCGTTTTCACCATGTGGATGCCAACGAAGCTTATCTTTTCTAAGACCGTTACTTAAATGCCAATTCAAACGAATTTCTTGCCACTGCTCCATCCACTCTTTTTGTGAACCAGGCTTAACAAAAAATTGCATTTCCATCTGTTCAAATTCACGTGTTCTAAAAATAAAGTTCCCTGGGCTAATTTCATTTCTAAACGCTTTACCAATTTGAGCAATACCAAAAGGAAGTTTCTTTCTCATCGTCGATTGAACGTTAAGAAAGTTTACAAAAATACCTTGAGCCGTTTCTGGACGTAGATAAACCATGGCACTTGGATCTTCCACCGCACCCATTTGAGTTTTAAACATTAAGTTAAAATCACGTGGCTCAGTAAATTGACCTTCGGCCTTACAAGTAACACATGGTTTAGATAGATCAATTTGATCGGCACGATAGCGCGCCTTACAAGCTTTACAATCCACCATCGGATCATTGAAGCCATCAATATGTCCTGAAGCTTTCCAAGTTGTTGGATGCATAAAGATAGAAGCATCAATCCCTTCAACATCTTCTCTAAAAGTCATTGATTTCCACCAACGATTTTTAACATTATTTTTTAGTTCGATACCAAGTGGGCCATAGTCCCAACAAGAAGCAAGGCCGCCGTAAATTTCAGAGCTTTGAAAAATAAAGCCTCTGCGTTTTGATAAGGCGACAAGTTCGTTCATTGATTTTAAATTTGATTCAGACACGGGCGCTCCAATTGGCATGATTATTCGATGCAATCTTACCTGAGTGCCTGTTTATTCGCTACATTGCCGCACCATGAAAATGAAATAATTAGGACTTTACGGATAAATCGTAGAGCTTCGCGTACTCACCGGCTTTCGCCATGAGCTCGCTATGATTTCCTTGCTCAACCAAACGACCCTGACTAAGGACATAAATACGATCATAATCTTGAATAGTACTCAAACGATGCGCCACAGCAACGACTGTTTTTTGAGAAGCGATACTTTCAAGGGCTTTTTGAACGACTTTTTCCGATTCATTATCAAGGGCCGAAGTCGCTTCATCAAAAAGAAGCACATCGGTATCTTGAAGAAAGGCCCTGGCAATTGTTAAGCGTTGTTGTTGACCACCAGATAAACGAGTTCCTCTATCACCTACGATCGTCTCTAACCCTTGTGGAAGTTTATCGACAAATTCAGCAGCATACGAAACTTTTAGCGCGTGCGAAATTTGCTCTTCAGTAAAGTCTTTACCAAGAGTCAGGTTGCCACGAATCGTATCGTTAAAGAGGAAGATATCTTGTGAAACTAATCCAAATAAACCGCGCAGACTATTAAGTTTAATATCAGCAATTGGTTTTTCATCTAAAAGAATTGTTCCGTGATCAACCGGATAAAGACCTAGAAGCAAATTTATGAGAGTGGATTTTCCTGAGCCAGACAAACCAACTAAAGCAACTTTCTCGCCTTTATTCACATGCATACTAAAGTGACTTAGAACTTCACCTTCGCCATAAGAAAAAGTCAGATCTTTTACTTCTATGCTTTTTTCAAATTTAGTCGGCTCAAGTGATCCTTTATCAGCTTCCTCTTCGTAGTTCATTAACTCCATGACTCTTTCATGAGCAGCTTTGGCCTGTGAAAGCTTAACGTTAGCTTGGGAGAATTTACGAATAGGATCCATAAATAAAGCAAGAGCTGCAACGAAGCTTACGAAATCACCAATAGAGGTAGCACCTGACTGAATACGGTGGTGAGCAAAAACGATCACGGCCGAAAAAGCACAAGCACCGATCACTTCAACTAATGGGTGGGCAAACTCTTCAACAAACATCGTTTTCTTTTGCGCTTGATAAAAGCGATCTTGAAAATAAGTAAATCTTTGAGTCACAAACTTTTGAAGGTTAAAAGCTTTGGTAATTTTGTGAGCGCCAATTCCTTCAGCCACAGCATGAGTAAAGTCCCCTTGCTCGCGTTGAACATCAGCTTGGTTACGATGGACTTTTTTACCAGAGACCTGAAAGATAGCTGCTAAAAACGGTGCGATGACAAAAATCACAAGAGTCAGCTGCCAATCGGCCCAAAAGGCCATACTAAGATAAGCAATCGCTTTAAGTGGTTCACGCACAAGATCAACAAAAGCTTTAAGAGCTTCAGCTTGAATGCGAGTGTCGTTAATAATATGAGAAATCATCTGGCCTTGTTTTGATCTTGTATAAAACGAAGTTGGAAGACGCTGCATTTTAGAAAAGACACTGGTTCTTAACGAACATGTGGCTTCTTCCATGGCCGTTCTAATCCAGTAGAAATGAAAGAATCTTGCTGGAAAATTTAAAATGCCCAAAGCTAAAAGTTTACCTGCTAACCACAGAACTTCTTCTCTCGTTGATTCAGGACTTAGACCGCGATCAAAAAGTGGTTGAACGAGCCCGACTTGAGCAGCTCCAATCCCGGCCAAGATGAAGGAGAAAATAATCGAGCCAATAACACGAGCTCGAAATGGGGCAATAAAAGGTAGAAGATGGGCTAACATGCATAAATCCTATCAGCCCAAACATCGTCTGTCCCTAAGGAATCATGCTTAAAGTCTTAAAATCCATAGGGTTGAGATGAAATTGAAAGCAGAAGTATTGCCATAAGCGCTCCAGATTTGGACGCGTAAAGTTGGGGTCACAGCTAATATCTGGTGTTTTTTTATTGGCAACATCATTCATCAAGCTCCACAAAATCGGTCCCTTTTGCTCACTTGGTTTGCATGTTGAACAAATAAAACCGCCCTGATCGGCCGATAATGTGAGGTTTTCAAACAGCTCTAAATTGATGCCACAAACCATACAGTTTTTGATATTGGGAAAAACACCAAGCTCGATCAGAAGTTTGCCTAAATAAATAGCTACTTCACCTCTGGCTAAAAATTGTTTATTTGCCACTGAAGATTCAAGGTGAACAAGTGCATTGCTGACGGCCCTAAATATTCCTTGTGAATGATCATCAAAAGTATGGGAGTCATCATGTAGATTTTCATCAACTGCAATTTTAGCTGCCAGTTGAACAATAAAGCATAAGACATAAAAGGCTAAATGATCGTCTCTTACCTTGTTCGCCATCCATAAAGATTGCCACTCTTTGGCAGAATACACTTCGCTATTAGAATTCGATCGAGCAAGCTCTACTTTAAGCATGGTGCCTAATTCGAGGATGCTAGATTTTTTCTTTTCTCCGCCACCTCTGCCGCCATAAAACATCACTGAAATAGTTTTACCGCTTCGAAGTAATAGCTTTACCAGAAGATTTCGTTCTCCATGAGCGACTTTAGATAATAAGATGCCTTCAATCTTGGTATTCACATTTTTAAGTATAGGTGGGTTCGTACCAATACATCAAAGCACCAGATCCTTATTTTTTCAGCTATCTGGCTTTTATCCATGCAGTGAAGATAGAATTTTTCGCCTTTTCTTCCACCTCTCGCTGCCATTTGAATCCACATAGACTCTCTATTGGGCCTATGATCTATAAAGACGTGGTCAAAACTTGGAAGATTGACACCGTGACTAAGTGCACTAGTTGTAATGATCCACTGAACGTTTTGATTCTTTTCAAGCTCTAGTCGAAAATCTCCAACTTCTCCCCCAAC
>PCUW01000042.1:7041-7244 GCA_002787775.1 Bdellovibrionales bacterium CG12_big_fil_rev_8_21_14_0_65_38_15
TTTGATTCTTTTCAAGCTCTAGTCGAAAATCTCCAACTTCTCCCCCAACACATGCCAGGACACTCAGTCGTTGTGAAGAAAACCAATGAAGCCAGTGCTTTACTTGATGCCTGGTTTTACAAAAAATTATCCCCCTCGATTGGGTGACTTTTGATTCCCAATAAATCCTTCGCTTCATGGCCAAAAGGTTTTTGCCGTAGCGA
>PCUW01000062.1 GCA_002787775.1 Bdellovibrionales bacterium CG12_big_fil_rev_8_21_14_0_65_38_15
TGGCGTTTCATCCGTCGCCAATTCTTGTGTTGGTAAATCTAGTGGTTCAGGAGCATTTTCATCTTCAAAGCCGTTAGCACTTTCAACGTTAAAGTCTTCAAGTGATTTAACGACATCAATATAAATTTCACCGCGGTCTTCATTTTGAAAAACAGAAATTCTATTTAAGCGAGCTAGTTCTAAAAGAGAGATGAATGTAATAACCACATCATCAGTATCTTCAAGACCTTTATCACTAAGAAGATTAGTGAAGAGTGATTTTTCACCCAACTTTAAGTTTTCTTTTAAGAAAATAAGTTTTTCTTTAATTGAAAGTCTGTCGCGTTTAACAACAGTGTATTTCTTTCTTTGCTTCGTGATGAAATCCATCATCGCTTCAGTCAGCTTTTCAAGATCCATTGGTAATAGGATAGAGTTCACAATCGCTTTACGATCAATTTTTGGCTTAGTGAAAACCTCATGACCTTTCTTATCCATTTGCCATAAGCGCTCACCCATTTTTTGAAACAGTTGAAGCTCTTCAAGACGTTTAACAAGCTCAGCCTCAGACGTGAAGGCAAGAGCGGCGTCACCGTCCATGTCAGCACGAAGTCTTTCAACTTCTTCTTGAGACACAGCACTTTTAGATTTTAAAAGTAATAGTGTTGAAGCAAGGAAAAGATAATCTCCAGCAACGTCAAAGTTTACTTCTTGAAGCTTGGCAAGATAGTCGAGGTATTGCGCCGTGATTCTCGTAAGATCAAGGCTCTTAATATCCATCTCTTCTTTTTGCACAAGATGAAGGAGTAACCCAAGTGGGCCATCAAAATTATTGGTACGAACCTGGATGGTGGTATCTAGCATGTTACCTCTAAGCCAGCAGGCGGATAAAAACGTTAACTAAACCAGTTCCGGCCATGATCGCAGGCATCATCAGATATCCAAGAATAGGCGTAAACCACAATATAAAGATAAACACGAAACTGTAACGCTGAAGTTCCTCATATTTTCTTGCTGCATTGTAATCAAGGAAGGTTGAAACCATCTTCGAGCCATCCAGCGGTGGAAAAGGAATCAAGTTAAATACGGCGATCACGATATTAATCATGACGGCGATTCGAAGCATTTCAACGAATTGAGTAAAGAAAACGAAGTCTTGCGGCACTTGAGTAACCATGATGGCGTAGCCAAAAGCACAGATAATGGCCAAAAGGATATTGGCCAATGGGCCTGCAAAGCTCACCCAAAAAATTCCTTGCTTCACATTTTTAAATTGTCTTGGATCAACTGGAACTGGCTTGGCCCAACCAAACATCACTCCACCCATCAGCGCGCCAATCAAAGGAAAGATAACAGTTCCGATTGGATCATAGTGAACAGCGGGATTAAGCGAGAGTCTGCCAAGAGATTTAGCGGTTTGATCACCAAATCTTGTTGCCATCCATGCGTGTGCAGCTTCGTGGAATACGATCGCCAGTAAAAAGCCTGGTAATCCTATTGCTAAGCGCATTATAAAAGCAGATACGTCCATATGAGTTAATTCATACCATTTTGCACGGCTGTAAGCAACGAGGATGCCTCGCGTAAACCCAAGCGTAATCGAGCACTTAAGCAGAAATCAGAGAATGTTTTTTTGTTTTTGATTGTTGGAATCGCTCAAGTAACGCCTCGAAGGATTCTAAAACATCAAGACTTGAATGATGAAAGACCGCTTTAAAGGTCCCTCTGTTTTGAGAAAAGAAAGATAAATCTAATTTAAAATCTTCAACGTCATCGGTGTTGAGTCGCAACGTTAAGTGATGATCACGAAAAGAGCGGTGCTTTGAAAACAACGTATAAAGCTGACAGCCATAAATATTAATATCTTTGATATTAATGGGAATTTGCGAACCAGATTGGCTTTGAATGAAGCCAATCTCATCGAAGTGAATTCGTGGGTAAATTTGCCTAAGGTAGCCTGGAATCTCATCACCATTATGAACTTTAACTCCGGACATATCAGCAACCTTATCTTTAACGATAAAGCTTAATGTCGTAAGTAAGAATTCTTTTGGTCTTTGGATCAAGCATAAATGGTCGGCTTGAGAGATCACTGCAAGTTGAGCTCGCTGACATCTTTTCGCCACCAAGAAATGGTCATGAACAGAAGTAAAAGGATCATATTCCCCCGCAATCAATAAGGTCGGCACCTTAATGTCATCTGGTAAATCATCTCTTTTGATATAACGGCTTAAATTTTCAATCGATTTTTCTGGATCTTTTTTTGAACTTTCATTTTGTAAAAACTGACATAAATGTGATTTTGAAAGTTGATATGATTCTATAAAATTTCTTTTCGAATGGTTCATCATTCCAGAATGCATACCCGTTATAAATTTGCCTGAATCTTGATTGGCAAGGGCTTCAATATTTCCTTTAAATAACGTTCGAACAGAATCTCGAAGCCTAGCTGCCACTCCCGATAAGATGAGTTTGCCAGGCCAGCGTGGGTACATATAACTAAAGAAATAAGCGATGCCAGTAGAATCTCCAATCGCCATTAAATTGGCTCCACGAAGATTTCTATCTTGAAAATATTTGGCCAAAATATCGGCACATTCAACATCATTCATCGCCTGCCCGGTGTTCTCTCCAAAACTTGGGAATTCTAGAAAAATGACCGGACAAAACTTTGAAATGGCTAAAATATACTCTTGATATGTTTCATTGTGATGGTAATGACTTGCAAGAATAACTAACGGAGGAAGCTTCGAGCTTCGCTGAGCACTAGTGACTTGTTCCAGGACTTTGATGCCCCTATAGATGAAGACATTTTTCATGATAAGACAGATTAACAAAATAGAGATTCACCACAACCAATAGCTAAGTGAGCTTTTTTTTGACCAAAGTTCAGTTATTTGCCCCTACAGTGCCAAAAGGAGGTGGCGGTTTACTAGAATCTTCCTTAGAATTTAAGAATGAAATATTTTTTATTCATGTTCCTTTTTTGCTCATTTGCAAACGCGCAAGATCTAAACTTTGAAGATCTAGAGAACGCACCTGCAAATTCAGCCTATGAAGGAGATATCTTTAGCGAAGATGAGCTCGCATCGCTTGATATTGTCGATGCCCTGGGTGATCAAAAAGAAGCCGTTGAACAAGCACGCACACGAATTCTAACCCCTCCACCTCTTCCCAAAAAAGAAGATCGTCCAAAAGAATTCAGAGCAGTCGTACCTAAAGACACAGTTATTACGCGATTAAGTGATGATAAAGACTTTCAAATATCTAGACGTATTCAGGTTTGGGCGCAAGAGATCTATCCTGGAAGCCAAACAACTCATCTTCTAGACAAAGATATGAACCCTATCTTCTCTGCCCGCTCCGTTTTGGTCGTCCCTATTGAGGATGATCTTAAGCTGACTCCTTCTATTAACCCGAAAATTACTTATGATCGAAGAGCAGGGCTAAAATATTCTGCTTTTGAAAATGAGTTGAAGCTTTTAGTTGACTTTAATTGGGAGTTTGAAAGTATTGCACCTAATTTTTGGAATCAAGTTTTTAATCAAGAGATGGATAGTGCCAGAGGCGAACGACTAACAATCAGAACTTTTTATAATGACCAACGTTTGCCTTTAAAGATTGGGATAAGTGGCTCCTATCAAAATGCTATCGCCTCTGGAGATCTCTTTGAAATAAAATGGACTTCACTTTTTATAGGGCCACAGATTTCTTATGAACTTTGGAAAAACGACGATTTTCAAATAGAACTTGAAGCTGGAGCTGCTAAGGCTTTTTTATCGACAGCACGAACACTTAATGAAGAATACTCACCAAGTAGTTATGAATGGGGAGGAGCTGCTAAGCTCGCTATGGATACACGTTTTGGCACCTTTCTTGGTGGCATCGAGTATAGAACAACTCATATTTCTCTCGATCAAAATACAACTGAAACAATTTTATCGTCTCAAAAAGAATCACAATCATCAGCTTCATTTAGTGTTGGCTACCGCTTAGGATTTAATCTATGAAATTTATCTTAATAGTATTGCTATCACTATTATCGAGCCAACTTTTTGCCATGGATGGCATCGTCATTGTTCTTGAAGCTCCTCTTTTAAAAGAGCCTTCACTTGATTCAAACGTTAAACAAGTTGTTAGAAAGGGAGATAAAATCTATCTTCATGATCAACATTTTAATGCTTCTTCTTGGGAAAATACTTCTGAAGCAAGTGAGCGCGTTAGTATCATTGATAAAGTTTATAATGAAGAATTTTATCAAACATTGTCAAAAGATGGTTTCCCAGCATTTATTCAGGCTAAATACGTAAAAGTTATTTATCAAGATAAAAGAGAAGTAAATAAACCTGTCGCTCGCTTTGAAACGGACCCAACAGACTATCGCCTTGAAGAACCACTTCCTGAAGATTTTCCGCTATCTGAAAAAGACAAAAAGAAAGCAGCTTTTCTTTTAACTCTTGGGACACATTCAAAGTCTAGCTATGCTTTTAATGACACTATTATTGATGAAGACTATGCCAACGCTTATGGAGTTAATCTTCTATATATGACGAAGGTTGATTACGATCTGTTTGATCGTTTTTACTTTGGAACAAAAATTGGTTTTGAAAATAATGATGTTGAACTGGGATTTGCGAGTGGCACCAATGTCAAACAATCACTTGGTCGCTATAGTATTGGACCGCATATTTCATTTGATATTTATAAAACTGAAAAAACAAGACTAACGGCTTTTACTAATATCTCTCTGACTTATCATCGTGCTTACCTAACTTACGAAGGACTTAACGAACAACTTGAAGAACGTGCCTTTAGCGCTTGGAGTTTTACTCCAGAAATCGGGGCCATGTGGCAATGGGTTGAAGTTATTCCTAATACCGATTTTGTTATCGGCGCTAATATCGTTGCTCAACCAAGTGTTGAAATGACAGCTTCGGCCGAAGGAGTTGGTAATTATTGGAATACAGATCAAGATGTATTGGTGATGGACTCAGGTCTACGATCAACGTTCAGCGTAGGTATTCAAGCTCGCTATTAAATAAATTAACCGAGTCTTTTACTTTTATTCAAAGTGTCCAAAATTTCAACAACTTAAAGATTAAAAATTGTCTAAAGTTTAGTCAAATCCCTCCGAAAAGTTAGATAAGAAAGACACAAAGGCTTTTTTGTCATGGAGGACATAATGCAAAACACACAAACAGCACAATCTGAAGTACTTTTTCAAAAACTAGGTCAAACTTGGTATGTGTTCTCCGAAATCAACAATGAACTTGTCTACTCTGCTCTACCAGAAGGCATGGATCCAAGAAGTACAAAACTAGAACTTTTCCACGTGATTGAAGATCATATGAAGAAAGTTTCTAAACAAATGAAAGACATTAAAATCCAGGCTGCTTAATGGGCGCAAGTAAGTTAGAAAATCTTTTTAAAGATAAGTCATCAGACAATCACGGCGTGCAAGAAAAAGCACGCCTGCAACAATTGATTCAAAAACTCCAACAAGATTTAAAAGATCCTGACAAAGCGAAGAAAGCCGCTCGCATTATTGAGCAATTACTGCATAATAAATAGTAATGAATTCTATTTCTAAGTCAGTGCCAAGAATTATTCTTGGCATTTCAGCATTCTATCATGACAGTGGTGCTGCCATTGTTATCGATGGCAAAATCATTGCCGCATGCCAAGAAGAAAGATTCACAAGAAAAAAACATGACAGTGCCTTTCCTTCTAATGCTATTAGATCTTGTTTAAAAATTTCAAATTTAAGTCTATCTGACATTGACTCTATTGTTTTCTATGAAAAACCATTTCTAAAATTTGAGCGTTTACTTGAAACCTATTTAACTTTTGCTCCAAGAGGCTTTCTATCTTTTAAAAGAGCTATTCCAGTCTGGATTAAAGAAAAACTTTTTCAAAAAAGTATGCTTAGAAAGGCTTTAAATGAAATTGGTGAGTTTTCAGCCCCATTAAAATTTTCATCTCATCACTATTCCCATGCGGCTTCAGCATTTTTCCCTTCTCCGTTTAAGGAATCACTAGTGTTATGTCTTGATGGTGTCGGTGAATGGGCCACAACAACTCTATGGCATGGCAAAGACAATAAGATTGAGCTTTTAAAAGAAATTCATTTTCCTCACTCTCTTGGGCTGCTCTACTCTGCTTTTACATATTATATTGGTTTTAAAGTAAATTCGGGCGAGTACAAGCTTATGGGCTTAGCTCCTTACGGAGTCGATCGCTATAGTGAGATTATAAAAAAACAACTCGTCGAAATTAAAGACGATGGCTCTTTTCGTCTTCATATGAAGTTTTTTGATTACGCCACTGGTGTAACAATGACGAACTCTCATTTTAATTCTCTCTTTAGCCAACCGGCTAGAAAACCAGAAACTGAGCTGACTCAATTTCATATGGATATTGCAAAATCAATTCAAGTTGTAACAGAAGAAATATTATTAAAAATGACCAAAGCCATTCGCCAAGACTACAAAATCCCTAATTTATGTCTTGCTGGTGGTGTAGCGCTTAACTGTGTTGCTAACGGAAAAATTATTGATGAGAAAATCTTTGAAAAAGTATGGATTCAACCTGCTGCAGGTGATGCGGGTGGGTCTTTGGGTGCTGCCTTAGGCTATTGGTATCAAGGACTTGATCGCGGGCGCATACCAGGTGAGAAAGATTCAATGCAAGGAAGCTATCTTGGGCCTCAATTTTCGAATGATGAAATTGAGAGCGTACTTCTTGATAAAAAAATGAAGTTTTACAAAATAGATAATCAAAAAAAATTGATCGAAAGGATCGTCAATCTCCTTATAAATGAAAAAGTGGGAGGACTATTCCAAGGTCGAATGGAATTTGGACCAAGATCTCTTGGAGCAAGATCAATCATTGCTGATCCTAGATCAAAAAATATGCAATCTATCTTAAATTTAAAGATTAAATTTAGAGAAAGTTTTAGACCGTTTGCCCCTGCGGTCTTAGCCGAAAAAGTAAAGGATTGGTTTGAGTTAGTCGATGATAGCCCCTATATGATGAACGTTACCCAGATTAAAAGTAAACACCATGCAGATTTGCCGACTGATTATGATGAGTTGTTTGGAATTCAAAAACTCAATATCAATCGCTCTACGATACCGGCCGTCACTCATTTAGATTTTTCAGCGCGTATTCAAACCGTACACAAAGATACGAATTCTTTTTTTCATGAGCTGATTAATCAGTTTGATAAGAACACGGGTATTCCTATTTTAGTTAATACTTCATTTAATGTTCGTGGTGAGCCGATCGTTGCAGCTCCAATTGATGCCTTAAGATGCTTTATGAATACTGAAATGGATTTTGTCGTTTTAGAAAACTTCCTACTTTTAAAAGAAGAACAACCAAGTGGAATTGAACTTGGTAAAGTTTCTAGCTTGGAATTGGATTAAGAAATGAATACAAGCCGACTCTTTTTTCTTATTGGCAGCCTTTTTATTCCCACGTTTTTTGGGATCATCATTCCTTTAATTCAAAAACAAGAATTTAAGGTCACTGCTTTTTGGGTAGGACTTGGTTTTATCATTGCAGCAGCTTTACCCTTAAAAATGAGAGAAGCTCTTTTTTATCCCATTAATAAAGTTGCAATGGTCTTAGGTTTTATAAATCAAACACTGATACTTGGACTCTTGTTTTTCGCGATGTTCACTCCAATAGCTCTTTTTAGAAAACTTTGGGGAATCGATACGCTTGTCCTAAGTTCAAAAGAAAAGACGACCTTTTGGCGAGAACCTGATGAAAAATGGATAAACTTCGACCGACCGTATTAAAAGACAGTATAAATAAAAGGAGCTACCGCTGCGTTTTGAGATAATATGATTAAAGTGCCCAAAATCAGCATTGTAATAATGATTGGGGCCAGCCAAAACTTCTTTCTGACTTTCAAAAATCCCCATAAATCCTGCATAAACTCTTTCATGACTTATATGTTCATTAAATATTATACAATTGTCCATTGCTGCAGACTTTTTCACCGTGCTATGTTGTAAAAAATATTTGAACTTACGGAGTCCAGCATGGCCGTTTCTTTTTACAACTTTACCGACCTTCATCACAAATCATTTCGCGATGATATTAAAGCTCGTCTTTCAAAAATCATTGATGACGGCTCATTTGTCGAAGGTGAATTTAACGGTAAGTTCGAAAAAGAATTTGGCGTTAAGCAGGGCGCGAAACATTGCCTACTTGTTGCCAACGGAACTGATGCACTAGAGATCGCTCTTCAAGCTCATAATATTGGTCCAGGTCACAAAGTCGGTGTTCCAGGAATTACTTTTTACGCCACCGCCGAAGCCGTTCTTAATATTGGCGCCGAGCCAGTCTTTATCGATGTTGACCCTGTCAGTGCGTGTATGTGTCCTGAGTCACTTAAGCGCGTAATGAAAGAGCATAAGATTGATGCCATCATGCCTGTTCATATCTATGGCCTTCCAGCTCCAATTAAAGCACTTGAAGCTGTTTGTGATCCTGCTGGAATTCCAATTATTGAAGATGCGGCCCAGGCGCAAGGAACAATGGTTGATGGTAAACCAGTAGGTAGTACAAAAAATATTGTGACTTTCTCATTTTATCCAACCAAAAATCTTTCGGCTTTTGGTGATGCTGGCGCGATTCTTTGCCAAGACGACGAACAAGCTTCGATCGTAAAAACAATTCGTAACCACGGTCGCGGCGATGCCAATCGTCTTGGAAGAAATTCAAGATGCGATCATATGCAAGCAGCTGTTCTCGATTTAAAACTTAAAGAAATTGATGGTTACAACCAAAGCCGTAAAAAAATTGCGGCCATGTACAATGAAGAGCTAAAAGATCTAGCAGTCGAAATTATGCCTGCTCATTTCGTCGAAAGTTCTTCATGGCATCTCTATCCAATTAAGCTTGCTAATGTTGAGCAACGAATTGGTCTTCAAGATCATTTGAAGTCTAAATCCATCGGGACAACACCATTCTATGAACGCGCCATGTCACAAGAAAAAGCACTTGGTGGATATAAAGGTGAAGATAAGGTCGCGAAAGATCTAGCTGGTCGTATGCTGTGTCTTCCCATGAACCCTTTCTTAACTAAAGATCATATAAAAGAAGTGGCAAAAGAGATCGCAAACTTCCTTAACTAATTGCATTAGATGGGCTTCTTTGATAAGAAGTCCAGCAATGGATCATACATTTCAAGAACATTTTAAGTACACGCATAACAACCCTTATCACGATAAGCTCACAGAGTTTGGTGATTTCCTACTTCGTGATGAAGACAGTGAAACCAATAAGGGTGAATGGAACCAAAAAGTTTTTGGAAGAGAAGGTGTTCTTTGCGCAGAAATCGGAAGTGGTTACGGCCATTTCATGATGGATTATTGCGAAAAGCACCCTGAAGTTAATTTTGTTGGAATGGATTTTCGTTTTAAAAGAACGTTTTATCTCGCTAAAAAATTAGCGGCTCATCCAACAAAGAACTTTAAATATTTGAGAGCTAGAGGCGAAAGACTTAAATTCATCTTTGGTGAAAATGAAGTTGATCATATGTTCTACTTCTTTCCTGATCCATGGCCTAAAAAACGTCACCATAAAAAAAGATTATTCCAACAGCCTTTTATCGAAGCGGCACACCATGTTTTAAAGCCAGGTGGAACACTTTGGATAAAAACTGATCACGATGGTTATGCTGAGTGGATGCAAGAATTCATGAACAAACCTGAAGCTCAAGCTTTGTTTGAATGTAAAATGCATACGCAAGATCTTCACGCTGAACAGGCTGAGCATTTTCTAGCCTCATTCAAAACTAAATTTGAAAAAATCTTTTTGGCCCAGGGAACTAAGATCAAAGCCTTCGAACTTGTCTCAAAGAAGTAGGTCTTAAGTGGCTTCTCTAGAGGATCTCAAACAACGTATTAAAGATATGCCGATCTCAAGTTTGATCGGCATGTATATTCCTGTCACTAGAAAAGGCACCAAGCATATGGCCGTATGCCCTTTTCATGATGACAACGATCCCTCTATGCATGTCGATGATAACCGCGGCTCATTCATGTGCTTCGTCGATAACACGGGCGGCGACGGTATTACTTTCGTTCAAAAATATAAAAACTTAGAGTTTGTTGAAGCGCTTAAAGATATTTCCGACAAGCTTGGATTAAACTTTGAAGAGTTTATTCAAAAGAAAAACAAAGATCCTAAGCTAGAACTAGCTCAAAAAATATTATCTAAGTCAGCTCTTCTCTATCGAAAAATGGCAACGGATAAAACTCCTAAAGAGTTCGCTGAATTCCTAGAAAAAAGAAAACTCTCCAAAGAAACAGCTAAGACATTTCAGCTTGGATACGCGCCTGGAACTAATCTCATCACAGGTTATTTAGGATCTATTAAAGATGAAAATGAGAGAGAAAGAACACTTAATTTAGCTGAAGAAATTCACCTCATTCGAAATAGTACGCGAGACGATCAGGGACACTTTGACACTTTTCGCGACAGAGTTATGTTCCCTATCTGGGACCAATACGGCCATGTTGCAGGCTTTGGTGGACGCCAAGTTTTCGACTATCAAAAGGGTAAGTATATAAACTCACAGGAATCCTTCGTTTTTAGGAAGAAGCAGATCCTCTACGGTATGCATCTTGCAAAAACTAGCATCAGACAGCGCGACGCTGTTATTTTGTGCGAGGGTTACATGGACTGTATAGCGCTTCACCATTATGGATTCACCAACGCCGTTGCGGTGATGGGTGTTGCCATGAGTGAAGGCTCACTTAAAATGCTAAAAGCACTGACATCGAATTTTTATTTGGCGCTTGATGGTGATGATGCTGGCATGAAAGCAATGGAAAGGCTTAATACTTTGGCTTTAGAGAATGGAATTGTGCCAAAGCTAATTGATCTTAATCCCACAAAAGATCCTGATGACTTTCTTCAATCTCAAGGAAAGTTGGCTTTACAGGGAAGAATTGACGACGCGCGTGCTTTTATTGATGTTTTAATTGACTCACGCCTTCCTGAAAAAATGCCCGAAGTGACTGATAGAAAACTTGAACTATTGCAGCAATTCTTCTCTATTGTTGCTCCACTTGGAATGGATCTCGCCGCCACTGAAAGACTGACAAATCTTGCTAGAAGAATTGGGCTGACATCTGACTCAAGCCAAGTAGTTAAAACTTATGAAGAATTTTTAGCAAGCAAAGGTCGTGCCACAGTTGTGAAAATTGCTGAGCCCAAGCAAGTAGTCGAGCAAACTTATGAGCCGATGCAAACTGTTATCAAACCTCGAATTAAATTAGCGCGAGTAGAGCAACTTCTCGTGCAAGAATTGATCCTATGTCCGGAGCTTTTATCACGTTCTGATATAGGGGAACTCCTTGATTTTGTACGCTCTAATGAGGTACAAACGTATGTTTCTAGGCTTTCGGAGCTTGTCTACGAAGTTGATGAAACTGAGTTTGCTCGTGTTGTGTTGGAGATGACGAGTTCGGAAGAATTTAGTCTCGAGCTTAAAGAAATCGCAGGTGCTGCCATTTTTAAGTATCGACCTCACTCACCTGATTCAAAAATCCTCACCAAAATGATGAAGGATTTCAAAATCAGAGCAAAACAAGAAGATGTAAAAGAAAAGCGTGAAGAAGTTCAGCGCTTGCAACGACAGGCTGTTACGCACGAAGATAGCGAACGCCTCTTGCATGAATTAGCTGCTCTTGATCGCGAATTGCATACTTTAAGAAAACGATCCTAAACTCCATTAAAGGGAGCACCAATGTCAAACGTCGGCGTATTTATTAACTCAAAAGAATTCTCTAAGTTATTAGTGAAAGGTAAAGACCAAAACTATTTAACTCCAGAAGAAATCAACGATGCCATTCCTGCCAGTATCGTTGAAGCATCAGCTGTCGATGAAATTATGGCTACGATTTATGAAGCCAAAATTGAAATCCACGCTGAAGAGCAAGACGAGGAAGAAGAAGGCATCCGCCTTGATGGTACTGAAATCATCGAAGAAACTTTATCTCGCGAAGAAAAAGCAGAACTTCGTTCAGCTTCAACTGACCCTGTTAAACTTTACCTTAAGCGTATGGGCTCTGTTGCTCTTCTAACTCGTGAAGGCGAAGTTGTTATTGCAAAAGAAATTGAAGAAGGTGAAAGAGAAATTATTCTTTCTTCACTTGCTTCATCTCACGCCCTTGAAGAAATCGTTAAGCTTAAAGAAAGAGTTGAATCTCAAGAAAATCAAAGTGAATTCATTAAAGAATTAGTACGTGGTCTTGATGATGAAAGTTCTGCTGGCGACATCAAAAAATACAAAGAGCGCATCTACGCTGTTGTTGCTCGTATTGAAGAGATCCTTTCTGACATTAAAGAAGAAGATGGAACTCTAAAGAAATTTACTAAAATTCAACAAAAAGAAATGGAAGTTATTGGTCAAGAGATGGCCGATCTTACGTTCAACCGTAAGATCATTAACTCTTTCGTTGAACCAGTAAAAAAATACTTCCTACAATTCAAAGAACTCTTTGAGCAACAAGATCGTATTTTTAAATTCTTAGAAGTTAAAGATTCTGAAGATTATAAAGTTCTTTATGACAAAATCATGGAAGACGATAACTTCAAGCGCCAGTTTGCAAAAGATCTTTTCACAACAGACGCTAAAATTGAGCAATTGATTCGTAACCAAGAAGATATCCTAAGAAAACTTCGTCGCCTTTCACTTGATGCTGGCATGGAATTCGAAGATATCGAAAACGTGTTTAACATCATTCAAAATGGTGAAGAGAAAGCCGACTATGCAAAAGCACGCCTAGTTGAAGCCAACCTTCGTCTCGTTGTATCGATTGCAAAGAAATACACAAACCGTGGTCTTCAGTTCTTGGATCTTATCCAAGAAGGAAACATCGGTCTGATGAAAGCTGTTGATAAATTCGAATATCGTCGTGGTTATAAGTTCTCAACTTATGCGACTTGGTGGATTCGTCAGGCCATTACACGTGCCATTGCTGACCAAGCAAGAACGATTCGTATTCCAGTCCATATGATTGAAACAATCAACAAGATGGTTCGTACTCAACGTCAATTGATTCAGGAACTTGGTCGTGAACCAACTCCAGAAGAAATTGCTGATCGCATGGAACTTCCAGTTGAAAAAGTGAAGAAAGTTCAAAAAATCTCTAAAGAGCCAATCTCTCTTGAAACACCAATTGGTGAAGAAGAAGATAGCTCTCTAGGCGACTTCATTGAAGATAAGAAAATCATCTCTCCACAAGACGCTGTGATGTCTGTAACTCTTTCTGAACAAACACGTGCGGTACTTTCAACTCTTACTCCAAGAGAAGAGAAAGTCCTTCGTATGCGTTTTGGTATCGGTGAGAAGTCTGACCACACTCTTGAGGAAGTTGGACAAGACTTCTTTGTTACTCGTGAACGTATTCGTCAGATTGAAGCTAAAGCACTTCGCAAACTGCGTCATCCATCACGAGCAAAACTTTTAAAAAGTTATATTGATAACTAAACAAAATAGCCCCTCGAAAGAGGGGCTTTTTTTTGGTTCAAAATAAGAAAAGTATGAAAAGAGAAACATTCCTGTTAAAATAGATGCTTTGATTTCGACGCTAGGAGCCATTTTGATCGAAGCATCTTGGAACATTCCAGACGTAATTGTGAAAGAGTCGATGAGACATTTTCAGCCGATGATTTACGCTGATGCGGTCAAACTTTTAAAGCTATCAAGAACAACAATTTCTTTTAGTCGCGGTGATACTGAAACCTACTTTATTGTTTCCGGTATCGTACGCTCAGATCGTACCCACGAATCAAAAGTCGTCTACAAAAAGAGACTTGAAGGGACTGAAGAAGGTCCTCTATCTAGTAACTGCGACTGTCATACCTGGAATGCTGAACATCACTGTTCCCATACGGCCAGTCTCTATGTTGCTTATCTGATGCAACTTCATTTTGAAGGCGCAAGTGACGGCAGAAACCTTGATAGCTCTCCACCAATCGCACTTCATACGACTATGGCAGTTGCTCCGCTTGAGTACGGAACTCTTTTAAATGGCGCAAACCAACTTCAAGGTGCTCCCCCATCGGCAACTTGGTCGGCCATGCAATATCTTTTACACGAAAAACAAATTATTAATTTTCCCTTTCCAGAAAATTTAGAAGGTCGTCTCGTCATAGACTTTAAAAGTGAAACTGATGACCAACTCGCTAAGATTGAATATGCACTAGAAAATAAAGATGGAACCATTTCAAGAGAAATAAGTTTATTTGAACATCTCTATATTTTTGATTGGAAGTCAGGAAAAGCATATCATATTCCAAATGATGTTAAGGCCGTTGTTCAGCAGATTAGACGCCTAGGAAGAAGTCCTAGTGCCGATGAACTCTTAAAGATTTCAACAAAACATTCTGCAGTCACTCAAATGGTGCTGCATTTTGATGGCAAATCGATTGAAGATGTTACTCGCGAAGAGATATTCGTGCGTTTAAGCTTTCATCCTGGCGATAAACGAAATCTTATTGCTCTTGAACTTGAATTTTTCAATCAAGAAGAAGTTATTACAGCACCACCGGAGTTTATGCGAGTCTTCACTTTTGCCTCAGGACTTCTGTCTAGCTTTAGAAAGAAAAAAGATGGCTATGAATTCACCAAATCTGTTGCCGACTATCTAACTGATAAAGATGATTCCTATAAAAAAGCTCTCATTGGTATTAATGCAAAAGACGCCATCGTCGACGTCATTGATCGTGTTAATGATAATGAGTATTCGGTTCATTACGACGGAGACAGAAAAGTTCTTCAAACTTTTTCTAATGCTTTATTAAAAGACGTGTTTGTAACACTGACTCGTGAATTTGGGGAAATTCTTTATCGTTTTGCGACCTACTCTATTGAAACTAAGATTGTTCGCTATGAGCTGGCTGCCAGTAATCTTTTTCAAGGCTTAGCAAATGTTCAAAGAAAGCTCACCCCTTTTGGTGTTCAACTTTATTATGATCGTGAAAAAGTTGCTAATTGGAGCTCTCGCGTTCGTTTTGAGCGCCGCCAAGCCGCAACGAAGTGGTTTGATCTTTCTTTGCAGGTTAACCAACTTGACTTAGAAATCATTAAAAAAGCTGATCTTGAGACAGGTATCGCTTTGACTAAGTCTGGTCTTGTTATTTTATCTCCTGAACAAAAAGAACTGATGCGTTTTATGAAGCGCTATGTTCGCTATGAAGGACAAGAGCAAAAAAAGACGGATGAAAACGAAGGTGAACAAAAAGAAGAAGATCTTCACACTTTTTTATTACCATTTAATCGTGCCAGAATTTTTGAACTCTTTGAGCTTAAAAAACTTGGAGTTGAAGGCGCTCTGAATGAAGAAGAGGAAGCACTTTGTCTTCGCTTAGCTTCTTTAGAAGAAGTTCCTAAATACGATGTCCCTGAAAATATGCAGAATATCCTTAGACCTTATCAGTTAACAGGTTATCACTGGCTTCGCTTCTTACATGAAAATAAACTCGGTGCATGTTTGGCCGATGATATGGGTCTTGGTAAAACACTTCAGGCGATTACTTTTATTCAATCGATCTATCATACCGTTGATAAAATTCTTATCGTTTGCCCGGTAAGTATTTTGATTAACTGGGAAAAAGAATTTGAGAAATTCTCTGGAATTAAAGTTCATATCTATCATGGCGGTGAGAGAAACATACCTGACGACTGTAAAGTCATTCTGACCAGTTACGGCGTGATGAAACGTGAGGTTGAAGAAACGTTCTCCAACGTTAACTTTGATATTTTAGTCCTTGATGAAGTTCAGCATTTGAAGAATATGAGATCCCTTGGCGCCTTTGCCGCCAGACAAATCCATGCCGATTTTAGAATCTGCTTAACTGGTACGCCTGTTGAAAATGATCTAGCTGAATTTTATAATATTATAGATCTTTCTATTCCTGGAATTTGGGGTGATCTGCAATTCATTAGAACAACTTCGAGTAAAAAATCACGTCTTACAGCAAGAAAAACGGCTAGCCCGTTTATTCTTCGTCGAACCAAGGCCCAGGTCTTAAGTGATCTTCCACCAAAAGTAGAGAATAACGTCTTTCTTGAATTGGAAGAGACTGAAAAAGCTAATTACAAAAATGCGCTTGAAACGATCAAGAAAAAGATTTTGGTGGCACCTTCAAAGCAGAAGTACGGAGAAATTCTTCGAGGCCTCTTGCAGCTTAGACAACTTTGTTTATGGCAATCGCCGGATAAAGTTAAAGATATGAATGGCAAGCATTTGCTCTCCACCAAGATCGACTTTCTGCTTGATACTCTCGATACAATTGTAGAAGAAGGTCATCAAGCCATTATTTTCTCTCAGTTCACAACTTATTTGGATATTATCCAAAAAGAGATTAGGGAGAAGCATTGGAAATGTTCAAGAATTGATGGTTCTCAGGCGATGAAACGTCGTCAAAAAGAAGTTGATGCTTTCCAAGACGGTACCAACAGAATATTCCTTATTTCCTTAAAAGCTGGTGGTGTTGGTCTTAACTTAACAGCTGCAAGCTATGTTTTTGTTATGGACCCATGGTGGAACCCAGCTGTTGAAGCGCAGGCGATTGATAGAGCTCACCGTATTGGCCAGCAAAATAAACTTACGGTTTATCGCCCGATTATCAAAGGATCTGTTGAAGAAAAGGTCTTGGAACTTCAGCATATGAAACGCGAACTTTTCCAAGACCTCTTACAAGACAATGATCACGAACTCTTTAGTGGAAAGCTTTCCATGAAAGACTTCGAGCATCTTTTTGATTAAGCAACTTTAGGCACTAATCTCAATTTATTTTCTTCATCGAATTTAAAATGAGGTCCTTCTAGTTTTATATTAATATTTTTAACCTTAGCTTCTATAACAAACTGGTCAATCACCTCTAGAACATCATGATCAATTGATATTGTTCTATGACTTGTAATTACAATCTGCTTTCCATCTTCAACCGAATTAAGAAGTTGTTTTAATACACCTCTAGTTAAGAATGAATTATGCTCAGCAAGTGCAATCGTGATGATATCGTCTTTAGAAGCTGTCGAAAGGTCTGAACGAATAGATTGATTTTGCACAATATAGTTTTCTTTTAAAACCATAAAGGCAGAAACGGCCATACCGATAACGACCCCTGATAATAAGTCAGTTGCCACAACACCAATAATTGTCGCCATAAAAGGAACAAATTGTTGGTGACCTTTCTTAAACATATCTTGATAAAGACTAATTGGATTAAGCTTAAAACCAGTCATGACTAGGATCACGGCCAAAACTGCCAATGGAACTTTATTTAAAATCATCGGAATCGCCATGACACTAAAAAGTAAAAAGGCACCATGATAAACAGCTGCCATTTTTGTTTTACCACCACTACTAGCGTTAACAGTTGAACGTACGACAACTGACGTAATAGGCAAGCCGCCAATTAAACCTGAAAGAATATTACCTGCTCCTTGAGCAAATAATTCACGGTTAGTAGAGGTCTCTCTTTTTTGTGGATCAAGTTTATCACTCGCTTCAATACAAAGAAGTGTTTCAATACTAGCAACAATAGCGATAACAAAAGCTAATTTCCAAACTGTAGGGTTTGAAATTGAGGCCCAATTAGGCATCGTTAAGCTCGCTGCAAAATCCCTTGGCCCTTTAATATCACCGATATTCACCAGAAGTGATTTATCAAGTCCTAAAAATAAGTCTGAAACTAAAGTGGCAATCACAACAACAAATAAAACTGCAGGTACAACCTTAAAGATTTTAAGACTTCCAAGCTTTGTTTTTTGAACTGTTATCATGAAGGCAAGTGAAATGAAGCCAATAATCGCGGCTCCACTTTGATAGGTCATACCCATAACAGTTTGTGTATTTTCAGCGGCATTTGTTCCAAAGACATAAGGAAGTTGTTTCCACGCAATTAGTATTCCAATCGCGGCCAACATTCCTTTAATCACTGAGTTTGGAATAAAGTCAGAGAGAATTCCCGCTTTTATCGCTCCTAGGCCGATTTGAATCACACCAGCAAGAGTGACGGCCATTAAGAAGACATTGAAATCTCCTACTTCTTGAATGCCGTTATAAACAATAACGGCGAGTCCTGCTGCAGGACCACTTACACTGATATGTGAATTACTCATCGAGCCCACGACAAGTCCACCAATAATACCTGCTATAAGACCTGATAAGAGTGGTGCTCCTGAGGCTAGTGAAATTCCCAAGCATAGCGGAATCGCCACAAGTGAGACCACCAAGCCTGACCTCACATCATCCTTTGTGTATTTTAAATAATTCTTCATCACGGTTCCCCAATTTTTAATTTTTAAGCAGCGCTTACTTGATCGTTATCAAGTGTTAGTAAAAGCTCTAAGCTTGATGACTTAATGTCATAAAATAGAGCGTGCAAGGTAAGTTCACCATTTGAGACCGCTTCTTTAATTAGCGGATGCTCAAGAAGGCCTTTAATTTGTGTCTGTGCATTGTGTTTGGCTAGGAAGCTGAGTTTATCTTGTTCAACTAACTTTTTTGAACTGTTCTTTAAAACCCATTCAAAATCTTTTTCCGGTTTAGAAAGCCAGTTTTTTATCGTTGGTGTTGGATAGGCTTTGTTCATCGCTGCATTAACGCCACCACAACCAGAGTGACCGCATACGACGAGATGCTTAACTTTAAGCACTCCGACGGCGTATTCCATTGATGACACGAAATTAGCGTCTTCAAGCGAAGCTATATTGGCCACGTTTCTATGTACAAACATATCACCGAGGTCAGTCCCAGTTACAAGGTTTGGACTCACTCGACTATCAGCACAGCCTACCCAAAAAACGAGTGGTGCTTGAGACTTAGAAAGAGAATCTAAATCCAGGCGACTAGAGATTTGTGAGCTAACATTTTTAACATTATTTAAAATCTCACCAATATTATTAAATGGCATAACGACTCCAATTTCAGTTGTTCATAAACAGAAAATTTAATGAATAACTAGGCTTTAATTGGAGGCGGCTCTATCGATAGGTAGACTTGTTGATAAGAATCGTGAATTGTTTCAAATTTTAAATTATTAAAAGAGACTAAGAATAATTTTGTAGAAAGGGTTGGTTCGCTGAGTTCTTCGATTTCACTATTTTCTACTTCACCAAAACAGTCATGCACTACAGGCAGGGTATCAGTGGCTTCAATATCATTAGTAATGACGCTATGGTCTTGATGAGACTCGATCGAATCCGCCATCACTGGAGTTAATACAGTGATGCCTATCATAGTAAATATAATTGCTTTAATGAAATAATTCATACCCTACTCTTCTTCGTCAGTATTATATGATTACTTTAAAATCTGAATGTTAATTTCTCGTCAAAACTAAAATGTATTTTCAAGTACTTGTAATTGTTTAGCTTTAGTCTAAGCCCTTAAGCCTCACAAGTGACTCAAAGATATTAAATGAATGTGATTTAACCTTTCTAAGTGCCACCACCATATCTGAATAAGTGAGCGCTGAAAGTGCATCAAACTCTCCAGAAGCTACTCTCTCAAGATAGATTGTTCTAAGGCGGTCTGCTTGATCAACCACGGCATCAGCTTTTCGCTGAACTAAATCAATATCGAGTTTCGATGGCTGACTGATTCTATGAACAACTAAGTCATAGAACTCTCTGACTTCATCAAAAAGACTTAACAACTCCATTCGGCTCTTATCTTTTAGGACAGTAGCCTTTGGAGTTCTTTCTAGGTACCCGGCAACTCGCTCTAAATAATCGGCCACACTTTCAAGTTCATCCGCTTCACGAACAATGGCTTGTGCCTGAACTGATTGTTTTGGCGACAAGCTTTTTTCCATCATTTTACAAACGAAAACCGTAATTTCTTTTTGAATTGAATCTGTAATACGTTCATAATCTTTTATTTTAGCGATACGCTTATCATCTCCCTCAGAGCTTTCACCTTTTAAAAGTTCATCTGAAATTTTAAACATACGACCGACGATATCTTGCATTTTTTCAATTTCGGCCTGGGCCATCGCAAGCGCTGTTGCAGGAACCATATCTTCAAGATCTCCAAGCATAACAAGGTGATGCTGTTCCTTTTCTCGTTCAGGAGTCATCCAAGTCACAAGTCGCGCTAACTGGTGCAAGAATGGAGTGAAGACTATTGTTGCGGTAACATTAAAGAGTGTATGTCCCGTGGCGATATGGACGGCTATATTGGGCTTTTCACCAGCAGCATTGATCATATTAGGATCTCCCGCCACAAGTGAATCAATTAATTCAACAAACCAAGGAAAGATACTAAAGACAACGGCAACACCTAGAATATTAAAAATAGCGTGAGCTCTTGCTGCTCTTTTGGCATTTATATTTCCACCAACAGAAGCTAATAATGCCGTAATTGTTGTACCTACATTTTCTCCAAGAACTAAAGCGGCTGCTGTATGAAACTCAATAACACCAGTCGTGGCTAATGCCATCGTTATACCAAGCATAGCGGATGAAGACTGAACAACCATGGTTAAGATACAGCCCATCATAATAGAAGCAATATAAGCACCATAGCTTTGACCTGAGAAGAAACTAATGGCGTCTAGAAATTCGGGCATTCCTCGAAGTGGCTTAAAGGCAGCACTCATAATATCAAGGCCGTAAAAAACTAAACCCACACCAAAAAGAACTTGTCCGATTGTTTTCCATTTTCCACGATCTGCAAAAAGCATTGGAAAAAAACCAGCTCCAATCAAAAGAAGACCATACTTTCCAATTTTAATAGAGATGATCCAACCCGTAATTGTTGTTCCAATATTTGCACCGAAGATAATCCCAATCGCCTGAGTAAGATTCATTAAGCCGGCATTAACAAAACCAACAACCATGACGGTGGTGATGCTGGAGCTTTGAACAATCATGGTAACAATCACACCGACAGTGATTGAATAAACTCGATGCTTCGTAATGGTGTTGATAATATTTTTAATGACGTCGCTGGCTGCACTTTGAAGTGCATCCGACATAAGCTTCATGCCAAAAAAGAAAAGCCCAAGGCCACCAAGCATTGTGTAGATGATATTAAACGCCGTCATAGATTCCCCTAAAATTGATTAAATCTAGATTAAACTATTAGCTAAATATTTGAAATAATGTGAAATTATTGCACATTCAGGCTTGTCTTAGACCATTTGTTCCGATATAAACCAATCAGACTTAACCGGACTAATTATGACTAAAATACTAATTGTTGAAGATGATGCTTTTTTTCGCCAAAGCTTGAGCCTTGAGCTCAAAAAGTACGGCCAGGTCTTTCAAGTCGATAATCTAGAAGATGCCAAGAAAGCTCTTCTTATGGCAAAGCCCAATATTGCTTTGATCGATTTAAATTTAACCGAGAATAAGAATCAGTTTGAAGGCTTAGACGTTGTCTCTCTTTGCCATGAATACGGAATTACTCCGGTGGTGATGACCAGTCATGATTCACCTGAAGTTATTCAATCAGCTTTCGAGCGAGGCTGTGCTCATTATTTCGCCAAATCTGACGTACAAGATAATTTAGATCTACACCTTGGAAGACTGCTTAAGAGTTTTGATCAAGACAGTTTTGATTCATTAATTAAAGATAAGTTCATTACAACTGATCGTTATCTGCTTTCTCAATTACAACAAATTAAAAATTTATCATTAGTTGAAGATACAAGACTTCTTATTACAGGTGCGACTGGTGTTGGCAAAACATTGGCCGCTAAGCTTGCTCATGAGCTTTGGAATCCAAGTGCTCCTTTTGTTCATTTAAATTTATCGGAGCTACCAGAAAATTTAATTGAAAGTGAACTTTTTGGACACAAGAAAGGAAGTTTTACTGGAGCCATCTCTGATAAAGTTGGGCTCATGGCCAAAGCTGATGGTGGAACACTTTTTTTAGATGAAATTGGAACAATCTCTCTTCAATTACAAAAGAAACTCCTTCGCGCCATTGAAGATAAAACCTTCACTCCAGTTGGAGCAACAGAACCACAAAAATCGAATTTTAGATTAATCTCTGCCACCTGTGATGATCTCGCCGGACAAATTGAGTGCGGTGAGTTTAGAGTTGATTTCTATTTTAGAATAAAAGGGATTGAAGTTAACCTAACGTCACTAAAATCAAGAAGACAAGATATCTTGCCACTGATCAATTTTTTTATTCAAAAGAGTGCCAAAAAAATAGCCTTTTCAAGTGAAGCGCAAGACCTATTAAAACAATATGATTGGCCTGGAAATGTAAGAGAAATTGAAGGCTTTATTAAAGAAGTTTTAGCTGGGGCCAGTGGGCTCATTCAGGCCAAAGATCTACCTCGTCGAGTCCTTGGAAATAATACTCCAACTCAAAACCCCATTGATTCAGGTCTTGTGACTCAAAAAATGAGAAGTTTTATTAAAGAGCATGGCCTACCTTCGTTAATCAAGGCCATTGAAGATGAAGCATTTGCAGAAGCATGGGATCAGGCATCTGGAAAAGTAAATGAGATCACAAGAGAGCTTCAGCTTTCAAAATCGATGTACTATCGTATTCATAACGACTGGAAATCTAACCGTGAAGGTCAATATGTCCAATGAACTTCATGACGCAAGAAATCTTCTTGTGAGACTTAAATCAATTTATAAAATTACTTTGAGTGAGCAAACTGATCTTTCAAAAGATTTTGACGAAGCTATAGAAAAACTTAAACAGATTATTGAGCAAAAGGAAAAGCGTTGAAGCGTATTCTTGTTGTAAAAAAACGTGCACTTGGTGATTCCATTATGGGATTATCGGCGCTTCAGTATTTAAAAGAGCTCTACCCAGATGCACTGATTTCATATGCCATTCCTAAATGGATGACCGGTCTATACGATAACGTTGAAACGGCTGCCAATGAGATCATTCCAATCGAAAATGGTTTAAGTTTTTACTCTAAGCTTTTAGAACTTAGACCCGATATGATTCACGAACTTCATCAAAGTGGATCAAGTGCAAAAATTTTAAGCTTGTATGCTTGGTTTAAAAATATCCCCTACACTTTTCATAATCACCATTCGACTAAAGACAGTCCTGTTAAGGATCAAGGAAAACCTAAGGCTGCTATCCAAAGAGATCTCGATGGTGTCGCCGCTTTTTATCCTTCAAATCGGTACCCAAACTTTCTAGCCTATACACCTAAAATGAAAGTTGAAGCTGGTCAGAAACAAAAAAGAATCATCTTAGGTGTCGTTGCAACTAGAGAAACAAAGATGTGGCCTTTAGGTTTCTATAAAGACCTTTGTCGCATGCTAGAGCAAAAAGGCTTTGATGTTATTATTCCACTTGGGCCAGGCGATCAAAATATTCAAAAAAACCTTATTGGATTTCCTACTGTCCAAATACCTCTTAATAAATTGGCAAAAGTTTTTTCGGAATCTGCGCTCTATGTGGGAAATGATACAGGCATAAAGCACCTAGCTGTCGCCGTTGGAATCCCAAGTCTTACATTTTTTGGTCCTGAGAATCCGTCAGAGTGGCACCCTTATGATTCAAGTCTTCACCCTTACTTATTTAAAGAAGGGCTAGAATGTAGAACTTTAAAGGCACATTACTGTGCCTTATCTACTTGCGATAGCATGATCTGTCTCAACCAATTTACTCCGGAAATGACGTACCAAAAGATTCTTGAAATGGTGAGTCTTTAGCTTTTTGTAACCAAGGCGCACGATATCTCCAACCCATTACTCTCCAGGAGGAGATATGCTTAAGGCACTATTGATCGCTTTGATGATTCCTTTTTTTACCCTTTCAACAACTCACGCCGAAGACGCTGGAAAAGTCACAAAGCGTGAATTTAAAAAAGATAAGCGCGCTGATAAAAAAGCTCTAAGAGCTAATTTGAAAGCTGCTGATACTAAAAAAGAAAAGAAACAAGCGAAAAAGAAATACAAAAAAGAAAGAAAACAAGCTCGTAAAGAAGTCCAAGATCAGCGCAAAGCTAAAAAAGCTCAAATGCAAGAAAAGAAAGAAGAAATGCAAGAAACAATGATGGATCAAGAGTCAGAAGTTTTAGACCAAGAATAAGCTTAATTGGGCTGACTTATCCGAGTCAGCCTTCTATACTTTTTGAATGCGTCATTTTTTTCTTATATCTATTTTAACTACTCTCTTTTGCTCCACAGTTTTACTAACTAGTCCGTATATTGCGAGAGAAAATGACTCCAGACTTTATGCTCGCATCGTTAATGATCAAGCCGAAAGACCTTGGAGTGAGTTCATTGCACCCAAATGGAATGGGGCCGAACATTACGCCGAAACAGAAACTCCATACTTTAGAGATCATTTAGCCGGCATTTTCTTTTTACCCACCATTTTCGCTAAGCTTGGGATGAATGGAATGCAAGCGACTTATGTTTGCTCGCTTCTTTATAAAACGTTGACTCTCTTTTTCTTTTTTTTATGGCTTAGGCAATATGTCTCTACTGAGATTGCTGGTCTTATTGTTTTAGGACTTCAACTTAATCCTCAGAGTATGAACTACACTCTTCGCGCTAACCATGAAGCTCTTTTATTGTTATTTATGGTTTTTGGCATTTGGGCCAATAATACCAAAAGATATTCTCTGGCGATTATGGCCTGTGTTGGTTCTTACCTTACTAAAGGTTTACCTGGTCTCATTTTAGCGGGAATCCTTGCTTTAGAAACTGTGTGGCATCACAGAAAGCTTCTTTGGCCTTCGCTTCGTTTTGTTTCAACTCTACTTATTGTTGTAGGTATTTCTTACGCTTATGAACAATGGTTTAAAAATGTTACAGGTTATTCGTTTTTTGAAAAATATATTTCAACTCAAATCATGGGACGCTCCGTTGAAGGGGCCAAGCAAGTTTCCTTTTTTGTTGTCATGCTAAAAAGTCTTGGTTACTACTCAAGTCGAATTCTAAGCTACGCTCTTCCTTGGACCATTGGTATTTTCGCTATCAAGAAGTTTAAGCCAACAGATAAACCGATTTGGCAAAGCTGCCTATGCGTTGTCGTTCCCTATGTTGTTTTCTTTTCATTGTTTAATCGCACCGCCAGCCGCTATATCTACCCAGCTTTTTATTTCGCGATGATCATCGGTCTTCTGGCACTTTTAAGAATCAAGCACCTTCCAAATTGGCTAAAACCTAAGCATATTGCGATCACCAATATGGTGACTTATGTTGTGCTCTTTGCCGGATCGCTCATTTCGAATTGGAATAACTATCTTGAATTTAAAGAATAACTAGATAAAGGATTTGATAGAAATATCTTCATCAAGCTTAGGCCAATGAATACCATAGCCTTTTGGTGATATTTCAAAAAGATGCAATTCTTTATCTGGAGCTTGTGAAAGTTTAGGAAACCAAGAAAGTGGTACAGCAACGCTTCTGCCATCACTTAACGTTACTTCAATTTTATCTTTTGGAAAACTGACTTCAATGATCGAGATATTATCAAATGCTGTATTCATATTAACCATGTTTAAATGTAGCATTCCACGCCTTGCATAAATGATAGCATATTTTGTTTCACTTGAGTTTTAATCCACTTTAAAATTCGACGAGTAGTTGAGATAAAATTGTTTTCACTCGAGCAAGCTCAGGCAACGACAATGCTTGTATCTTTTCCTGAAACGCGTCCTTAGAAAGAGTTGCAATATCTTCAAGACAAAGCTGCCTGGCTTTATTTTGCAGACGAAAGCCAATTCTTGTCGGCCATGCTTTTTTTCGAGCACTTATCGCAATCACAATAATTTTATCAAGCTGCTGATTCATTGAATTAGGTGAAACGACTAGACCATAGCGAAAACCGCCATCAACTCGAATCTTCCAAACTTGTCCAAATTCTATGTTATTCAAGTTCGCGCTCAATCCATTCACGGTGCTCATCAGTTAATGGAGCGTCCGTGAACTTCCACGTCGAAGACGATGGGCCCTTTCTAACGATACTGATAGCACCTTCACTGACTAAGAGTTCATACTCCCCGTCTTGATCAAAGCCCGCCTCACTAAGCGCAGCTTTTGGCAGACTAAAGCCCATGGAATTGCCGATTGCTCTAAGTTTTAAGCTCAAAACTAGCTCCAAAATCAAAGTTATAACTTATTATAACATATTTATAACTATTAGATATTATTGAGATAAGCTATTGATTTTCTTGATTTAAGGCGGGCAATTGTGAGATACCGCTTGGATGGCCGCATTTTTAAGCGCAATTAAACCTATTTTTGATGACCTCAGCGAAAAGCGAGGCAAGAGTCTTTTTGATAGCGGTGCTGTCACGATTTCTCACGTCGACGCCCGAGTTATTGAGGCCAAGGTTTTATCCACCTCCACCAATATCACGCGCTTTAGTTTGATCGAAGAAGATGGTCAGGTCGAAACCATTCGCATCCGCTGTGACTGTAATGCTTTTATTCAAGGAGCTCCTTGTAAGCATCTGTACGCTCTTGCTCTTGAAGCGGAGAAGACTGGCCTTGGTGTTGGCCTTAATATCGCGCGCTTTTGTGAGATAGAGCGAGAAGAGCGCGAAGTGGAAGGCGATCAAGATTGGAAGCAAGAGCTACAACGTTTGGCCATGCGAATTCCAAGACGCCTTCGTGATGATGCACCAGCTGAGCTTGCTCAAGATGATCTTTGGTACGTGGTTGATCCCAGACATATTTCACCAAGTGGCGAGATGATGCTTCGGTTTATGCGAAGACGTCGCCTGCAAAAAGGTGGTTGGGGTAAAGCTCAAGACACCAGACTTAACGATCTCAAGATTCAAGCGCTTCAAGATCCCAATGAAAGACGTGCGCTTCGAATTCTTCAAGGCGGCTTTGCCAGTCATTTTGAAGGCGCCAACGAAACCGTCATGCCTAAAGACTTAGCTCCACTTGTGCTTGATCTACTTTCGAGCACAGGAAAGCTTGGTATCAAGCAAGACATGGGCTGGATTGATGGCGATGTTGTGACTCTGTCTTGGAGACGTGAGCGTATCATTAAAGAGATTCTCGAGCTTAATCACGCAGGTGATAAATATGTTTTTCAGCACCGCTTTGAGCTGGCTGGTGAAAGACTTGATAAAGATAAGATTCATGTCTTTGCTGATTCTGGCTTAATTGTTCATGGCCAAGAATTACATCCAATTGAAAGGCCACTACCCGCTTATCTGGCGGAGACGTTTAGGCGTCGTGATCGCCTTGATATCCCAATGAACGGAGAGAAAGATTTAGTACGAATCGTTAGAGCATTTAAGGGCAGTGTTTCTATGAAGCTGCCTGAAAGCTTTCCGCTTAGAGAAGTCGCCAGTGAAGGAAAACCAGTTATTGAAGTGGATGTGGTTAAACAAGATGACCACTTTGTTATTCATGGCCGCTTGATGTTTATGTACGGCGATCAGCCGCACACACCCTTTGAAGAAGCGCCGCTGATGCAACCCGATCCCTACGAGATTAGAAGCAAAAATTTTAAACACGAAGAGCGTATCATCGATTTAATTCGTGATAGCGAATACACGCGTTTTAGAGAACCACATCACGTTGTCTTTGATGAAGCTCTTTTTAACGACAGTGTTTTATGGATGGAATCCAATAATATTTTAGTTCGTGCTTTTGGAAAACCTGTTGTCGCCGCCACTGCAATGAAAGCGACTCTTCGAACTAATAAAGATTGGTTTGATCTAGATGCTCCGATTAAGTTTGGCGATGAGGTTTTAAATCCTCCCGATATTCTCCATCGAAGTGATGAACATAAACATTTCGTCACTCTCGCTGACGGTAAGCTTGGTCTTATGCCAGAGAAGTGGCTTAAAAAAGCTAAGGTCTTAGCAGAACTAGGGCATCCAAAGGGTCCTGGCATGCGCTTTCCTACGGCGCAAGCTTTGGTTTTAGAAAATCTCTTTGTTGATAGTGATCTAGAGGTTGATGAAGAATACAAAAAAGTCGTTAACACTTTTAAGGCCTCTGGTGGATTAAAGCTGCTTGTCACTCCAAAGAAATTTTCAGGTGAGCTTAGACCTTATCAGCGTCTTGGACTTTCTTGGATGGCGTTTATTGAAAATCTTGGAACCGGCGGACTTTTGGCCGATGATATGGGTCTAGGTAAAACGGTTCAAGTGCTAGCGTACCTCACTAGAAGAAAATCAAAACATCTCGGTCCCGTTCTTATTGTTCTACCAAAGACTCTCGTTTCAAACTGGGAGCGAGAAGCTTCTAAGTTTGCTCCTCATCTGCAAACCATGCGCTATGAAGGAGCTGGCAGAGAAAAGCTTTTAGAGCGAGTTGATGTGATGGATCTGGTTTTTTGTACTTATGGCGTACTAAGGCGAGATGTGGATAAGCTTAAAGCAGTTTCTTGGGATGGTATGATTCTCGATGAAGCACAGGCGATTAAAAACGTTCACGGTCAAACCGCTAAAGCAGCTTGCGTAGTTGGTGCGAACGTTAAGATTCGTTTGGCACTTACGGGTACTCCAATTGAAAACCATTTAGGTGAGCTCTTTTCAATTTTTAGATTCTTGGTTCCTGGAATGTTTAAAGCAAAGCTTGCTCAATTTGGCCCAAGCCAAGAAAACGAGGATGCACGCGATTTAATCTTAAGGGGACTTAGACCTTTCATCTTGAGGCGAACAAAAGCTCAGGTACTAAAAGATCTTCCGCCAAAAACAGAAAGTCTTCTTTGGTGTGATTTCGGTACAGAAGAAAAACAAGAATACGAAATGCTCCGCCGTTATTATCAAAAAGAGCTTTCTGGTAAAAAGAAAACTGACTTTCACGTGCTTGAAGGACTACTTCGACTTAGACAGTTTGCTTGTCACCCAAAACTCATTAGCCCTTTAACA
This sequence comes from Bdellovibrionales bacterium CG12_big_fil_rev_8_21_14_0_65_38_15, assembly GCA_002787775.1. Lineage (GTDB taxonomy): Bacteria > Bdellovibrionota > Bacteriovoracia > Bacteriovoracales > Bacteriovoracaceae > UBA4207. Next base: position 28,804 of record PCUW01000062.1, read on the forward strand.
GAGCTTGGCTCGGCTAAACTTGATACGCTTGTTGATCAATTGATTGGCATTCAAGAAGCGGGAAAAAAAGCTCTGGTGTTTTCTCAGTTCACGCAATTTTTAGCATTAGTTAAAGACAGACTCATGAAAGCTGGTATTGATTTCTCTTATCTTGATGGTCAAACTAGAGACCGTGATGCTGCCATTAATGTTTTTAAAACGAATCCAACCAAAACAGCTTTTCTTATTTCGCTTAAAGCAGGTGGTACAGGACTAAACTTAACTGAAGCCAGTTATTGTTTCATCCTCGATCCTTGGTGGAACCCAGCGGTTGAAAACCAAGCCATCGATCGAATTCACCGTATCGGCCAGGAAGATCCTGTCTTCGTTTATCGCCTCGTCACAAGAGATACGGTTGAAGAGCGAGTGCTTGAGCTTCAAAAATCAAAGCGTGAACTTGCTGCTCTAGTTGAAGAATCGGATAAGGGGTTCTTGAAAGGTTTAAGTAGTTCAGATTTTTTGACGTTGTTTAGTTAAAGAATGATATAAAAAATTAAATACTGTGGCATCTAACATATTTCAAAAAAGTTAAATAATTTCAAAGGACTATCCACTCTAGTAAATCTGGTTTTGTTTTTAAATGAAAAGAAGTCAAAAACCATTTCTTTATTTGGACATTTATTAGGCTTAATGATCGATAGTCGAAATTGCTCACTGACATCTTTTGGGTTCAGTCTTATCTTATTAATGTTCGCAGTATTTAACTTAAAAAGTACTCTATCAAAATTTATATTTTTTTCAACAGAACAACAATAATTAAAATCATTTTGTGATTCTGCATTTGAGTATGCAACACAATGGAAATAAGGTGAGTTTGTAGCAAGAAGTGCAAGTGTAATAGCCCCCTGACTAGAATCAACTGACTGATGATATATTAGCGGAATATTTTTATCTATATGCCATAAAATTGCTTGCCTTTCATAGGCCTCAATTAAACACCTTTCCTTTGCCGTTTTACTAAAGAATCCTCCCGCAATTACATCTGAGTTAGCTAAGCGATCAATACGAGATATAATTTCACCAGCTTCACATATACCTTTAACTAATGCGAGGCTAAAAACTTTATCTATACCTGAGGCCATTTCAGATTCAATATGATTTTTCTCAATAATAATATTTACAACGTAATGACTTAAGTTAGAAGAATTAGGCTCTATTACTTTCAGGTGGAACTTGTATTCCCTTTTCATTAATAATTTTACTAATTTTACTCCAAGAGTTGATAAGTCCATGCCCTTATCCCCCAATCTCCAACTAAACTTGTATCCTCTTTCAAATCTTTAGAATGTATAACAATTCCAGGGAAGTGTGCGATTGGTATAATACTAGTATTATCGTATACCTTCTTTTCTAGTTTTTGTACTTGGAAGTTAAAATCCTCATTACTTTCAATAAGGGAAACCGTGTTTAATTCTTCAATGGTTAAAATCTCTTTAAACAATGGATCGTATTTTAAGAAGAAATTTAAATGGTGGACAGGATCACCTGCAGATATGCCTTGAATTCCTAAATATAAATCAGACTTTGAATAAATATCATCAACATTGTCATAGAAAACAATTTTCAGATTTTCAATACCACTTAAAACACTCACTAAGTTCTTCACAATATTTTGCTCTATATCTCTTTTTCTGATTCCAATTGAAAAGGTATTAGAAAGTCTTAATTTACTTATATTTTTTTCGACTTTGAGTACATCACTTCTTAAACCAAACGGCTTATCGTTTGGAGAAACGGAGAATGCCCTTTGCGATAATGGAGAATCTTTAAGGATTTCATCCTTATTAGAAAAAACTAGACTTGATAGTGTTTTTCGATCCTTTAAAGGCATTTTTGTATTATTAAATCCAATGACATAAACCCATTCATTTGGGAATACACTATATATTAAATTGGATTTATCTAAAAAAGAAATGTCGTCGGAATTAATATGGTAGCCGCCAAAATAAGCGAGAAACCTTGATGAATGGTCATGATTATTTAAAAACTCAGTTAAGTTATCCTTACTAGTCCTAAGTATTTCAACATTCTCAATTGTATTTGCTCTTAAATGTTGAGGATAATACTTGTTAATTTCTAATGAAATTTTATCTGCACCTAGTTCTTTTAACTGGTAAGCACCAGTAGTAGGATTAGACAATTTACTAGATACAGGTAAAAACTTATCAGAATAAATAAAGAAGTCCGGTATCGCTAATAATGCTTCCATATTGTTAGGCACTTTAACCATTGATATCTCAATTAAGTTTCCATCAACTTTTAATTCTTTGAAAAGGGATTTAAGTTGTGAGTGTGATGTAGATTCAAAGCTTTTTTCAATCGAAATGCACAGATCACTAATACTTAATATGGAACCATCCGAGAAATAAATATTATCCTTAATTTTTAGTTTAATTTTATTATTAACTCGATCTATATTTACTTCAGATAGTACATCAGTCATTCCCAACTTGGGATTACGGACTGTATGAGAAGCAAATATGTGCTCACTTAAAATTTGGTCACCGATTGTGACTATCTTTCGTGGGTTCATTTCCAACGAGAATTTAAACGGAGTATATATTTTTAGCATATCTACTTTCTTATCATTGTTATTACATGCGGTTTGACTAAGAGCCACGACACTCAGGAGAAACAGTCTGTAAACGCTCCCTAATTGCCTCAAGTCTATTCTCCAAAACCCTAGCTTCTTCTTCATCTGTCTCTACTCCATTCAATAAATAAATTGTTTCATCCCTATCAACCTGCTCATCTCTTATACTGAAACGTGTTGCTTGTTGGTTTCGATTTGGCGTCTTAACAAAAGTGACTTCTTCATTCGTTTGCAAAACCTCATCAGCGTAAACAGCTATAGATGTAACTAGTACTAAAATGGAAGCAATAATCTTCTCTAAGTGGCGCATAAGATCTCCTTTTTGCTTATATATTCCATAATTATTCATTTAGGTCATAACATTAAACAAATTACCTATGAAAATATTGCTCTCCCCATATAATTGGTAAGATAAATCACTTAAATTACTGCGATTTCAAAAATGAAAAAAAACGGCCTTACTTTTCTAGAAACTAGATTTTTTAGAGGACACTTACTAAATATAAGAAATGATTAAGTATAATTTAAAAAAATTTAAAATTTTCTTTGTAGCAGTCTTGCTATTTTTCTCATCTTTTATAGCAATGTATAAGATTCAAGTCCTCTTGCTCGAGCAAAGACTTGAAACTCTTGAGCAAACTATTAATATTCAAAGGAAATGGCATGGATTAAGTCTAGATAATTACAGTCTAGGTATACTCATTCGTTCATTTGCGGAAAATCAACCATCAATTCTACCTACGAAAATAACTGTTTCAGACAACGTACACACTAGGTATCTCAAGCAATTTAATAAACCCGAGAGTTTTGTGTCAAACATACTTAATGTTGAGTTAACGTTGAATAAAAACAATAGGTTGATATTTTTAGCAGGTTCATTTTCAAATGCTTATATTTTAATATGGACTTTTATCTCCTTATTGATCTCTGTATCATTTTTTGGATTCTATCTTTTTCTAAAAAAATGGCTAAATAATAAACAAAGACTTTTAATATCAAAGCAAGTAGCTCATGACATTCAAGCACCAATAGCTGCTTTAAATTCAATACTTAATTCTGATAGGTTAAGCAGTGAACACCTCGAGTTAGTCAGAGGATCAATTAACAGAATTCAAGATATTTCAGCCGATCTAAACCCTTCTCCTAAATCGGTTGAAACTAAAATATCTATTCATAATACTTTAATGCAGGTCGAAACTGAATTTAAAGCAAGGTCCCTAAATCTAAAAGTCGTTCAGAGTAAAATAGATTCACTAGTGTTTTTTGATAGAGAGTTAATTCGTCATCTCACAAATCTTTTAAATAATGCTTTTGAAGCGTCAAAATATTCTCAGCAAGTTGAACTTCGAGTTGAACAGAGTAAATCAAAGCTTTATCTAAGTATAATTGATCGCGGAATTGGAATTCCAACCGATATTTTACAAAAACTAGATTCGGGGGTTTCTGTATCCTTTGGTAAGGCCAATGGTCAGGGAATTGGGCTTTATTACGCTAAGAAGTATTTTGAATCTAAATCAGGCCAGTTTTCTATTGAATCTACAATTAATCAAGGTACCAAAATCAATATTGAACTTCCAATAAGTCAAAAAAGATCTATTATTCAGCTAGAAGATGATTATTTTGTTCGCAAAGCTTGGGAGATTGATGCAAAAAGTGCAGATATTGACCTTAGAAGTTTCAACTCGTGGTCATCATTAAAGCAAAACTTAGATGATATAAACAAAGAATCTGAGTTTTATCTAGATATCAATTTAAATGGTGAACTAGATGGTTTGCAAATAGCTAAAAAGTTACATTCAATGGGATATCAAAATATAAATCTCTCTACGGGTGATATTAATGTCGATATTTCGAGTCTTCCATTCATAAATGGTATAAACGATAAAACAGCACCTTTTGATCTTAAATCACAATGAGCTTTAATCACGCTTAGCAAATTAATCTTTTTCTTTCGGGAATTCTTGCTTATCTCGACATTTGAGTTTTCCAAGATTGTCGGTAAAAATCACTAACTCTAGGCTCTTTTACTCAAGCTATCTATTTTCTTTTCAAGCTTGTTTATTTTATCTGAGATCAATCGAATGATGTTTTTATTAACGATTTTTTCACCAAGAATAACTTCTCTTAACTTCAGATTAAGAAGAGTTTGATAGCCAACCCCTTCTCGCTCAGCCATAGCCCGAAGCTCCTCAAGAACATCTGAATCAATCATCGTGGTAACTCTTACTTTTACGTCTTTTGGATGAGCATTTAGGGCCTCGTTCGCATCTTTAAGAAAAGTCTCAACTTTTTTTTCTGTTAGTTTTTTATTCTTTTTCATTACTAACTCCAAAGTATTCATTCCAAGCAACAATGATTTGAATTCTGAACTTCTGTTCTTATTCAACAGCTTCGAGCCCGCCTCTATGCCTTACATGAATAAGACTCGAAGCCTCTCATTATGCATATACTTATATGCATTTCAATAATCAAAGTCGACAGGGATAATTTATACACGTGAATCCATATTAAGCTGGCTAATCTGTAGACATATATACACGAAGCGAGCGTTTACGCTTGGCTAAGCTCTTGAAACTCAATAGATTCCTTGGCCCAGAATTTGTAATTAAGCTGGAATGGAAAACATCCTAAAGCGTCTTACTGTGCTTGTGACTCTAATGAACTTCATGTTCGTGAGCATGCCTTTAAACGCGCAAATAGCCCCTTCACAGGTAAGCAGTGTCTCTGTTTCTTTGCCTGATATAAACGAAGCAACGTTTTACAAACTGATCGACGAAGAGACTCAAAAGGTTTTAGAAAAGCTTGCTCCTGCCCTTTTACAAGAAGAAGCTCAGGGACTTTTAAAGATTAAGCAGAAAGTCATCAAGATATTAAAGGGGCTAAATTTTTGGGCCCACGCCAAACATCTTTTTATTCAGCATGGTATTGGCGTTGCAATTACAAGTGCGATTTCCGAAGTTGTCACCGTCGTCGTCCTTCCTCCAATGTTTATAGGTATGGGATGGAATTTAGCGGCGCTTGTCGTTGGAGGCACTCCCTCGCCTCTTTATATGGTGCCTGCTTATTTGGCCGTGGTGAAATTAAAGGATAAGCATAAACTTGCCGGGGAAATGGGGTATTCGCTATCGCA
>PCUW01000052.1 GCA_002787775.1 Bdellovibrionales bacterium CG12_big_fil_rev_8_21_14_0_65_38_15
TATAAAATAGATTAAATTTTTTCAAACAAAAATATAGGTAAAGAAAAGGGAGGCCTCTTGTGAGCAATAAAAAGAAAATAACATTTCCTTTAAACGGGAGAATGACATCAGGTTTTATTGCAAAAAGAAGAATATTATATTTTAGATTTATAAATGAGAGAATTAAAGTTGAGATAAACAGGAGTAAAGCAGTTAAATAATTTGTTGAGCTATCGAATCTTGATAATTCTTTTGAATTGGGTAGAAATTTTGAAATTAAGCTAGTAATAAATATAGCCAAAATACCTATAAAGCATATCCATAGCACTTGAGATTCACTGTTACTCCCGAGAATGAAGCTTCCAATAGGCTCTCTAAACTCATTTAATTCAAGAACCTTATACATGGAAAACTTAAACCAACTTCCAAGAATTACAAGTAATGAAAAAATATAAAGAAACTTTGGTTGATCTTCGTCAAAGGGAGTTGTGCAGTTAATGGCAAGTGTAGAAGTCGATACTAGGCTCAATAATATGTATGGCAAAAGAAGAAAGCTTTCAACTTTTGACAGCGTTAACATACTTAAGGTCAAGGGTATGATGATATGAGCGAAAAGGTAAATTCTTTGAAAGTTAATATGCATTTTTACCAAAAAAACCTTTGAGTACTGTTAGAAAAATAATTTTAAGATCAAGCCATAAAGACCAGTTTTGTATATAGAAAAGATCAAACTCGACTCGTTTTTCCATTTTATCAAGAGTATCAGTTTCACCACGAAAACCATTGACTTGAGCCCAGCCCGTAATTCCGGGCTTTACCTTATGTCTTTGCATGTAGTTTGCTACTTTTTCTTTATAATCATGATTCATTGATACAGCATGAGGTCTTGGACCTACAACAGACATACGACCCTGAAGAACATTTATAAACTGTGGTAATTCATCAAGACTAGATTGTCTTAAAAATCGCCCAAGAGGCGTAATCCTAGAATCATTTTTTGTAGCTTGAACGAACTCGGAATTATTTTCAACAACTGACATACTTCTAAACTTGTAAACTTTAATCGTTTTGCCATTCCAGCCATGTCGCTCTTGCTTATATAGTATCGGACCTTTTGAAGTGAGTTTAATCAATAAGGCGATTAACAACATGAGTGGAAAAATTGCAATGAGAATAAGACTTGATATGAAAATATCTTCAATTCGCTTAAGTGTAATTCCTGATGCAGTTAACGGAGTACCATTAATTTCAATCATTGGAATATTGGCAATTTCTGTTATTCGGTGATTTAAAAGTCTAAAGTTATAAATATCAGGAATGTAGCGAACGACTGTCGTTAAATGACGAGTTTGAAATAAAATCTCAAGTACGCGCTTTTCCGCCCTTAGAGGAAGGGCGATCCAAAGTTCGTGACAAGTATCAAGAACTGACATTAGCTGATCAGGAGCAAAAACTTCAATTCCTTCAACCTTTGTAGATTTAATATCCGTATTATCATCAATAAAAGCAACTGCATCAAATCCTGACTCATAGTCAGTTTTGATCTTCTTATAGACATCTCGTCCAACTTGTCCTGCTCCGTAGATTGCAATTTTCTTTCGATTAACGCCTTTTTTTCTAAGGTGATTAAGACCGATATCTAAGAGGGTTCTGTAAATGACTAAGTAAAGAAAACTTGATGTAGACCACGCAAAAAACCAAACACGTGAAAAAGCTTCTAAGTTTTTGTTAAAAAATCCGAAAATAAGTAGCAGTGCTAAAGCTGAGCCCCATGCATAGAATATATTAATGGTTCGAGAAAATTTGTTTTTACCCCGCCATGATAGGTAGAGGCCAAAGTTTGGAAACACAATTAAAATGAGAAGTGATGATAATACCAGCGCAGTACTGTAGTAATCAGGTAGAAGAAAGTTATCGTGGTAAAAGGCGTAAACTAGATAACCTAGAGCAAAAATCCCCAACACATCTAAAGCTTTAGCAACGATGTTTAAGTGATCTGAGAGATTGAATTCAGATGGAGTGTTCTTCATTGTTTTTCATTGTTCAAAAGTTTACAAATGTTACTATGAATTAATTGATATTGTTAATAAATCACAGAAAATGCTGCGCCTCGTTGGTGGTGTGCTTTATTCTATAAGGATTTAATCTGAACAAGAATATGCTCATTTTAGGACTCGGAAGAGCATTACAAGTGATTGTAATGTTTGCAAGTTATCGTTTTTTAAGCTCACTCTTTAGCGCGGCAGAACTAAGTTCATATTACTTTCTTTTGTCTATCTCTGGCCTGTTTGGACTATTAATAGCAAATCCAATGGGAATGTATCTTAATCGAATTATTCATTTGTCTAAATCCAATAAGAATCTCAACTCAGCCATTTTCTTCTTTTTAAAAATATTTTTAATATCATCCTCTGTTGTTTTGCCAATTATATTTATTTTTCGATCAAAGATAGATGAATCTCAAATTGATATTTTTCTTATAGCTCTCGTTCTATTGATTTATGTTATTGGAGCAACTCTTAATGGCTTTTTTATATCTGCCTTAAATATCCTTTCGAAAAATATTCTTTTTGTCATACTTACGACACTAACAGCCGTAGTCGGATTGTCTTTTTCCCTAGGTATTGTAAAAACCTTCGATAATTCACCTATTTTATGGATGCTTGGCCAGGGAATTGCGACTTTAATATTTGGGCTGATAGCAGTCATAATGATTAAAAAAATTGTAACTGACGATAATTTATCATTCAAACTTAATAAAAATGAATTTATAAAGTTTTCCTTTCCCATTTTATTAACGAATATATTTATATGGATTATGTCGCAATCATTTCGCTTTATCTTAAAGGGGAACGTCGATGATTCTATCTTGGGTGAGATGGCCTTTGGTCTTGGTATGGCTACAGGTTTAGCAGTTGCTGTTGAGTATCTATTTCATCAATTATTACTTCCTCATTTTTATGCAGAGTTAGATCATGAAAGCAACCTAAGAGAAGAATCTTGGAATAAATTATTCTTGAAATCAGCTCCAGCATTCATTTGCTTGGCCATGTATATGACGATTCTATCTCCATTTATCATGAATGTTATGGCGGATGCCAAATTTAAAAATGCCTTTATCTATTTTGCGCTTGGATCAGTCGTTGAGCTCTTCAGAATGATGGGCAGCATGGTAAACTTGGCTTTTCATTCTGAAATGAAAACAAGTAAGTCTATTCAGTCGTATATGCTTGGTGGAACGATCACATTTGTTGGAATTATTTGGGTAAGTCAAAATGTTGAGATGCTCTATTTAACCCCATATATTCTTATGTTGGGACAATTCTTAATTCTTGTTTCCTTATTATGGAAATTGAAAAGTCTGATTAGAATTAAGAACCCGATCAATGTCATAGCTAAATATTTAGGATTAAGCCTTGTTTTTCTATTAGCAATGGTTATAAGGCAAGAGCAAAATACTTATATATCGCTCAGTATATGTTTTATCTTTGGTTTATATTTATTATTTCTTTTTCAAAAAATACAAAAGGAAGCAATTGAATAAGATAACTCTTGTCCAAATATTAAGGTCTCCTGAAGGAGGCATTCGTAAGCATGTTGTTGATATTTTAGAAAATCTTTCACGTGAACACTATGATATGGTCTTTATTACAGATAGAACCACAGAAGATCGTGATCTCAATTATTTATCAACTAAACATTCTGTTGGATTTTATGATTTAAAGATAATTGATCGTCCCGGATTTAGGGATATAGTGAATATCGTTAAGATTGCTTTCTTTCTTATCGGAAAGAAAAATATGATTTTGCATGGACATGGCGCTAAGGGAGGTCTTTACGCTCGTGTTTGTAGCTTATTTTTAAAATGCAAAAGCGTTTATACTCCACACGGAGGAAGTCTTCATCGAGTTTTTGGGGCAACTAAGGCTTTTATTTTTGATAGTGTTGAGAAGCTTCTTGTCCCGTTTACAGACTTATTTATTTTCGAATCACAGTATTCAAGAGGTGAGTTCCAAAAATATATTTGTAACTGTTCAGATAAAAGTATTGTTAATTATAATGGTGTCGTATTTCCTCAGTCCTCAAGTCGAAAATATTATGCTGCAGGGGATGAAATCAATATCGCTAGTTTTGGTCTTCTTCGAAAGTTAAAGGGACATGACATCGTCATTGAAGCTTTAGCTTTGTTAAAGAAGAAGAATATCCCTTTTAAATACACTATTTATGGCTATGGAGAAGAGAAGGAAAACCTACTTAATCAAATAAAAGAATCTGATCTTAATCATTCAGTGAAGATTAGAGATTTTTGTAGCGATATTCTCGAAGAAATGAAAAAATATCATCTCATTATCCATCCTTCTCGCTTTGAGTCCTTTGGCTATGTTCCCGTTGAAGCGATGTCAGTTAAAGTTCCAGTACTGACTTCATTTGAAGGTGGCTTAAAAGAAGTGGCACAAGAACCATTAATAACTAAAACCAATACTCCTTTTGATTATGAAAAGTTTTTAGAAGGTATTTATAATGGCAGTTATAACCTTGAAAAAATCGCACTTGAATCTTTTGAAGAAGCGAAAAATAAGTTTTCCATTAGTTTAATGATAAAGGTTTTAGATTCCTCATATCGAAAATTGGTAAAACATTGACTATGAATCACACATTATTTTTTTCAATATTTCTTTTTATAATCGGATTGTTTGCACCTTTAAACATGTTGGGATTGTCTAAAACTTTCTGTGACCCAAGATTGTATGTGGCGATGAGTTTGTGTTTATTGTTGATAAGATATAAAAAAAGTTTCAATAAAAAGATTAATGAGATTGAGAAGTTAATTCCATTTGCGATAGGTTCTATTTTTTTACACTCCCTTGTCTATAAGTATCTATCTTGGTTAAGTGTTGACATCTCTGGATATGATTATTCTCATTATGATTATGCCATTTGGAATATTTCTCAGGGTAATGGAGCTTTTCTAAGTGTTGCTAAAAATGAGGGTTTCTTTTTTGTAAATGTTTTAGGAACTCATTTTAGACCTGTTCTATATTTACTCTCTATTCCTCAAATCCTCTTGAATTCTCATTTTTATGTTTTTTTCCTTCAATCTTCTTCAGTTTTATTTTCGATGGTAATTTTGAATAAAATTTGCGAGGAGATATTTCCCAATAACTCATTAACAAAAATGTTTTTTGTTATAGGTGCTGGTTTCAATCTTTACTACTTAAGTGTCTTCAAATTTGTATTTCAGCCGGAGATTTTTTATATCCCACTTTCATTTTTGCTTGTTTATTTTGTTTTTAAAGTGAATACCATTGGATTAGTTCTGACGAGTATTGTGTTTTTGACAATTAAGGAAGATGCTCCTCTTTTACTCTTAAGTGTATGGGGGATGTATATAGTCTTTGGTAAATCTTTTAAAACAACGCTTACAGGAATAATTAGTATTACCTCTTGTGTTACTTATTACTTAGTTGTTACGAAATATGTCATGCCTGACTATCAGTTATGGCCATCCAGCTCTTTTGTCAGTCTTTGGGCAAAATATGGAACATCAATGGTTGGCATTGTTAAAGGAGCATTACTTAATCCTCATCTAGTATTTGTTGATATCCTCACGAACAAAAGCTTATATCTTCTTTTGCTTTCTTTAGCTTTTATGCCAATTCTAACCCCGTTAATTTTCGTTTCTACGATTAGTGTCGTTATTTTAACGACAGCAAGCTACCCGCAGCTCAATCAATTTGGAGTATATTACGCTTCGTATGTTGTAGGTTTCTTTTATATCTGTGCCTTGTTCGGTGTTGCTAATCTAAAAAGGTTTCACACTCCCATTGTAGCCCTTGTTGTTATGTCTGGAATGCTTATGGGACTTGGAAAATACGCTTTACCAAAACCAAATATAACTCTTTTCAATGAAATTAAGCAGATGCAAGATTATTTTGATACAGGTTGTCAGGATGTCTATGTTTCTGGAAATATGCTTCATGTTTTAGACTATTCAGAATCGATAAGAAGGTTTTCATCCATTGATGACGCTATCCAGAATGCTTGTCAGATTGTACTGCTTAAAGAAACAAACTCTGTTCCGATTACAAGTGATGACCATGCAAAACTCCTTGAAGCAGTCAGGAGCAAGTTCTCGAAGATCGACTATGAGTCTGATGCTATTATTTTCGCTTCAAGGTAGGTTGATTATGGCCATTCTTCTCTTTAAATGTGAGCATTGACGAATGCAAAGACCTTATATTCTCATGGCGCTTCCATGTTATAACGAAGCTGAAAATTTACCAGATCTCTTAAAGGGTTTTGAATCTCTTAATTTTAGATATGGTTCTGTTTTTGAAGTTAAAGTTATTGTTATAGATGATTGCAGTAAAGATAATACAACGGAAGTTTTAAAGAATCTTAACCTTGACCTTGATTTTAAAGTTGTTCGCCATGAGGTTAATAAGAATCTTATGGGTGGAATAAATACCGCCTTTAATATCTTTCATGAAAATATGTCCGATCCTTGTCCTGCAGTCGGGTACGCATTAATGGATGGGGACAACACACATAGTCCGTTTCATTTAATTGAGATGTTGCCTAAGATCTATCAAGGATTTGATGTCGTTGTTGCATCACGCTATCGACCTGGGTCTAGAGTATGTGGTGTGAGCTGGTGGAGACAAATATTATCATTTGCAGTAGCCGTCAT
>PCUW01000050.1 GCA_002787775.1 Bdellovibrionales bacterium CG12_big_fil_rev_8_21_14_0_65_38_15
AGACAATGACCCAAAGATCATTGATCTTATTTTTAAACTAGCTTGGTGTGAGGGGAAGGATATTGGAGATCCGGATCTTCTCCTTAAATATCCAGAACTGAAATCTCTGGATGTTTTAGCGTCTAGTAAAGAAATGCGTCGAGCTTTAAAGACAAATGTCGCACAAGCTATTGAAAATAAAGTGTTTGGAACACCTACATTCATTGTGAATGATGAATTATTTTGGGGTGATGACTGTAAGAATGATCTTTTAGACTTCATTGCTGGCAACGATCCACTAGATCGAGAGCACTTTAATATTTTTCTTGAGCGTTTTGGACGGGAATAAGAGTCCCTTTAGGCTTATCTAAATAAAGTCATTTGCTATACTTATAAGAGTTATTGCCCTTATGGAGGAGCACTTATGGCACATGGACGAGCCAGAAAAAATTTAGAAGATGAGTATTCTCAGTTCGATCAAATCGATGGTCGGCATCCGCTTCAAAAAGCTCTTCCAGAAATGGTTGTATCCTACAGAGTGAGAGAAAGAAAAGGGGCTAGGATAGCGTACTTTAATTTTCACTTGGCCAAAGAAATGGGATTACTTCCAGCTGATCAAGATGAGGTTATGACACCAGCTCTTGAAAAAAAATTATTAGAAACATTTAGTATCATCATCATTAATGAATTCGATGAAATGAATGGACGAAAGTTTCCTGAAAAAGAAATAAAACCACACCGCTATATGGCGACTCGCTATCTGCAATTACAGCATCCAAATAAAACGGGAAAAACATCTGGGGATGGTCGCAGTGTTTGGAATGGTCAATTCAAAGGCAAAGGCGGAAAAGTTTGGGATCTATCTTCATGCGGTAGTGGAGCAACATGTCTTTCTCCGGCCACGGCAATTCAAGGCAAGTTTTTTGAAAGTGGTGATCCTTCTATTTCTTATGGTTGTGGATATAGTGAGCTTGATGAAGGTTTTTCTACCGCCTTCTTTTCAGAAATCATGCATCGAAATGGTTACTCAACGGAAAGAGCACTACTGGTTCTAGATTATGGTGGGAAAATAGGTTTAACTGTCAGAGTTCATCCAAATCTTTTAAGGCCTTCACATTTTTTTGCATGGCTAAAGCAAAGTGATCAAAAGGCATTAGAAAAATTAGTTGATCAATGGATCTTTCAACAAGTAAAAAATAAAGTTTTTGTTAATCTACCAAAGACTAAAGCTGGTCAATACAAGTTATGCCTTGATTGGTTAACTGATCGATTCGCAAGAACATCAGCTAGATTTGAAGATGACTATATTTTTTGTTGGCTAGACTGGGATGGCGACAATATTTTAATGGACGGCGGTATTATAGATTATGGGTCTATTAGGCAGTTTGGTCTTTTTCATTCTGAATATCGTTATGATGATGTCGAAAGATATTCAACAACTATTGTCGAGCAAAAACAAAAAGCTAAATATCTAGTGCAAACCTTTGCTCAAATGTTTGATTACCTTAAAACGAGTCAAAAAAAGAACATCAAGGAATTTTCTAATCATTCCAGTATGACTAAGTTTGATGAAATCTTCGAAGAGCAAAAAGATATAAATCTCTTGGAAAAGATTGGGTTTAATCAAAAACACACAGAGCTATTGCTAACAAAATATAGAAGTGACGTCTATGAATTTAGAAAAGTCTTTGCTTATTTCGAAACGGCTAAAAGTTCAGAGGGCCTCATTGAAGTTGCTGATGGTGTAAATCGAAATGCAATTTTCTGTATGAGGGACATCCTTCGTGAATTGCCACAGCTACTACTCGCGAGAGGAGTTAACGCTCGCCTTGATGCTGATGAGTTTATTGAAATTATAAGAAGCAGTTATGCTAATGACGATGACGTCAAACTGACACCGACAATGAAAAGCAAAATTACACAGTTTCAAGACCTCTACCTAAAATTAGTTGAATTAGTTGGAAAGACTTCAACCGTACTACTAACAATAACGATGAGATCAAGTGTTATTAATAAATACGATAGAGTTACAGGGGACGCCGTTACAACTGTTGTTGATAAGGTCATGAATGCAAGACCTAAATTAAGTGCAAATGATATGTATGACGTTTTAAGAGAATTTACTGAATTTCAAAACCTTGATCCAGACCTTATTCAAAAAAGAGATCATAATAAGAAAAGTAATCGCGAGCGATTGATGAAAACTATGGTCAAGATCGTTCGTGAGTACCGTGAGGGGCTGTGAAACTAGTTTTTCACGGTGGCGGTCACGCAGAAGATAATAAGGCGTTAAACTTAGAAGCACTAAGGATGTGTAAGGATAATGATCCTGTTATTACGTATATACCTGCATGTTCGATTGATTCGGAAGGTGATTTTCTAGAATTTGCCAAATCATTTCAAGATATAGGCGTCGGTCGTTTCTTATACTTTCCTATTGATGTTCCATTTGATCAAACCATGTTGATGCAAGTTCTTAAGTCTAATATGATTCACTTATCAGGTGGAAATACATTCTATTTTTTAAATACAATGAGAAAAGCTAAGCTGATGCCAAGATTAAAAGAATTTGTTCGAAGTGGTGGAGTATTAACGGGTTTATCTGCCGGTGGCATCATGATGACTCCTGATATAAGTTCAGCAGGCTATCCGGAGTTTGATTGCGACGTTAATGATGAACATATGAAAGATTTTAGAGCACTGAAACTCGTTAATTTTGAGTTTTTCCCTCATTATAGAAATTCTAAAAGATATGAACAAGAGCTGATTTCTCAGTCGAAGTTGATTGATTATCCTATCTATGCTGTTCCAGATGGAAATGGCATCGTTGTTGAATCTGAAAACACTAAGTTTATCGGAAAATGTTTCTGCTTTTATAAAGGGAAAAAAATAGTTATTGGTCGTTAGATCTTTTAAAAGGCAACATTTTTTCTTCAAGGTCATTTTTTATTTCACTTAGTTGTTTCTTTTCTTTAATCAAAAATGCATTAATGGCAGTTTCAAAATTCTCATTTTCAATCTTATGAAAACTATCAATCAATACAGGCTCAAAGCCTCTAACAAGCTTTTGTTCACCTTGTGCTCCGGCCTCTACAATGCTCAGATTATTTTTAATGGCAAATTCAATGGCCCGGTAATAGCAAAGTTCAAAATGTAGATAAGGAACTTCTTCAGTGCAGCCCCAGTAACGACCAAAAAGCTTTGAATCACTTTTAAGATGGATGGCGGCAGCAATTGGTTTATTATTTATAGTCGCTTCAATATATAGCATTTGTTCTTTTTGTAATTCGAACCATCTCTCAAAAAAAACTTCATTTAAATAAGCTTGAGACCATTTTTTTTGTATCGTCATCAAATAGACATTAGACATAAACTTTGCGTCTTCAGTTTTGATTTGATTCCCCGTTTTTTCATTTATTTGAATAGATGTATTTTCGAAGATAGCTCGTCTTTCTTTTTTAAAGTTTTTCCTCTTATCCTTTCTCAACATCGCTAGGAAATCATCAAACGTTTTATAATTCTTGTTTTGGAAATGATACTGAAGTGAGTGACGATGAAAATATTTCGAATGATGATTTAAATCCTTCGTTTCCTTGTTTGAAGTAAAAAGGAGATGAGTTGATGAACACTTATAGTCTCTTGAAAGCTCTTTGATCGATTCTAGGAAAATATCTATTGATAAATTTTCTTTAGTAATCATTTTGGGAGCGGAGACAGGAGTATGTGGTAGTGCTGCTAAAAGCTTTGGATAATAGTCTAGTCCATATTTCTCATAAGCTTGTGCCCAAGCCCAATCAAAGATGAATTCACCATAACTGTGACTTTTTAAAAAAATTGGTAAAATTGCCTTTATAACTCCATCAATTGAATAGTGGAGATAAAATGGAATCCAACCAATTTCTGGACCGATGCACTTACTTTCTTCCAAAGCTTGATAAAATTCAAACTTTAAAAAAGGATGATTGTCTGGAACACAGGCATTCCACTGATGTGGATTAAAATCAAAAATGGAGTGCTTTATATCAATCATTGTTTAGCTTTTGAGGGACGAGTCCAGATAAAGAAAAGAACACTAATCCCAATTGTGGTGACGATTGATTTTACCACGATATGAACTTTGACAAAAATAAGTGTATAAGAAAAAAGCAAGACAATCATGCTTGTGGCCAAGGCTTTAGCTCTTGGGTTTATAACTCCGTCTCGTTCCCAGTCGCGAATCGTAGGGCCAAATATCTTGTGGTTTAAAAGCCATTGATGCCAGCGTTCAGAGGATTTTGAAAAACACCAGGCTGCTAATATAGCAAATGGAGTTGTGGGTAAAATTGGTAAGAAAATACCGGCCACTCCAAGAATGATTGATATCCAGCCACAACAAAAAAAAATTATTCTTTTGCTGTTCTTCAAGCTTTCTTCCTTACTTTTATCATAAAGCGCCTAGGTGCTGGGTGTCCTTCAATTGTTTTGCTTGGATCTTGTGGGTCAAGTCCATCAATCAATGATTGTGAAGGAGGAGGACACCAAGCTGTTAACCTCTGTTCTTCAGAAGTTAAATCGCTGTCGCTGATAACTTCGATATCGATAAACTTTGCTTTTTCGGCCCAGGAAACTAAACAGGGTAGTGTTGGTACGAACCAAACATTACCCATTCTGGCGTAACGGTCCTGAGGGAATAAAGCTATAGATTCTGTTCCAGGAATTCCAATCGTTTCAATGATTGCTGTACCACCAGGGACCAGAGCCTCACGTATCGCTAGCAGTTGATGGATAGGAGATCGGTGATGGTAAACTATCCCCATATGAAAGATACAGTCCCAGCTATCTTTCCATTGATCGACATGCTCAACGCCAAACAGATCAAACTTTATATTTTGAAGACCACTTGCTCTTTGAATGAGTTCATATTGAGCTGCAAAGGGAAGGACAGGATCAATACCATGGGCAAGTTCAACACCGAGTTCAGCTAAGCGAAATAAAAAATATCCATTATTACAGCCGATATCTAGAACTTTAGCTCCACAAAGGTTTCCAAGTTGACCTACTAGTCGGTCCCACTTCATATCACTGCGCCATTCAGCATCGATATGTTCGCCGCAAAGTTTAAAGGGACCTTTTTTCCACGGGATCAAACTCTTGGCTGATTCAATCCATTTATCTTTATGTTGATCATTTGAATCGCCAACACAAACGATTCCATTTTGTATTTCAAAATGAGCTTCAATACGTGGTAAGGCATCTAAGACGGTTCTTATTCTTTGACCATCTTTGCGTTGCCACCACAAATCGCGCTCTAATTTTAATTGTTCAAAGAAGGTCATTTGATCGCTAGCCATGCCGCAAAGTTATACCAACGAAAAATCATATCAACCTGAGTGAAGCCTGCCGTCTCTAGCATTGAAATTTGTTGTGTCGGCGTCAGAGGTTTCATGACGTTTTCTAAAGCTTCGCGTTTTTGGGCAATTTCTAAATCAGAATATCCATGCCTGCGTTTAAAGTCATAATACAGATCAGTAATCATCTCTTGAATTTGAACTTGGCTTGAAGCAATTTTCTCAGCAAGAACAAAGCGACCGCCAGGCTTTAGAGCTTGATATAGTTTTTGTAATAATGCTGTTCTTTGTTCAAGAGGAATAAACTGGAGAGTATAATCCATGACTATCATATCGCATGGCTCATAATTCATCGTTAAGAGATCGCCATGAACTAATTGAGCTGGAACATCCTCATTTACAAGCTTGGCGTTACATTTATCGAGCATGGCCGAAGATGCATCAACACCTATAAGTTTGAGTGTTTTGTTACAGCTTGAAGCAGTCTTGTGCATGAGAATGAGAGTTGTTCCGGTCGAACAACCAAGATCGTAAACGGTCGATTCATTTGGTAAGTAACGCCTAACCATATCCGCGACAATCCTATGGACTTCACCGTAGTTAGGAATGGAGCGCTCAACCATATCGTCGAACACGGCAGCGACTTCATCATTGAAGCTAAAGTCATTGATTTGATTTTTCTTTTTTCCAAATATTTCATCACGCATAGCTAATTTGTTATCACCGTAGAGAGAGCTTTGTCTAAAGACTGTTACAATAAAATTTATGGACAGTAGTTGGAATTTAGACTATAAACTTTGGCAGTTTGATATTTAAGGCTAAAATCGACAGGCATATAAGTATTTGTTTTTTAAGGAAATTTTTTTTACAAGAAGCCCCAAATGTTAACATGGTTGAATGTTTGAGAGCTTAAATACTGCTAAGCTAGTCGTTCATTTAGGATGTTTAATGTTAACAAAAATCAACAGCATGATCTTTTATCTAGGTGATTCAAGTCCTTGCCAGTCGTTGATTGATTTATGTTCAGAGCAAGTTTTGGACCTTAAGGAATTTCAACAAGCCGATCAATTACTTAAAGGCTTAAAAGTAATAAATTTTGAAAATGATAAAGTCGTTGTTCTTATCAATAAGGATTTTTCTAAAGACGACAAAGATAAGATTAATCAATTGTTTTCGATACTAAACGTAAACAGATCAAAGGTCATGATTTGCTCTGCCGGAAGAGATATTGATACTTTTTCTTTTGATAACTATCCAAATCTCTTACATCTAAAGGGGGACGATTTTGCAAAAGATTGTGCGGCGACGATTGTATCATTTTTTGGTGATCACCAATATGAAGACGTCGTCTTAGATGGAAATTTATTAAGTGGATTAACTTGTAAGCAAAAAGCACTCATTCGACTATTTTTAAGTCGAGAAGATAGAGAAATAGAAAGGCATGATATTCTTGTAAATGTGTGGGGAGATATGACCATTCAACCTAAAACGGTTGATGTTCATCTTTATAACCTAAGGCGTAAAATTCACCGTTACGGCTATCTTATTCGCTCCGAAGGGGGCGGTCGCTGGAAGCTTTTATCTGAGCGAATTGATCAAAACGATTCTTAATTCTTAACGCTGTAAAACGTGGCAATACCTCTAGCAAACGGCTATAATTCATCCGTTATTCACATTTGCGTTATAAACGTTAAGTCGAGGTTTTAGCATGAGCGAAGTTAAGAAGACTCTCAAGGTCGGCTCTAAAGAGTACACCTACTACAGTTTGAAAGAAGCGAAGGCGAAAGGCCTTGGTGATATTGATAAACTACCTAAAAGTTTAAAAGTTCTTTTAGAAAATCTTCTTCGCCATGAAAATGGTACGACAGTCGTTTGGGAAGACATTAAAGCTGTTAACGATTGGACTAAAACAAAGAGTTCTGATCGCGAGATTGCATACCATCCTGCTCGCGTCGTTATGCAAGACTTTACAGGTGTTCCAGCAGTTGTTGATCTAGCAGCTATGCGTGAAGCCATGAATACACTTGGTGGAAATCCAGAAAAAATTAATCCACTTTCACCAGTTGATCTTGTCATTGATCACTCAGTGATGGTTGAACACTTTGGCGACAAAGAAGCGTTTGAAAAGAACGTAGAAATTGAATACGAAAGAAATATGGAACGCTATAAGTTTTTGAAATGGGGCCAAAAGTCCTTTAAAAACTTTCGCGTTGTTCCTCCTGGCACAGGTATCATTCACCAAGTTAATCTTGAGTACCTTGCAAAAGTTGTTTGGACAAAAGAAGAAGATGGCAAAACTGTTGCCTACCCAGACACATGTGTTGGTACTGATAGCCACACAACCATGATCAACGGTCTTTCTGTTCTTGGTTGGGGCGTAGGTGGTATTGAAGCTGAAGCGGCCATGCTTGGGCAACCAGTGACAATGCTTATTCCTGAAGTTGTTGGTTTTAAATTAAACGGAAAACTTAAAGAAGGCGTAACAGCGACTGACTTAGTTTTATTTGTGACTCAAGCTCTTCGTAAACACGGAGTGGTTGGTAAGTTTGTTGAGTTCTTTGGCCCAGGAATGAGTGAGCTTCCACTGGCTGATCGTGCAACTCTTGCTAACATGGCTCCAGAGTACGGCGCAACTTGCGGCTTCTTTCCAATCGATGACAAGACAATTGAATATTTAAGATTTTCTGGCCGTGAAGAAGAAACTGTTGCTCTTGTTGAATCTTACGCAAAAGAGCAAGGTCTTTGGACTAATGCAGGAGATGCTGATCCAGTATTCTCGTCTGTTCTTGAACTTGATCTTGGAACAGTTGAGCCATGTCTTTCAGGTCCTAAGCGTCCACAAGATAAAGTTCTGTTAAAAGATGCAAAAGCATCATTTGAGTCAGTTGCACAATCTGGCTTTAATTATCCTGCCGACGTTTTTCAAAAAGAATACGATGTAGAAGGTAAGGATTATAAACTTAAAAATGGTCACGTTGTTGTCGCCGCGATTACATCTTGTACCAATACATCAAACCCATCTGTTTTAATTGCTGCTGGTTTAGTGGCGAAAAAAGCTAATGAGATGGGCATGAAAGTTAAGCCATGGGTTAAAACATCTTTAGCTCCAGGCTCTCAAGTTGTGACTGATTATCTGGTTGAATCAGGTCTTCAGCATCACTTGGATGATATGGGCTTTAACCTTGTTGGTTATGGATGTACCACTTGTATTGGTAACACTGGACCACTTCCAGCTCCAATTTCAAAATGTATTAATGATAACGATCTTCTAGGTGTTTCAGTTCTCTCTGGAAACAGAAATTTTGAAGGTCGTATTAGTCCTGATGTTAAAGCAAACTATCTCGCTTCTCCTCCTCTCGTTGTTGCCTATGCACTTGCAGGATCGATGACTGTTGATGTTTCTAAAGATTCATTAGGTAAAGATAAGAATGGAAAAGATGTTTACTTAAAAGATCTCTGGCCATCAAATGATGAAATCGCCGGTGTGATCTTAAAGCATTTATCAGCTCAGATGTATGCCAAACGTTATGCTAACGTATTTGAAGGGGACTCGAAGTGGCAAGCAGTGCCAGCTTCTAAAGGTCAGCTTTATGACTGGGAAGAGTCTTCAACTTATATTAGAAACCCGACTTTCTTTGAAAATATTAAAGATGGTGCGGTCGATACATTTGAAGTTAAACAAGCACGTTTACTCGCTTTGTTTGGTGACTCAGTAACGACAGACCATATTTCACCTGCAGGTAATATCAAAAAAGATTCTCCTGCCGGTGCATACTTGACTGAGCATGGAGTTGCTCCCATTGACTTTAACTCTTACGGCTCTCGCCGCGGTAACCATGAAGTCATGATGCGCGGAACTTTTGCTAATATTCGTATCAAAAACGAAATGATTCCTGGAGTTGAAGGCGGATTCACTAAGCATATTGAAAGTGGCAAGCAGATGAGTATCTACGATGCGGCCATGGAATATGCTAAAGAAAAGCGCCAACTTGTGGTTGTCGGAGGTAAGGAATACGGTACAGGTTCTTCAAGAGACTGGGCAGCAAAAGGTACATTCCTTCAAGGCGTAAAAGCAGTACTTGTAGAGAGCTTTGAACGTATTCATAGATCAAACCTTATCGGTATGGGTGTAATGCCTCTACAATTTCCACAAGGCGTTGATAGAAAAACCTTAAAGCTTGATGGAACAGAACTTGTTGATATCAAGCCCGTTGGTGGCTTAGCTCCTCAACAAAAAGTAGAAGTGACTTTTACTCGCGCTGATGGATCAAAAGAGACAATCAAAGCCGAGTCAAGAATTGATACTGTTGATGAACTCAACTATTTTAAAAATGGTGGAATTCTTCAGTATGTTTTAAGAAGATTAAACTAAAAAAGAGTAGGCGCCTTTTTTAGGCGCCTATTTTTATATATTTGATCTGATTGTTTTTATGAGTGTTTAGCCAGGATTTAGATCATCAAGACCTTGCACGAAGCATTACTTTAAACTCAATGTTTCTACTCAACTAATAAATTCTAACTAGGCAGTAAGTATCTATAAATTGGTCCTTTTACCTTGGGCCCGCAAGGCCTAAAATAAGATCACTATTTTCTTTCCTTCAGATTATCGGAGTTCTGAATGTCTATTTCCCGATCGATACTATTTCTTCTTCTTGTTCCCGCTCTTTCTTTTGGACAGGGCAGCTCGCCCAAGCAATCTATATCTGAAGCTCAAAAAGATAAGCTTGTAGGAAATATTTTAAAAAACACTCTTGAAACATATCATTATAAGAAACTTAAAATTAATGACGGTCTGTCTTCAATGGCTTTTGATAAGTTTTTAGAGAAGATTGATTATAGTAAGCAATTTTTAACAAGAACTGATGTTGATAGTCTTTCAAAGTACAGAAAGCAACTAGATGATGAAATGGTAAGTGGTAACGTTGAAATTTCTAATGCTGCTGCGGCCATTTTGAAAAAGCGTGTGGCACAGATTGAAGGTTTTAGAGATGACTTTTTTAAAAAACCTTTTGATTTCACAGATGATGAAACTCTTGAAATGGATCCAAAAAAACGTGAGTGGACAAAAAATGATAAGCAGCTAAAAGAATTATGGAGAAAAATCTTTAAGAACTCAGTTTTAGGAAATTACTTAGCTTTAAGAGATACAGCACAAGACAAAGATAAAAAGAAAGATGACAAAAAAGCTAAAAAGAAGAAAGAAGAAAAGAAGCTAACTGATAAAGAAATGTTAGCCAAAGCTCATAAAACAACTTCAGAAAAATACGATAAAATTTTCTCTCGTTTAAAAAAACAAGACAGAGAAGATACGCTTGAAAGTTTTTATAATTCTATTACAGAAGTTTTTGATCCACATACTTCCTATTTACCACCAAAAAGAAAGGAAGACTTTGATATCGATATCTCTGGTCAACTAGAAGGTATTGGTGCCGTTCTACAAGAAGACGGCTCACAAATTAAAGTCGTTAAAATTGTCCCTGGTGGAGCAGCATGGAGACAAAAAGAACTTGAAGTTGAAGATGTCATTATGTCAGTTTCAGAAGGGGACGGCGAACCAGTCTCACTTCTCGATATGAGTGTTGATGATGCCGTAAGATATATCCGTGGTAAAAAAGGTACTGAAGTAAGGCTGTCTGTTCGTAAAGCTGATGGAAGTCGAAAAATCGTTCCAATTGTTAGAGATGTTGTTCAAATTGATGCTTCATATGCAAGATCATCAGTCATTGAGCATCCGAAACTTAAAGGCAAGGTCGGTTATATTAAGCTTCCTAAGTTCTATAGAGACTTTGGTGATGTCGATAGAAACTGTACTAATGATGTTAGAGATGAACTTCGTCGCCTAAAAGCCGAGAAAGTCGATTCTATCATTCTTGATCTTAGAGATAACGGAGGCGGAGCACTTGAAGATGCTCGTCAGATGAGCGGATTGTTTATTGAAAAAGGTCCAATCGTCCAAGTTAGAGACCACGAAAATGATGTTTCTGTTTTAGAAGACACTGATCCTACAGTTGAATGGGATGGACCGCTTATCGTTCTTGTGAATAGGTTCAGTGCCTCAGCATCTGAGATTTTGGCAGGAGCAATGCAAGACTATGGGCGAGCTGTTATTGTCGGAAGTGAACAGACTCACGGTAAGGGAACAGTACAAGTTCTTCTAAGTCTGAATCAAGGACCGCTGACTATGTTTGCTCCGCAAATGGGAGCTCTAAAAGTTACAATCCAAAAGTTTTATCGTGTTAATGGAGAATCTACTCAATTTAAAGGTATCCGTCCTGATATCGTTATGCCGGATGTCTTTAGTTATACAAAATCTTTAGAGCAGGACCTTGAGAATGCTCTTGAGTACGACACTATTAGCCCACAAGCCTATAAAAAATGGGATAAATTTAAAACAGATATTCCAAACCTTAAAAAGCTAAGTATGGAACGATCAAAAAATAATGATCGATTAAATGCCATGCTTGATTATGCCAAGGTTTTAGAAAAGAAAAATAAAGAAACGGCGACTTCGTTGAAAATGGATAAGGTTCTAGAGCAAGATAAGAACAATGATGTGCTTGCAAAGAAATTTAAGTTTGATGAAGCAAATAAAGAGATCAAAATTTCAGCATTCGAAGCTTCCATTAAGTCTCATCAAAATATTAAGCCAGGTGATGAGAAACAGTGGAAAGAAGATTTAAAGCAAAGAGGGGATGAGTGGATCGAGGTGCTTCAAAAAGACGCCATTCTCGAAGAGGCTCTCTATATCTCTGAGGATTTAACTAATGCTGTTTCTAAGAGTTCTCTTAGTATGATGTCAAAGTGACCTAGAAATGTTTGATAATAGTGAAATTGAAGAATTATTAAATAAGTTAGAAGATATTGAAGATGAGGTTTTGGCAGCCTCTCTTCTTAGTGAGTTCAATGCCAAGTCAAAAGTCTTAGGTCAACTTCTCATGAATATTGACACTAGCTTAAGTCACGATGAGTGGAAAAAGAGATGCGACATTGCAAAAAAAGAACTTGATAGTGTTCTTAGTAAGATTAAAGATTATTAGGAATGTAAATGAGCGATAACAAAGACGATGATTGGGATTTTAAAGTAGATCGTGGTGTTACCCCCCACGATGCTAAAAGTGATATCAAATCAAGACTGGGCAAAAAGCAAAGTCTTGAGGATATCGCTGCTGCTTTTTCAGATGAACCTGAAGCTCCATCGGAACTTGTTCTTGATCACGAGGCAACTGTTCCTAGACGTGAAAGGCTTGAAAATTTCAAAAAATCACATGCCTTAGAGCGATATGCTGCTATCAAGCCTGCGCCGCTTGGACGAAGAATTAAAAGTTTAATGATCGATGTGATTTTTCAGATAGCTCTAATCGGCGCTGGAGTCATAGTTTTCCCTTTTACAAAGCAATTTCTTGAAAGAAACTTGCCTAGCGGAGTTCTTAGCGAAGTTCCTCATCCCGAAATTGTTTTGCAGTCTATACTTCCAGTATTGTTGTTACTTTTTTTTCATATTATTCCAACATGCTCATCGCGAAAGTCTCTTGGAAAAAAAATACTTTCAATTCGTATTGGCAGTAAGTTCGAAGATGGAAAAGTTAGCAAGAAATGTATCTTTATAAGAGAAGTTATTATCAAGCCATTGAGTTTACTTTCTGTTGTAGGTATTTTAATTATTTTTGTTAATTCAAAAAGAAGAGCTCTTCATGACTATATCTGTGGAACTGCTGTCTACGATGAACTTTAGTCGACAACCATTTTTTTCATAAAATCTGTTTGTGATGTCGCTGCTGACAATGCCGTCTCTTTGGAGATAACTCCACGTTCATAGAGATTAATTATATGCTGATCAAATGTTTGTGAACCTTCTCCATCAGGAGTTCTGCCCTGAGCGATGATTGTATTAATCCTTGAGAGCGGCTCTTTGCCCATAATACATTCTTTAACACCTTGATTGTTAATCATGACCTCTTGAGCAATAACAACTTTCTTTTTATTGATGGCCTTAAGCATTCGCTGGCTAACGATAGCGGTTAAGTTTTCTGATAATCTTTTTCGAACTTCATTTTGCTCTTCAGGTGGAAACATTGAAATAATTCTTCCAATGGTACTGATGGCGTCTGTTGTATGAACGGTTGAAAAAACAGCGTGTCCAGTCTCTGCAGCTTTAAGCGCAATTGCTACGGTTTCTGGATCTCTCATCTCTCCAATTAAAATAACATCGGGGTCCTGACGTAGGGCCGATCTTAAAGCGGAGTTAAAGTCCACCGTGTCTCGACCAACTTCTCTTTGGCTAATCTTCGATTTTTTTTGAGGATGAAGATATTCAACAGGATCTTCAATCGTAACAATATGGCAGCCACGCGTTTCATTGATATGATCAATCATTGATGCAAGCGTTGTACTTTTTCCTGAGCCTGTAGCCCCTGTAACCATGACTAAGCCACGTCGACGATTGGCAATACTTTTGATAACCGGTGGTAGGCCAAGCTCAGCAATACTTGGTATTTTCATGCTTACAATTCTTAAAACTATTCCAGTTTTTCCGCTAAAGCGAAAAGAATTGAATCTCAAACGGCACAGATTTTCGATTTCATAAGATCCATCTGTTTCAGCTAGTTTTTCTATATGTTCTGCAGTGAGATTTTCATTTAAGAGTATGCCTAATAGGTCTAGGATATCGTCTTGAGCAAAAGCTTTTGTTTGTACAGGAATGAGTTCTCCGCGAATTCTAAAGGCGGGAGCTTCTCCCATTCTAATGTGAACGTCGCTGGCACCATTATCAACGGCAACTTGTACTAAGCTTTGTAAGTTTTGTTTACTAAATCCCATTGAGATATTTTTCCATGCGCAAGGCGCTTCTTCAACTGAATAGAATAGGTTATTGTATTTCTATGAAGCAAAAAGCCTTAATCATAAGATTTTCAAGCTTTGGTGATATTATTCAAAGCCTCGCTTGCGTGCCGGATCTGGCACAAGACTATGATATTCATTTTTTGACGAAATCTCAGTTTGCTGCGCTGCCTTCTCTTCATCCAGATATCACTAAAGTCATACCATTTGATAAAAGTTTAGGTTTACTCGGTTTAGTAAAATTGGCGCTTCAATTAAGAAAGAATAATTACCATTTTATCTATGATGCCCATGAAAACCCAAGATCGAAGATTGTACGCATGGTTGTTAGTTTTTTTACATCAACCAAGGTTCATGTAAGGAACAAGGAACGCTTTAAAAGATTTCTATTTTTTAAATTAAAAAGGCGATCAATTCTTCCGACACCTTATAAAGGGATGTTTTCGTATTGTGAGCCTGTGAACGTTAAGCCCAGATCCCAGCGATTTAAATTTGAACATCAGATTAGCGAGGATCGTCGTCAATTTTTAGATCAATTTAAGAATAGAATATGCTTAGTTCCATCAGCTGCGTGGGAGATGAAGCGCTGGCCGCTTGAGCATTGGAAAAGCTTAATTAAATCTTTAAATGGCCCTATGATGATCTTAGGTGGTCCAGAAGATACTTTTTGTAGAGAGCTTGCAGCCGTTTCTGATCACTGTGAAAACTTAGCTGGTAGTTTGTCATTAGTCGAAAGTTGCTACATTATTTCTATTTCGAAGGTTATTGTCTCAGCTGATACAGGTTTACTTCATGTCGCTGATATTCAAGAAATTCCGGCGATTGCCTTAATAGGGCCAACCGCCTTCGGTTACCCTAGTTTTGAATCCTCTGTTGTCATGGAGATTGCAATCGATTGCAAGCCTTGTTCTAAAGATGGAAGAGGAAAGTGCGTTCAATCGACTTGGCAAAAATGTATGGTTGATATTTCTCCAAGCCAAGTTAAGCAAAAAATAATTCAGCTTATCGATTGAATAGATTTTTTTCTCATATCCCATAGAAGTGCGCTGATATAAGGTCTTCGATTTTCTTTTGTTGTCACCATAAGAAGCTTTGTAATTTTTAAATTCTCTGGATCTGAAAAGAGAAGTAAAAGCATTTCTTGAAGATAATTCGTCGATAAGGTGACGTAATTATCAGTACCAACACCAAGCTTTACCCCTTTTTTTTCCCACCATGAAAAAGGATGATCTTTATAATCTGGAAACATGCCAGTTAGTTTTAGATTTGATGATGGAAGAGCAATCAGCGATACTTGCTTGTTAATCATTCGATTTAAAACGTCATGTTGATAGTGTTCTATCTCTCTAGCTGTATGAAACTTAGTTTTAATAAAAGATGTTTCTTCAGCATCTTCTAAAGGTGTTCCATTAAAAAGTTTTTCTTTAACAGAGGTATCATGCCAGGCCATATCGTCTAGCTCTTCGTGTTCCTGGGTTCCTGCCAGAATAGGTTGTTTTGCTTTATTCATCTCCATGACTCGTTGATAGAGCCTATGAAAATAGAAATTAGGATTTATTCCTAAAGATAATCCATGTTCTAACGTATCGATATGCCAAATATTCATAGCATTATCGACTGACTGGACTCCTTTTCTAAGTATCCTCCAAGTTTCGCCGTGGTGAGATCGAATTCTAAAACCATTATATTGAAGTCTTCTTAAACCTGATCTCATTTCACTAAAATGAATTTTACGATAAAGTTCCTTTTCATCGCCAACGGTATCGACCTCATTTAATACACCCTTAAGCTCTGGAAATTTTTCTAAAAGATGTAATATGGTATCAACTTGTTGATCAAAATGTTCTCGTTTTGTTTTAAAGTTTAATGAATCAAAGAAATCGAGTTCTTTTCTAAAACTTGGAGATAAAACATAATTGAAAAAAGGGTATTCATTTTTAAACTTTTTAAACCCTTCGTTTAGACCTAAAACAACATCTTCTTCAGAGACATCTTCAAGCCCAGGGATTTGCTCAGAGTCCATTTGATTGGCGCGTGACAAGGTGAATTTAAGTCTTATCATTCCTACGTTGTATTTATGATAAAGTTCACTGGCCATATGGTAGGCAGCATCAACGTGAGCTTGTTTTGAATTAAGAATAAGTTTTGGAAGATAAAGGATTTTTAAATAAGTTTTAAAAAGCTCACCTTCTTTTAAACGAATGAGATTATCGACATCTGCTTCACAGGTGATCGGGACAGACTTGTCTCCATAAACAGCTTTAATTTTCTCTTCATAGACCTTTCCATGTTTTCCTTCTAAAAGGACTTTAAGGCGAGGCCAGATAAACTCCGCTGTCAGTGAGCCTGTTAGATGGATATGTTCTTCATGGTAGGGTAGAGGAAAGCGTTTAAAGAAGTTAGCAAAAGCATGACTAACAGGATGGCCTAAGAGAGTATCTATATCCACTTCATCCTGCTGAAAGCCTGATAGAAGTCTTTGGAATTCTTGAATCAATTTTCCATGTGCCGTACTTTTTTTAAGAACTAAGGAATGAGCTAATAGTTCTAACGTATCGGAGAGGGAGATCCCGTTTGTTTCACTAACAATTTGAACAAGAAGTGATTCAAGCTCTTTTAACGTTTCTTCACCTTTTTTCATAACCATGATTTATTCCTGATCAACTTTTAAAAGTTCATAAG
This sequence comes from Bdellovibrionales bacterium CG12_big_fil_rev_8_21_14_0_65_38_15, assembly GCA_002787775.1. Classification (GTDB taxonomy): domain Bacteria; phylum Bdellovibrionota; class Bacteriovoracia; order Bacteriovoracales; family Bacteriovoracaceae; genus UBA4207. The sequence goes on from PCUW01000050.1 coordinate 16,827, forward strand.
CAGCTTTAATTGTTCTAAAATTATCATTCACTTGTTGCATCACTTCGGTTGGGAAACCTTTTGATGCTATTCTATCTGGATGCATAATTCGCGCTAGTCTTTTGTAGCGTCTTGACAAAACTCCAGGCGCTGGAATTGCTTCAAAGCCAAGAAGATCAAGTGCTATTTTGGGGTTTAAACTTTCGCTATCTGGTAATTTGTTAATAGCTTTTATTGTTGCTAACTCTTCTTTAATTGTATCGATGACATCTGTTGTTTTTCTTAACTTCTCTGAATCATGTAAAATAGCTTTCCAAGGTAGACTGTCTATTCCAAAACCAAAGAGTTCCATCAGATCAGTTGCTTTTATTGGTTCATTAAAATTAACTAATTTTTCGACAATATCTTTAGTTCCTATTTTCGTTTTTTCATAAATCCACAAAATCCACGCTTTTTGTAATATCAGGACAGAGGTATGCCAACGTTTTGAAAGAGTTAAGGCTTCTTTGTATTCAATGTTAGTAAATGTATTTTTTATGATCTCGTGCAAGCTAACCATAATAGAAGCTTCACATAGGTCTTCATAGCCTGAGGGCTTATTTTTTTCGTTTATTAAATTTGCGTGAATGAGCCCGTAGCGAATTGATTTAATAAAGAGAGACTCGTCGATAGCAAAATCTAAATATTTTTCAAATCTTCTTCTAAGTGCCGTAAGTTCTTCAGATTGACCCCATTGAAGAGAATCAAGAAGGTTTAATATTTTCTTTAATTCAACCATATGATCTTTATCGAGATCTGTTTTATTGTGTTTTTGGGAGAGGTAGGAAAATTCACTTTTTACAAGCTCTAAATAATCAGCTTTTCTATCATCTTTCTTTGTTTTGCTCGAAGAATGTGTTGAAGTAACTGCAACGGTACCGGCCGCACCAGTAACTCGTAATAATTCTTCTTTTCTTTTAATCATTGTTTCTAAATCATGGGATGATTTTTTGGATTTATAAGGGTTAAAAAACTCACCAACAAAAGGCGCTAATATTTTGGCTATGAGATACATAACCCCTATGATTGTGACAGCTTTTATAGCGAGTTCTATATTCATTAAAACCTACAAATTATTATCTAATTTCTATTCATTTTAACAGGAAGTATGGCATGATCATAGGATGCTAGAATGGTCACTTAAAAAAATTGATTTGCCTCTTAAATTTCCATGGAAAATTGCCAGAGGTACCTCATTATCAAAAACGAACTTTATTGTCACAGTTGAATGCGATGGCAGTAGGGGACAAGGTGAAGTTGCTTTTAATATCCGATATAATGAGTCGGAAAAACTTATTGAAGAACAGTTTCAATTATTTTTAGATCATGGAGCAGAGGATATTTCCTCTTTAGAAAAACTCATTGCGCTGGTTAGTGAGCTTGATCTGGCTTGCTCTCTAAGCTTTGGACTTGAATCGGCGATGGCGCATCTCAATGCTCAAATGTCTGATCGCACTATTCATCAACTCCTGTGTGTTCCCCAAGTTCATGGCATTCATACTTCATTTTCACTGCCTATGATGGAGCCCTCACAAATTGAGAAGTTCATTTCTGAGCATAAACTCTCTAGATTTGCCGCACTAAAAATTAAAATTGGAAGTGAGGGTGCTCTAGAAGTTATACAAGAGGTTCGAAAGTTTTATAAAGGGCCTCTTAGACTTGATGCAAATGAAGCCTATGATGACCCTTCGAGCTTCTTGAATTTAACTGAAAAGTTAAAAGACGTTCCTATACAATTTATAGAACAACCATTCCCCGCTAAGAACTTTGAAATGTATCGTGAAATTAAAAGCAAATCAGGTTTTCTAATATTTGCTGACGAATCTTTGACGAGTGGTGAAGTCACGCCCGAATTTAAAGATTTGTTTGATGGAGTAAATGTTAAACTTATGAAAGCTGGTGGATATATGCGTGGGCTCAAGCAGCTAAGAACGGCGCGCGAGCTTGGATTAAAAACGATGCTTGGCTGTATGGTTGAAACGAGTCTAGGAATAAGTAGTGCTATGAATATAGCTAATAACGTTGATTTTTATGATCTTGATGGTTGCCTTCTAATTTCAAGTGACCCATTTAATGCCATTCAAGAAGATAACGGCACCCTGAACTATAACTACGTCATTTAAAAGAAAAATCTCACCTCAAAATCAAATCGAGTATAAGTAGGAGTGTTAGTTCCTGCAAAGATTGATTGTCCTGAAAGACTCGCTTGTAGCGGTAGCATAAACGCGCCACGATTATATAAGCCAACGGTGCTGTAGTTAACTCCAAACCTTGCAGTGTGAGTATCAACAGCAGTATTTTCAGCTAGTATTGAGTTGGCATTTTGATATTCAGATTCGTATTTTGCTTCACCCATATGGCTATATAAGTACTGACCTAATAAGGCCCATTGATCGTTAAAATTCCATTTCGATCCAAGCATGAAATCAACTTTATTTCCAAGCTTTTCCTTAAAAGTTCCTTTACGATCAGACAAAACAAACTGCGAGCTTTCTGGAATTCTTAACTCTTTATCTGCAGCAATTTGATAAGTGTAGCGAATAGAAGATTCAAGTTCTAAATGACCTTTAGTAACACCACCACCGATTTCTGCGAAGACGTCAGTTTGACCATCACCAAAAGCAAAGTCTTGTAAAAGATCAGGGTCATCAATTCTGCCAGTAGGAAAAGTGATACCATAGGTTGCCGCAAGTCCAGCATCCTTCCAATCTGAAAGGCGAATAAGAGTGATAAGATCTACGTCACCCAAACCTCTTGCTTGCCAAGAACCCAATGGCTTATAGCCATAGAGGTTGGTAACAACTGATTGAATAAGCCCTTCAGTTACACCTAAGTTTTGACCTGACAAAAACTCTTGAAATGTTGTTTGGAATTGATTGTTAGAGTTTGTTCCGTTTAATATTTGAAGAACCTGAGATTGTGTATCGGCTCCAGTTCTTTGCATATCCATTACAACATTAGCGTTATAAATAGGAACACTCATATAAGTCGTTATACGATCATTTATGCCATAACCAAAAGCGTAGCCTTGAACATTGACTTCTGCACGGCCATCAATCTTATATGTCCCAAACGTAAAGGTGTCATAAGCTGATTGCGAAATATTTTGAAGTTCTGAAAAAATATATTCAGAGATAGAACTTGATTCTCTAAGAGCAGCGGCGTTTAGGTTAACATTAACGTCAAATCCAATTGGCTTGGAATTACTATTGAACTCTTCATCAATTGTACTGGTCATGACTTGGCGAAAAACAGCAACACGAACACCCTCTGGAAGTGTTGAATAGTAAGCACCAAAGGCGACGCCTGATATGGCAGTCAATCCTAAGGCCAGAGCTAATGATTTAAAGAAGGATTTTTGCATGGCGTAATTGTATAGAAAACGAACGTGCTTTTAAAGAAATTTGTGCGCCGCATGTAAAAATGATACGACAGCCTAAGTGCCTGAAATTATATATGTAAAAAGGATATGGTGCATTGCGACAGTAGCTATTTATCTGTATATTCCATTCATGAATAAAATACGATTTTGGCTACAAATATCTGCCTTGTTTTGTCTCGTCGCTTGCAGCGCTAAAGAGAGCTTAATTCCTTTAGTTGAGCCGGCTCCACTTTCTGGTACTGAGCTAGAACTTGTCGTTCCTATATCTTCTATTGATATCCCAGATATCACTCAACAAGTGAATTCGGTCTCTTTAGTAGGCCCGATTTTTAGTAATATCGCCTCATCCCTGGCCGATATGACCTTACATGAAGAGGATGGCAAAGATGTTCCGGTTGATCCTGTTGTTTTTGAATTTCCCGAGCTAGAAGGTGCTAATTTGGGTGCTTTGAGAGACTTAAGCGTAAAAGCAATTAAACTCAATGCTATGGCCAATAACGAAGAGATTTCACTACATTTCTTTAGAAAAATTGAAGTTTATCTTGAAGCAAAAGATAAAGTTTTTGGACATGAAAATGTAACAGCTGAAGAGGCGATTGCTTTTGTAAATGAAAGCAGCGACGAAAAAGTTGTTAAAGGGCAATTAATCCTATCTTTTGATAGAGATCAACACACTTTACGTTGCTTAACACGTTGTATGGATCTTCAAGTTTATGAAGCTGATTGGAAAAACCTATTAGTGAAGGGGAGAAGATTTATCTTAAGAACTCGTGTTGTGGTTGACTCAATTCCTTCTGCAGATATGAAAATTGGTGGCAGAGTTGTCGTAAGCGGCAAAATTGATCCTGGTTTCTAGTTCCATTTTTCCTTTATAAATGACAATGCAACAAGGCGAAATAGTTGCCGTTTAAAGGCTAACTAGCATCATGAATAAGAAGTCTCTAAAATAGACTTAAGTGTCTGTTAATTTTGGAGCCTCATGTGACTAATCTTGTACTGATCTTGCCTCTTGCACTTCTATTAAGCTCTTGTAGCTCGATTTCACAATTTCGATCACAAGCTCAGTCTGATGTTACAACTGATATTGAAATCGTTGATGCAAATATCAATGATTATGAAAATCAAGCTGAAAGCGAAGCTTTTGAAGTTGAAGGAACAAAAGACGTTTACGTCGATAATAATAATATTTCAGATGATAATATTGCACTTGATTATTCGAAGAAACACTACGATTTTTGGCTTAACTACTTTACTAAAAAAGATCACGAAAGGTTCTCTCGCCATCTTCAAAACGGTCATAAATTTAAACAGCTCGTTTTTCATATCCTAAAAGAGCATGGCCTACCAACAGACTTGTTCTATGTAGGTTTAATCGAGTCTGGCTATAACACAAAAATTAAAAGCTCTGCTGGAGCAGCAGGTCCATGGCAATTCATGCCAAAAACTGCAAGACATTATGGTTTACGAGTTGATTCTCAAGTTGATGAAAGATGGAATATTTATAAATCCACTCACGCAGCCGCTAGATACTTTAGTGATCTCTATAATATTTTTGGTTCTTGGGAACTTGCGATGGCAGCCTATAATGCTGGAGAGTACCGAATTATTCGTGCCATCAGAAAAGGCAGAACGAGAAGTTATAAAGTTTTGGTTTCAAAGAAGATGATTCCAAAAGAAACAGCTTATTATGTTCCAAAGGTCGCCGCAGCAAGACAGCTGGTTCAAAATGAAGAACGCTTTGGATTTTTTCATAACTCTAAAGACTCAGTTTATGGATCAGCTGCATTGGTCGAGGTTAATGAATCCTTTTCTTTAAAAACGCTTTCTAAACTTTCATCTGTTCCTATTTCAACGTTAAAAGAGATGAATCCCGATATTAAAGGTGATCATATTAGAGTTAGGGGAGCGTATGGTTTGCTCGTACCTAAGAGTCAAGCGCAGAAGATTTCTTCAGTTGATTTACCAACAATCAGAGCTCCAAGAGCAATTGCGAGTAGTAGCTCAAAGCATAAAGTTCGTCGCGGTGAAAATCTAAGTGTTATTGCTAGAAAGTATGGAATAAGTCTTTCTACCTTGAAAAAAATTAATAATTTAAGAAGCTCAAGAATCTATATCGGTCAACGCTTAACTCTTCCTGGTTCAAGTGCCCAAGCAGTATCAACAGCACAACAGACAAAAACACATAGAGTTTCTCGAGGTGAAAATCTATCTGTTATTGCTAAAAAATATGGTGTGAGCATCATAGATATCAGAAAAGCAAATAAGATGAGAGGATCAAGAATTTTTCCAGGCCAGAGATTGGATATTCCTGGTTCAAGTATCGTCACTTATCGCGTGAGAAGTGGAGACAATCTAAGCAAGATAGCACAACGTTTTAACGTATCAGTTGACGAAATTCGCAGAAATAATGGTCTATCTAATAATATTATTTATGCAAATCAAAAATTAAATATTCCAACTGAAGGATGAGGTGATGACGTGATAATATCTTCGCTGTAAGATATTATTTTCGGAGAGTGTCTTGAAAATTGGATTTGATGCAAAACGAGTTTTTCATAATTTCAGAGGACTTGGAAATTATGGCCGTAATCTATTAGAGGGATTAGGTAAAATCTATCCTGAGCATGAATACCATCTTTATAGCCCAACTATTACCGATCCCAGAGCTCTTGATTGGTCAAAAAAACATTCTCAGTTCATCACACATGAACCAAATGGTCTTTCGAAGTCGATGCAGTCCATATGGCGTTCCTTTTTATTAACTAACGAATTAAAAACAAGCGGTCTTGATATTTATCATGGTCTTTCACATGAATTACCAAAAGGAATAGAGAAACTAGATATAAAAAAGATTGTGACTATTCATGATCTCATCTATTTAAAATTCCCTGAATATTTTCCTTGGATTGATAGAAAGGTTTATGACAATAAATTCCGACACGCTTGTAATGTGGCTGACATTGTTGTCGCTATTTGCGAGCAAACAAAGTCTGATATTCTTGAACATTACAACATAAGCCCTGATAAAGTTGTCGTTAAATATCAAAGCTGTCATCATCGGTTCTATAAAAAGCTTGAAGAGAAGCGCTTAGATGAAGTACGTACCATTTATGATTTGCCTAAAAACTATATTTTATTTGTCGGCGCCATTGAGCAAAGAAAAAATGTTCTTGGACTCGTTAGAGCCTTGGCCCATGCGAAGACAGATATGCCCCTAGTTATCGTGGGAGATGGTAATACAAAAAATAAAAAAGAACTTATAAATACTATCGACGCTCTAAAGTTAACATCTAGAGTTCTGATTAGATCGAATATATTGTCGATAGACTTACCAGCCGTTTATCAATCTGCCGCTCTTTTTGCTTTTCCTTCTTTTTATGAAGGTTTTGGGATTCCCATCATTGAAGCTCAGTTTAGTGAAATTCCTGTGATTACTTCACAAGGATCATGTTTTCCTGAAACGGCCGGACCAGGGGCAATCTATATTAATCCTCATCATCACGAGGACCTCGCTGATGCTATAGATAAAGTTTTCGATGATGAGAGTTTGAGAAGAAATTTGATTCATGAAGGTCGAAAACACGTTGAGAAGTTTCATCGATCCAATACAACTAAAGAATTGATGAAACTTTATATAGATTAGCGCTAATTGACTTAGCGCTAAATCAAATCTTAGCTTTTACCCATAATTCCGTCGACAGAGTATTTTCCAGCGCCTGTAAAAAACAGGGTTAGAAAAGAAACCATGAACATCATACCAAGTTCTTTTTTAGCCCATGGGTCAGATCCATGAACGATGCCTATGGCAACAATCATTGTGATAACGAGTGGAACAATGGCCCATCTTGTTTTTAAACCAATAATAACTGCAACAGAACAAAACACTTCAGCGAATACGGTTAAGGCCAAACTAATATTTGGTCCAACTCCAATGGGATCAGCAAAGCCTGGTGCTATCGTTGAAAAATTGATCAATTTTCCCCAGCCATGAGAAAAAAGCATGATGAGTCCAGTAGAAACTCTTAAAATTAATAATCCAACATTTGAATTCATCTTGATCCCTTTGTTAACTTAGTCTTTGTTTAATTCTATTAAAATCAGCAGAATTAATATCACCTTGATTTGAAACTTGTGAGGCTAATTCTTTCATTTGATTCACTCGTTGTATACTAGGTGGGTGAGTACTCATAGCATCAGTAAATGTTGCACTAAACTTATCCTGTTTCTTTGAATACTGCTGCTCCATTGCCAGAAGTTTTTCGTAGAATTTTCCAACGTAGAGTGGGTGATAGCCAGCAGCGACTGATGTTCTAAAACCAATTCTATCGGCTTCCATCTCGTCTTCTCTAGAATGTGCCATGAACGCAAACTTTTGAATCAGAAGCCCTCCTGCTGCACCTGCCGCTGCTCCATAAAGAGCAACACGCTTTAGGCATTCTTTATCTTCTTTTTTACAAATAGCTTTGGCCAAGCCAATACCGGCGGCACCACCAAGTAGAGCGCCACCCAGTCCTAATAAGATACTCTTGGTCTTCTCACTTTTTTCTTTTTGAATTCTTTCGGCCGTATGCCTTGCTTTGACGTGACCAATTTCATGTCCGATCACTCCGGCAAGTTCAGCTTCATTTTCGGCCATCAAAAGAAGAGGCTTAGTGACATAGATCGCGCCTGCAGGAAGAGCGAAAGCATTAACCATTTTTGCATCGACGAGGGTAAAACGATATTCGTAAGGCTTGCCACCGATATTATTCGCCCTAACAATTTTATCACCAAGTTCTTTGATATAAGTCTGTGAGAATTGATCGCGAAGTGGAGGATACTCTTTCTCCATTTGTGGGCCATACTCATCGGCCATCTTTCTTTCTTCTTGTGGAGTCAGGGCTGCTTGTTGACCGCTATTATCACCCTCCCTCATTCGAGTTTTTTGAACACTTGAACATGCCGCCAATAAGACAGGCAAAGAGGATAAGAAAGCTCTTCGACCAATTGCCGTAGATGTAAGTGAGCTTAATTCATTATTGAGAAGTTTTAGAGAGTCGTTTTTATTCATGGAGCTAAGTTTAAAGGAGAATTTCTAGCTTCGCCATGACGCGAGGTTTACCGTGTATATTAGTCAGGAAAAAGCCCTCCGTGAAGGAGGGCTAATAAAAGCTGTTAGTTATTAATGATCTCTTCAACGATCTTGGTGTAATGCTTACGTTTTGGAGCAATTCCAAGGAAAGACTTAAACTTGTCTTTTGCCTTCATTAGAATATTACCAAGTCTAGCATAATGACCTTTGGCTTCTTGCGTTTGTTCACGCTTAACTTTTGTATCACGAATCTTTCCAACAACTGTTGAACTCGCTTCTTTCTTGTACATATTTTTTCCACCGCGACCACTATTTCTAGTTGTTTCGATATCGTTGATTGAAGCGACATACTCTAAAACTTTTTGTGTTTGTGTTCCGGCACCAATTCCTGCTGGGACGACACCTTTTGAGTTTGCAAGCAGGTCGAAGTATTCAATTGAATCAGCCGTTGTGTTATTCGATTGAAGTCTAATATTTCTGGCTTCAATTTGCTGATCACCAAGTTTAAGTTCAAGGTTTCCAGAAATATTTGAAGTGATTAAGGCATAAGGATCAAGTCCTTGAACGTCGATCACTAGTTTTTGAACTTGACCCGGCTCAAGAGTCGTTCCAGTTGCTTCAAATGTTTTTCCGTTAATCGTAACAGTTGCTTTAACCGCTCTTGGAGTTGTAACTGTTGCAACGTTTTCAGCAGTAACATTGATCAAAGCAGAACCACGAAGTGCGTTTAGGCTCGCAGATTGAGCTGTCATTTGAACAAGAAACGATACATTTGTTCCGATACTATCAGTCATTCCGTTTACGTTAAGAATGATATTAGCTCTTGCTCTGTTACCTAAGCGAGGATCAACAGTTGCAATTAAACCTGTAGTAAAGACTCCTGACTTAAGCGCTGCAATTGACTTCGTTTCAGTTGATCCATTGACGATATCACCTTGAGCTTGAATTCTTAGATCGCTTCCTTTTCCACCAGCATTAACAACTTTAAACTTCATCTTAAGCTTTTCGCCGGGCTGAATAATACCATCACTATCTTCACCAATAAGTTCAATCAACTCGATTGAAAGCTTTGAGTTATTGCTATAGTCAGCAAAAGTTGCTTGAAAGCTGTCAGCAAAACTTCTGTGAAACTGATCTTTATAAGAATTGATTGAACGAACTCTGAACTCTTGGTCAAAGGCATCTTGAAGACCACGTGCGCGAGCAACTTCAGCACCAACTTCAAGGCCAATATCTTCACCGTGCCAAAAACCTAAGTCTAGACCTTCATTAAAGTTTCTTGAGAAACTATAACGAGCTTGGTGCATGTAGGCTTTTGTAAAGATCGATTGAAACAAGTCTTGAAAGTTTGTAATCAATGATCCATCAGCATTAGTTGGTGCACCTTGATTTAAACGATCGTAACGAGTGTAGGCATCAATACGACGATTAAGCCATAAACGCATAATTTCATCTGGTGTATCATAGCGGTTAAATACTGGACGATAGACTCCATCGTTACTGTACATATCGACGACACGTCTTCTTACTGGTGGTGCGTCTCTATAAGTTCGATCAAAGTCTCTATAAACAATCAATTGTCCATTATAACGATCTCTTCTAATAACATCTTGAACCGTTGGAACTTTTCCAACAAAGCGCTCAAATGCATTTCTTTCACCTTCATAAAAAGACTGAGGAACTTGGAAGCGATCGTTTGGTGCAGAACCAGAATCTACTGCACTATTAAAACGGCTTCGTACTTCCTGGGCTGCAAGTGGAGTTGCATCTTTTTCAGCTTTATCAATTCCCATTTCATCGGCAACAGATAATTTATGCTCATAAAATCTAAGCTCACTTGCTCCACGTCTCATTTCACCAATATTGGAAATATTCTTATCGATTCCTTGATTTAAACCCCAAGCATACCCACGGTGATATCCTTCAATTCTTCCTTCTTGGCCGGCGAAAACATCGGCCATACGTCTAGCTTCAGCAAATGCAAACTGACAAACCTTTAAGTGGGTTGGTTGATTATTTCTTTCGAAAGCCTCACAATTTGAAAATCTCGCTGGAGGAGAATTTTGAAAATCGTAATCAACGCGTGGGCCATTATAGCGACGGCCTGATTGTGCGTGGACTTGATCTACGCCAAAAGTTCCTGCGATCAATAATGCCGCAAATGATAGGTAAGTGAGTTGCTTCATATAGTCTCCTGAAAGTGGACGAGTTCTAAATCTAAATAATTTGGTAGTAGACTATAGGATGGCGATGATTTTGACGAGCTGCGTTGTAAAAATAACAGGGGGTAAAGAAACCCCCTGTATTCATAAAATCAGATACTTATATTACTTGTTGGCTACTAAATTCAGTTTAACTGTGAACTTATCATTGATCATTTTGTCGCCAAGAGACTTAGGATCGAAGAATTTACCTGAGCCATACTTAATATCGTAAGTTGTTCTATCGATAGAAATATCTCCGTTAACTGTAACTTTATCGCCTTCAGTCTTAACTGAAACTTCAAAAGTTTGTGGAGCGCTCTTGCCTTTGATTGTTAAAGGACCAGTCACTTTAAACTTGTTGCCAGAAACTTTTTTAGCTGAGTCGATTTTGAAAGTCGCTGTTGGATGCTTTTCAGCACTGAAAAAATCATCACTCTTAAGGTGTCCAACTAGCTTATCGGCCCATTCACCTTGAAGATCTGTCGTCGTAATAGATGATAGATCAATTTGGATTTCTCCGCCCTTTAGGACGCCTTCATTAAGTTCGATCTTGCCTTCTTTGAGTGAAACTTCACCCATGTGGGCTCCACTGATTTTCTTGCCTTCCCATTCAAGCTTGCTTGCCTTGGCATTGAAAGAGTAGTCTGCTGCTTGAGCGCTAAGACCTAGAGAGAGAATTGCTAGTGTTAAAAATTTCATATCGTTGCCTCCAATTTGTTTTTGATTTGTGAGGCTAGTTTACGAGAATTGACTATTAATAAAAGTAATATTTTTAGCTTTAGATCATAGTTTTATTTTATAGTTATTCTGGTTTTTTAATAAAAACAAAGAGTTAATAAGGAATCAAAGGCATTTCTTGGCATAAAACAGGGACACCCCTCATTTGAACCTTAGCAGCCATTCGATCTAATGATGGAGCCACTAGCAAGGCCAAACTCATTTGTTTCATCATTTTCTTGGTCGCCTTTAAAAAGTCTTTTTTGTTTTCTAAAGCTATTGACTCATTTCTTTGCATCGCTAACTTTAAACTTCTGGCGGTTGATTCTAAAAAATGCTTAGTGACACAATTATAATTTTTATCTTCAAGATCAATTTCAATAATGGCGACAATTTCTGAATACAACTTCGACGCCTGAGACATTTCAAAAGATTTAATCTTTTTTCGAATCTGTTTTAATTTGACCTTATCAAAAGGAATAAAGGCTTTAGTTGGAATAGGACCTGTTAGTTGAAAGTCAGGAAGTGAATCCATCGAAACAAAGTCTTCACACCACATAGCTAGACCATTATCAATAAGTTTTTCAGCTGAACGATCAAGAGAAATACTAAAGGGATGCATGATCTTTTCAATGAAGATAAGACGATTAATCACTCTTGCTGCTTCTTTATCATTTCCATTTTTATATAAAGATCTGTGCTCTCGATTAATTTCAATCGCATCATTAATGTGATCACTGGCACAGTGGTAATCACTGGCAAAAAGCTGAACTGAATAGAATAGACACAACAAGAAAAATTTCATGAGTCCTTATAAGCCCTAAAATTTAAAATGGCACTGGTGTAGGTAGTTAAGTAATTCGCTAAGTATCTAATATTTGGTCGTACTCTCTTTTGAGTTACACTTTGCTAAGAGCTTGAAATGACCGATAGGGATGCATGGTGAAATTCTTCTTTCTACTATTCTTCAATCTCAGTTTTGCTATGGCGATGAATATCGAAATGAAAGATGCTGTGGTTTACGTTGAGCTGCATGACCGCTCTGGTCGAGTGCAATTTGGTAAAGGAATGTTCGTTTCAGGTATTGGCGAGTTTGCCGTTTTAAAGTCAATCATGGATCCGGCCCTTAAAGACCCTTATGATTATTTATTATCTTTTAGAACAAGTGATGATCGTCCCTTAATAGATATTCAATTCTCTTTTTGTGAAAAAGAAGGAGAGCATCCCTATTGCTTTTATAAGGCCAACTATATTCCTTATCGCAGAATAAGTTTTGCAGATAAGGAGGCAACTCCGGAAAATGAAAAAAAACTCTACTACTTTGCAACTGCAAGCAGTTTAGAAGAAACAAAAGTGGATCAGAAAAACTCCGTCTTTTGGAGCGTACCAAAGAGTGCTGCTGGGCGAATTCCTGGAACAATCCTCGTTGATTTACAAAATGGAAAAGCTAAAGGAGTTGTTACATCGACGCGTAAAGGCGGTAACTATCAAGTTATTCCTATTTATAAAAATGTTGAGGGTCTAGGTTCTAAACCTTATGCACCTGTTGAGCAGCAATCAAATAATACTTTGCCAAAGAATCTTCACGAGAACGAAAAGAATATGCTTCGTATGGTGGCAGATATTAATAAAATGAGTGAAGAGCAAATTAAAAAAGCGATTGAGGAACTCTTCGTTCCCGGTGGCGTAGGTGCAAGGTCACAACTTAAAAAGAGACAAGATAATAATAAATTCAGTAAAAATGCTAAAGAAGAAGTCGCACTTCAAGCCTCTGCTAGAGGAGAGCAAGCCAGAAGAGATTTTTTTAAAGTCGAGCAAGAAGCAAAAGAGGCTAAGAATAAGCTTGATGACCAAACTGAAGAGTTGGGTAAATTAGAAAAAAGACTCGAAGGTAAGAAAGCCTTACAAGATGCCGTTGAATTGAAAATGGAAGGGCAAAAAGAAAACCTTATAGCGACTTCCGTAAAATTAGAAGTTTCAGGAGATAGTTTACCCGGTGAAGAAAAGGCAAATCTTGAAAAAGAACTTGCTGGACTAAAAGAGGGATTGGAGAAGTCGCAGGGTAAAGCTGGTAAGCTCGCTAATGAAATTGGAGAGCTTAAAGCTAAAATTGAGGCTTTAAAAAAAGGATTATCGCAGACACAGCAATTATCTCAGGAGTTGGAGCAAAAAGCCGGTGAAGCGGCCAAAGCAAATGCTGGGGCCATTCAAGGTGCTAAAAATTATCGTGGTGATTTACTTTAATCGTTAGCAACAATTGAAGGGGAGCGATGATTCTTTTTAGCGAATAAAGTTTGATCGATAAGAGTACAAATGCGCTGAGCACCTCTCCACCAACCATCATTATTTCTTAAAGTTACCCAACGAGAACCGACTAAGCGAGCTCTGATATAGTCGAGTTCATTGATCTGTGAGCTTTCTAATTGGTTGATGCAGTCGTTAAAAACTTCAGCCTCGTGAGAACCTACAAATTTAAAGTCACCATAGCGAACGATGGCTTCAACTTCTTTAAATTCGCTTGGACTTGGTGGAGTAATATCAATTGTCTGGGCGGTTTGAAAAAGTTCTGCGCAAAAATGTTTAGGGTAATGCCAAACACCATCACTGTTATGCAGATGAAGTCTTTTGTTACCATTAAATGAAACGTAGATATCATCAATATGAGCAATTCTCTGTTTAACTGCAAAATTAATACATTCTGTTTGTAGATCTATTGGATTTTTTGCCAAAAACTCAAAAGAGAAATTTTCAAATCTACCTGTAGCCACAATCGATTGCGCTAAAGCAAATTGACTCCAAATCAAGATAAGGCAACTCAAAATAAATTTCATGTAAACTAGGCTAGAGAATTCCATACTGAATGTAAATCTTCGAGCTGTGAACGTTCGGCGTGAAGACTTTGGGCGAAATCTAAAACTTGAGACAGTGTTTCTAGATTGTTTTCCTCAACTATTTTAATACCTTGATATTGCTTGATGACTGCTTGGGTAAAGACACCACTATAGAGTTTATCATTGGCTAAATTTGGAGAACTTTTATAGGCGCAAGATGGAGATTTCGATTTTACAATCAATGCCGATGGAGGGGTGAGTTGCGTTATGATTTGATTGCTTGTTCTTTCTGCCAATGCTTTTAGAGATTGGCCTGACTTATTCTCTATAAGATCATCATCCTTCAAACTTATTGGTTCTCTAGGAACACCTAACCCCATCTCTAGCTCTGGGCAGATACTATAGTGAGCAAAGACTTTTGAAAGCGTGACAACACCTAGATGAAATTTATCCTTACCATCATAGCGAACCTTCTTACCCAATAAGCATGAACTGATCCATAAGACTGGTGAGTCTCGACTTATAAGGGGGTTGTCTGGCAAAATAAGTTGATGGGACATCCCTGTATCTTAATGCATTAGGAAGACAATGAAAATTCTAGTTCAACGAACAAAGTCCGCTAAAGTCACCGTTGATAACGAGATTATAGGTGAGATTGATCACGGGATGGTTATCTTTGTCTGTCTGGTTCAAGGGGATACTGAGGAGCAGGTTCAAAAAGCAGTCAAAAAAATTGTGCAAATGAGAATCTTCAGTGATGAAGAAGAGAAAATGAATTTTGATATCGCTCAAACTGGTGGTCAAATTTTGGCCATCTCGCAGTTTACCTTGGCTTGGGATGGGCAAAAAGGGAATCGACCTAGCTTTGATCAAGCGATGGCACCGGCCCAGGCTCAAGTTTTGTTTAGAATTTTTCTCGATCAACTGCGTGAAAAAGTCCCAGTTCAAACGGGTCGATTTGGCGCCCATATGAATGTGGAACTTGATAATGATGGTCCAGTAACCTTTTTCCTAGAGTTCTAATTTCTTAGTTAGTGATACAATCAGATTTTATTATCAAGGAGTATAGAAATGAAAAAACTAGCGAATATTGTATTCTTAGGTTTATCTCTAATGATGGTGTCTTGTTCTCATATGGGTCATCACGACAGTAAGTCATGTTGCGGCGAAAATATGCAATGTAAGACTGATAAGAGCTGCTGTAAAAGTGGTCAATGTGAAGTGAAGAAAAAGTCTTAAGTTATTTTGACCAGCGAGGCTTATCACCAATCTCGTTGGTCCATACTTTTAGTCTAGTGATAATATCGTCAAACAGTCCGCCTTCACTTCTTACAAAAGCTTCAAATTCTTCTTCTCTGTCTTCTTCATCAAGGCTCATAATCATTCCTTGAGAGACGAAATGATAAACTTCTCCAAAACAATTGGCTTCTACCGAAATAGCAAAAAAGGCCGCATCACCTGAGATTAAATCTTCTTGATCTTCTTTTGGAATCTGTTCATAACGTGAAATAGGCGAATAATTGAGATCCAATTGTAAGGAAAACCGCGCCGAGATCTTTTCTTTTTCTAATTCTAGGATCATGGTGTTATTTTAACCTGAATTCAAAGCTAGGTGGAATAATAATGAATGAATCTCAAACCAAAAAAGGAATTAGCTACGCCGCTTTTGCTTTTTCATTTTGGGGAATCATAGCTATCTATTGGAAGCAAATCTCCTATTTGTCAGCATGGGAATTGCTCTACCATCGAGTTATATGGGGTGTTTTGCCGATATTAGCTTATGTCTTTTGGACTCGTTCTTGGAAAGACTTTAAAGTTTTAAAAGAGCCTAAAACGTTTTTCTTTGCCTTGCTGGCGGCTTTTTTAATCATCGCAAATTGGGTGATTTTTATTTGGGCCGTATCAAAAGGACACGTTCTTGAAGTCAGTCTTGGCTATTTTTTAAATCCACTCTTGAATATTGTCTTAGGAACGCTGTTTCTAGGTGAGAGCCTTAGACGTAATCAACAAGCAGCGGTTGCACTGGCGGGACTTGGTCTTGCCATTATGTTTGCTGGAGATTTAGGCGCCCCATGGATTTCATTGGCATTAGCTTCTAGCTTTGCGCTTTATGGATTAGTTCGAAAAAAAGCTCCACTTGGTGCCGCTCATGGTTTGATGTTTGAAATGGTTGTCGCAATCGCAGTGATGACTCCATTGGCAGGGCGATTATTCCCATTTGAGTTTGGTGGTTTATCGCTCTCAAACCAGCTTTATATAACCTTAGCTGGGCCAATCACGATCTTTCCTCTTATCTTTTTTAATAAAGCGGTTAAACTCATTAATTATTCAACGGTTGGAATCATTCAATACTTGGCTCCTACATTGCAGTTTTTATTAGCTGTTCTTATTTTTCAAGAACGCTTTACGCTTAGACATGCTGGGGCTTTTGCCTTGATTTGGCTGGCAGTCGCGTTGTATTTACGCGAGACCTTTCAAAATCATAAGAATAGGGCACAATAGAGTTATGCAAATGGAGTTTAGAAATTCAGGAGAGGATTTAGAGTTACGTTTTGAAGTAAGCGATTGGTTCTCTCTTTTGAATCCGCCTGCTTTATCTAAAATTCAAGAAAGCCATATTTTTAAATTTATTGCGAATCAATGGACGCATTTTGATGGTATCAATAATCCAAAAGTTATTCTTCCTCGAATTTTTTCTCAACCTGAGTCGCAGAGTATTTGTTTTTATCCTGGAAGCTTTAACCCTTGGCATGAAGGACATCAGGCCTGTGTTGATTTAACTCCAGTTGAGTCTTTAGTGGTTGTTCCCGATTCAAATCCATGGAAACAAGATGACCGCTTGATAACACTTAAAACAATTTTAGACCTCATGAAAGCGCTTCCACAAAACACCAGTCTATATCCGGGTTTCATTAATCTTGAAGTCGGTAATCCGACAGTCAGTTGGCTTCCACAAACTAAGTGGAGTAAGCGCTCTTTGTGTATCGGTGCCGATAGCTTTGTGAATTTAGAAAAATGGAAAGAAGTAAAAACGTTACTGAATTGCTTAGAAACTCTTTATGTCGTTCCAAGAAATATTGTCGATCAACAAATGACTCAAACAACTCAGATTATTCAAAATCTTTGCCCAGCTTTGAAAATTGAAATTCTTGCACACCATCAGTTTGAAAACGTATCAAGTACAGATCTTAGAAAATAGGCCAAAAAAAAGCTCCCGAGTTGGGAGCTTTCTTTTTTAAAATAATTTTCAAGGTAACTATGAACTATTTTACTTTCCAGTAGTATTCCGTTACGAGCTGACCGTTGTACTCGAAAGGAATATCTGATGGTAGAGGATACTCAACCATAGTTGCTTTCTTCTTGTCAGTACCTTCGATAGTGAAACAAGCTGGAACACCTGACATACGAGGAGATTCAAGACCTTGCTTATAAAGTTGGTTGGCGTAACCTTTCTCAGTTAGAGAGATAACGTCACCTTTGCTAAGAAGCATTGATGCTCTATCAACTTTCTTACCATTAACCAAAATTTGGCCATGGCTAACCATTTGAGAAGCAGCAAGCATTGATGGTGCCCAATTCAAACGGAAGATAACGTTAGTTAAACGTCTTTCAAGGTTGATAAGAAGTGTATCCATCCAAGCACGTGAACGATCACGCTTAGCTGATTTCACGTAATTCACAAGTTGCTTCTCACGAATTGCGTAGTGATAAACTAGTTTTTGTTTTTCTTTCATACGAACAGCGTAATCAGAAATTTTCTTACGACGATTTCCGTGAACACCAGGTCCATATGGGCGACGATCTAGAGCACCTGATTTACCAAGTCCTGGTAATTCAAGGCCTAATGCGCGTTGAAGTTTAAAACGGCTACGTCCGGTAGTACTTTTTGCCATGGTCAAATTCCTCTATTACTAAAGTGGCAACAGCTGCAACTGTATAAATTAAGATTGGTATAGCTATCAAATCGCATGACTATGTGTCAACGAAGTACGACCGAACAATCAAATGTTTAGGCGAGATTTCTCACTTTTATAATGATTTTCCATCAATTCTTGGTACATGACATGGAGCTTTCTTGTATTTACGCCGGGTTGGGCATTTCCGATAATTTGATCATCAATTTTGACGATGGGCACAATTTCTTTCGTCGTACTGGTTAAGAAAACCTCGTCAGCTGCTTTGATTTGCTCCGGTGATATATTCTCTTCCAGCATTTTCAGTCCATTATTTTTGCCCATATCAAGCAGACTTTGGCGAGTGATGCCACCTAGAAGGCCTGCATCAAGTGGAGGAGTAATAAACGTTTCATCTTTTACCATCCAAATATTGGAGGTTGTCCCTTCACTGACCATCCCTTGATGGTTGAGCATGATGGCATCAAAAGCTCCGGCGCGCTTTGCTTCGCCCATGGCAAGAACGTTGTTGAGATAGTTGCCAGACTTAACAGATGGGTCTGTTGAACGTTGATGATTTCTGACAACATCGGAGATCACCATCCACACACCTTTTTCATACCAATGTCTTGGGTACTCAGGCAGTTCTTTGGTAATTAAAATAAAGTTTCCAACTTGATCAGCTGTTGGATCAAGGGTGATTTCGCCTTCGCCTCTAGTGCAGACGATTCTGACGTAGCATTTTGTTGAGCCAAGTTCTTTTACAGTGTTGATCACTTGATTGGTGATTTCGTCTCGATTAAACGGCAGGGGCAAGCCAATTTTACTGGCAGATGATTCTAGTCTGTCTAAATGGGCTTCCATCATAAATGGAATACCGTTTTTAGTCATAGTGACTTCGTAAACAGAATCTCCATAAAGAAAGCCGCGATCAAAAACGGAAACTGTCGCAAGTTCTGGGGTGACAACTTTTCCGTTAATATTCACCAATGTTTTAGTACTCATTCAGTTATCGCCTCAAAGCCTTCAGGCAGCATATCCCACGCTTGAGCGTAGACATGAACAGTTTTAGTTTCTTCTCCACTTGGTGTTATAAATTTTCCACCAGCGTGGGCCCACGCCAATATTCCGCCGTGTAGATTATAAGCTTCAATCCCATAAGCGCGTTGTTCACTAACCCAGACAATCGATCTTTGCCCTAAAGTATCAAATCCAACGATCTGCTTGTTTTTATAACTTTCGTAATTAGCTTCGTAGTCTTCTTTGCTGATTGCCTTTGGAAGAGTTGAGATATTTCTTTCAGCAGCAGTTCTAAGGTCTACAAGTTGAGAGTCGTTAGTTAGGTTCGTAAAACTTACTGAAGGAACTCCTGGGTACTGTTTATCCAGCGTGGCTGCCATTGAATTTATAACATGTGCTTTGTCTTTAACCTCTTGAGGCTTTAAACAAGAAAAAAGAGTGAATAGCATTATTAAACAGATCAATTTCATGCCTGTATCATGGCATGGGGCGTGAGTTTTTCCAAGAACAAGACGTTTGACGAAGCATGTCTAGAGATTAGATAATTTCAGTATGAAGTTTTTGATAATCTTATTAACTGGCTTTCTTAGTCTAAATGCGTGGTCAGACGGAACTGTACGTTTTGCTGACCCTGTAGAAGATATTGGAGCTGGTTCGGAATCTGTTGTTCGCTTTAATAATGGTGTGGGCTCCAGTTTTATTTTCGCAAATTACGAAAAACCAAGTGGAGACGGGGATTCTCCTGGTTCTGCAGCTGAAGGCTATATTCCTTTGACGAATGGTCAAGGCCAAGAAAATCGGGTTTCATTTGCGCAATCCTCATTAGTACCAGACACTTCGACAGGTATTTTTCAAACACTTGTTACCTCAGTCAATGATACAGGCAGTGATCGTAGGCTTTATGTTGCCGTTCAAGATCCAAGCGATACAACTGATTATTGTATTGTTGGTGGGGGAACAGTTTTTAGTTCAAGTACTTCTGAAGTTTTATCATGGGTTCAAGCTAGCTTGTCAGAAGTTTGTGCTTCAATTGATTGTACAACACTCGCCAACCCTTCAACATCAAAAACCAAGCAATTTCTTTTTTACTATTTTTTAACTGAGAATACTTTCAGCACTAGAACATGCGAAAACTTTAATACTAGTGAAACTGGCGGAGTCTATCTCAAAGGTAATTTTAGTGTAAGGCTACCGACTTCGGCCTTAGTCATCAATGAACTTCGCCGCGGAGACGGTAGATTAAAAGCACTTTTTACAGGTGCAACTATATCAGACTTTAATCGTACTTTAGCTTTAGTCAACGGAACGGGAGCGACGATAACAGCTGGTGGTAATACTGGAACTCAGCTTAACGTTTCTGGAACAGAGCTCATTGATTTAGAAATTGCATCCACGGCAGCTGAAGCGAATATCAAACCACTTGTAAACAATGTTCTTTATAGTATTGGCTTGGTGATTGAAGATAAATATCAATTAACCACAGTGATTTCAAACGTGCCGGCTTCTGTTGCTCCGGCCGAGATTGAAGCTTTATTAGAAAAACAGGCTTGCTATATTCTTTCGGCGGGCTTTGGCGAAAAGCATTTCATCACAGACTACTTTAGAGGACTTCGAGATAAGGTTCTTTTAAAAACTGATCTGGGTTCAAGTTTTGTGGCTTGGTATTATAAAACTGCGCCTTATTACACCGCGACCATCTATAATTCACCAGCGATTTCCTTTATGGTGCGCTGCTTAGCTTACATCGCTTGGTTTGTTTTAAATTTAATTTTAATCTCAATCCCAATAGTTCTCATAACTTTCATCTTTCAGAAGTTTTCCACAAAAAGCATTTAGTTGACCTCCTAAACGGACTAGGAGTAGTGTCCTCCCACATTTTACTGATGTCGGGGGACTCATGATACGCCAACTTATTTTGGTTTTAAGCTTATTGTTATTGGTTGCTTTAAACGCTGAAGCTCGTACTTATATTCAGTGTGCAGGAAGTTCATCTGATCGTGCTGTTGTGAATGTTGATGGCGCAAAGTCCACTTTGTTTATGACTTCAGGTGTAGATGATCCAAATGAAATTAGAATTCTAAAGAAAATTAAAATTCACCTTGAAAATGATACTAACGTTGAATTCATGAGTGAAGATGAAGAGCTATTAGTTTCTGTTCCTAAAACTGCTATTGGTCAGATTTTAAATTATTTCAAAGTGACTCTAACATTTCTTGAGTCAGACTATGACTACGTTCTAACTTGCTATTCAAACGTATTTAAAGATTAAAATAAATATAGATAGATCACTAAAGAACCCGCTTAGAGCGGGTTTTTTTATGCCTAAAAAAGCGTCTTAATCAAGTTTAAATCCCATAGCTATTATTAAAACTTAATACAGTAATTTATGTAGAAGATTAGTAAATTACTGATATTGAATTATAATATTGATATTTTAGAAAATTATAATTCAGCATAACAAATTGCAACCGGCCAAGTGTGCTGGAACCATTGTTGGAACCATTGTTTGGAACCATTGTTGAAATTAAAAGGTGTGTAAATGCATAAATTATTAAGTTGGCACAAGATATTAATTGTTTTTATTGTGACTCTCTTTTTGGTCGGAGGTTTGAGCTACTATTTTTATCGCAACTATTTGGATGATAGAACGACTACAGAAGAAGCTAATGTTGGTATTGTCAATTTGCGAAGGGGAATGACTAAAATAGCAATTGCTAAATCTAATATGAGGGTAGCTTCTTATTTAGTTGGATACATATCAAAATGTAAGCGTTTTCCCGAAAATCTTCAGGGTTTTTATAAACCAATCGAAGGTGAAAAACCCACGTCTTGCAACCCTTTCCCTGTTAATGTTAAAAAACCTTGGCTTGATCCATGGGGGCGAAGTTATGAAATTCGCTATGATCGAGATCGAAAAAAACTACAGATTAGAAGCCTGGGGCGATATTGGTGGTGGCCTTGGGATAATATTCAAGATGAAACCAATCTCGCAGTTCCTACTGATTTAGTTGAACCAGAAAGACAAAAGTGTGATCAAGGATTGGATTGTATTTATAGCCGCGGTTGGCATTAACCTACAAAATTCTTCCAAAATAGGTTCCAAGCCAGCTTCACTTGGCCGGAAGAATTGTTTACGTAAAAGTGCGTGGGAAATTATTGGAAAAAAAAGACCCGCTTGAAGCGGGTCATCTTATTTAAGCTTTTAGAGTTTCTTCAAGTTCACCGTTATCATAAAGTTCACTGATAACATCGTTTCCACCAATCAATTTTCCGTTCACATAAAGTTGTGGAAACGTTGGCCAGTTAGAAAATTGTTTAACACCGTCGCGAATATCCCAGTCAGATAAAACGTCGAAAGTTTTATAATTAGCACCAATTGAATTAAGAATTCCTACAACATTGGCAGAGAATCCACATTGAGGCATTGAAGGGTTTCCCTTCATGAATAAAAAGATTGTTGAACTAGTCACAAGTTCTTTGATTCTTGTTTGAGTGTCAGCATTAGGATTCGTTTCCTTAGCTTGTTCTCCTTGTCCGATTACATTAAATGGATTGCTCATATTGACTCCTAAGAGATAAGACCGCGCTCACGCGCTTTAGTTGTTGTCATTGTTTTTAATTGAACCGCATGAATTTCGCTTTTTAATTTTTCTTTTAAAATATCCATCACAATTCTGTGCTGATCAAGTAGTGCTTTGCCTTCAAAGACATCGCTAATGATTTGAATACCTAAATGATCACGTGTTCCAGTCAGATCCGAAACTGTAACTTGGGCATCTTTAATATGTGATTTTAAAAAAAGTTCAAGTTCTTCAAAATTCATAGGGAAGCTCCATTGGGTGAGGCTACGAAGAAGCTAGTAATAAACACTAAAGTTCTAAGGATGATGGTTGAGATACCTAGAGCTTTATGTTTTCTTCTAATCCCTTTTTCGCCGCGTAGTAATTTTCTGCCAGTAAAGACCATAAAGCCATAAAGAACGACACATGCAATCGCCATGGAGACGTGAATATTAAGGATCATTGATTTGCTGCCAAGCATTGATTCAGAAGCTTTAACGATAGCGTTTCGTGTTAACTCAATTTGTAGAATAAGAAGAATATCCCAAATCATGGCGCTGCTCATCAATTTTACATGGATCTTTCTATTTCTCTTAAAGATTACACCGACATACATAAGTGCCAGAATACATACCGATTGTAGTTGAAAGATAACTGCGCTGCTCATCGAAGTGGCCTCTTTAACAATACATTTTACAATGCTTTGGTTATAAACGATTTAGGTCATGGCAGCAATCTGTTTAGGCATGTAATAAGGAAATCTATGGCAAGCGGCGAGAGTTTAGGCAGATGGGCCTTAATTGATATTGAAACTTCTGGAATTGATCCAGGTTACGACGAAATTATTGATATCGGCTTTTTGCAATTTGAAGGCGCCAAACTCGTTCGCACTTATGAGTCCCTTGTTCGTTATGACCAAGAAGTTCCTCATATCATTAAAAAATTAACAGGTATTACAACCGAAATGGTGAAGCATGCTCCGGCTTGGAGCAAAGTTGAGCCAGAAGTCATGGACCTCTACGGCCATAACTTAATTGCTCATAATTCTGATTTTGAGAAGAGCTTTTTAGATAAAGACTTCTCGAAACTCTCTGCTCATGGCGATAGAGAGCAGTGGTTAGATAGTATTTTTTTTCTTGCCGTCCTTTATCCTGAAAGAAGTTCGTACAAATTAGAAAATTTTATCGTTGATTGGAAGCTGGCGGATAAAGAAGAGCACAGAGGTCTTTCTGACTCTAGAGATCTTCTTAAGGTCATACTTTTGGCCGTTTATCATGCCAGAAAAGATCCAGAACGTTTTCAAGCTGTTCTTGCCGGTGCTGTTAAACATAATTTTGAAAAAAATTGGTTTTATAAATTCTTGAATTTAGATTTAATCGATCTTAAAGATATCGCTGAAGCGATTGATTTTGATCTAGATGCTGCATTTGAGTTAGCCTTTAAAAAAGCAGATCTTATTGAAGCGAATGACTTTACACCTCGTTATGATTTTTCATTTGATGGCGAGCGCATCAAAGAAGTTTTTCGCGGCGAAGACAGGCTTCGTGAAATATTCCCCGGCTATATTTATCGTCCAGCTCAAGAAGAACTTTCTTTAAGAGTAGGGCAGTGTTTTAAAAATAGTGTCCATGCTTTAGTCCAGGCACCAACAGGAACCGGTAAAACGGTTGGTTATCTTGTGCCATCGGCCCTTTTTAGTTTGGCCGAAAAGAAACAAGTTCTTATTTCAACTGGTACTAAAACTCTACAACATCAATGTATGAGCAAAGATGTGCCTCAGCTTAGAAAAATTCTAGGCCTTTCTGAAGATAAGCTGAAAATTAAAAGATTAGTGGGAAGTAATAATCATCTTTGTGAACTTCTTTTTAGACAAGATGATGATGACTCACTTTTAAAAGAGCAGGACTTTCAGTCTCGCTTTACCAATTTCTATTTTGAAATGGTTTTTTTCTATAATTCACGCGTGACAGGGGACGATAAGATTCTAAGAGCTGATCTTCCGTATATGTTTAAGATTAAGTTTGAAAAATTTGCTAGCAAAGAAAAAGAACTTGCCGTTGATTTTAGAGCATGTGCAGGCAGTAAATGTCCTTTTAAAACAGAATGCTCATATCTAGGTGGTTTAAGAGAAGCTAGAGAAGCCGACATCGTTGTTGGAAATCACGCCCTGATGTTCTCATGGCCTAGAGGATTTCCAAGACCTGCTCATATTGTGGTGGATGAAGCTCACAAAATTGAAGAAGAAACCACTCGTGCCTTCACCCATGAAGTTGATGAAGATGCCATGAACTCGCTCATGAAAAACCTTCAAAATGGACAAGGAACAGGATCTCTTTATTATCTATTAGCTCAATTTGAAGCTGAGCACGGATCTAGTACGCCAAAGATTAATTCGATTAGAGAGTCTTCACAGCAAACCATGGTGATGCTGCAAGATCACACGCTTGGCCTTCGCGATTTAGTTGAGAGATATTTTAAAAAGACATCTTCAAGATTTACCGATCAATTTTGGAATGAACTTCCAATGGTTGGAGGGCGAACTCAATCTGATGTGCTCGGTACTTCAATCTTTAATCATTTAGATTCAGTTAAAAATATTCTGGCCCATTTTAATGATGTCTTACTGCCATATTCTATGATGTGGGAAAGTAAGGATATGGAAAACGATAACCAGGCCCAAGCCTTTACTCGTTTTGAATCTTTTGTCGGGCAAGTTCAAGATATCTTAGGTGCACTTGATACAATAATAAGCCATAAAGAGGGATACGCTCATTCCATGCGTTTTCACGATCGTTACGGCTATATCTTTAGTGCCGCACCAATTGATGTTGGTCGTGCTGTTCACGATAATCTTTTGCAAACCTCTGCTGCCGTTGTCTTTACTTCGGCCACTCTTGGAAATGCCAAAGGTGATATGGGAGCAAAAGGTGTTGAGTGGGCAACAGGTTACTCTTACTTAGAGTCCGATCGAAGATTTAAACAAGGCTTCTTTTTACCTGCGCCGTATGATTATGAAAATCGCACACGCGTCTTTTTATGTGATGATGTTCCAAAGCTTTATGAACCAGGTTTTGTGCCAACGGTTTTAAAAGATATTATTCCACTGATTCGTGATCTTGGTGGACGAAGTCTATTATTGTTTTCAGCTAAGGCTCGCTTTGATATTGCCTGTGAGCTTTTACTAAAAGCCTTTGATGGCGAGATACCGGTTTTCGTTCAAGGCATGGGAAACAATGTTGTTGAAGAGTTTAAACGCGCACCTTCAGGCATTTTAATAGGGATGGAGAGTTTTGGAGAAGGGATTGATATTCCTGGTGAAGCTTTGCAATTTGTTTTCGTTGATAAGATTCCTGATCTTAGAAAAGATCTAGTGATTGATAAACGTCAAGACTTCTATGAAGCAGGTCTTGGTAATGCCTTTACCGACTATTACCTTGCCCACAGAACACGTAGTCTGCACCAAAAGTTAGGAAGATTACTTCGAACTGAAAGTGATTTTGGTGGCGTGATCGTGGTTGATTCAAGAGTGAAAGGCTGGAAGGGTAGAACCATGCAAACACTTTTAAAGCTCATGGAACCTTATAAAATCAGACGAACGAATATCAAAGAAGCTTGTGAATCAATTAAAGAATTCGTTTCAGAGAATTCGAAGAATTAATCTTTATCAAGATCATTTAAGAACTTAATTTGAATTCTCGTACCATCATCACTTTTAATAATATAGGGGATGGTTGCATGTTTTGAGATATGAACTTTAAGCGCTTGTGGATTATCGACGATGTCATTATTATCTTCAAAAAGTCTGTAATGTGTCGCTTGAACAGAGTGGCCATCAATAACAACATTTTCAGTACCAGTTCCAACTCTTTGCATGGCTATGATTTTAACCTGTGGAACGGCTTCAAATTTCCATTTATTATCTGTTTGAATGAGGTGATATAAGTTTTTTGATGTTGTATCTTCTTTTTTTGATTTTAAATAAACCATACTCGAGCAGGCCGCAGGTGTGGCGACATGGAATTTAGAACTAATCGGAATTTGTGCTTCTTCGCTTTCGTTTGCCGTATCAAAAGTGTAGAGCACTGTTGATGTTGCTTTTTGGTATGTATATGTTTCTGTCGCAAAGTCTTTACCAAGCGATCTGACCACTTTGACAAATGATGGGACAAAGTCTTTGTTAAGCTTAACATCGACATTAACGGTCAAAAGCTCGCCTGTAGCAACGCGTGAATGAATATCGGCGTAGTAAGACATAGAGAAGTCTTGTCTATCGCGGTAAACCTCAAAAGTTTCTTCTGAGTAGATATTGTTAAAACGGTAGTAATTGTAGCTTCCACGAAGGATTTTATCGCCGCGAAGAATGAGTTGCTTGAGTCTTTCCATACCAGTATTGTATCTTTATTTTAAAATTTAACCAGCGAGGTTTTCTGTGCCTTATGAAGTCTACAAATTACTCCATATCATTTTTGTTGTTCTCTTTGTTTCTGGCGCAGCGATCATGCTTTACGCTGATCCAGTTAGTAAATTCTGGAAAATCCTGACTGGAATCGTAAGTTTTTTGATCTTTGTTGCTGGTATGGGCTTAATGGCACGACTGGGTGTAAGCCACACAGAAGGATGGCCGACTTGGATTAAAGCTAAAGTTACTATTTGGCTTATTGCTGCTGCATTTGCACCGATCGCTGCTAAGCGCATGAGAGCTCATCGCCACCTCGCTTTTGGTATCTTAATGGGCTTAGTCTCTATCGCGATCTGGTTGGCGATTTTTCAACCAATGTCTGCCTAAGTCTTGTTAGAGATTCTTTTATTTTCTCTACCTTCGATTGCGGCTTCACTTTTGGAGCCGCTCGCAAGTGTTGTTGATACTGCACTTGTTGGACATCTTGATACGACCTTATTAGCTGCTCTTGCCATTGGGACAACGATTCTTTCAAGTTTTACTTGGATGTTTAATTTCTTAATCCACGCTTCCACTCAAGCGATTGCATCCGCAAAAAATATACCTCTTGGTTCACGCGCCAATGTCAGCTTTAGCATCGCTATTATTGTTAGTCTTTTAACCTGCTTATTTTTATACCTATTTAGATTTAATCTCTATGAGCTCGTTGGCGCCCAAAAAAATCAATTCGATTTAATTGATCAATATTTTCTTGTTCGCGTCTATGGACATCCCGCTGCTATTCTTTATATGACGGCTTTATCTATTCTTAGAGGTCTATCGAAAGTTCGTACAGCACTCTGGTTTGTACT
This sequence comes from Bdellovibrionales bacterium CG12_big_fil_rev_8_21_14_0_65_38_15, assembly GCA_002787775.1. GTDB lineage: Bacteria > Bdellovibrionota > Bacteriovoracia > Bacteriovoracales > Bacteriovoracaceae > UBA4207. The sequence continues at coordinate 44,773 of PCUW01000050.1, forward strand.
TTTCACTACTGTGATCAATATCTTTTTCACATGGTTGTTTCTTTATCATTTCGAAATGGGCATCAATGGTGCAGCCTTTGGAACAGTTATTTCAAACGTGGTAGGAACAAGCATCACGTTGATAGCCTTAGGTATGAATGAAAAAGTGCGCGATGGATTTTTTAAAACTCCTCCATTAGAGCAGTGGCTTAGTTTTGGTAAAAACTCTCTTGATTTATTTGGCAGGTCGGCTGCCATCACAGGATCTTTGTTTTTAGCAGCTAGGTTTGCTACTCAATTAGGCGAAGTTAATCTCGCCGCTCATCAAATCCTTTTACAAGCTTGGCTTTTTGTTTCTTTCTTTATTGATGGGATTGCAATTACTGCCAATATCAAAGGCTCTGAATATTCCAAAGACCTAAATCTTTCAGCGCTAAAAATTTTAATCAAACGAGTTTTAATTCTTGGAGGTGCTCTCGGTGCTGTTTTCTCTGTCATCTATTTTATCTTTGATCAACAAACACAACGAATATTTACGGATGATGCCTTAGTCTTAACTCATTTAAGAAACCTGTGGTGGCTCATCGCTATTTCACAAATTCCAAACGCCTTGGCTTTTGTTTATGACGGAATTCTATTTGGACTTGGGGATAATGGTGGATTTAAATGGGTAAGACGCTGGATGCTTACAGGAGCGATCTTTGTCTTTTTTCCAATTGCTTATTTTGGGTCAGGTCTTTTTGCGATATGGTTAGGACTCATTTGTTTAAATATATTTAGGCTCATAACTGGGTTTTGGACAACTCGCTTCATTGTGAGTGGGATGAAAACGATATGAAAGGTGCCGATGGATTCGATCAAAGCTATTGGGATAAAAACTACGCCGAACCAAAAGAGATGGACGGTATTGGAAATGCAAAAAACCACGCGAATTACTTAAAAAGTTATTTTGAGCTTGAAGGCGTTGAGATTAATAGTGTTATTGATCTTGGTTTTGGGCTTGGTCATTTAAGCGCTGCTGTAATTAGAAAGTTTAAGCCTTGGCGCTTTCATGGGCTTGAGCCATCTGAGCCTGCCTATAAAAAGGGTGGGGCTCGTATTTCAAAGCTGCCTTACTCAAAATTGAAACTCGATTGCACAGATCTTTTGACTTGGGCAAAAAAACAGCCAACTGATGCACGTTATTTTGATTTAGGAATATGTACGTCCGTTTTTCAATATCTAACTGATCAAGAAATAAAAGTAAGTCTGCCTATTATGGCCCGTATGTTTCGCTACCTTTACCTGACGGTACCAACTGATATTGAGCTAAATAAACAGATTGAAGATTTGAACTTTTATGATGATTTAGCGATACGTCGATCAAGAACAGAATATTTAAAACTTTTAGCTCCCCATTTCACCTTGGTCTCGAGTAGAATCTGGGAGTCAAAAAATCATTTTAATGAAGATAATACAGAGCTATCCGACTTGCTCTACAGAATATAAGGAAGATTTATGTCTGAGAAATGTCCATGTGCATCAGGTAGTACTTACGAAGATTGTTGTGCTCCTTACCACGCAGGTAAAGCTTGGCCAGACTTTCCTGAAAAGTTAATGCGTGCCCGCTACTCAGCTTTTGCTAAGAGTGAAGTTCAGTTTCTTCATGATTCACTTCATCCTGAACACCGCGAAGAGTTTGACATCGATGGTATGAAATCTTGGGCTGATAGTTCGACATGGACTGGACTAGAAATTATGGAAGCCTTCTCTGATGAAGAAGAACCAGAAACAAAAGGTCATGTGGAATTTTGCGCTGCGTATGAAATCAAAGGACAACATTTTGATCACCATGAACTTTCTCATTTCGAAAAAAATGACGGAAAGTGGTACTACGTCGATGGTGAGGTCTTTCATACACCAATTAAAAGATCTGAATTAAAAGTTGGACGCAATGACCCATGCTCATGTGGTTCAGGGAAGAAATACAAAAAATGTTGTGGTCGCTAAAAAGTATTGAGTTGCAACACGTTAAAAAACTTAGACAAGTATCTAAAATTCCTGATGTCATTATACGGACAATCTGTTATTTTTTGCCTAAATTACGATTCAAAATTTGTTACAAACCTTCAACCAGGTTTTTGGTACTGCCATGATCCACAAAATTAAAAAGGGTCTTGATCTGCCCATCTTAGGTCATCCGAAACAAGCCATCGAAAAAGGACGTGCGGTTAAAACTGTTGCACTCTTAGGTCCTGATTACGTTGGTATGAAACCATCTATGCTCGTTAAAGAAGGTGACAAAGTAAAACTTGGTCAACCTGTCTTTGAGTGTAAAAAAGTTCCTGGAGTTATTTATACTGCTCCTGCATCTGGAACTGTTAAGGCCATTACTAGAGGAGAAAAACGTGTTTTTCAAAATCTAGTGATTGAAATTGACGGTGATGGAATGGATCAAGTTTCTTTTACAAAATCAAAAGATGATGTTGAAGGACTTTTAATCGAGTCAGGTCTTTGGACTTCAATTAGAACACGTCCATTTTCAAAATCGGCTACACCTGGCACAAAACCTCATTCAATTTTTATTACAGCGATTGATACAAATCCGCTTGCTGCTTATCCAGAAGTCGTTATTAAAGATAATGCTGAAGCTTTCTCTCTAGGGATTAAAAAGCTTTCAACACTAACTGATGGAAAAACATTTGTTTGTGTTCGCGGTGGAAGTCATATTGAAGTTCCAAGCGAAGGTAATATTGAAAAACAAGAATTCTCTGGTGTTCACCCTGCTGGAAACGTAGGTACACATATTCACTTTTTAGATCCAGTCGGTGCTAAGAAAGTTGTTTGGCACGTTGGTTATCAAGACGTTATTGCCATTGGTAAGCTTTTTACTGACTCGAAACTAAATGTTGATAGAGTTGTTTCAATCAGTGGTCCAATGGCGACTCAACCTCGTCTTGTTAAAACTCGTCTTGGTGCTTGTCTTTGTGACCTATTAGAAGGCGAAGTGAAGTCAGGCGACGTTCGTCGTGTTTCAGGTTCAGTCTTTAACGGTCGTGTTGCTGCTAACAACCCATTTTGTTATCTTGGAAAGTTTCATCAACAAGTCACTCTTCTTGAGGAAGGCCGTCACCGCGAATTCTTCGGTTGGCATTCTCCAGGTTTTGATAAATTTTCAATTAAGAGCGTTTTTGTTTCAAAACTATTCCCAAATAAGAAATTTGCCTTCGATACAAATACGAACGGATCTCCAAGAGCGATCGTTCCTGTCGGTAGTTACGAAAAAGTTATGCCTTTAGATATTTTGCCAACACAACTTCTACGTTTGTTGATGGCAAAAGATACTGATGGAGCTCAAGAGCTTGGAGCTTTGGAGCTAGACGAAGAAGATTTAGCACTATGTACTTATGCCGATCCGGGAAAAACGGATTTTGGACCAGTGCTTAGAGAAAGTCTCAATATTATTGAGAAGGAAGGGTAATGAAAGCGCTAAGAACATTTCTTGATGGACAACATCATCATTTTGTTAACGGTGGAAAACTAGAGAAGCTTTATCCTCTATACGAAGCCATCGATACTTTTATCTATTCTCCAGACTCAGTGACTGAAGGTAGAACACATTTAAGAGATGGACTTGATCTTAAAAGATTAATGATCACAGTCGCCTTTGCTCTTATGCCAGCAATTATGTTCTCAATGTGGAACACTGGCTATCAAGCTAATTCAGCTCTGGCCCAGATGGGACTTGAGCAAGCCGTTGGATGGAGAGGAGAAGTTCTTGCCATGCTGGGGCTTGGTTTTAGTCCATCGAATATTTTAGCCTGCTTCATGCACGGTGCTCTTTATTTTGTTCCAATCTTTTTGGTAACGAATATCGCCGGTGGTATTTGCGAAGCAATTTTTTCTAGTGTTAGAAAGCATGAAATCAATGAAGGCTTTCTTGTAACAGGTCTTCTTTATCCATTAACACTTCCTGCAACGATTCCTCTTTGGCAGGTTGCTGTTGGAATTATTTTTGGTGTTGTTATTGGTAAGGAAATTTTTGGTGGAACGGGTAAAAACTTTTTAAACCCGGCTCTAACTGCTCGTGCCTTCTTGTATTTTGCTTATCCTGCTCAAATTTCAGGTGATGCAGTATGGGTTGCAGTTGATGGTTACACTTCAGCCACAGCACTAGGTGTTGCTGCTCAAGGTGGAATTTCTGCGGTCACGGCGCAGTTTAGCTTTATGGATGCATTCTTTGGAATGATTCCTGGCTCATTAGGTGAAACTTCAACGATTGCAATATTACTCGGAGCCGTTTACCTTATTTCAAGTGGAATTGGTTCTTGGAGAATCATGCTTTCAGTTCTAATTGGAGCTGTTGGTTTTGGCTTTCTTCTTAATACAATTGGCTCAACCACAAATCCTATGTTCTCTGTTCCATGGTATTGGCATCTGGTGCTTGGAGGTTTCGCCTTCGGTACGGTTTTCATGGCAACGGATCCAGTGTCTGCTTCTATGACTCATAAAGGTCAATGGTTTTACGGTATCCTTATTGGCGTGATGACTATTCTTATTCGTGTCATCAATCCAGCGTATCCTGAAGGGATTATGCTCGCCATTTTATTTGGTAACGTATTTGCTCCTTTAATTGATTGGTTTGTCACTCAAGGCAATATCAAACGTCGCCTAGCGCGCACTCAAGTTTAGGCGGAGGACTATATGAATAACGATTCAGTTGCCAAAACATTTATTGTCGCCACACTTCTTTGTGCTGTTTGTGCCGTCCTCGTTGCCGGTTCAGCGGTTTCTTTAAGACCTATGCAAGAAGCCAATAAAGTTCTTGATGTTAAGAAAAATCTTTTAATGGCCGCCGGTCTTATTAAGGGAAATCCTAGCGCTAAAGATATTGAAGCCGCATTTGCCAATATCGAGACAAAGGTTATCAATATTGAAACAGGTGAAGAAGTTTCAGATATTGATCCAGAATCTTATGATCAACGAGCAGCTTCAAAAGATCCAAAAATGTCAGTTTCTATTCCTTCTGGAAAAGATATTGCAAAAATTAAATCACGTGCAAAGTACGGAAAAATTTATTTTTACAAACCACAAGGCAATGTTGAAATGATTATCCTGCCAATTCATGGCAAGGGTCTTTGGTCGACTCTTTGGGGTTTCATGGCACTGTCTAGCGACGTTAATACTGTTAAAGGTATTGGCTTTTATGAGCACGGTGAAACTCCTGGTCTTGGTGGAGAAGTGGATAATCCAAGATGGAAGGCTCAATGGGCCGGCAAGAAAATTTATGATGAACAAGGTCACCCAGTTATTGATGTCGTTAAAGGTCAAGCCCCAGATGGAGCTGAACATAAAATTGACGGGCTCTCTGGAGCAACAATCACTTCAGGTGGTGTCGAAAACCTTGTTAATTATTGGTTCGGCGATAATGGTTATCAAAAATACCTAAATAGCTTTAAACAATCACAAACTGAATCAACGAATGATTCAGTTTCAATGGCACAATAAGGAGAGAGGGGATGAGTATTAAAAAAACCCTTTTCGGACCAATGTTTGAAAATAACCCTATCGCACTTCAAATCTTAGGGATTTGTTCGGCTTTAGCAGTTACAACAAAAATGGAATCTGTAATGGTCATGGCGCTAGCGGTTACGCTAGTGACTGCTGTATCAAATTTTTGTGTCTCTATTATCAGAAATCACGTCCCAAGTGCGATTCGTATTATTGTGATGATGACTGTTATTGCATCACTCGTGATTGTAACGGATCAGTTACTTAAAGCTTTTGTCTATGACATCGCCAAAAGTATGTCTGTTTATATCGGCCTAATTATTACAAACTGTATTGTGATGGGTAGAGCAGAAGCTTATGCCATGAAAAATGGACCGATCATGAGCTTTCTTGACGGTCTTGGAAACGGAATTGGCTATTCATTAGTTTTAATCTTTGTTGGAGTTTTTAGAGAGCTTTTTGGATCAGGAAAACTTTTTGGTTTCTCAATCCTTCCTCTAACTAACGAAGGTGGCTGGTATCAAGGTAACGGTTTGATGCTTTTATCACCATCAGCTTTTTTTCTTATTGGATTCTTTATCTGGGGACTTCGCACTTGGAAAAAAGATCAAATTGAACAAAGTAATTAAGAGAGTTAAATATGTTACAACATCACCTTAGTATTTTAACAAACGCCGTTTTTATCGAAAATATGGCTTTATCTTTCTTCCTTGGAATGTGTACTTTTATTGCCGTTTCAAAGAAAGTTAAAACTGCCATTGGCTTGGGTATTGCGGTTGTCGTGGTTCAAACCATTACCGTTCCAGCCAATAATCTTATTTATAATAATCTTCTTAAGGGTGGAGCTCTTGCTTGGGCCGGTATGCCAAATACTGACTTAACTTTTCTAGGTTTGATTTCATATATCGGTGTTATCGCCGCTATCGTTCAAATTCTTGAAATGACTCTTGATAAGTATGTGCCTTCACTATATGCGGCTTTGGGAATTTTCCTTCCCCTTATCACAGTGAATTGTGCCATTTTAGGTGGATCACTTTTCATGGTTGAGCGTGATTATACTTTCGCAGAAAGTGTAACTTATGGCTTTGGTTCAGGTCTTGGTTGGGCAATTGCGATTATGGCACTTGCAGGTATTAGAGAGAAGATGAAGTATAGCGATGTTCCTGAAGGACTACGTGGTTTAGGTATTACCTTTATCACCGTGGGACTGATGGCCTTAGGCTTTTTATCATTTTCAGGTATTCAACTTTAATTATTAGTTAATAGGATTCGGTATGAACGAAATCATCCTTGGCGTCTCAATGTTTACCGCGGTCATCTTGGCCTTGGTCTGTATTATTCTCGTTGCGAAAAGCAAGTTAGTTTCAAGCGGAAATGTTGAGCTTGTTATTAATGGAGAAAAAACAGTGTCTGTCGCAGCTGGTGGCAAACTTTTAAATATTTTAGCTGATCAAAAGCTATTTGTTTCTTCGGCCTGTGGTGGTGGTGGAACTTGCGGCCAGTGTAAAGTTCATATCCATTCTGGTGGTGGAGATATTCTTGAAACAGAAATGTCTCATATTACAAAAAGAGAAGCTAAAGAAGGCTGTCGTCTTTCATGTCAGGTTGCCGTTAAAAACGATATGAAGATCGAAGTTCCTGAAGAAGTTTTTGGTGTGAAGAAATGGGAATGTACTGTTCGCTCTAACCATAACGTTGCAACATTTATTAAAGAGCTCATTCTCGAGTTGCCACCAGGTGAAGCAGTTCCATTTAGAGCTGGTGGATTTATTCAAATTGAACGTCCAGGCGGTCTAACTTTTGATTATAAAGATTTTATTATTGAAGAAAAATTCCATGAAGATTGGGATAAATTCAATATCTGGCAGTACAAAAGCTATACTGAAGAAGATGTCATTAGAGCTTACTCAATGGCTAACTACCCAGAAGAGAAAGGGATCATTATGCTTAACGTGCGTATTGCTTCTCCTCCTCCACGTCTTCCAAATGTTGCTCCAGGAAAAATGTCTTCATATATCTTTGGTTTAAAACCAGGTGATAAGACAACGATTTCAGGTCCATTTGGTGAATTCTTTGCTCGCGATACTGATAAAGAGATGATCTTCGTTGGTGGTGGTGCTGGTATGGCGCCAATGCGTTCACATATTTTCGATCAACTTAAGCGTATTCATACAAAGAGAAAGATGACTTTCTGGTATGGTGCTAGATCTAAACGCGAAATGTTCTATGTTGAAGACTTTGATGGTCTTCAAGCTGAGAACGATAACTTTAAATGGTATTGTGCTCTATCGGAACCTCAACCGGGTGATGACTGGAAGGGTGATACAGGCTTTATCCATAACGTACTTTATGAAAACTATTTAAAAGATCATGAAGCTCCAGAAGATTGTGAATACTACCTCTGTGGTCCACCTATGATGAACCAAGCGGTTATTAATATGCTTCTGTCTCTAGGTGTAGAAAGAGACGATATCATGTTGGATGACTTCGGCGGCTAACTGACGCGAGCCATGAATAATTTCATGGCTTTTTTAAAAGGAATAAAATGCTAAAAATTCTTTCACTTTTAGCTCTATTACTTTCTTGTACTAAAACAGATGTTCCTGATCAGTTGTCCCTATTTGGTAAAACCATGGGGACAACATTTTCTATAAAATATTATCCAGCAAAAGAAACTCCAGCCAGTGAAGAGCTTTTGAGATTGGTTAATGAGAAACTCATTTCTATTAATATGGAGATGTCGACCTATATCGATCAAAGTGAAATTCAAAAATTTAACAAGCAAAAAACCTTAGATAGTTGGTTTAAAGTTTCTCCAGGATTCCATTGGGTGACGAAACTTGCTGTCGCTTTAGCTGAAAAGACCGATGGAATTTATGACCCAACGGTTGGTCCTTTAGTGGACCTATGGGGATTTGGAAAAAATAAAACGAAAACTATTCCATCAGCTCAAGAGATTGAAAGAGCCAAGCAGATGGTTGGATACAAAAAAATAATTATTCACGATACAGAAGCCATGATTCGAAAAACCCAAGCCGACGTCAGATTAGATTTATCATCAATCGCTAAAGGTTGGGGAGTTGATGAAGTTGGACGTGTTCTTGAGATTCATGGAATTGAAAGTTATATGGTCGAGATTGGTGGTGAAATTAGGGCCAAGGGATTAAAGGCCGACAAGACTCAGTGGCAACTAGGAATAACATCACCGGACTCAAAAGGTTTTGATTCGGTGCAAAAGATTGTGCTTCTTAAGGATGCTGCTCTTGCCACCTCTGGTGATTATCGAAACTTCTATGAGATTGATGGAAAACGATATTCCCACGTTATAGACCCTAGAACTGGTTCACCAGCACTCAGCACGATTGCAAGTGTCTCTGTGATCGAAAAAAGTGGAGATTGCACACAGGCCGATGGGCTAGCGACCGCGCTTTTAGCAATGGGACTTGAGGGAGCGCAAAAATTTGCCCTAGATAATCAATTACCTGTGTTTATTGTCTATCATAGCGGTGAGGAAGAATATTCAGAGTGGATGACACCTGAATTTTCTGGGTATATTAAAAAGAAATGATGACTGAATATTTTATTATTACATTGGTTTTTCTATTTATCTTCATGGCGGCCATGGGCGTCGGATATTTATTTAAGGGCAATGAGCTTAAAGGTTCTTGCGGTGGTCTTGGCAAGATCATGGGCGAAGATTGTAATTTTTGTGACAAAAAGACTGAGTGCAATGCTCAAGATGAAAGTCATGCCTGCGAAAGTCCGATCAAGATTGATGCTGGGCATACCTACCTCGTTCAACAGTAATTTTTAGATCCAAATATTAAGAAAACTTGTACTGCAGTTGTTGCCGTCTACTTAGTTTAGTCTTCACTAAATGCTATCCTGAGCCTATAGTCTCGCATAGTTGGCCTACTTTCTTATTGATTTAGGACGAGTAGGGATTGTTTATTAAACTTCTTATGCCCAAAATTTGGGGAAGTGGATTTCACAAGATGAAACGACAAGATTTTACTCATCTTTCAGCCTCCGACATTACTTATATTGATGGTCTCTACGAAGACTACAAATCAAATCCAGATTCGATTGAAGAAACCTGGAAAATGTTTTTTCAAGGTTTCGAATTTCAAGGACTATCGTCTGGTGGAGAATTTGATGAATCTAAAATGCGAAAAGAGTTTAATGTTTTTCGCTTAATTCAAAGTTATCGCTCTCGTGGACATCTCGTTTCAGACACAAACCCAATTCGTCCAAGAAGAGATCGTGATGCAAGAATCTCTTTTGATCATTTTGACTTATCAACAGACGATCTTGATAAGCCATTTATGTGTCCTGAATTTGTAGGCCTTGCAAAAAATTCAACTCTAAGAGAAATCCTCGATCACCTTCGCGCTATTTACTGCGGTAAAATTGGTGTTGAGTACATGCATTGTCTCAATACTGATGTTCGTCGTTGGTTTAGAGAAAAATATGAATCAGAAGCTAAGAATCTAAACTTTCCACTTGAAAAGAAAAAAAGAATTCTTAGAAAACTAAATGAAGCCAATGTTTTTGAAAACTTTCTTCAAAGTAAGTTCATTGGCCAAAAAAGATTCTCTTTAGAAGGTGGTGAAACGACCATTCCTGCGCTTGATGCCATTATTAATCATGGTGCAAAACATGGTGCTAAAGAATTTGTCTTTGGAATGGCCCATAGAGGTCGCTTAAACGTTTTAGCTAATATCGTCGGTAAAACTTATGAGTATATTTTCTCTGAGTTTGAAGGCGGCTCAATGGAAGAAAAAGCACAGGCTGGTGACGGGGATGTGAAATACCATATGGGTTTCACCTCAATTAAAGAATCAGCCGATGGTCATGAAGTCTACCTTAAAATTTTACCAAACCCATCGCATCTTGAAGCTATTGCTCCAGTGGTCATGGGCTACAACAGAGCTCAACTTGATCATGCTTATCATGGTGATGAGAGTAAAATCCTGCCAATCATTATTCATGGTGATGCCGCTGTTGCAGGACAAGGTATTGTTTATGAATGCTTACAAATGAGTGAGCTTCCAGGATATAGAGTCGGTGGCTCCATCCATTTTGTGATTAATAACCAAATTGGTTTTACCACTGACTTTGTTGATGGCCGAAGCACTCATTACTGCACAAGTGTTGCAAAAATGCTTGATTGTCCAGTCATTCATGTCAATGGTGATGAACCTGAGTCAGTTGTGTATGCCGTAGAATTAGCAACTGAGTTTAGACAAAAGTTTAAAAAAGATGTTTTCGTCGATATGGTTTGTTACAGAAAACATGGTCACAATGAAGGTGATGAGCCTAAGTACACTCAGCCACATCTTTATGGTCTAGTGGCAAAACATAAAAACCCAAGAGAAGTTTATATTGAAAAACTTCTTGCAGCGGATCCAGAAGTTAAAAGCCTTGCAAAGCAAATGCAAAAAGAATTTAAAGATCTACTTTCTGATCGCTTAAATAATGTTAAACAAAAAGAATTACCAAATCGTAAAAAAGGTCCACACAAAGAGTGGGAAAAATTACGTTTTAGTAAACCTGGTGACTTTGATGAAAAGGTTAACACAGGGGTTGATCGTAAGATTCTCGATAAAATTATGTCGGCCATGACAAAGGTTCCGGAAGGGTTTAATACTCTTAAAAAAGCGCAAAAAATTCTTGATGATCGTGCCGCTTCTTGGTCAAACGATTCAGTTGATTGGGCGATGGCCGAGCTATTGGCATACGGAACAGTTTTAAATGAAGGCTTCGGTGTTCGTTTTTCTGGTCAAGATGTTGTCAGGGGAACTTTTTCTCATCGCCACGCTAAAGTGTTTGATGAGATGACGAGTGAAGCTTACTGCGGACTTGATCATATTCAAGAAAAACAAGGCCAATTTAGTATTTATAATTCACTTTTATCTGAATACGCCGTTTTAGGATTCGAGTATGGCTACTCTCAAGGAAGTCCACACTCGCTCAATATTTGGGAAGCCCAATTTGGTGATTTTGCCAACGGTGCACAGATCATGATCGATCAGTTCATCAGTGCAGGTGAGACCAAATGGCGCAGAATGTGTGATCTCGTTATGCTTTTACCTCATGGCTATGAAGGTGCCGGGCCGGAACATTCATCGGCCAGAATGGAGCGTTTCTTGCAATTATGTGCAGAGGATAATCTAGTTATTGCCAACTGTACGACAGCGGCTAACTTCTTTCATGCGCTTCGAAGACAAATTAAATGGGAATTTAGAAAGCCTTTGATTGTGTTCACACCAAAATCTCTGCTTAGAGATTCACGTGTGACTTCTTCTATTGATGATCTTGTTAAAGGTCAATTTCAAGAAGTGATCGATGATAAAGCAGCTGATCCTAAAAAAGTTAAAACGGTATTGTTGTGTACTGGGAAGATTTATTATCAGTTACTAGAAAAGAAGAATCAAGAAGATCGAAGCGATGTCGCGATTGTGAGACTCGAGCAAATTTACCCATTACCTGAAAAGCAGATTGATGCCGTCCTTAAAAAGTATAAGGGCGCTAAAAATCTTCGTTGGGTACAGGAAGAGCCTTTAAATATTGGGGCTTGGACTTTCCTGATGAGATGGCGTGAACTTTTTGGAAACTTTGAATGTGTTTCCAGAAAAAGTGCGGCTTCACCGGCGACAGGTTTTGCCTCTGTCCACCAAAGAGAACAAGAAGAAATTTTAAAGAAAGCATTTTTATAGAAAATATGATGAGGAAGCCCTATGAGTATTGAAGTTAAGATTCCACAAATTGGAGAGTCTGTAACAGAGGTCACACTAGCCAGTTGGTTAGTTGCTGACGGTGATCAAGTTGATGAAGGTGATAACCTTTGTGAAATTGAATCAGACAAAGCGAATATGGAACTGCCTGCAGAGACCGCAGGTGTCATTACGTTTAAAGCTAGTGAAGGTGATGAATTAAAAATCGGCGCCGTCATCGCAACAATTGAGCCAGGTGCAGGAACTAAAAAAGCGGCTCCTAAAGCTGAAGCTCCTAAAGCTGAAGCCAAAGCTTCAGCGCCAGCAGCTTCATCTTCAACAGGTGATAAAAACTTTCCTTCACCAGCAGCAAGAAAAATATTAGATGAAAAAGGTGTCTCAGCAGATTCAGTGAGTGGCACAGGAAAAGACGGTCGTATCACTAAAGGTGATGCACTCGGTGCAAGCCAGAGTAAGCCTGCTGCTGCGTCTAAACCTGCAGCTGATATTAAACCAGCAGTTGCAGCTGGTGGTGCCGTTAGAACTAAACGCGTCGAAAAGATGACTCGTTTAAGAAAAACCATTGCTGCAAGATTAACGGAAGCCAAAAACTCTACGGCCATGCTAACGACTTTTAACGAAGTCGACATGTTCGAGGTGATGGAATTACGTAAGCGTTATAAAGAAGAATTTCAAAAAAAGCATGACATCGGTCTTGGCTTTATGAGCTTTTTCACTAAAGCGTGTTGCTTAGCTCTTCAACAAGTTCCAGGAGTGAACGCCCAACTTGATGGGGACGATATTATTTATCATGATTATTGTGATGTCGGCGTTGCGGTTTCAACTCCACGCGGACTTGTAGTACCTGTTGTAAAAAATGCTGAGAGTCTTTCGATGGCACAGATTGAAGGCGAGATTAAACGTCTTGCACTTAAAGGTCGTGATGGAAAACTTACTATTGATGAAATGCAAGGTGGAACATTCACTATTACAAATGGTGGTGTATTCGGTTCAATGCTTTCAACTCCAATTTTAAATATCCCACAATCAGCTATTCTTGGAATGCACAATATTGTTGAGCGTCCAGTGGCATACAAAGGTCAGGTCGTCATTCACCCAGTGATGTATCTTGCACTTTCTTATGATCACCGCGTGATTGACGGTAAAGAATCAGTGACATTTCTTAAAACAGTTAAAGAAATGATTGAAGATCCTGCTAAAATGCTTTTAGGAATTTAAGGATAACTTATGTCAAAACAAGAATATGATGTTGTTGTAATCGGTTCAGGTCCTGGTGGTTATGTCTGTGCCATTCGTTGCGCCCAGCTTGGTCTTAAAACTGCCATTGTTGAAAAATATTCAACTTTAGGTGGAACTTGTTTAAACGTCGGTTGTATTCCTTCAAAAGCTTGGCTTGATTCTTCTGAGCGCTATCATGAAACCGTTCACACTCATGCTGATCACGGGATTAAAGTCTCTAAGGTTGAATTAGACTTTAAAAAAATGAGAGATCGCGTGAAAGCGGTTGTGAACGATAATGTCGGTGGTGTTTCTTTCTTGATGAAGAAAAATAAGATTGATGTTCATCAAGGCATGGGCTCTTTTAAAAGTGCCAACGAAGTTTTAGTTAAAGGTGACAAGGGCGAGACAGTTCTAGCTGCCAAAAATATTATCATTGCTACTGGCTCAAAACCTTCAACGCTTCCAGGAATTGAAATTGATAAAAAAACAGTCATTACTTCTACTGAGGCTTTGTTTTTAGATAAGCAGCCAAAAAGTTTAGTCGTGATTGGTGGTGGAGTGATTGGTTGTGAGATGGCTTCTGTTTATGCTCGTCTTGGAACAAAAGTAACAATTGTTGAATACGCAGACTCTTTAATTGGCACCATGGATAAAGATTTATCTAAAGTCTTAACCAAGGTATTTAAAAAAGATGGAATTGAACTTCTAACAGGTCATGCCGTTTCAAGTGCTAAAGGTTCAAAGTCTAAAGCAGTTGTTGTGGCAAAGAATTTAAAAAAGGGCGAAGAGATCACCATTGAAGCAGAGATGTGTTTAGTTGCCGTTGGTCGCCGTCCTTTTGTCGAAGGATTAAATCTAGAGGCGGCTGGTGTTCAGCTTGATGAACGCTCACGAGTTAAAACGGATGATCATTTAAGAACAAATATTTCTAATATCTATGCCATTGGTGATGTGGTCAAAGGCGCGATGCTGGCCCATAAGGCCGAAGAAGAGGGTGTTTTTGTGGCCGAGCTTATCGCCGGACAAAAACCTCATATTAATTACAATCTTATTCCTGGTGTTGTTTATACTTGGCCTGAAGTTTCAGCAGTTGGTGCAACTGAAGATGAGCTTAAGAAACAGGGGATTGCTTATAAAGTCGGAAGTTTTCCTTATAAAGCATCAGGTAGAGCACGCGCTTCAAATGAAAGTGAAGGGCTTATTAAGGTTTTAGCGGATGCCTCAACCGATGAGATCCTTGGTGTTCATATGGTCGGTGCTCGTTGTGCTGATATGATTGCTGAAGCCGTACTTGCCATGGAGTTTAGAGCTTCGGCCGAAGATGTCGCTCGTACTTGTCATGCACATCCAACCTATACAGAGACTTTCAAAGAAGCCTGTATGGCGGCCAGTGAGAATCGCGCGATTCATATCTAATTAATGAATAATTTTTTCTAAGAGTTGGCGACAAGTTCCTTGTCCGCCAATTCCTGTTTGAAGTTTTTGTTCAACAGGTGAGAGCATATTAACGAAGTGATTCCACACATCATCTCGATTTGCTGTTCCTTTTCTCCAACTATCGGCCAGCTCGTGTGACCAAAACCAAGGATGATCTTGCTTGGAATAAAACCATCTCGAGTCATAAACCGTACTTGGTATTTTAATATTTTTGTCATAGCCCCACATATTAAAGGGGACCTGCTTTTTAATATCAATCAGTGGTAAATCATCTTTAACAACATAGTGACCAAAGTCATAAATGCCTCGGTGATCAAGAGTGCCTTGAATATTTTCATTTGGATCAATACCGTATGTTCTAAGCTTTGCTTGCAGCTGTGTACGCTTTGGATCTGGAAGCCATTCAGAACCACTGTAGGGTCTAACATGAGCTTGTCTTACATAGAGTCCAGCTGGAGAAGTTGAACCATCTGCGTGAAGGACTTCAAATCCAGCATCAATAACTGCATAGGAGCCAACTGTTTTAAAATCTTGCCCATTATCCTTAAGTACTCTTCTCATGAGGTTTTCGTAGAGAAATTCACGAATACTTTCACCTAAAGTGGCGACACCATTTCCGTGATCAGCCTGCGAAGGCCTAAGGCTTCCACTTCCTTTGACGTCCATTAGGCCCAAGGAAGAGCCAGAAACTGGATCGTTCATATCAAAGACTAAGGCACGTCCATACTTTGGAGGACGTAAAGCCTCTCTCGTCTTATCCGTAATTTTAATGGGGGTGTTAACTCTGTGTTGATTGGCTTGTGGCTTTGAAACATAAGCCAGATTTTCTAAAAGCCACTCATCGATTTCATGATTGGGAAGATGTTGAATCGTTGGAAAATCTCTTCGCACTAGGTCATAGTCTACAATGACAATCTTAGCATCGCGCAATCGAACAACTTCTTCACTTTGTGTTGAAGGGTGAACAACATTAATGTCTCTTTCAGGAGTAATATTCCAGAAATCTTCATCACTTGCTGGAAATCTCGCCGTTTTTTGCTCACATGAACTGATCAGTATCACTAGAAACGTAAGAGTTAGAAGGCTTTTCATAGGCACTTATCGGCTAATAGATATTGATACTTGAACAACAAAGTCGGAATAGGACTTTTCCTTTACAGTTCACTGTTAAATTGCGGAAAATAAAGGGGAAAGTATGGTGCCCGAGACGAGACTTGAACTCGTACGGAATGATTAATTCCGAGGGATTTTAAATCCCTTGTGTCTACCGATTTCACCACCCGGGCAGGAAGATGATTCAAGGATGAACGTGATTTTCGACCAAACTCGTAGTTTCTGTCAATTAACCTTAGCAATATTTTTTTTATGCTACGGCTGTAGTTCTAATAATATTGTAGAAAATAAGCCGTTAGAAATTAAAGCTGTTTATAACGAGCTGCAACCTAATACTGTAGAAGCTAAGCCTGATGGCACTGTTGGGCCTCACTTGTTTTTTGACCCTGCGCCATTTGCTCATCCAGAAGATAAATCAGTCAATGTTATTATTTTAACTCCTGCAGCGTCGCTGCACGGCTACGGACTAGATACTCGATCAGGTTCGCTCTATCGTCAGCGCTTTTATTGTGAGCATAAAGATATCTGGAATAATTATAATGACGAGTTATCAACACCTCCATTTTCCATAGCTGTAGTTCCAAGAACACTAGACGCTTTAGGTGAACCGCAACAAACATTTGTTTTTGGTAATTCTAAATATCTAGACCAACCTAGTAGTGAAACACTTACTCATCGAGTTCGAATCGTTGGAGGGGTGATTAGGCAAGTCTGTAGAGATTACCCATGTGCAACCACAGAAAGGTGGTTATCAAATATGCAGTTGATTGCAGTCAATTCACAAGATCCTAAGTTTAAAGATGTTCAAGATTTAGCTTCTTTAAAATCAAAAGTTGATTGGGAAGAATCTCTTGCTTGGATGCAAAATGGATTCGGCGTTACTTTAGCAGGTACAAGACCTGAGCCTGTTTATAGAGTGACAGGTGAAGTCGATGCAAATAGAGCTCTTTCTTATTTTTTAAAAAAGAACCGAGAAATAAATTTTGAAGAACAAAAAAGTATTTCCAAAAGTTGTAATATTCTCTATGAAGATCTTTGGCAAGGCTCTCAAAGAGTTAGAAAAGCTATAGCAAAAAGAAAGGAAATGCTTACGAGTGGAAAAGCAGGAACAGAAGAACTCTTAGTTGAGTACTCTGATCTTGAACGATTAAACCTCACAAAAGAACAACGTCAAGCGGATGCCATTAATAAGAAATTTGAAGTAAAGAAGAGTCGTAGTGAATATGACTTTGCTAAATTCTTTGGAAATTTCCATGAAAATTACGGCAAAAGATACAAAACTTGTATGCGTTTTGTAAGGCCTGCTAGCATTGCTAAAGATGAGGAACGATTTTGGTTTTTTGCCTTTGTTGATTTATTCATGGGACTTGAAGACTTGGGTTGGTCATATCGATGTTCTAGAAGAGCATGGTTGGAAAATCCTAAGAAATCTGATGGCACAAGACTTTTTACTAATTCTTTTGAAAAAAGTTGTACCGTTAATGAGCTTGATTTAGCTTTTGATATGGCCGTTACGGTCATGAGTGGTGAAAGAAATGCCAAGCGTCCTCACATGAGATTTATTGGATATGATTCTGGCGCCAATGGTAGCCATGAAAAAATTTATGGTTGGGTTCATGAAGATGGCAAAGAACTTGTTTGTACAGATGAAGAACAAGCAAAATTTCTAGAAAAAGATCGTACCGTTATTTTTCCAAGTGATGTGAGTTGGAAAAGTTTTAGAGTCGAAGAAAAAAGGTCGAGATATGACATTATCAGATGATCTTTTAGATCGTTTAGTACTTACAACTTCAAGTCACTCTTTTTTAAATTGGCTTGAAGTAAAATCGAGAGACACATCACCTTGGGTCTTTCCCTTTGGATTATCATGCTGTTCTCTAGAACATGCAGCAGCTTTTCATACGTCTGTTCTTATCTCTGACAACCAATCCAGTCCTCAAAGAGTTAGACCTGAAGAAGCTGATTTGATGATTTTTGGTGGCTCGGTGACAACTAAACTCTTGCCTATCCTAAGTGAAATTCATGGACGATTAAAAGAGCCAAAATGGGTTATGAGTATTGGCGCTTGTGCTGCAAGTGGTGGACTCTATGCTGAAGGTTACTCCGTTCTTCCTGGAATGAGCCAACATTTCCCCATTGATGTTTATGTTCCAGGTTGTCCGCCCGGACCTGAGCAATTAGTAGAAGGCTTTAGTATTATAAGACAAAGAATGAAGAAAAATATTAGTAGTTGGTTATTAGATCAAGAAAGAGCTCAATTGTGAAAATCCTTGATTCTTTAAATAAGAATTTTCCAACGTTAGACTTTAAAGAGTCATCTGGTTTGTTACATGTAAACCTGGATAATATAATTGTTTATGATGTCGTTAAATTATTAAAAAAAGACTTTGGATTTATTTTTCTCCTTGATATTTTTGCCACCGACCATTTGAATGACTATTCAAGTGGAAAGTGTGAAAAACGATTTACCGTGACTTATCACTTGCTGCACCTCGAAGAACATAAACGTATCTCTGTTAATGTTGATCTAAATGAGCACGAAACGATTCAGAGTTTCTCAGAGTTATGGCTTAATTCTAAGTGGCCTGAGCGAGAAATTGCTGAAATGTTTGGAATAAATTTTGAAAATCATCAAACTTCTAAATTATTAACGTCTGATTATATAATTGGCTATCCACTTCGAAAAGACTGGGTCTATCAAGCTAAAAGTCATCAAGATTTAGTTTTTAAAAAACCAGAATTTTCATGGCTTCCAGAGATTGGTGATGATGAAAGATTGTGCCGACAAGTTATCGATCTAAGTCCTTCTCATCCTGCTATTCAAGGTACATTTGTTGTTCGGGCCGAAGTCTTAGGTAATAAGGTTAAGCGAGCTTTAGTAGAAATTGGATTACAGCATAGAGGTGTGGAGAAAATTTCAGAATCAAAACACTACGGACAGTTTATTCCTTACGCTGAAAGATTAAATTTTTCTTCTCCAATGATGGGCGCTATTGCTTGGGCAAAAACTGTTGAAGAGGCTATTGAAATTGAAATGACTGATCGCTGCCAAGCACTTCGAATGATAATGATGGAATTATCTCGAGTTTTAGATCATTCCACCAGTCTTGCGGCCATGGCGCAAGATCTTAGAGCTTGGGATGCCTCGGTCATTTTTCAACGAATTAGAAGTCATGTAAGTGCTTTATTTTTGTCATATACTGGTTCGAGACTAATGGGATCTTCTGTACGTATAGGTGGAATGGTTCATGACCTTCCGATTGGCTGGGTCACAAAATGTCTGGATGCTATCTATCTTATTCAAACTGAATTGAAAGAAATTTTATCAATTCTCAATCGTGCTCCTTCTTGGCTTGTTTTTCACGGGGAAGGTGGGATGAATGCCGCTCAGGCAATTGAATGGGGTTTTAGTGGACCATGTTTAAGAGCTTGTGGCGTTAATTATGATCTAAGAAAAAATTCACCTTATTATTTTTATCAAGACGTAGAGTTTGAAGTACCCCTTGGTATTAATGGAGATCCTTACGATCGATATCTTGTACGAGTTGAAGAAATGCAACAGTCTCTAAAAATTGTAAGTCAGGTTCTTGATCATATCCCAAGCGGTTCTGTTCAAACTGAAGATCCAAGACTTGCAAAGACGACAGGTTCACTTCGATTAACCAGTGCTGATTATGCTAAGCATTTCGATCTCTATCAAAATGGAACTAAAATTAATGCAGGTTCTTATTATAGCTTTATTGAAAGTGCTAATGGAGAGCTAGGTTTTTATATCAGAAGTGACGGCTCTGGAATTCCTTATCGAACGAGAGTTCGAGCTCCAAGCTTTTTTCATTTTCAATCATTTTGTGATTCAATTCAAAATGTTTCATTAGAAAGTGCAACAGCTATCTTGTCATCGCTTAATGCAATCTCTGGGGAGATTGATCGTTGAGTTTACAAGAGCAAAATTGGTGGATCTTTCTAAATAGTTGGTCACTTGCAATTAAAAATAAAAATATTGATCAATTAAATATTTCTAATTTGATTGAAGAATTAGATTTAGATACAAATCTCGTTCATGAATTTGTTAATTTTTTCCAAGATGATTTTAACTTATCTAAAGAGCAAGTCGTATCAATATGTATGGGTGGTCAATGTCGAGCAAAAGGAAATGAGAAGATATTTGCAAAATTAGTCGATGCTAATTTGACTAAAATCCCAGAGAAACAATTAAAAATAAAACCCGTACTTTGTCTACATGAATGCGATAAGGCTCCTTGTAGTCAATATGGAGCCAAACTTCATCTAGGTGACGATTTATCTTGGGTTGAACGACTTATTAAGGAATAGTTTTGGATTTATCTTCTATCTATTTACCGTTTAGAAATATAGATTCAGCTCATTTTATTGATGTGTATAAAAATCATGGTGGCTATGATCGTCTGGCAAGCTTAGAGCCTGGTCAAGAAATTCTAAAGAGTCATTTACTAACTCGATATGGAAGATCACTGGAAAGCTATTGGAATCGTTATGTTTTGCCTGCGACTAAATCAAGGGGATTATTAACGAATTTAGCTTCTGTAGAACCTGGAATGTTTAGTCAGCGCCGCTTGATTTTAAAAGATCCTCATGGGCTTATTGAAGGAATGCTCCTTGCTGCAAGAGCAAGTGGTTCTGATCAAGGATTTATAATATCTGCGATTGATGATTTTGATATAACGAAGACGATTGATAGAGTTTTAGAAGAATCCTATCAGGAAGCTCTTTGGGGTAAAAATTCTAATTGGTCATTTCATTTTCATCATATCAAACTTCCTAAGAATGCAATGTTTGACTTTGATGATTTCCTTTTAGCTGGGTTGCATGGTGAACGACCAGGTTATCCAAACAGAAAGGAATTCCTCCAAGGGATGCCAGTTCATATCCATAGACCTGAAGAGTTCTATGCCATGAGGTGGATAGAAAACAATAGTGCTCGTCAATTTAACGAATTCGGTACGAAAACAACTCCCGGTTCCTATCTGATTACTATTTCTGGAAGTGTTAAAAACCCACTTGTGGTTGAAGTTCCTGGTGGAACCCTCATTGAAAATATTTTTGAACAAACCGGCCTTCAAACAAATATTAACGGTGGTTGGTTTCGTTGGGGAGGCGTTCTTGGTCAGTGGACGCCTTGGCATAAAGTTAAGAGACAACAATTCGATTTATCATCAGGTTTATTTAAACTCCATGATTTTCAGTACCCGTTAATGGAATGGTTTACAGATGAAGCTGCATCAGCGGCCAAAAGGGCAATGGCTTATTATGTAGGAGATCAAAGCTGTGGTGCTTGTTTAGGTTGTAGTTATGCAACCAGTGGATTACTACATTGGAAAAAATCACAGTTACTCGGCTTAAAAGAAGTGGCTAAGTGTTCTTTTTTTAAACTAGCGATCAACGCAAGTATAGGCCCTTCATGGTAAGCAAAGAAATTAAAATTGATGGAAGGTCTTACTCATTCGAAAAGATTGAAAATTTAAAGGTCTTTTTAGAACAGCAAGGCATAACTGGTTATGGGCTTTGTCATTCTCCAGCAATAATCTCATCTGCCAGGTGTGAGTTGTGTCTTGTTAGAGTGGATGGAAAGATTGTTCGTTCTTGTGAATATTTTATCAATGATACGATTGATGTGGTCACAGAAGATGAAGAGTTAAATAATATTAAATCATCAAATTTCGAGTTACTTGCGAATGATCATTCAACTGATTGTGAACGTTGTCATCAAAATGGTCTGTGTCAATTACAAAAATTTTCTCGGCATCATCATCAATCGTTTCCTGATGAGAAAAAGAATGAATTTCAAAATGAAATAGAAGATCTTGCAAGAGGATATCAATTAGATCATGGCAGGTGTATCAACTGTTCTTTATGTGTTGATTATTCAAAAAAAATATATAAAGACGGTCTTTTTTCAAAAAAATTTCGCGGAAAGTATACAAAAGTTAGCTTTAATAAAGTGCAACTTGAAGAAGTCGATTTAGGTAAATATAGAGACCTATGCCCGACAGGTGCAATTTATCATAACCTTGATAAAAGAATTGGAACACGTAGCCAGTGGTCTAGCCTTGAGTGTCATGGATGTGATGAAAAATGTTTATTGGATGCTAGAACTATTGATCAAAGATTTATCGATATTAGAAGTCAATTAACGACACCAGACAAAAGCTGTGAGGCAGGTCGTTTATGGTGGCAGAATATTGATTTTTGGAAACTGAACTCAATGATTTATAGGTTTGATCAAAATGGAGATGGTGCTCCTTTGTTTCTTGAAGAAGTTGATCAATATTTGCCATCAAAATTAAAGTGGTCAGTTTATTTGCCTTCAGATCTATATCAGTCCGAAGTGCAATTTTGGAAGAAGTATGAAGAAGCCTTTGATATTAAAATACTAAACCCTTTAGATTCAGAATCACTAGATATGAGAACTCCAAAAGGACCTGTTATTAATAATGAATTTAAGAATATTGAATCTCTCGAATCGGGTCTTGAAGGTGTTATTTTAGTAGAACCTTTTTGGAAATTTAATTCTGAATTTATCGATATGATTAAGAAATCTTGTAAATACCTCATATTTGTCTCATTTGGAGACAGTGCAAAAGTGAGCTGTGATCTACAAGTTGAGCGAATTAGTTGGATGTCTGAGTATAAGCTTTTACCGACACGACAAAATGGTGACTTTGAGGGCATAATAGACTTAATTAAACAAAAGGCTAGGAATTGATACTTTCAAAGAAACTTTACCTTAAGCGCGGCTTTTTCCAAGGCTTGTGGATTAGTTTTAGATATTTACTTACTGTTTTTGTCACATTTTTTAAATCTCGTAAGGAATTTGTAGCGGATACTTCTAGGAAAGTCGGCCTTCCAATACTGACAACTAAAAACGATGGTGACCTGCAGTGCAATGCTTGTGGTCTTTGTATAGGTCACTGTCCAACTAATGCATTAGACCTTAAATCTT
Source organism: Bdellovibrionales bacterium CG12_big_fil_rev_8_21_14_0_65_38_15 (assembly GCA_002787775.1). GTDB lineage: Bacteria > Bdellovibrionota > Bacteriovoracia > Bacteriovoracales > Bacteriovoracaceae > UBA4207. The sequence goes on from PCUW01000050.1 coordinate 67,729, forward strand.
CAGGTGAAGACACTGTAGATGATTTTAAACTAGATATATTAAAATGCGTTCTTTGTAGTCTTTGCCAAGATGTCTGTCCTATAGATGCTATTCGTATGAGTCATGATGCACCTCACGCTAATCATGCTGAAGGCTCTTGGATTATTGATGCTAAAGAAATGTCTAAAAATAAAGTTATTAGTCGACTAGCTTAAAATAAAAGTCTCTACATGAATTGGTTGAATTTTATTCAAGTTAAGAGCTTCTTTTATATTTTTAAACTGATTTAAATTATTAATGAAATCATCTCGAGAAATCTCAATACCACCTAGGTCTCCAATAACTGAAGTTACCATTTGAGTATCAAGCCAATGGACAGCGTGTTTGTTGAGCAGATGCATTAAGGTAATAATGGCAATCTTTGAGGCATCAGTTTCGGTATGAAACATGGATTCACCACTAAAGGCGTTTCCAAGCTGAACACCATAAAGACCTCCAACGATCTTATTATCAATTCTAACCTCGACAGAGTAGGCATAGCCGGCTTGATGGAATTTTATATAGGCATCAATAATCTCTTTCGTTATCCATGTGCCTTGAGCTTCTTTTTTACTTCTATTTGTCGTATCTGCGCATTGCTGAATAATCTGTTTGAAGTCTTGATTAAAAGTTACAACCCAATCTTTTTTCTTAATACTTTTTTTAAGCGACCTGGAAAGATGGAGATTATTGAAATCAAGAATACCTCTAGGATCAGGAGAGAACCATGCGAGTGGGTAGCGCTCATTGATTGGCCAAGGAAAAATACCTAGGTTATAGGCCATAAGAAGAGACTCGACTTCAAGATCCCCACCTAGGGCCAAGAGTCCGTTCTCATCTGCGCTTTCAATAGGAGGAAAAGCTAAAATGGCCAACGCTTAACTCTTACTCATTAAGTCAGTTAGAACTTTCGTTATATAGCTAGCAGACTTTAAGGTCGTTTGTTGCGCCATTTGATCATTATCGATTTGAACAAATGGAGCAATCTCCATCATGTCCGAACCTGTTATATTTGTGTATTGACCAACTAAATCTAAAAATAGGATTGCTTCGTGAGGTGCCAGTCCGCCGATTTCTGGAGTTCCTGTTGCTCCTGCGTATTGGCTGTCTAAAGCATCTATGTCAAAGCTGATATAAACTTCATCGAATTGCTTTTTCTTCAGGTATTGCTCAAATGAACTTAACGATTTTTCCAGCCCATTATGTTTAATTTCATCTGCCCAAAGCTGATGGACTCCAAATTTGTTCTCCCAATGTGAGCGAACTTGACCGCTTGATCGTATTCCAATTTGGTAGATATCGGATGGGTCTTGAAAGAGAGGAATAATAGGAGGAACCCAACTTCCAAAACATAAATCAATTCCTAGTCGTTCAATCATGAGATCGGTATGGGCATCAAAGTGAATTAAGCCAATTTTCTTTTTTAATTTTGCTTTATTTTCGGCCCAAGCTTTGACTAGAGGGTAGCTGACTGAATGATCGCCACCTATGCCAAATACTTTAGCCTGAGGAAAATTATTTAAGAACTTATTATAGGCGAGCTCAGTCAAACTCAGTGGACTAACAGGAAGATCAATATTCTCGTCTTTGTAAATTGATTTTCTGATCTGTTTGATGGTTTCAATGTTTAAATACTTATCGTGTAAAACCTGAGGAACAACAAGAATATCGCCTAAATCAGTTACACTCCATTCAAATTGACTTAACATCGATTCGCGTAAAAAAAGTGGTCCCCAGTTGGCTCCTCTTTGAATCCCTCCACCTGTATCACTACAAATACCTAAGACGGCGACACCTGAAAAACCATCATTGAGATTCTTAACTAAACTTTCTTGCCATTGCAGAGGAATATTCTCTTTCGATTGATACAAAAGATCATGTAGGCTCTCTTTTCTTGCTTTAGCATTTGAGACAGTAAAGACGCCTTCGCCGGGCGGTCTCATACATAATTTAGAAAATTCAAAAAAATTCATTAAGTATAATCCTAGATAAATTCATTTTTTATAATTTTTTTACTTAAGTAGACATTGCTCCATCTACTATCAAAGTCTTTTGCAGAAAGACTCAGCCAATCTTTCGATACTTTTGTCACGAAGTTGATGATTCGTTGATCTAATTGCTCATCAACTCCCGCCAGGTGAGAAGTATTAAAAGAATTGGCTGGCATCATTGAAAAATCAAATGGTTCCGGATGAAAGACATCGAGATAAGCTTTTGCTTTAGGCCGTATGTTTAGCCATTCGATGAGATCATTCATTTGAACCAATCCACCACGAGCAGCATTGATAAAAACACAATCTTCATTGAGTTGCTTCAAAAAGCTTGAGTTGATCATCTCTTGATTCAATTTATTTAAACTGCAGGCCATGATGATACAATTAGCCTGCGTATTCATCTCATTATTATTAGTATAGGGGTCATAGATACTTATTTGATTCGCATGAGGACTCAACGACTGATGAAGTATCTTTGCAATATGTCCATTTCCAATAATTTGAATATTAAGTTCTTCTAGTGATTTTCTTTTCCAGCTTCTTGATTTATCCCATGACGTTGAAAATGGAGGGGTTGAAAATGCGTGGTAAAAACAACCTAAGATATATGTTGCTACGGCTTGTGCTCTAATTTCGTTTCCTAAAATAATTGGAGCTGATAGAGAGCGAACAATTGATGGATCAAAATTATCATAACCAGAGTTAGGATGAATAATGAGCTTAACTTTTTCAAGTTCTTTTTGATCAAGATCTTTGAGATTCAAATGTGTATTCGTGACTAAGATATCGGTGTCACTCAAATCATTTTGATATTCAATGCCGATAGAATTGACGGCCAGTTTTTCTTTTTCTCGAAAGTCACTGGCCTGATAGGTTGATAAGCCTGTTCTATAAAGCTTGTTGGTATAAGTTTGGATTTGAGTCGAAGATGCTTTCATTTGGAGCCTTGTAAATGAGCGCTTCTACCTTACCATAACATACGCGTGTTAGTTCACCGTTTTCTTGGTGAACGTCGCGACAACGTCTTGTTTCTTTAGCAAAACGACCATCATCTAGCTGTGTTAAACTAAGCTTTTCAGCAATATCGAGTTTATCAACTGGATCTGGCTCAAAACGTCGCTCCGCGCGATTTCCTAAGATAAATGAGATTGGTCCATGTTCGTAGTAGGCGACTTCAGCAATATTGTCTGGAGATATTGTTGGGCGACCAAGTACATATTTTACCGGCCAATTGATTGTACCAAAAGCATGATAGACCAACTCGGAGCAAACAATTTTATCTAGAGTATTTACATCAAAGTTAAAGTCATAATCTTTGCCAAGTTGTGCCAAAGTTCTTTCATAAATTCTTGCAGCCTCTTCCATATCGCTGAGGACATCTCGCTGACGGTATAGAGTAAGTTCATCGATATTTAAAAACTCTTCAAGAGTATTAAGCCAAACACCTGGTCTTAGGGCTTCTGCGATAACCTTGCCGTTCTTGATATCTTCTTGGTGTGGCCTAATCACAGGATGATCCCACATACCAATTTCTTTAAGTTGTTTTTCAGTTCCTAAGTAAATCGCCGCATGACCGTAGTGACCTGGAATAAATGTATCGGTTAGAGCAAACGGTGTTTTCTCAGTAAGTATATCAAGTGGCTTTAATCTCTTTAACAGCTCAACTTTATACTCTTCATGCTCATACATATAACCTTTTCTAAATCTAAAACGGCCCGCGATATTACCGAATAACCCACTGGTCGCATCGATAATACCTGCCAATAGGCGGGAGAATCCATCTCCTAAGGAATAGTATTTGATATCAAAATCAACTTCATTATGAAGGTCGTGAGCAGACTCATTACTTTCAATTGAAGCGACGAGCTCTCTAAGACTTGAGTCTTCAAATTTTCTAAGAGCGTCTTGTCTTGAGTTGACGTAACTCTCAAGACCTTTTTTAAGGTGGTTTCTCGATTTTCTGGTGAAGCTATGTTTTGCCATCGCTGCAACTTCATCTAGTCTGACGTCCTTGCCTTCTTTTGCTCTGATTAAGTCTTTAATCATATGGCGAGTATGCTTATTTCTAAAAAAGCCGTTATAAGCTTTTAGAAAACCATCAAACATTGTTAGGTGAGCTGAAAGCCATAGTGCATTTTTTCTTGCTTCAATCGAATCAGAATTGGTTAAGAGTTCATCGCCCTTAACAATTTTTTTGTTTGGTACATACAGAGAAGTCACTTCATAAATTTTCTTACTGACAACTGAGTAGGCGTCAGAAATTTTTAAAACAACAAAACGATTGTGACCGGTAATAACAGATTCATCTTCTGTCTTCTTTCTAAGCAGCATGCCATAGCGCCATGCAAAGTCGCTTAATTTATCCATTTCTTTTTTAAGTTCAAGGTAGGTTTGAATATTTTTTTCAAGAGTTTGCTCATTTTGCGGGTTATTATGCCAGTCGATATTTAAGTTAGAGAGTCTTTCACGGATAAAGAGAAGTTCGACTAGCTCTCTAGCTTGTCCGCTTTCATCTGCCTTAAAATTATCTATATGCTCAGCATATTGATCGATCATATTTGCTTCATCAGCTGATGCTTTTTGACCAAAAGCGATGGCCTGAAGAAGTAGCAGAACAAGAATAATGTACTTACGCATAGTTAGAGCCTTTATCGGTGCTTATAAATATATTCATTTAGAATAGAGGCAACTGGATTGAGACTCAATGCGTCATGTAAAAACTCCATGGTTTTTGGCTGATTGACAGGGATCTGGTATTCAACATAAAAGTGATCAAACTATTTGAATTTTAAGGTTTTTTAATGATTTCAATTAAATCTGCTCGTGAAATAGAACTAATGAAAAACACCTGTGCTCTAGCGGCTTCGACCTTAGAGTATATCGAGGAGTTTATTAAGCCAGGTGTCTCTACCGAAGACCTTAATAAGCTTTGTCATGATTATATCGTTAAAAATGGTGCTTATCCTTCACCACTTAATTACAACGGATTTCCAAAGTCTGTTTGTACCTCTCTTAATGAAGTCATCTGTCACGGTATTCCAAGTAAGAAAGATGTCTTAAAAAATGGCGACATCCTAAACATCGACGTCACCACTTATCTTCAAAAGTTTCACGGCGATACGAATAAAACCTTCTTCGTAGGCGAAGTTAATCCTGAGTTAAAGAAGTTGGTTGAAGTGACTTATCAATGTATGCGCGAAGGTATCAGACAGGTAAGACCTGGGGCCAGAATCGGTGATATTGGAGCAGTTATTCAAGAGATTGCTCATGATCACGGATACGGTGTGGTTGAAGAGTACTGCGGTCACGGTATTGGACGTGAGTTTCATGAAGAACCACAAATTGTTCATGTTGGTAAAAGAGGAACAGGCCCTGAAATGAAGCCTGGTATGACTTTTACAATAGAGCCGATGATTAATCTTGGACGTCGCCATAGCCGTCTCTTAAAAGATGGTTGGACTGTTGTCACACAAGATGGAAAATATTCGGCGCAGTTTGAGCACACCATTTTAGTTACCGAAGAAGGTCAAGGTCACGAAATTCTCACTCTTAGAAAAGAGGAGATGGCGTAAGACCCAACCTAATGACGATGAGTTTGTTTGGCCTTCCAACTTTACCTAAAGATCAATTTGAGTTTAATCAAACTCAATTCTTTATTAGTTTTGATAAAAAAGAAAAAATTACTGAATGGAATTATTATGGCCCTGATGGGCTCGTTGAAGAGCTTGAAAAAGCTGGTCACGAAATAATTGGTTTATCTTTACATGAAGCCTTTAAAAAAAGTGCAAGCTTTACAGGATCCGCCCATGCCGTTTATTGGCAATTAGGTCGATTACTAGGATATTGGCAACAAACGAATGTTGATCAATGCCAAAATGATTTGATCTGTCGCTGCTTTGGTGTTTCACGAAGTGAAATCTTAGAACACGTTATTCAAAATTCAAAAACAAGTCTAAATGAAATTGGTATGGCAACAAAAGCAGGATTAGGCTGTGGCCAGTGTCATCAAGATATCAAAAAAACTGTTCAGGATTATTGTGATAAATATAGTTATGTCGTCCCAAGTAAAACAAATCCACTTGGTCTTAATCCAATCTCTTTATTAATTAAATTAGATTCATTTCTAACTCTATGGAATGAGAAACAAGAGACAAGACTAAAGATAGAGTTGTTAGGCATTAAGGATTATACCGTCTATGCAAAATACTCTGAGTCTCAAGCGAATCTATTAGAAAGTTTTACAACCACTGTGTTGAATGAATTTGGATTGAATTTGAAATGGGAACCTACTAACTTTTAGATTTTTTTTGCTTTAATTCATTTTTACATTGATCAAATAAGACTCGCCATTTCTCAAGCCCTGAAAAAATACTAATCCATTCTTTTCTATGTTCATCTAAAAAGATATTAGAAATTTCACTTTCAAGGTAACGATACTTTTCCCTTAACGTTTTAAGCTCGGGGATCTTTTGTTCCAAACAATGTGCTGATGGTGCGTAGACCTCAAGATCTGCGACATAAGAAAAGAAGACCTGTGGCATTTGTTTACGAAGCTCATCTAGGGTAATCATGCGCATGGTCACAAGGGCATCCGGTGATAGGGAACTTTGCTTTATTTTTGAAGCTTTAAAAATACTTTTTCCACCCAACATAAACTCTTTGAGTAATCTGACTGAGGCATGGGCATGACTAATGCTGCAGACTCTTTCAAAGACATCGTCTCTTAGCTCAAGGCTTGGGTTTCCAGACCATTCGTTAAAGAAAAGTTGATTGAGTTTATATTCTGGTCCAGAAGATTTTATTTTATGAAGACGAGCTTCTTCCCCAGCGAGACAGCGCAGCAATTGACTCGGCTGCTGATCACTTGCCCAGATGTTTCTACTTACTAGAATTGTGCAAAAGAGGATAAATCTCATATAATTCAAATGTTTCATTAACTACTTATCGTTCAATTATAAGAACGAACTTAATTCATCGGGTATATTTGTGAAGGAAATGAGTGTCCAAGAACACCTAGAAGAGCTTAGAAAAACTGCCCTAAGAGTATTTGTCATTCTTATCCTTGCCTTCTTTGTATCTTACCACTTTGGCGATTTATTGTCTGAAATCTTATTGTCTCCGCTGCGTGAGGTTTTGATTGATCAAAAATTAGGTCAAATTGTTTATCTTGGCATTTTTGATAAAATTTTAAGTCAGCTTCAAGTAGCTTTTTGGTCGTCTGTTTTAATTTCGTCACCGTTTTGGTTTATTGAAATTTGGAGATTTGTGCGGCCTGGTCTTTATGAAAATGAAGCAAAAGTGATTAAGCCATTTTTACTATTAGGCTTTCTCTTATTTGCAACTGGTGTGGCCTTTGGCTATTTCTTGGTTTTTCCACTTACATTTAAAGTCCTCATGCAATTTGGTGTTCAAGACGTTGCAGCGACGATTTCATTGAAAGAATATCTTGTGACTACAAGTAAGATCTTAGTTCTTTTGGGTCTCGTATTTCAGCTACCTAATCTTTTACTCATTCTTGGATTTATGGGATTGGTGACCAAGTATTCCTTGCGTGAAAAACGTCGTTATATTTATGTCGCCTTTGCGGTTTTATCGGCACTCTTAACTCCACCTGACCCGTATACGATGATTTCACTATGGATACCCTTAGTTTGTTTGTTTGAACTTGGCGTTTGGGCAGTTGCTATAATTGTTCACCCCTGGTTAGAGCGTCGACATAAAAGAGAAATGAATGAAAGTTAGTATGTTAAGAAAGTTAGTTCTTTCAGTTATAAGCAGCTGGCTTGCTTTGGTTATCTATACGGACTTTATTGTCGTGCCAACAGTCTTCACAACTTTATCAAACAGAGTCGAGGCAGGGGAGCTTGGTATGAAAGTTTTCTCAGCGCTTGGTGCTTTTGAAGTTGTCGCTTCAATTTTTTTATTTTTCAGTGCCATCGTTGTTTTTAAGAAGTTTCGAACAAAACGAGCCGGCTATTTATTTATTTTTGCCACTTGTCTTTGTGGTTTCGCACTTTTGGGAAAGTTTTATATGACTCCCAAAATTACAAAACTAAATTCATTGAAATATACATTGAACGAAGCCACGCCACAGTATAAAGAGATCGATCAAGAGCATCAGCTCTATCATGGTCTCTATATTAAACTTGATGGCACTAAGATTCTTTTTTTATTGGCAGGACTTTTTGGATCACTAAGAAGTAGTCGATTTGATAATGAAGGACTTTTTAGTTTAAAGAAATCTAGTATTCATGGGAGTAGGGGATGATTTTAGTTACTGGCGCTGCAGGATTTATTGGAAGTGTTCTTGCTGCAGAGTTAAATCGTCTTGGCTTTGATGACCTTATTTTAGTTGATCGACTTGGAAGTGATGAGCGTTGGAAAAATATTAGAAGTGTGAAGTTTTCAGAGTTCATCCACGCTGATGATTTATTTGAAGCGGGTGTCATAGAGGATCTGAGTGAAGTTAAAGCAATCTTTCACATGGGAGCTTGCTCATCCACCACAGAAACGAACGTCGATTATTTAATGTCTAATAATGTGGAGTTTTCAAAAGCTCTTTTCCAATGGGCGACACAAGCACAGATCCCCTTTCTCTATGCCAGCTCAGCTGCAACCTACGGAAACGGAGAGAATGGTTATAACGATAGCCATGAAGATATAGATCAATTGCGTCCTCTCAATCCTTATGGTTGGAGTAAGCAAGTTTTTGATCAATGGGTACTTAAGCAAGAGCAATGTCCTCCTCTTTGGTATGGATTAAAGTTTTTTAATGTGTTTGGGCCAAATGAATCTCACAAAGAAGACATGAGATCTCTGGTGAATAAAGCCTTTCATCAGATCAATGAGAATGGAAAAGTAAAACTTTTTAAATCTCATAAAGATGGTTTTAAAGACGGTGAACAGCTTAGAGATTTTGTCTATGTCGTTGATGTGGTTAAGGCCATGCTTGAGATGTGGCAACTTGGTGAGCAAGATAAGAACGGTCTTTATAATATGGGGACTGGAATAGAGCGCTCTTTTAAAGATCTTGTTTTGGCGACATTTAAGGCGATGGGAAAAGAGTCTTCAATAGAATATATTGATATGCCAATTTCCATACGTAACCAATATCAATATTTCACCAAAGCAAATATGGCTAAGTTTATGGAATTACTGCCATCATTCAAGTTTACGGCCTTAGAGGATGCAGTTTTAGATTATGTTAGAAGCTACCTTAATAAAGATGTCAGCTATTCCGATTAAGTTTGGCAGGAGAGTTTATGCCAAAAAATTTTAACCATCTGGGTTCTCGCTGGATTAAAGCACCTATTTCAATGTTGCTTGAATTTAGTGACCATTTTCACTATCCGATCTGCTTAGTTTTAAATAACGATAAAAAAGTCATTATTGATTACGACAGCGAATCAGTAAGACCTAGACTTGAGAGTTTTGGTGATAAAAATGTTACCCATGTTTACTTGCGTGAAGCTGATTTGGTCTCCTTTATGCGAGAGATTAAAGAATCGCTCAACTTAAAAAAGAACAACAATGATTTGGAAGCTGAAGCAGTTGTTTTAACTTTAAGTGGTTGTTTTGAACTTGTACGAAATAGTTTTCATTCCCTTGGTTTATCTAGTACGAACATCGATTTGGCCGTTGAAGTCAATATGCTTTCGATAAAAATGTTAAGCGAATCACCCAATTTAGTCAGCTTATTAAAGAAGATGGAAAAAGATTTAAATCCATATTTTATTAGGGCGATTCTATCTTCTTCAATGTCAACTTGTTTGGTCGATGCCTATTCATGGGGAAGCCAGAGTATTAAAGAAAAAGTTTCACTAGCTTGTATGATCAGACAACTTAACTGGAATCAAGAGCATTTTAAAATATATGATGAAGGTTCAAGCATTAAGAAAATTGAAAAATTACCATTAGAAATGGCGAATTTGTTAAAAGCCAATGGAACTTTTTCAAAAGAGGTTATTGAAATCGTTGAGCAATCTTTTGAGACACCTGATGCCAAGGGATTTCCTAGAGGTCTCGGTGCTGCATCTATTGGTCGTCTTTCAGCTTTATCAATTGTTAGTCATTCTTTAATTCAAAAACTTTCTTTTTATAAATACGACTACAATAAGAAAGATGAAATATTAAGTGAGTTGAAAGAACAATTTAAAGAAGGTCAATTTATTCAAATTATGGAAGGAGTATGCCGCATGATTGCGGCTTGATGGTTATGGCAAAGTTTAATGGTGGAGTAGAGGCAGCGGCAAAGATGTTGGCAGGACTAAATCCTGCTGATCGTGCTCGTGTCCTGAGCGAGATTAAACAGCGTGATCCTGCCATGGCCGAGGCCATTAAAGAGTCCATGGTTACCTTTGAAGATCTTATTCATATTAGTGTTAAGCAGTTACAAGAGCTTCTTCGAGTTATTAAAATAAAAGACTTAGCCATGGGGCTTAGAGTGGCAACGAAAGAGCTTCGTTCTCACTTTTATAACACGCTACCTAAGAGTATGTGCCAAGAGATAGACGAAGTCTTACTTGGTCCAGTGCAGCCGCTTGAGCGCGTCCTTGAGGCCCAAGAGGCCGTCATGAGCATCGTGAGAGATAAAGTTGATAAAGGCGAAATCTTTCTGTCATCTGCCGATGAACCTATAGTTTAGAATTGCATAGTTTTAACTTATCCTATCTAAAAATTAGATTGGCATGATGTTGAATCCCTATTGGTCACGACAATAGAATGGGCGTACAAAGCGTTCATGAAAACACTTATACTTATTTTTGTCCTTTTGATTTCTGCCAGCAGCTTCGCTAACTGTTCTTCTGCACTTACGAACCAGTACACTCAAGACTCAGTTGCCTTCCAACTCAGCGAAGATGAAGTTGATTACGAAATTCCACGCGCTACAGTAGAATTTGCTAAACAGGCCGTAACTTCTTTACAGCAAAAACTTGGCTGTAAGCTTGAAAAAATTGGTGAGCAGTTTGCTAATGCGAATTGTCAGGAAGTTGTTCCCGGTATCTCTTCATCTAATGTTTGTTATGTCGAAGGACGCTCAGGCTACTTTTTAGTATCTGTTGATATGCTAGAGAACATTAATATCGTTTTTAATCGCTTTGATTAAAAATTAGATAGGCTCCATACCATCTAGATATTTAACGAAGTCCGAGTACTAAGGTACACAATAATCACATCGAACAGGGTCCGAAATGAAAAACTGCCTCTCCATCATATTTGCATTGAATCTTCTGATGATTGCCCCAGCGCAAGCCTCAGAAAGAGGTTTGGCGGCTAAGTCTCGGGCCCTATTCGAAGTTATCTCAGCGATTGAAGCGGCGCGATATGATCTGCCAGTTTCATACGAAGTACGCGAAAGTGAGCTTCCTTTAAAACCAGAAAACTGCAAAGAAGTCGACGCCGTTGACGTTGTTCTTGCTTTTGAAGATATGGTTTCTAGCTTTCAAGAAGTTTTTCCTGACGATGAACTTCCATATGAACAGGCCATTTCAGATTTCTCTGATATGGTTGGAAATAATGTTTATGTGCGCTGTGAAGCTTCTAATTCTGATATGCGCGATAATATGAAGGTTATCAGCTTTAAATCAGTTGATAGTTCTTTCAAGGTTTCATTTCTCCACCACCAATACAAATAATCTTTCTAGAATTCGGGGACAATTTGTCCAAGAGGGGTCATTGTGCTGACTCCCGATCATCTGTAACTCATTAATATTTCGAAATTAAATCTTGGCATGATTCTCGCTTATGTATTGTCATCGGATGCTTTCAAGGATTTGGAAAGCACAGACATGAAGTCTACGAGACTTTTAAGGATGAAAGTCAGCGATCACCGAAAAAATAATAAAAGGGCAGGAGCCCGAGTTTTTGGAGGAATCATGGAAAAGAATCAATTAGAAAATTTCAAGTCACTTTTTGTTGAAATTAAAAATCACCACGCTACAAATGCAATCGAGCTAGGAGCAGAGACAATCTGGTCAAGCAAAGGTGGAGATGACATTGATCTTGCTAGCCGTGAACGTGATCGTGAATTATTATTAAAACTACAAGGGCGTAATCGCTTCTATATGAAGAAAGTCGATGAAGCTCTTTTTAGAATAGAAAATGGAACCTTTGGAGAGTGCTTTGAGTGTGGTTGCGATATCGAAGCAACAAGACTGGAAGCAAGACCTACAGCAACTCATTGTATTGGATGTAAAGAGGCCCAAGAAAGAGAAGAAGGGCATATCCCTTACAGCAGAAGATCTCATACTCACGGGCTTGAGATTGTGAATAATAATGTTGTGAGTTTTCCTAACAAATCAGATAACGCTCAAGCGATGTAGCAGACTTCTTTCCCCCAAACAAAGAAGGCTCCCATGACAAAATGTGCGAATTTTGTCATGGGTTTTTACTTTTTTAGAGAGCTAGATTTGTTAATTCAGAAATCAATGTTTGAGACCTTGTAACAAAAAGATCACGTTGATCATTTTTAAGACCCTCAGAAGAAATTGAAGCCAGATCTTCTACATGTCTGCAGATTTTATCAACTAAATCATTCTTATCGCCGCGCTCATGAAGCTTTAGGGCATTTTGAATCAGCGGATTTGATGGATTAATCACCAATGTCTTCTTAAGTGGGAAAGCGCTGTCATTACCCATGCTTTGTGCCATCTTTTGAAAACGCTTCATTTGTTCATCAACTTTAAACCATGCAGGAGAGCCCTGTGACTTTAGTTTTTGAATTTCTACTTCCTGTTTATCTTTATCATCTGCATTAGCGTTTAGAACTTTCTCAAAGATTTCTTTAACTTTGATATCTTCAGGGCCTGTGGCCTCGCTGCCTAAAAGATCGGCGACGACTGAATCACTTGCCACAAATTGGAATGAATCTTCGCCTTGTTTTTTCATCTCAACATGCTGAGTGAAGTGAGGATCAATATGATCATCAGTTTCAATTGTCTGAATGCCTTGCTCCAAGAGTTGTGATCTTAAAGAACGATCACCTTTTTCTTTTTCAAAGTATACGATTTGATCGCCCATTTTCTCTTTCATTTCGGCCGGAATATTTTCACGGTATTCAGTCAATGTATTAAATTTGCCTTCAGAGTTCTTAAAAACCACCATCGATCTCATGGCCTCATCAAATTTAGGATCTGAAATACATCCGTACTTGATAAACATGCCAATATCGCCCCAGATGGACTCATACTTTTCACGGTCATTTTTAAAGAGTTTTTTAAGCGCTTCAGCCACTTTCTTTGTGACGTAATTACTAATACGAGTGATGTTTGGATCACCTTGAAGTGATGATCTTGAAACGTTCAGTGGAATATCACTTGAATCAATCGCACCTTTTAACAATGACAAGAAATCAGGAATAACATTCTTAACATCATCAGAAACAAAGACTTGCTTGGCGTACAACCTAATATTGCGCTCATTCATTGGTCGCATTGGATTAAGTTTTGGGAAGTATAAAATACCTTCAAGTGTAAAAGGGTGATCGACTTTTAGATGAATCCAAAACAATGGAGCTTGATCCATTGGAAACATATTTTTGTAAAAGTTTAAATAGTCTTCGTCTTTAAGCTCACTTGGGTCACGACGCCAAAGAGGCTTTGTTTCATTAATAACCGTTGGCTCGTCGTCATTTTTTTCATTCACTTCGTTAACGGAAATGGGGTAAGGCATGAAGTCACAAAACTTTCTTAGAGTTTCATTGACTTTGAATTTATTTAAGAACTCTTGTGAGTCCTCTGCCAAATGAAGTGTAATTGATGTACCAACTTCAGTTTTATTAGATTCGCTAAAGGTATAAGTTGGATCGCCTAAGCAAGTCCATTTGGTTGGCTTCGCCCCATCTTTCATTGAAAGTGTTTCAACTTCAACTTTTGTTGAAACCATGAAGGCCGAATAAAAACCAAGACCAAATTTACCAATAATATCTTTTCCAGAGTCTGCACCCTGATCTTTCATATTTTTTACGAATTCTTCAGCTCCTGAAAAAGCCAGCTGTGCTAAGTATTTTTCAACTTCAGCTTCATCCATGCCTAGACCATTATCAGTAATGGTTAATGTTTTAGCTTTTGGATCAACCGTGACTTTGATCGCGCCCTGAGGCATTTCTTTATTATCAAGTCTGGCGTGAGTTGATCTTTTAGTAATGGCGTCAGTAGCATTGGCGACAAGTTCTCTTAGAAAAATGTCGTGTTCCGAATACAGCCATTTTTTAATGATAGGAAAAATATCTGCTGTTTGAACTGAAATATTGCCGGTACGTTCGCTCATTGAAAAACTCCTTTAAGATGCGGTGCTTCTACAAGATGGGCGCGAAAAGGCCAGTGTCAAGGTTACAAAATTAAGTTAGAGTGCCTGGTATGAGTAATAGAGCACAAGATATTGTTGTTATCACCACTGGTGGCACCATAGAAAAAACTTACGACGAATCCGATGGCTCATTGGCCAATCGCGAGTCCGTTATTAAGGCCCGCATCATGTCGCGTCTACGTTTGCCTTATACAGGACTTCAGGTTTTTTCAGTCATGAGTAAAGACTCACTTTTTATGACTGATGATGATCGCTCGCTTTTGATTCAATTTATTAAGGCGCAGTTAGAAAAAAATATTCCCATTGTGATCCTTCACGGAACAGATACGATGGCGATTTCGGCCGAGAGATGTTTTCAAGATATTAAAGACCCAAAAGTTCCCATTGTTTTTACGGGAGCGATGAAGCCACTTGGCTTTGAAGATTCTGATGCGCTTCAAAATGTGACCGAAGCACTTTTGGCCAGTAAACTTGTTTCTCCTGGCATTTATCTTTCATTTCACGGTCGAGTTTTTAAAGTTCCTGGTGTTAAGAAAAACAGAGATCGTGGAACTTTTGAGCAGGTTGAATAGTTTCAAACTTTGTCTAAACTAATCTCATCTACAATTAGCTGAGGTTTCTATGAATTGTCCTAAATGCCATGACAAAACTCTCGTTCAATTCTCCCATGAGGGCGTTGATTTTGATTTTTGTAGTGATGGTTGCAAAGGTATTTGGTGTGACAAAGGCGAGCTTGCGTACTATTTGGAGCTAACAAAAGATCTACCTTCCGAGCGAAAGCTTGAGCATGTCGGTAAAAAATCTCATTTATGTCCTAGCTGTCATAGTCAAATGTGGGCCGTTCCATATTTTTTAAGTAAGCCTTCACCAGACATTGATGTTTGCAGTGGATGTAAGGGGATTTGGCTCGATTTCAAAGAGCTAGGTGAGCTGCAAAAGATTGCCATGAACCTAGAGGTCGAGGGCAAGTTGAGTAGAACTCTCAAGCAGATAGAGCAGTGGTCTAAGCTCAAATAATCCTTCTTAAGGATTTAGCCAATAACTTTTGGCTTTAAATGTTGACATCAAATTTTATTTAAACCTGTCGTTTCGCCTTAACTGTCTGAAATTATTGAATTTAATTATAGCTACTCAGATTCCTGGTGGTAGATATATTTTCCCTGTCATAATGAAGAAAGCTCTGAACTTCTAAGAAGTTAGGGATTATGTCCGATAAGGTAGAGGCATGGTGAAGTTTAAAAGTGTAACTACCATTTTCGTTTTCTTATCACTCATCCTTTCAGGTTGTATGCCTGAAACTGCGCGTACAACAAGAAAAGCTAATGTTGGTGGAAGTTCAACCACTGGTGATGGTGGAAATCAAACAGGCCCAGGCGCTGGCCCAGGTGACAGCACTCTTGATGATAGCTTACTTGATACCATTACAGATTCAGGAAAGGTTGAGCTTCGACATATTATCGATCCCGAAAGTGGAAACTATAAAACGAAAGTCACTATTCCAAAAAATTATAACGGCTACTTATTCCTTTCAGGTCTAAACGTTACTTCACTTTCAAATCGTTTGATCAAAGTACGTTTTAAATTTGGTCGTGAACTTGAACCTGTCACAATCCCAGCAGTAGTCACTCGAGGCGAGGGGATTAATCCTTCAACAGATATTGAAGTACTAGCTTTAAATCTTAGCAATAGACCATTTGAAAATATTCGTTTGATCTATGATCTTTATGATTACAATAATTATTACGACACAACTGATGCGGCCGAAACAGTCGAGCCAACTCAAGACGCTTTAAACGGTGGCTTATTTTGTCGTGGTTTAAAAATTGAGCATGATCCAACTTTTAATTTAACAGCTTCAAATACGGCTTGTGATACAGCAGGTGAGACCTGTCAGTATGCGTATGCCAAAATTCTTGATGGGGGCTTGGTTAATAACAATACTAATATTCGTATTAACCCAAAAGAGCCACAAATTGATACTCTAGGTGGGGGATATAGTCTTCTTACTCAAACTGAAAAACTAAAAAGATGTCTTCCTGACAATGCAGATGCGACTCAACTTTCTTCAGTTCTAGGTATTTCACCTGCACTTGGTGGAGTTATTTACGGCAATACTATTGTCACTGATCATCAATACCAAGGTCCATTTAGAGTTTTAGCGCAGTCAACTTGGCAGATCTCTGGTGGAGCTCTTTTTTCTGCAGTGAATGCGACAACCAAAGCTAGTGGTATTTTTCAGTCGGCATTTACGGCTGGTGTTGCGGCCCAAGGGTATAATAGTTTTTTATTTCCAAGAGCAACTCAAATGAGTCTTCAATCAGGTGTTGAGCATTTTTCATCAACCTTACCTTTTGAAGCTAGAACTTTAGTTAATGGTGGACTAGCTGCTTCTGGAGATTCAGATTGGATGGATGGCTGTAATAAGCGTGTATCAACTTATGATTCTTATGCAAACGAAACGATAGCCTCATGTAACGTCGTAGCGACGATAGAAATACTTGCCACTGATAATAGCGGTCAAGATGTTGTCCTTAATACAACGTCGAAAGTGAAGCTTCAATTAAGTCGTGCTAGCACTAAAAATTATGACGGTAGAGAAATGCTTTATTCGTCACTTAATTCTTGTACTAACTCAAGTGCCTGTGGTGGTGATGAGTGTTGTTTTAATAGTCGTTGTTGGTCTAAAGAAATTGTTTCACAATGTCTGGAAGATGTTGATGTGATTGGAAATCTAGCAACAGGTCAATCTTGTGCTTCAGATTATGAATGTTCATCATTTTGCTGTAATCAAAGTACAAATACATGTGCTGTTCACGTCAATACGACGGAACAAACAGTTCTATGTGGTAAGTCTCCAGGACAGGCTTGTGTGGCCAAAGAGTTCTGTCGAAAAGAAAATATTCCAACCTGCTTTAAAGTGAAAACCGGGATAACTCCAGAAGGTCAGCAGCTGTGTGCCCTTAGATGTTATAACGTTCCAACCTTTGGGGACTGTGTCAATTTAAGATGTGTGGCACCTATTCCTCCAACTCCTCCGGCATTTGATCCAGCAAATCCTAATTGCTCAGATGCGATTGATCCGCCAACAGGCTTCTAAGTATAAGAAATGACATAGGCTAGGGGTTTCTTTTAGTATTCTTTAAGGTACAATGCGCTTGTATGTTTAAGCCACTTCTAGCGCTTCTATTAACCTTCTTTGCGTGGACGAGCCATAGTGCTTCTAAGCCACTTTTTAGCCCGTCTGAGCTACAAAATATAGAGAAGTTAAAGCTTGATAGCAGAGTCTTTTTAGATCAAATCGTCGAACTCAAAAAACAAGATCAAAACTATTTTAAGCATGTCTTGGAAAATACCTCGCGCGAAGACCTTGCGGCCCTAAAGAAATTTTTACCAAAAGTCTTAGACTTGATGGAAAAAAGTGAGGAAGCTGTTTGGATGAAAAATACCTTAGATAAATTAAGTAAAGAATAAGTTAGGAAAAAAAAGTGAATGAAGAACTAAAATCCTATTTAAGCGACTGTCATCTCGATCATATTGCTATCGCTGTTGAAAACTTAGAAGCTTCTGTCAAAGTCTATGAAGCGCTAGGGCTTAAGTTTGAAGATTCAAGAGAGGTTGTTAAGGATCAAGCTGTTACAACCGCCTTTGCTGCTGTTGATGAAAAAGCTCATATTGAACTGCTTGAGCCTTATGGTGAAGATGGTCCCATTCATCAAAGCCTTAAAAAAAGAGGTCCAGGTCTTCATCATTTATGTTTTCGCGTCAAAGATGTTGAACAAAAAGCGACTCAACTTAGATCGGCAGGCTTTGTTCTGCTTTATGAAAAATCAAAAATGGGAGCAGGTGGTTGTCTGGTTAATTTTATTCACCCCAAATCTACTGGTGGTGTCTTAGTCGAGATTTCTCAGAAGGTTTAATTTATGAATCAAATGCAAGTTCAAATGCCACCTCTATCTAAAACAAATAAATACCTCATGATTGCCACGGGGGTTCTTTTTTTACTAGAAAGTATTCTTGTAAAAACGACAGGTGCTAGTCTTGCAACCTATTTGGGTGCTTCAGCGGCAGGCTTAAGTCATGGTTTTATTTTTCAGCTCGTGACTTATCCTTTAATTGAAAGACAATTACTTGCAGTTATTTTTAATGGCCTGCTCTTATGGTTTTTGGGAAGCGAGTTGGAGTCCATGTGGGGGACAAAGCGCTATCTTCAATTTCTACTTTCAAGTGTTATTACAGCGGCTTTAGTTTATCTCTTGATTGGTTATTTCTTTTTATCTGAAACTTCTGTTTATTCGTTTCCATTAATCGGGATGCAGGGGATAGCAGCGTCTTTATGTGTCGCTTACGGCATTCTTTATCCCGATCGCACCTTCATGTTTATGATGATCTTTCCAATGAAAGCTAAGTGGTTTTGTGCGCTTCTTGTGGCAATGGAATTGTATACGGGCTTCTTTTCTCCAATGGGAGCTCTAGCATGGGGACATCTGGCTGCTATTGTTGGTGGTTTTGGTATGCTTTTGCAATTTACTAAAAGCAAGAAGCAAAAAAAATCTAGTGGAAATTTTGCCTTTAAAATGGAAAAGAAAAAGGGCAAAGCACATTTAAGCTTAGTAGAAGAAGAAGAGGACGATTCAAAACGTCCTCCAAAATATTGGCAATAATATTATAGGTTATCGTTTGGAAATCTGTAATCAAAGAGCCTTAACTTTCCTAAACCAGCGGTTCCAACTTGAGACGGAGCAGTTGTAGCATCACAACTATTTAAAGCAGGATAATAGGTATTTGAAGAGAAGCTTGTCGTTGAGAACGTTGAGTACACGTTATCATGATCATCCCAGTCGCTTCTGTTGTTATAATAGTTTCCAAATAAATCTGTTGCTTCACCTGCATCAGAAAGTATTGGACGTACATAAGCCTGAGCAGTTTGAGTCAAAGTGGAATTTAAATGCATTTCAAGGTCTGTCGCATTGGTAACTGTGTTAACAGTGTTAACTTCTGTTCCAACTTGTATCATTCGTGAACTTAGAACTTCTGTTGTAAACAGTGTACCAGTTGAGGTTTGATCACCCGCCGTATTCGTCACATTAGTTGTTAATGGAACAGTTAACTGGTCTATACGATCAGTGACTTTAAAGTCTCTATCCCAATCACGAACCATCAAGCGAATTCTACCGATCGTATCATAGGCAGCATCAAGACAACTAAACTCATAGAACGGCTCAGATCCAGCAAGAAATGGATCTGAAAAAGGTGATAGTGAATAAATAGTACCATCAGCTCCGTTTGCAGAAACCGTTGTAACAACCGTATTCGTTAATGTTAAATTTGTATCATCTGTAATCGTATTAACAGTATAGCCTTCACCGTTGACATAAAAAACATCGCCAGGAACAAGCTCTTCTGTAAAGCGTGTTCCGATACCGACGACAGTATTAGTGTCTTGAGTAATATTAAAGTCTGTACCACTTAGTGTTTTAAATGTTGCTGTGTTTGAGTATGTTCTCCAGCTTTCGGTACTATAGTTGTAGTTATCAGCAGTAGAGCACGTGTTATTGGCCGTGTAGTTCACAATATGTTTATTTGTAACCAATCCTTTAGATAAAGGAGAACTAACTGAATAATCAATTAATGCACCCGTGCTACTTGGATAAATCGTTGAGCGAATACCATTTTGAAGCTGGGTTGTTGAATATTCCTCAGCAAGTGATCCGCCCATACAAGCAAACTTTTTGCCGCCACAAGATCTTGAAGTGGTAGAAACATCAGCAGTGTCACAGATATTATCATCATCGGTGTCTGTGTAAGTCACGACGACTTCAGTAAAGATACCATCATCACAATTTGGACCAGACTCGAACCCAGTATCAGATGAGTAGTCACCATGACATCTAAAGTCTGAACCATCGCTGGTCGCTAATCCGCCACCACCGCTACAACCAGATCTTGCTACAACAAGTTTAGCGTTATTTGGAGTTGTTTTCTTATACTGCCACTTCCAAAAACCATAAGGGCGAATTTGAGTGAATTTACAAAGACCTTTTGAGGCAAATGTTTGTGTCTTCATTCCCAGTTGATAAATATCAAGTTCTCCACCTTCAAGCATACATGTGATGTCTTTGGCAGATTGGTTTGTCCCATTGATTTGCTCTTGAGTCATCATACAATTCGCGATTTCATTTCCTTTTCCAAGGCGATGAAGCGCGTAGCTTGTTGCATTTGCAGTAGTGTTTGCAATGCTAAAGACGTCATAGACTTTAATATTGAAACTAAAGGTTGTTGATTGAGGAACGCCCGCCACTGTATTTGAAGCAGTTAGGGTATAAGATTTTTTAACTGATGATTGAGTCGGAGTACCTGAAATAACACCAGTATTTGCATCTAAACTTACACCAACTGGTAGATCAGGTGAGATCGTAAAGGCAATATCATTACCAGCAAGAAGTGTTGTGTTTAACCTAACAGGTCTTCCAGTAATCATGTAAATAGTGTTATCAGCACGGTAACTTGAAATATTTGCTTCACTGCCGACGAAAGGGTTGGCATTATCAACATCAGCATCGTAATGAAAACCTTCACGATTTACGTTAACGGTTAAAGAATTGGCTGATGCATTGATATCATGGACCCAACCAGAGGCATATGTTCCAGCGTTATCATATGTAATATCCATACCCTTACTAAAAGCCGCCACAGAATCAACAAAAAGCTCTAAGTGATTCGCTCTAACTTTAGTAATCGTTGTTTCTGAAGCTGTATAAGAAATGGCATTATCAATATTGATCGCTGTACCAGGTTCTACGGCCGTAAAGCCAGGAAAGGTTTGGCGAACAAATATTTTATCTGGATTGGCTCCGTCAGCAAAAATATGAGAGACAATTCCAAGACCATTAGCATCTGATGAAATATAACCATCTCTTAAAAAATTTGCGGCTCCACCATTTGGTACTTCTAAAACAAGTGAGACGTGTTTAAGGTCTAGAACGCTTGTTTTTTCACCACCAAAGACGTCAGTATTATCAATAGATTCGTCTTTTTCAAAAGAACCACTTTCTACTTTAATATATAAATATTCGCTATCTACAACTTGAATAACGCGACCAAGATCACCATCAGGTGTAGAGACTTTTTTTCCGTATTCGAAATCAGAAGTATTTAAAACTTTCAAAATAAGATTTTGTGAAACACTCAAATACTGAGGACTTGCAATCAGTGGCCCCATCGTGAAAGTGGCAGAGTTAGATCCCACAGGGTTTTCTGCACTAACAGTGACTTGAGTTGATTGTGACGTATTGTATGTTCCAATGATATATCCGCTTGAAGCAGCGAATGTCGTAAACCCTGCTGGTAGAGTTCCAGAGCTTAGAACGTAATCGATTGCTTCACCCGCAGTGATAGAAGGTCTAAGATCGATACTATCTCCGTTATCTAAAACGAAGTTGATTCTATCAACAGTCATAGCTGTTGCTGAATAAGTGGTTAAATCATCTAATGTTTCAGTTGGTGCAAAAGTTCCTCTAATCATATCAACAACAATACTGTCTGATAGAAGTTGCTTCACAACACCAAGAGAAGTTCCTTGAGAAGCAGGAGTTGAAACATATTCGCCAACACTAAAGTTTGCAATATCAGCCGTATTGACTGGAAAAATTTGAATAGCATTTTTAAAATCAAGCTCATCGATGGTATCTAAACCGCCGGTAGTTTCATTTACTGACTCACCTAAAACAAAATATCCACTTGAAACTTCGACTTCAACCACATTACCTGAAAGCTGCTTAATAGTACCCGCGCCAGAAGCTGTAGTAAAAGATCCACCAACACTTAAACCGCCTGTAGCAGACATTGTAATGATCGCGCTTGGGGTGAGGTTATACTTTAATCCAGCAGGTTGATTGTAAGCTGAAATATTAATCGTCGTATTTGTTGAACCAGCCGTATTCGTTGCCGTGATAACATAATTGGTTGGTGCAGAGTAAACAGTTGGCGTACCAGAAATTCGACCAGTCGTTGTATCAATGAGAAAGCCAGCTGGAAGAGCAGGGCTAATTGCATATGAATTGACGACACCAGTTACTGTTGGTGTTTGAGAGACGATTGGGTTACTAACCGTAAATTTATAAGGAGAACCAGTATAAGATAAGCTTGAAGGTGCTGTGTCTTGTGTGGTCGAGCCACCCGTAACAGTTTTCTGCGGTTTTTGCTCTTGTTTAAACTTGGTTAAACTATCAGGCATACATCCTTGGAGAAGGATGACAGCAAAAAGTATAAATGTCTTAAAACCAATAGACTTCATAACGTCATTATCGGGCTAACCTGAGTAAATATTGAGGATCTTTTGGGTGGTGAGTAATTTCGAGACTTTAGAGTAATTCTTTCCGGTTCAAAATACTCGGTTTTGCCAATAAAAACTGTGGTACAGGTGATTTAACTTATTAAAAGTACGTTAAACCCTTGCCAGTTCATTCTAACTTAGCTAATTTCATGCCCTTAGGGCCTAAACGTACTATGAGGTAGTTCATGAAACTAAGTGACGCATTAGAAGAGAAGCAATTAGACGTACGTCTACGTGACAAACTTGTTGAGCAAGGTAAATTGACTCCAAAACAAGTTGAAGAATATATCAATAAAATCGAAGATAGTTCAAAGACTGCAACTTATACAGACGAACAAAACTAGTTTGGTTTTAAATTTAAAAATTAATGAGCCTCGCTAATAGCGGGGCTTTTTTATTGGATAACAAAGTCTGTAAACTTCACACTTTTGACGAGTGGTTTTGCGTAGAGTGCATTGATCTGTTTTTTCATTCTACTTTCTAAAAGAATTTTTCCTGAAATAGTCCCAAGCTCTTCCGGCTCCATAGCAGAGGCAATTTCAATAACTATATCTTGTATATTTGCTTTGTATTTATCAAAAGATTCTGTTGCTTCAGAGCTAAATGGAATGAGGTAAGCTTGTATATCTAAAAATCTTAAGCGGCTCGAGCGCGAAGGAAGATTGATAATAAGTTTATCGAGTTTGTATGAATTTGGAAAAAGTTTAGTTTTAGCTTCTTCGGCCATCTTCAGTCTTTCTTCTTCAGGATTTGGAAGAGGCTTTTCGTAAAGATATTGAGTATAGAAAAAGACACCTGCCGTGGCCAAGGTAGCCAAAAGCATCATGCCGATCAGAATTGTGTCTATGAGTTTTTTACCAGTCAAAAAATCGCTCTCCCATTCATTTAGCTATTATTTTAGCATGAACGAGTGAGAGAGCGAGTCTTTTTTAAAAACCGAGTGGTGTGTACGGAAGTTCTAGATCATTAGCAACTTGTTCATAAACAAGTTTGCCTTTGAAGATATTAATCCCAAGCTTAAGGGCTGGGTCACGTTTTGCGGCTTCTTCTGTACCTAAGTTCGCTAGAGTTCTAGCGTATTCTAAAGTGACGTTTGTTAAAGCATAGGTCGAAGTTCTAGCTACTGCACCTGGCATATTGGCCACACAGTAATGAACTACACCATCGACTTCAAACGTCGGGTTTTCGTGAGTTGTAGGCTTACAAGTTTCGATGCATCCGCCTTGATCGACGGCGATGTCGACTACAACTGAACCTTTTTCCATTTTAGAAATCATCTCTCTAGTCACTAGTTTTGGTGCTTTTGCCCCTGCAATAAGAACCGCGCCAATAACGAGGTCAGAGCGAATAACGGCTTCTTCAATATTTTGAAGGTTTGAATAAAGAGTAGTGATACGGTTATCAAAAAGATCATCAAGTTCGGCCAAGCGACGAGTTGAGCGATCAATAGCTGTTACGTCAGCGCCCATACCCATCGCCATCTTAATGGCGTTAGTTCCAGCGATACCACAACCAATGACTGTTACGCGTGCACGACGAGTGCCTGGAACGCCTCCAAGAAGTACACCTTTACCACCGTGATCAATTTGTAGGTAACTTGCACCAACTTGTGTCGACATTCTGCCAGCAACTTCTGACATAGGAACGAGTAGTGGAAGAGAACCATTGGGTAATTGGATTGTTTCATAAGCAACACATGTCGCGCCGCTTTTCATTAATCCAGTTGTAAGCTCTGTATCAGCAGCTAAATGTAAATAAGTATACATGAGGTGGTGCGGACGCATTAAAGCAATTTCTCTTGGCTGAGGCTCTTTAACTTTAATGATCATTTGCGCCGTTTCAAAAACTGCTTCTAGTGAAGGGAGGATTTTTGCGCCAGCTTGAATATATTCTTCATCACTAATACCAATACCTGCACCAGCATTTGTTTCGACGAATAATTCATGGCCATCATGAACAAGTTGACGAACTCCGCCAGGAACAAGTCCTACACGGCTTTCTTTAATTTTAATTTCTTTTGGCACTCCAATTTTCATGGTCGCTCCTCATTTCATTGATAATTATGGGGCGACTATAATCATTTTGTTAACATCCTGTGAAGAGAATTTAAGTGACTGTTTTGCACTGCAAAAGGCTTAAATTTCTAGTAGTTGAAGTTTGTCATAAACCCCTCTAATCTGATCGATATCCTAAAGATGGTCATCTAATCGGAGAATCCATGAATCGATGCCTTTTTACAGCTCTAAGCTTAGTTCTCGCGCTGACTTTTTCGTGTAGTGAAATGTCTAAAAAACAGCCCCAAAGTAAATCATCTGATCGTCCAACGATCAATTTAGATGTAAAAAAATGGGAGCTTTCAAACGGACTAAGGCTTCTGGTTATTGAAGATAAAACCCTTCCCATTATGTCTTATTATACTTTTTATGAAGTTGGCGGAAGACATGAAGGCCCAGGAACAACAGGGGCGACTCACTTTCTTGAACATATGATGTTTCGTGGTTCAAAAAATTATCCACCACTAGTTTTTGATTCAACCATTGAAAAACTTGGCGGCAGCACGAATGCGTACACCAATTTTGATATGACTGTTTACTACGAGTCTCTTCCTTCGGCCCATTTAAAAAATATGATTGAAATGGAAGCCGATAGAGTTAAGGGATTGCTGCTGCAACCTGATCTCGTCGATAAAGAAAGACAAGTCGTGTTTGAAGAAAGAAAAATGCGTTATGAAAATTCACCTGAAGGTAAGCTGTATCTACGTATGATGCAGGAAGTTTTCAAAGGAACGCCTTATGGTGGCTCCGTTATTGGTGAAGTTGAAGATTTAAAAGCACTCACTCCTGAAAATCTTAGATCGTTTCATGATAATTTCTATGTTCCAAACAATATGGTGATTGTGATTGCAGGGGACGTTGATGCTGATGAAGTTCACTCTCTCATTAAATCTAATTTTGGTGATATTTCAGCATCGACTAAGCTAAGTGATCTTAAAAATAAAAATGACGACAAGTCTAAATATGCTTTTAAAACAAAGAATATACAAAAAGAAGTGAAGTTAAACGGCACAAGCCCATCACCATTATTTATGTATGCCTTTCAAGGTTTGCCTCTAGGTCCTAGAGAAAGTTATGTGATGGATATTCTTTCTTCTGTGATTGGAGATGGGGAGAGTTCCTGGTTAAACCAGACTTTAGTAAAAACAAGAAGACCGCTTTTATCAAATGTTTACGCCTCAAACTATACGTTACAACATAATGGTGTTTTCTTTATTGGAGGAGAGCTAGCTAATCGTGTCAGTCTTCCTACTCTAAAATCAAACCTTGAGTCTTATATAAAAAATAAAATGTGCGACCAAGCTATTTCTGAGCGAACGGTACAGAAAACAAAGAATCAATATCTCTTAAGTTTTTTTGAAGGGCTAAAAACTAACGCTGGTGTCGCTCATTTTGTCGGTCTTAGAGAAAGTTTTTTTGGTGACTACAGCGAATATAAAAAAGAAATTCAAATCTATGAAAGTATCTCTACTACTGAAGTTAAAGAGGTTTGCCAGAAGTACCTCGCTTCAGCTGAAGGCATTTTTGTTTCAATTTGGGATAAAAATAAGGAGACAAACTAATGTCTAAAATTACATTTTTTATTTTACTAAGCTTGTTCTCTCTTCGTCTTTATAGTGCCGATATTTCATCACGTGTTCATAAATATAATTGGGATGGGCTTGAAGTCATTTGGGTTGAGGATGAACGTTTTCCAACTTATGACGTTTCAATCTATTTTGCTGATGGCGCACTTTCAGATGTTAATAAAGGCGAGTCGGAAGCAGCTCTTAGTCTGTTAACTCTTGGAACAACTCGCTATTCACAAAAAGACTTAGTCGATCACTTAGAATTTTTTGGTGTGAGTTCTGGCCCATATGTTACACATGAATATAGTCTTTATAATGTTTCAGGCTTAGTTAAAGATAGTATTCCTACGTTTAAAAGAATTTGTCATATGTTCGCTGATGCTTCTTATCCAACCAAAGAGCTCGCGCGAGAAATAAAAAGAGCAAGAGATGCTACCGCCAATCTTGTTGCTGACAAATCCTCTTTAGCCTCTATGGCTTTTAGAGAGCTATCACTGGCAGGTTCACCATTTGCCTATCCAGTAACTGCGAAACTTAAGGATCTCTCAAAATTAAATAATCCAATTCTTCTAAAGAAGAAGCTTGAATATTTTAATTCAGATGTGTTTAAAAGAGTTTATATCACAGGCCCTAAAGAGATTTTAAATATTAAAGAAATCTTAAATCAAGAATGTGGCTGGACTGGTAAGACTGCTACGTTTAAGCGCGATGTTAAATATGAAGATAAAAATAATCAGACGGGTCCAGATATTATTTTAGTAACTGTTCCAGGATCTAATCAGGCACAGGTCAGAATTGGTAAAATTATGACTGAAGCTGAAATTCAACCACTAGAGGCCATTGAGCTTCTTTCAACTTATCTCGGTGGAGGATTTACTTCTTTATTGATGAGAGAGCTTAGAACGAGTCGTGGACTTGTTTATGGAGCGGGCGCCTTTGCTGCTGGTCAAAGACGATATGGAAGGGGAGTTATCCAGACTTCTACGAAAACAGAGTCGGTTAAAGAACTATTGACAGTAGTAAAAGATCTTCTTGTTGAGTTAAAAAATGGTGGAGTAAGAGAAAATATTTTTGAAGTCTCAAAAGGACGTTTAGAGGGAAGTTATCCTTTTAGATTCGAGAAGAGCTCTAGCTTCTTACAGCATCTCATCTATCTTGATCACATCAATGTCGATTATAGCCGCTTTATGAATTTTCAAGATCGTCTAAAAGATGTCAGCTCTGCTGAAATGGCCAAATGGGGCGGAGAAATTTTTGATTGGGATAAGCTGACCGTGGTTGTTTTGGGTGATAAATCACTAGTCAAAGAACTTTCTACTTTTGGTAAAGTAAAAGTCATGAATTACAAAGAATTCCTATAGTTTAGTGAAGGGTTCGGCCTTCAATATTAACGCTAGCGCCTGGTTTAACGACGAGGTGACTAGCTTCAATATCGCCGTAAACTTGTGCTGAAGAGTGGATAAGCACAGTTCCACTTGAGATCAGATTACCGTCAAATTTTCCAAAGATATCAATGTCTCTACATTCAAGGCGACCTTCAAAAGATCCCTCTGGTTCAATGGTAATTTTAGAATCATCAGACATGACCAATTCGCCTTCAAGATGACTGGCAAGATGAGTTGTTCCTTGAAGCATGAATTTACCAGAGATAACACTTCCTTTTCCAATAAAGGAAAAGGTCTTATCTTTCATTTGCTCTCTATGTTCTTTCATGGGGTACCTAAAGTCTGTGAAACGATTTGCTTTTGAATAAGGTCACCAGTCGCAGAAAAAATAATAATTTTAAACAGAACTTCTCTTGTTCCTGGAACTCTTGGAAATAAGGCACGAACCGGTCTAAAGCGGCTCGTAGCAAAGTATTCGCCTTTATTAAAAGACAATTGCATTTCATCACGTTCAAAACTGTCTTCAGGGTATAAGGCAACCTGATTTCCTGATTTCATAACCACAAAAAGGTAGCCTGCTTGTCTTGCACCGTCTTTAGTTGCATTCACAATTTTAAAATTGAGTGCAATATCATTATCGACAGGGACGACTTCAACTTCTTCTAATGTTAGAGCAGGTGATTTTGATAAATCTTTTTGTCCTTGAATCTGTTTAAATAGACTAAGAGTGGAGAATTCTCGCTCTGTTTGAACAGGTGAAGCTAGCTTGTTTTCTAAATCTTTATTGAGCATTTCAAGCTCTTTGATTTTTGAGCTCAGACTAGTGTTTTCTTCTCTCAAATTATTAATAACGACTGGCTCTTTTCGTTTTGCTAGGACTTCTAGTTGTTTAAAATAAACAGCAAAAGCGATTAAGCCTGCGATACAGACGAAAGTGATCATTGGAAGACCAACAGTCAAAAACTTAAAATACCTTTTGCTGACTTCATAATAGCGAGGAGCTAATTGCTTGGTGTAAAGAATGAACGATAATTTATCATTTGAATCAGCATTGGCCATATATTAATTACTCGCCGATTGTGTCGAGCTTCCAGTGGCAGGTGTAATTTCCATAATCTGCTCTGGATTTAGAGTGTTAAAGAATCTCATCGAAGGTTGGAAGGCGACTTTCGCTTGAGAATCTGTCATATTTTCCAAGCCTTGCTTAGTCCAAATCTCAGAAACAATTTTCCATTCGTAATATTCATTCTTTTTTAAATAAAGCAGTTTTTTACCAATATCAGAAAGGTTAGTAGCTTGATAATCTTGAATGAAAGTTACAACCGCATAGTCATTAGCTAGCATAATTGAAATGTCTGAAATTCTAATCTCGGGCTTACCAGGTGCTTTAAAAACGGCACGCTTATAACTAGCGAATGGGCCATAACTCCCTCTAGTTCTATCTTTGAACTTCTTGTTATCGTATTGGCTCAGATAGGTTTCGATATCTTCGTCCTGCCAAGCTTTGGCCCAAGTTTCAACAGTTTTTTGAATACTGTTTCTTTCTGTTTCCCATGCATCCTTTTTTAAATAATTAAGGTTATGGACAACAACAACAGAAGTACGATTGAGTTCAATATATTTAGCAAGATCAATAAGATCGACATTGGCGGTGACGACGCAACCTCTAGAATCAAGGCCCTTATCAATTCTAGTTTCATCATTGGTAGAGTGGATCCAGATCCCACCGCCAGTTTTGCCATCAGCCTCATCCATAGGATTAGGGTAGTTCATGACAAAGGCTCCAACGCCATAAATTTCGCCGGCCTTACCATGACGTTTAATCAAATCATCATGAGTTAAAAACTCAGTCATTTGATAAACACCTTCCGGAGTTCTATGGTCACCTTGAAAAATTTTGTCTCCCAATTTTTTACCAGTCGCCATTTGTACTGTTTTAATTAATTTTGGTTGACCGTTATCATTTTGAAACAGGTGAAGTTGGTGCGTCGATTTTTCAGCAACAAGAACATGATGAGAAAAACTATCATCAAGCTGCATAAGAGCGGCGGGCATAACTTCATTTGCTTGAGCAATGCCACAAACAAAAAGTGATAAAGAAATGATTCTTACTGTTTTAGTCAGGTTTAGCATCGGTAATCCATCTCCGATTAAGTTAACTGTCCGATAAATAATGACAATTATGAATATTATTGTAATCCACTCTGTCATACTGGGGCAACTTAGAAGATATGTTTTAGGGGCATTATTGTCCTCCCATTTGCTGCGTTGATTCCAGTAAACCATCTGACTATTATTGATATAATGTATAAGGCTAAGAAATTATTATGAAATTAGTGTTCCTAACGCAAGATCCTGATATTGAATCACTGGTAGATGTTATCAGTGGAGTCGATGTTGTACTTGCAGATACACTAGATGGACTTGAGTCTGAAATTGAAGATGAACGATGTATCTTCTTTATTGATTTAGATTTTGATAAAAAATACTGCGAAAAGGTCAATCAAGAGCTTTTTGAACATGAAAACATCCGCCGAGTCATCATTTCTTCTGGAATGAGATTAAAAGATCTCAAAAAACATCAAAAAGGTAAGTTTGCGGCCCATGGTTATTTATTAAAGCCACTAACGCTTGAAATTATCAACGGTGTTCTAAACGATTATGAGTTAAGCGATTATATTCTGGATCACCAGCTTGATGGGGAAGAGGTTGATGTTGATGAAGTTGACCTGACTCATTTTTCTGGAGCAAACCCAACCATTAAAGAATTTGGCTTTAATCCTGAGGTAAAGGCTGAAATTGATAAACACTCTGCAAAAAATGCGGATGAATTTGAATCTAAACTTAATAAAACAATTCAAGCCACTTTTGACGATGTTTTTTCATCATCACCAGATGATGAAGAAGCTTTAAACTTTGATACAGATGATGGTGATGACTTAGATTTTGGAGATGAGGGGATTCCTGATTTTCAAGATGAAGTTGATGATATTCCAACTCTCGAAGTTAATCTTGATTCCTCAGCTGATGAAGATCTATCAGCTGGCTTTAAAGATGGACTATCTCCAGATGATGGAACAGGTGAGTTTGAAATTGATACAACACTATTAGATCAAGATGAAATAAATATAGAAGATGAAATTGAAGAGGTTACGATGGCAAGCAATGATGACTTAGACATAGACGATGACGGTCTTGAGTTTGACGATGAAGCCGAGGCTGAACTTGATGAGGGAGCGCTCGAGTTCGATGCGCCCGATTCAGTTTCAGGTAATCAAAAAACAGATGCTCTAGACTTGGGCGCATCTGATGATGCTGGTGGTTTCGAGCTTGGCGATGATGATGTTTCAATTGATCTTGGAAGCGACGATTTAGATTTAGGCGAAGATGTTGATGTTGATCTCGATGAAGTCGATTCTGCGATCGAAGCAACTGGACAGCTTGATTTAGGAAATAGCGGTGGTGACCTTGAGTTTGATAACGCGGATGAATTAAGCGGCGACGCTGAAATTGAGTTTGGTGGTAATGATACTGATGCAGGTGATTTAGACCTTGATGAAAACACAAATCCTACGATAGTTTCAACCAGCAGTAATATTCAAGCGAATGCTTTAAATCTCGACGATGATGATATGGCGGAATTTTCAAGCCAAGAACCTCTAACTGAAGAGGCGACATCAACGAATTCAGAAAACTTTGATCTTTCTTCAAAAGAAGAGATTGATGATGAAGATAGCTTTAGTCTCGATGATGAACCTGAAGAAGCAACAAGTAGTGAGCTTGCCTTTGGTTCTGATGATGATGAATTGAATGATGATATTAGTTCTGAAGAGACTTCACCAACAATGGTAGCACCGCCGCAAGAGCTAAGCTTTGGATCTGACGATATGACGTCAGAAAACTTTGCTAGTGCACGTTCAAGCGCTTCTCTGGATGAGCCCTTGCCGCGAGGGCAAGTTTTAGAAAGCCTTGGCCAGCCCGAACTATTAAGACTGCAAGCGACGATAAAACAATTAAGAGAAGAGCGCTCTGGCATGATAGGGCAGATGGATGACCTTAAAAGTAGAGTAAGACTATTAGAGCAGGATAAGCTCACATTAAAAGCAGAATTAGAAGAATCTAAAATTGAGATTAATATCTTAAAGAAACGTCATTCTGAAGAAAACGAAGAAACAAAGCATCGCAATCGTGTTTTAGTTGAGAGAAAGGCATTTTTTGAAGAAAAAGCTAAGACATTGCAAAAAGAATTTGATCGTCTTTCACAAAAAATCCGAATTGATTTCAATAAAGTAAAGCAAAGAGAAAAAGAACTCGAAAGCCAGTTGGAATTAGTAACAATGGATACACAGTCTCAAGTTAAGTCTCGAGATATGAAAATTTTAGAACTCAAAAGGAAAATTGATTCTCTAGAATTTAATATGGAAAATGCAACAATACGTGAACAAAAATCAAGAGAAGATAAGGTTAAGCTAGAAGAGAGACTTGGTAAAATAATGAAGACATTAAGAGGCTCAATTCAACTTTTAGAAGATGATATAGATCTTGATGAAGAGACAAGAATGCAAATTGAAAAGGCTCGAAAACTCTAAGGTGAACATTGAGCGAATTAGAAACGTTACTTACATTTGTAACCAATTTTAGAGATTTTCATGACGAAAAGGGTTTTTTTCGTGCTGTAGATCTATTTTCGAAAGAACAGTTGCAATCAAAGGCTATTGTTGTTTTTTCTCTTCCCTTTGGAAATAAAAAAAATTGGAATATAGATCATTGTCGTATTGTTTGGAATAAGTCTCGTTTAGATTCAAAAGAATTACCAAAAGAAATTTTTTCAAAAGTCGTTTTTCATGAGTCTGGTATTACGACAGACAAGCCAGTGAACATTAATAATGAAGATTTTTTTGTTTATTTTCTCGGTCAAGAGGGTGCCCAGGAGCTTTATCTATTGGCCCAGGTTCCTGAAAACTCAATTTTATCAAGATTAAGTCACCACTTCGCTCATTTTCTTAGGACTGGTTTTGATAATATGGAGCGATACAAAGAAGTGAGACGACTTCAGTCTCTGGTTCATATCGATGATGTGACAGGACTCTTTAACCAACGAAAACTATATAAAGATCTTGATGAGTCAATATTGAGACATGAAACAGATGGAGAATCATTTTATGTTTTATTTATTGATATTGATCATTTCAAAAAAGTAAATGATGGTCATGGGCATCTTGTGGGAACTCGATTACTAGTTGAAGTTGCAAAGTTGATGCAGCGTACGTTAAGAGAAACCGATCTTATTTATCGCTACGGTGGGGATGAATATGTCTTGATTCTTCCAGGTGCTACAGATGAAGTGGCCAGAATGGTTGGAAAAAGGATGTTAAAAGCGATCAAAGAACATCCCTTTAATGTCACAAAAGATTCTAAGCAACCAATGCACTTATCGGTTTCAATTGGTTTGGCAGGTTACCCGATGGATGCTAAAAGTCGAGATGATATCTTAGATATCGCTGATAGAATGATGTATCAGGCTAAGGAATCGGGTCGTGGCCGAGTATGTCACGCCGGAGAGTTGTTGGAATCATGATTTATCTTGTTGTTAGTGACTTACATCTTGGAAAAGGAAAATTCCTTAAAAACGGACAGCTTAATATCTTAGAAGACTTCTTTGAGGATGACCGCTTTGAGGAATTTTTAGAGTTTTATAGCACTAATGAAAATTACTTAGAGCCAGTCCATCTCGTTTTAGGTGGAGATATTTTAAATCTTATTCAAATCGATATTGAAGGTGTTTTCTCGTACATCATTGATGATGAATTAACATGTAAACAAATTGATGCGATTTCATCTGGTCATCCAGTATTTTTTCGAGCTCTTGCAAAGTTTATGCAAGCCCCAAATAAAAAGATGACTTATATCATTGGAAATCACGACTCTGGTATTGCTTTTGATGGCGCTCAGGAAAAATTAAGACAGTTGGTTAGTTCAGAACTTCAATTTACAGAAGAACTCGATGAAAATGGAATTCACATTGAGCATGGTCATCGTTTTGAAGCCATTAATACAGTGGCTGCTAAAAATTATTTTGTGAATGGTCCACAGGGTAAGAAAATTCTTAATCTTCCATGGGGGAGTTTATTTTGTATTGGAGTTCTTCCATTACTTAAAAAAGAACGTCCACATATTGATAAAGTTAGACCAATGTCTGCTTACATCACATGGTGTTTAATACATGACACGGCTTTCTTCTTTCGTCTGATAGCCAAAGTCGTTGGTTATGTCATCCAAACAAGTTTTGATACGTACGTCAGGCAGAATCGAAATTTTAAAACCTCGATGGCGATTCTTAAGCAAATTACGATTTATCCAAAATACGAGAAAAAAGCTAAAGCGATTTTAAGAAAGAAGAAGCACCTTCATACCGTTATTATGGGACATACTCACTTACAAGAGTGGAGACGTTTTCCTGAAGGTCGATACTATTTTAATACTGGAACCTGGAATCCAATTCCGTCAATGGATGCTGGTCTGCACGAGTCGGCTAAAAACTTAACGTACTGCTTAGTTGAAGTTCATGAAAAATCAGGAACTCTAAGAAAAGGCGCTTTAAACGTATGGCAGGGGAAGTGGCGTCCGTTTAGAGAAGAAGTTCATACCGCTTAAATTATTTTTCAGTAATCAGATTGATATTTTGAAGTCCTGCGGCCTTAAGTGAGTCAAGTACAGTAATGACTCGTTCATAGCGAACATCTTTATCAACTCTCATTTCTACTGGCTGAGCCTTGTCTGAAATACTAGTTAAACGGCTTGGAAGCTCTTCAAGAGAGATCTTTTCTCCTGCTACAGCAAGTTCTTCAGCGCTCAGCTCTAATTTTAAAAACTCTTTTTCATTCGCTTTTAAGCTTTCACCAGATGCCGCTTTTGGCAGTGCTAGTAATAATGACAGTTCATCTTTTTTAAAAACAGAGGTAACCATAAAGAAAATGATTAAAAGAAAAACGACATCAATCAAAGGTGTCATTTCAAAATGTAATGGCTCTCTCGATCTTCTTTTCACTAGTGCGATCCTACTTTAAAACCTGTGCTAAAACCGATTTCTCTATCTGTGCCTCAAGACGATCAAGGGAACCAATGAGATAGGTGTGACCAATGAAATGAGGAATGGCGACAATAAGCCCGCCTACTGTAGTGATTAAGGCCAATGAAATACCTTGAGCGAAATTAGCAGGATCACTTAGACCTGTTTGCGAAATAACTTGGAAGGCAAGCAAGATCCCTACGACTGTACCGAGCAGTCCCAAAAGTGGAGAAATCGTAGCAATAATTTTAATCGTATTCAAACCTGCTTCAATGCCAGCGATATAAGAAGCAATTTCTTGTTTTGCAAGTTCAAGAACACTGTCAGCAGAACCTTTTGGAATATTTGCACTTAGGCGACTTGCTGTATCACTAGCGTTTGAAGTCTCTCTTTTTAAGATGACAAATTTAGAAATCATTAGCGCGAAACCAATAATGTTGAGTAAAAGGAGCAAGTACATAATTGCTCCACCTTGTTGGATATAATTCCAAAGGCTCATTGTCTGCCTCCTAGGCATTTAATTTTCTTCAATATTCTCTCTTATGCATATGTTAATGGCAATAAAAACGAACAAAGCGTTTTGGTCGGAAAAGTGAAAACTGTAAAAGTTTTAGTCGAATGACCGAAAAGCCTTAGGTCGAGTTGCAAGGAAATTGGCAACTCCTTTATACAGGGAATGTTTTTTGAGAATTGGTAGCAACGTACCAGCACTAATCGCCCAAAGGCGTATCAGCGAAACCCGCGAGGTTCAGGCGCGTGAGACTGGACGTCTTGCTTCTGGCGATAAGATTTTGCGCGCAGCTTACGATCCTTCCGGTTTGGCCATCTCTGAAACGATGCGCTCACGTAGCCGAAGCTTACAACAAGCAACACGAAATACTAATGACGGCGTCTCTATGCTTCAGGTCGCAGAAGGGAGTTTAAGTGTTGTTCATGATTTAGGTAAGAGACTTAAAGAGTTAGCGCTTCAAGCTGCGACTGACACTTATAATGATCATGATCGCTCGTCGATTCAAAAAGAATTTCAAGCTCTATTAAGTGAAGTTAAAAGAGTGACGTCATCAAGTGAATTCAACGGAAATAAATTACTCAATGGTTCAGGTCGAACATATGATCTACAAGTGGGCATTCACGGTGATGCTGAAACCAGTAGGATGTCCTACGATTTAAAAAATGCCTTGGCGACAATCAAAGATCTCTCTTTAAATAGTATTAATGTTTACTCAAAGGGATCAGCTCAAAACTCAATTATGAAGTTAGATAATTTTATTGAGTCAGTTTCGAGTGGTAGGGCCTATCTTGGTAGTTTTCAAAATCGTTTAACCTCAGCAAGTTCCAACCTTGAAACAATGGATTTGAACACACAAGCTTCAAGATCAAAAATAAGAGATGCTGATTATGCTCAGTCGAGCGCTGAAAAAGTAAAGTCTGAAATAAATGGAGCAGCTTCGATTCAGATGTTACAAATCACCAGTAAGCTTCCGCAAAATGTTTTAAAACTTATTGGTTAAGCAATAGGTAAAACAATTCTAAAAATAGTTCCATTTGGCTGATTTGCATGAACACTAACGAGACCTTGATGTTTTTGAATGGCATGTTTGACGATCGCCAATCCAAGTCCAGTCCCACCAATTGCCCTCGATCTAGATTCATCGACTCTATAGAATCGTTCAAAAACTCTCTTCATTGCTGATTCTGGAATTCCAATCCCGTTATCTACAATTTCAATAATATTTTTATCATTTTCAATAAATGATTTTATTAATATAAAACCATCTTGATCACTATATTTGATGGCGTTATCAAAAAGATTGGTTAGCACTTGTTCAAATAAATTAGGATCGACAAAAAGCTGATTCTGTTTAATCTCGGTCTTAAGTTTAATTTTCTTATAAAAATGGCTATGCGATAAATTAGCAAATACAGTTGAAGAAAGTTCATCAAGTTGAATTGTTTCTTTTTGAATAGAATCTCTAGACTCTAAGACTGAAAGGCTGAGTATATCTTGAAAAAGCGCAGTTAGACGGTTCACATTGTGCTCTATCTTGCTGGCATACTTGGTAAAATGCTCATGATCTTCAGCAGAAAGAGTCGACATGATTTGAGCGTAACCTTTAAGAGCTGTTAAAGGTGTGCGCACTTCGTGGGATACGTTGGCAACAAAGTCTTCCCTCATTTGTTGAAGAAGCTGGATCTCTGAAATGTCGTGAAAAATGCCAACTGCACCAAAAGTCGATGCCGCGCTTTGAATAGGATAGGTTCTAAGTTCAAAGCTTTTATCAATGATTTTAATTTTCTTAATCACAGTTTTATTTAAACGAATCGAATCTTGAAAAGACTTTCGAATATCAATATCTCGAATATAGTCAATAAGCTCAGCTTTAGTGTTGTTATCATTTTTAACTAAATTAAATAATTGATAAAAAGTATTATTAGTTAAAATAATCTGCTCATTTTTATCAATCGCTAGAAGACCATCAGAAATAGATTCAACAATAGTAGAAATCTTCTCATTGGAATCTTTAACTTCTCTGATCTGAGTATCAAGTTCTTTGTAAATTTGATCAACAGTAAGATCAACTTTTTCCCATTCATTATCCACTTCGATATTTGATCGATCAATCGTGTGGTGACTACTTTTAAAAAGGCTAAGTTTTTTTTCAAGTCTTCGAAGTGGTGTTGCTACTTTAAGTGAAGAGAAAATGAAAATAAGTGTAAGTACGACAAAAACAGCAAATAAATTCTTAAGAACTAGCATCCTCATTTTTGAAAGATAATAGGCGAGATCATTTTGAGGCAAGGCAATTCTTAAAACTAACGGTTGCTGTGATAAAGAATCAATCAGTCTTGTCGATGCATAGAGCATTTCTTTATCAATTGTTTTGCTTGCTCTTGCGGAATCGCCATGACCAACAGACAGGGCATCTATAAATTCTGGTCTATCTGCATGATTGACCATATTTTCAGCTTGGGCGTAATTATCACAAAGTACGTTTCCTTCATGATCCATAATAGTAAAGCGTTTGCCTGATTTTCTATCTAGTTGTTCGCACCAAGTAACGAGTTGCTGGGTTGTTGTTTGTTCGAAGGGCTTAGAAATAAATGATAAACTTTCTTTAAGGTCCTTAACGACGTAATCACTCATTCTTCTTTCTAGACCAAAATGCATTACGACATAGCCAATCATCAAGGCCAGCATCGTCCATACAAAATTTGAAAGTAAGACTCCGCGAGTAGCCTTTAATCTTAACTTTTTCCACAAACTATTCATTAGGTTTAACTCTGTATCCGACACCTCTAATCGTTTCAATGATATTGGCATGCTCACCGAGTTTTTTTCTAAGACCAAAAATATGTGTATCAATCGTTCTGTCTGTCACATGGACTGGTCCGTCTTGAATTGATTCAACAAGTTGGTTTCTAGAAAAGGCACGACCTGAGTTTTTCATAAAAGTATGAAGAAGTTTAAACTCAGATAGAGTAAGCTCTACTTCAGCTTGATCGATCCAAACTTTACATTGAACATGATCCAACGTAATTGAACCATTTTGTAATTTATCGGACTGCTGTTTCGATAAATTTGTTGTGACAGGGATTGAACGTCTAAGAAGTGACCTAACCCTAGCAAGTAAGATCTGTGTCTCAAAAGGTTTGGTTAAATAGTCATCGGCCCCAGCATCTAGTCCTTCTACGATATCTTCAGTTTTTGAAAGTGCTGTTAATAATAAAATGGGTTTTTGATTTGTAGGCCTATAAAGTTTAATGAACTTACAAATATCAGTACCATTAGCTCCAGGTAACATTCTATCTAAGACAAATAAATCGGGTTGATCTTCGGCTGACTTCGCTTGGATGGCTTCTAGGGCTTCTTGTCCGTTTTGATGAATTTCTACCTGATATCCGGCTTTTGTAAGTTGGAAATTAAGAATATCACAAATTGATTCTTCATCTTCGACTAAAAAGATTTTCGACATTTAGACCTCTTCACCTTTGAGATATTTTTGAGCAATGCTTTCGCCTTTGCCATGCCTAATATCATCTCCAGAAACAAGAAAAATTACATCTTCTGCAATATTTGTCGTTAGATCACCAATTCGTTCTAAATTCTTGGCAACACGAATAACAGAAAATCCTTCTTCAAAAGTAATCTCACCAGTTTGCATTCTACCCAAGAATACCTTGATCACTTCGCGATTTAAATCGTTAATATTTTGATCTCTTTGAATAACATCCGTAGCTTTTCTTACATCTGCTTCGACAAAAGCATCAATAGCCGATTTAACCATCTGTAAAACTTCAGTGGTCATCGTATTGATTAGTGGATATTGACCTTTAACTTTAACTCCCCAATGGGTAATGCTAACAGCTTGGTCAGCCATTCTTTCTAGTTCTGCGTTAATTTTCATGACCGACAGGGCCATTCTTAAATCCCTCGCAATAGGTGTTTTTAGAGCAATATACTTGAAGACATCGTCATCAATACTTTTATGATACTGATTAACTTCGTTTTCGATGGCAAAAATTTCATCAAGAGAAACACGACGATCAAGCGCTAATGCTAGTATCTTTTCAACTAACGCACTCATTTTAATAATTTCTGTGCGCAGTTCTTCGCTACTTAGACTCATCCGAATCTCCCGGTTATATAATCTTCTGTTTTTGTTTTTTTAGGATTGGTAAATATGACCTCTGACGGTCCATGCTCGATCAATTCTCCAAGCATTAAAAAACTTGTAAAATCGGCGACACGAGCAGCTTGCTGCATATTATGTGTTACGACGATTACTGTATATTCTTCTTTGAGTGTTTGCATTAATTCTTCAATTTTAGCTGAAGCGATAGGATCAAGTGCGCTGGTTGGCTCATCCATTAATAAGACAGGAGGATTGACGGCTAGAGCTCTAGCTATACACAGACGCTGCTGTTGTCCACCAGATAGACTTGTTCCTTGTTTTTGAAGCTTCTCTTTGACTTCATCCCAAAGCGCTGCTTTTTTTAAACACTTTTGAGCCGCTTCCATTAAAACATCTTTTCGTTTTTCACCTTGAAGTTTTAAACCGATCACGACGTTGTCAAATATTGATAGGGCAGGAAAGGGGTTCGGCTTTTGAAAAACCATTCCGATATGCCTTCGAAGTTCAACGGGGTCAACATTTGGAGCAAAAATATTTTGTCCCAAAAGAAGAGCCTCTCCTGATAACCTAGCTCCTGGAACTTCTTCATGAATACGATTCAGGCATCGAAGATATGTACTCTTTCCACAACCTGATGGGCCAATAATCGCGGTAATACTTTTTCGTGAGTAATTGTTGGAGACATTTTTTACTGCGTGAAAGTTTCCAAACCAAGCATTTAGATTTTTTACTTCAAGAACATTATCTGATTCACTCATTTTAGCTCCGCTTAAAAAACTCTTTAATGGCACTTGGATTTAGAATAGCTCGAGCTCCAAGATTAACTCCAATGACAAGCATAATTAACACAAAAGCTCCTGCCCACGATTGGCGTTGCCAATCTTCGAAGGGGCTAATGGCGTAAGTGTAGATTTGAACTGGCAAGCTTGCCATTGGCTCCATTGGTGATGATGAGAGATACATATTACCAAATGCTGTGAAAAGCAGAGGAGCTGTTTCACCACTAGCGCGAGCAACGGCGAGCATAACGCCTGTGAATAATGCACTTAAATTTCCACGGACAATGATAAATAGAATAACCTTCCAACGAGGTAGTCCTAAAGCAAGACCAGCTTCTCTTATATGATTCGGAACAAGCTTAAGAATTTCTTCGGAAGACCTTATGACGACGGGAAGAATAATAAGAGAGAGAGCAAAGGCGCCTGATAAGGCCGAAAATGTTTTAAATGGAACAACTAAGAGAATATAGGCAAAAATACCGATAATAATAGATGGTATGCCTGTCATGACATCTGTCGCTATACGAAGTGACTTGGAGATACCACCTTTTCCAAACTCAGAAAGATAGATTCCACCAATGATTCCTAAAGGAACAGCAATCAAACTTCCAAGCGCAACCATATAGATTGTACCTAAGATTGCATGCATCATTCCACCACCAACATCTCCAACAGGAGCTGGTAGCTGAGTGAAAAAATTCAGATCAAGTGAGCTTGCACCTTTTTGTAAAATAAAACTTGTGACGAGTATAAGCGGTGTTAAACAGATCGCAGCTGCTAAACTTAGTGAGATGATAAAAAACTTGTTACGTAATTTTCTCCATTTATAGTTCATGATCTCTTCTCTTTTCTTTCACTTTTAGAAAGAGGAGAAAACTTCCAAACAATAAACCTTGCTGCAGAGTTGACGATCAAGGTGACTGCAAAAAGAAGAAGTCCTACAAAACAAAGAGAAGAAAGATGCAATCCAGCACTTGCCTCGGCATACTCATTAGCAATAACTGACGACATTGTCGCACCAGGTGCAAATAAAGAAAGAGTAATTTTAGATGAATTACCAATAACCATGGCGACGGCCATCGTCTCTCCGAGTGCTCTACCAAAACCTAAAACGATGGCACCCGTTATTCCTGAAAAAGAAGGTCTAAGTACTGCAAGTTTAATCATCTCTTCTCTTGTTGCACCCAAGGCCAGTGCAGCTTCTTTTTGATGCT
Organism: Bdellovibrionales bacterium CG12_big_fil_rev_8_21_14_0_65_38_15; assembly: GCA_002787775.1. GTDB lineage: Bacteria > Bdellovibrionota > Bacteriovoracia > Bacteriovoracales > Bacteriovoracaceae > UBA4207. The sequence goes on from PCUW01000050.1 coordinate 109,082, forward strand.
GAGGAATTGTTTTAAAAACCTCACGTGTAATTGAAGTGATGGTTGGTAGTATCATGGTGGCAAGAATGATTGAAGCTGTGAGTATTCCTATGCCAAAGCTTGGTCCTTGAAAAAATGGTAAAAAGCCAAGTGTTGATTTTAAAAATGGAGTTATCGATTCACGAACTAGTGGAGCAAGGAAAAAGAGCCCCCAAAGACCAAAAACAATTGAAGGAATCGCTGCGATCATTTCCACAAAAAGACCAAGGACCTGGCCAAGTTTTAAAGGTAAAATTTCTGTGATGAAAATAGCAACCATAACACTAATAGGTGCAGCAATTAACAGTGCTAAGATTGATGTAATGAGAGTTCCATATAAAAAGGAGAGAACCCCAAATTCTTCTGAGATTGGATCCCATGTACTATTGGTTAAAAAATCAGAACCAAACTCATTGATAGCTTCAGAGGACATTTGAACTAAGAGAATAACCATCAAAATCAGAGTCGCCAAAATCGCTATGGCAACGGTCTGCATGACTATTTTGGCAATTTTATCTCCAAACTCACCCGATAGACGAGTTTGGAGTTTATGCTGACTTAAAAATTTAAACTGTTCTTTAGTTTGTTCCACTTTTCTTAACAACCTCTAATAACTGGGCAGCCAGGTTTTTTGGAAGTGGGGCGTAGTGAAGCTCTTTTGCAAATTCTTGTCCATCACTTAATGCCCAAAGAAGAAACTTCTTCACTTCTTTAAGTTGCACTGTTTCGGCTTTGTTAGGCAACAAAATATAAGTAAAAGCAGAAATAGGGTAAGCGTTGGCATCAGCTGCATTAACGATTGAGCCTTTAAAGCCATGTTTTGCTATATCAGTTTTCGCAGCAGAGGCGCTGATTCCTTCAATTGAAGGTTGAATGAAATTTCCTGCAGCATTTTTAAGAGCCACGGTTTTAAGATTATTGTTTAAAGCATAAGCAAGCTCGATATAACCAATCGCACCTGGAGTCTGCTTCACCATATTTGTAACGCCTTCGTTTCCTTTTCCACCAATTCCAGCAGGCCATGAGACTGCTTTTCCTTGACCAACTTTTTCTTTAAAGTCACTTGATATTGTCGCAAGATAGTCTGTGAAAATATTCGTCGTCCCAGATCCATCAGCTCTATAGACAGGAAGGATATCTTTTTCTGGAAGATTTAGAGTCGGATTAAGTTTTTTAATATCTTGATGATTCCATTTTGCAATATTACCAAGATAGATATTAACAAGGGTTTTTCCATCAAGTTTTAACTCACCATTTAAACCTTCAACATTGTAAGCGATAGTCACCGCACCAAGAATAGTTGGAATATGTTGAATGGAGTATTTTACTTTTGATGTTTCTTTATCAAGCATTGGAGCATCAGTTGCACCAAAATCAACCGTTTCTTTAATGACTTGGCGAATTCCTCCACCTGAGCCAATCGATTGATAATTAAACTGAACATCCTTATTTAATTTTTGATATTCTGAAAACCACTTTGAATAGATCGGGTATGGAAATGTTGCTCCGGCGCCGTTGACCTTTATAAGGGCGAAAGATGGTTGTGCAAAAATGAAGGCCAATAATAAGCAAGTAAAACGCATATAAACTCCCTTAGAGAAGATTTGATCTGCGTTATACATATCAAAGCGGGTATGCTTTCGGATTAGGATTCTGTTAGGATTATGCTCAATATTGATTAAGCCGGAGTCCCTATGAAGTTTGTTTTAGCTTTAGTACTACTTACAAGTTGTGCCCAATTTTCAAATAATATCGTCACTGCCCCCTTAGCTGCAGGACAAACTCGAGAAGGACACGAGGCAAGTGGTCAAAAATGGGCTATTGCGACCCAAGGTGATGCGGCAAGTCAGGCAGGCGCCAGAATGTTCGCCCTAGGTGGGAATGCTGTTGATGCTGCTGCGGCTATCTCGTTCACTATTTCGGTTGAAAGACCTCAATCAACTGGAATTGGAGGCGGAGGATTCTTGCTACTGCACGGGCCTAGCCTAGAAGCACCCATCGCTTTTGATTTTCGTGAAAAAGCACCTCTTAAGTCTAATTCAAAAATGTATCTAGATAAAAATGGCAAAGAGATTAAAGGTAAATCTTTAGATGGAATTTTTGCTGTCGGTGTTCCAGGCCTAGTCGCTGGAGTCATTGAAGTTCATCGTCGATATGGTTTACTGGACCTCGCTGAAGTGCTTAAACCTTCAATCGAATTAGCCCGAAAAGGATTTTCTATTTACCCTGAGCTAGCTAGAGCGATTAAGGCAAGATCAGATGTTCTTTCAACGTATAAAGATTCTAAAAAAATATTTTTACATACTGATGGCTCTCCAAAAATTGAGGGAGAAGTTTTAGTCCAAGAAGATTTGGCCAAGACGCTAGAAGTTATCGCAAAAAAAGGTCACGATGGATTTTATAAAGGCGAAGTGGCACAGAAAATCATCCAAGAGCACCAGCGCCATGGTGGCTTAATGACTCAAAAAGACCTTGATATTTATAATGTGAAAATGCGAAAGCCTGTTTATGGCAGCTATAATGAATTTGATATTTACTCAATGTCACCTCCAAGCTCAGGAGGAATTCATGTGATTCAAATTTTAAATACTGTTGAAAAAGATCATTTGAAAACTTTTGGACCTCAAGACTACAGAAGTGTTCACCTTATTTCTTCGGCCATGCAACAAGCTTTTGCTGATCGTGCGACTCATTTAGGTGACGCGGATTTTGTCAAAGTTCCAACAGAACAATTAACATCAAAACATTTTGCCGGAAAAGTTCGAGTGAAGATTCCAAATGATAAAGCTCTTAAACAAAGTGAAGTTCAAGCTGGATCGTTCGACTTTACTGAGCATGATGAAACAACACATTTTAGTGTTATGGATAATGAAGGCTTAGTTGTTTCGTCTACCCAAACAATTAATGGCTGGTTTGGTTCAGGAGTTGTCGCACAGGGGACAGGTATCGTTCTCAATAACGAAATGGATGATTTCTCAACTAAGGCGGGTGCTATGAACCTTTTTGGTGCAGTTGGAAGTAATCAAAATCTTGTTGAGCCACAAAAGCGTCCACTTTCAAGTATGTCGCCAACAATTGTTTTAAAATATGGAAAGCCCTTTATGGCGCTTGGAACACCTTCGGGCACAAGAATTTTAACTTGTGTGGCGCAAACACTGCTTAATCGACTTGAATTTGACCTTCCTCTTTGGGAGTCAGTCTCAGCGCTTCGTTATCACCAACAATGGGCACCTGATCAATTAAGATTTGAAGAAGTTGAGATACCATCACGTTTAAAAGAAAAATTAGAATCGATGGGACATAAGATTGTTCAAAAGGATCTTGGTTGTAAAATTCAGGCCATCGAAAAAGATGGCCAGTCGATTCATGCTGTTGCTGATCCAAGAGGCGAGGGTAGGGCGTTAGCTCAATAAGCGGTAAGCCACAAAGGCGCCGCCGTAAGCGAGAAGCCCCATATAACTAAACATGATGATGGGAATTTTCCATCCACCCGTCTCACGCCTTAAGATCGCTAGTGTTGAAGTGCACTGCAAAGAAAAGACGAAGAAAATGAGAATGGACCAAGCAGTGGCTAATGTATAAACAGGCTTTCCAGTATCTGCCCATGTTTCTGCTAGCAACTTTTCTCTTAGACTTGAACTTTCTTCATCAACGTCACCAAGCGAATAGATTGTTCCAATCGCACTTACAAATAACTCACGAGCGCCAAAGGCGACCAGCATACCAACGCCAATCTTCCAATCCATTCCGATTGGTTTAATAACGGGCTCAATTGTTCTGCCCATGGTTCCAAGCATTGATTGCTGGAGTGAAATACCAGCTTGCTCTTCAGGTGATTTGCCCTCAAGAAGTTCAGGGTTTGGACTTGGGAATGTTGATAAAATCCAAATAAGAATGGATAAGCCTAAAATAATTGTTCCTGCTTTTGTTAAAAAGGTCTTACCTTTTTTCCAGGATTGTTTAAAAGCCGTTTTTAATGATGGTCTTTGATAAAGAGGAAGATCAATAATAAAGTTTCCAGTTTCACCTTTAAAATAAGAAAGACGTAACAGCTTGGCGATAATTAAAGCAGCGAAACTTCCAAGAAAGTATAGAAAGAAAAATGATAGAGCTTGAGCATTAAAGATACCGAAGACTGTTGTAGCAGGAACAAAAGTTCCAATTAAAAGAATATAAACAGGCAATCTAGCTGAACAAGTAATTAATGGGATGGTCATTAGAGTAGCGTAGCGCTCTCTTGGATTTGGAATAGTTCTGGTGGCCATGATGCCAGGGATGGCGCATGCAAAGCCAGACATATAGGGAAGAAACGCTTTGCCGTTTAAGCCGAAAACGCCCATGATTCTATCTGTCACGACAGCAGCTCTAGCGATATATCCAGATTGCTCTAATAAAGAAAGTAGAAAGAACAAAGCCATAATCTGAGGAAGGAAAACAACAACCCCACCAACACCGCCAAATATTCCATCAACGATTAATGATTTAAAATGACCTTCTGGTAAGTAGTTACCGATCAGTTCACCAACCGTGACGATTACACTTTCTGATAAATCCATGGCAGGACCTGCCCAAGTATAAATAGCATCGAAAATGAAATAAAAGATGGCAGCGAAAATGATTCCACCAAGCCATGGGTTTAAAACAAAGCGATCAATCTTTTGAGTAAGTAAGGCTTTAGCGTCATTTGGTCGAGATAGACTACCAAGCACATCCCTGGCTTTCATATGGTACCAGTTAATGAGATCAGTAATTTGCTTTGTATCTTCTATGACTTCTATTTTTGCAGAGTGATCTCCAGCAGGAAGAAATTCATGAGCTTCTTTTGTAATTTGTAATTTTTTAACGGTTTCAACTTGGCTTGAAAGATCAAGGCTTCTAATAAATGCTTCGACTGTTTTTGAAGAGGCATTTAGAGCAGATATTGGAAGTACTCTTGCTCCAATCTTCTTTTCTAGCTCGGCTCTTCTCGTTGGATCAATTTCGCCTAGATCATCCTTGTTAATAATAATCGCGATATTTTCAGCACCAACAATATCTTTAACAGCTAACGCTAAAGACATAGACGCTTCAACACGTTGCCAATCTAAAAGGAGTAAGACTTTTTGAGCTCCATCTTTGCCTTCAAGATTTAAAAGAGCTTTAACCGTAACCCCTTCATCGAGAGAAGAAGGAACAAGATTATAAATACCTGGAAGATCAACTAGTTTTAGGCGTATATCTCCGTCTTTGTCAGACTTGATATCAGCTTTGCCCATATCAACAGTGATACCAGAGTAATTAGAAACTTTTCTATTGCCACCAGTAAGCAAATTAAAAAATGTGGATTTCCCAGCGTTTGGAAATCCTACAAGAAGAAGAGTTGCTGTTACTTGTTGAAGCATAGTTTACCTATATTTTAGAGGCGTAATTCTTGACGTGAATTTGAAGCGCCTCTGAGCGACGAAGAGCGAAGAATGTTTCACTTCCATGCTTAATAGAAATTGGTCCACCAAAAGGAGCCTTTCCCATGACGATGATAGGGTCCCCTGGTAATAGGCCAAGAGAAATGAGTTTGAAATAAACTGGCTGACTTTGAGAAAAGTCGTCTAGTAGTACGGTTTGGCCAACATTGATTTCATTAAGAGTCATAACACCTCAAATTCTAACAATATTAGGTTAATATCACAAAAGTTTG
>PCUW01000029.1 GCA_002787775.1 Bdellovibrionales bacterium CG12_big_fil_rev_8_21_14_0_65_38_15
TGAGTCGATTGGCATGTCTCTAAAAAATGGTGCTTCATCTTTGCCTTCGTTGAAAAAGCTCCTGTCACAGGATAACTTAACCTCAACTTTCCCTCTGATGACAGGAGTTGTCCATGTCCTTAATTGAACGCTTAGACCCTCGCGAAGTTCGCTTCACAAAAAATATTAATCCATACGCTAAAGGTAGTGTGATGGCGGAATTTGGAAATACGAAAGTCCATATTACGGCCACAGTAGAAGAGAGTGTGCCACCTTTTTTACGTGGTAAAAATCAAGGTTGGGTTACTGCTGAATATAATATGCTTCCTTCATCAACTCATACACGTTCACATCGTGAACGCGGCAAGATTGGTGGACGTACGATGGAGATTCAACGTTTGATTGGTAGATCCCTTCGATCAATTATCGATTTAAATAAATTAGGTGAGCGTTCAATCACTTTGGACTGTGACGTTTTAGTTGCTGACGGTGGAACCAGAACAACCTCAATTTCGGGAGCGTTCGTAGCTCTAAGTCTCGCTATTCAAGAACTAATGAAAGAAGGTCTTCTTAAAGAAAATCCAATTAAAGAACAGCTTGCAGCTTTAAGTGTTGGAGTAAAACTAGATGGCAAAATTATTGCTGATCTTAACTACGAAGAAGATTCAACTTGTGGCACTGATATGAATATCGTGATGACAAGCAGTGGACGTTTTGTAGAAATTCAAGGTACTGCCGAAGAAGAACCTTTCACTAAAGATCAGTTAGCAGCTCTTCTCGAATGTGCAGAGTCAGCTCTTAAAGTTGTGTTTACGGCACAAAATAAGGTTTTAAATGTCTAGGCCTTATCAATTTATTCTTGCCTCAGGAAACTCTCACAAAGCTTCTGAGTTTAGTGAGCTTTTGAATCCTGAAGTACTCGCTGTGAGTGCTGCAAGTGATAAGCTTGAAGTGGTTGAGGATGGAAAATCATTTCAAGCTAACGCCTTATTAAAAGCAAAAGCTTATTTTGATAAATATAAAAAGCCAGTTCTAGCGGATGATTCAGGTTTAGTTGTGAATGCTCTTCCTGGAGAGCTTGGAATTCATAGTGCACGCTTTGGCGGTGAAGGCTTGAGTGATCAGCAGCGCTATGAACTTTTACTAGAGAAGATGAAAGATCAAACAGATCGAAAGGCTTATTTTGTTTGTGTTTTATGCTTTTATTTTTCACCAGAGAAGATTTTCTTTTTTGAGGGAAGACTTCAAGGAGAGATTGGGCATGCAGCTAAAGGTGGTCATGGCTTTGGTTATGACCCCGTTTTCATTCCAACGAAGCTGGCCGAAGGCAAAAGCTTTGCTGAAGACCCAAATTTCAAGGCAAAACACTCACATCGCGCTGTGGCGTGTCAGCAAGCCGAAAGCTTTTTTAAAGGATTTAACGAAACCGTGGACAAGTCCTAAAACAGCATTTATAAAGTATGTCCAATCGGAGCGTAGCGCAGCTTGGTAGCGCATCTGCTTTGGGAGCAGAGGGTCGTAGGTTCAAATCCTATCGCTCCGACCATTCTTTCCAAATAATAAAGGAGTCCACTAGGGCTCCTTTTTTGTTTTTATTTCCTTAACTTGTTTCAATCATAGCTTCGATCAATAATAGATAGAGATAATTTTAACGTTGAGAAGTGATCATGATTAATTCTAGTAAGTTTTCTATGTGGCGTGCCTGTATTTCAGTTGTTCATCTTGATGGACGATTATCTACAGATGAAGACCATTGGGTGAAACAAAAAATTCAATCACTTCCTCTGTCAAACGAGCAAAAAGCTATCCTAGAAGGGGATCTAGCTAACGGGCTAGACTTTGATAAAGTCATTCAAAATATTACCGAACCTAAAGATAAGGCTTTCTTATTGCATTTAGTGAGAGTGATCTCTTATCTTGATGGTGACTTTTCAAGAGATGAAAAACAGGCTTATGCAAAACTAGAAAAAATCGTATTAGGTAGGTTAGATCTAGCTAAATTTGAAGAACAGGCTCAAGCGATTGAAGACGCTAGTTATAAAAATGTACCGCTAGATAATAAAAGTTCACTGTTCGAAGCAGCCATTAAAAACATCATTTCATTTCTTACGGCCGGCTAAGGGCCCGAAAATTCGCGCATGTAAAAAAGAGTCGAAAATAATTCTTTTTTGCACAATGCATAAGGCCATTGATTTAAAGCTGTTACGGCCCGCCGCGGCCTAGCAAAACCCTTGTCGGACCGCACTTTCCCGTGTCATCGTATAGGGGCAGAACGGATTTCTGTCACACAACACACACAACGCATCCAAGCGCGGAGGCCTCGCTTGAAATTAAAACGTCTAATAGTTCAGGGATTTAAATCCTTTAAAGATCGTACAGTCATTCATTTCGATGATGGTATTACTGGAATCGTTGGTCCCAACGGTTGTGGTAAATCAAATATCGTTGATGCCCTCTTTTGGGTGATGGGTGAGCAATCAGCAAAACACCTTCGTGGTAATTCCATGAAAGATGTTATCTTTGCTGGTTCATCAAAATATTCTCCAGGCTCGTTTGCAGAAGCAACACTTGTTTTAGAAAACGTTCACGGAAAACATATTCACATCGGTAATAAAGTTTCTTCTCCAACTGAAATTCAGTTAACCAGAAAACTTTATAGAAACGGTGAAACTGAATATCGTATTAATAACGAGCCAGCTCGTCTTCGCGATATTCAAGAAGTATTCATGGATACTGGTGCCGGTGCAAAATCGTATTCGATTATTGCTCAAGGTGAAATTAATAGACTCGTTCAGGCCAAACCTGAAGAGCGTCGTACCATGATTGAAGAAGTCGCCGGTATTACAAAATTTAAAATGAGAAAGAAAGAGTCGCTTAAAAAGATTGAAGCAACTCAATCCAATCTTTCAAGACTTAATGATCTTCAAGCTGAAATTGAAAAACAATTGAAAGCGCTTGAAAAGCAAGCTGAAAAAGCGGAGCGTGCAAAAACGCTTAAAGAAAAAATTCGTCGTAATGAATTAGTGACTGTTTCTCACCGTGTATTTGATCTCTTAAAAAATCTAAGAGACGGCGCCACAATGGTAAATGAGAAACGTCTTGAAGTTGAAAGCTGGACACTTGAAAAAGAGCAGTTTGAAGTTTCTCTTGCAGACGAACGTCTTAATAAAGACGAGCAAACTGATCGCATTGAAGAATATCAAAAAGAATATAACGAGCTTTCAAGAAATCTTGCCGGAGCCGAAGAGCGCTTGAACTCACTTTGCCGTGAACAAAGTGAAAAAGAAAAGCAATTAGAGCAACGTGAAAAAGATCTTGAAGAGGCGAAGCTTGAAGTCGCCAACAGAACTGAACGCTTAGAAAAGCTTATTTCTGAACGTGAAGAAGTTGAAGCTCAAGGTCGTGAAGAACATGACTTTGCCGCCCTTGAAGAAAAAGTTGAAGCTCTAAAAGAGGAACTTGAACTTAGAAATGACACGCTTTCAAATCTTGAAGAAGAAGTAAGTGTGGCCAGAAAGAGTCTTACTGATGTTGATCAGCAAGTTTTCAAAAATAGTTCTCGCTTAGAAGAGTACTCAGCGCAACTTCAAGATCTGGCAGCCGAAATTGAAGCGCTAGAAAAACAATACTCTGGTGTTTCAACACAGATCGCTGATGAGCGTGATGCTGTCAATGAAACTGCTGATAAGATGGAAGAGCTTACGATTCAAGATCAAGCTCACCGTCAAGATCTCGAGCTACTATCAACTGAAGTAAAAGAATTAGAAAAAGATCACGCCCTTAAGAGTCGTGAGCTTATTCAATCAGAAAGTAAGCTTTCTTCCCTTATTGAAATTAATAAGTCACTTGAAGGTGTTAAAGCTGGTGCAGCTAATTTCCTTGAAGGGCGTGATGACGATGCCTTTAGCCTACTTGGAAATCTTATTCGCTCAGAAGAAGCTGATACGGCAGGCGTGCAAATGCTTTTAGCCGATATTGTTAATACGCTTATTGCCCGCGACGAAAACGGCGCAACTGAGCTTGTTTCTTGGCTTCAAGGCAAAGAAGATATCTCTTTAGATTTCCTACAAGGTGAAGCCCCAAAAACAAGCACTGAAAGTGAAGAGCGTCTTCGTCTTCAAGGTCTGCAGGATTTAAGAGCTCTTAATGATGTGGTTCAAATCGCTGAAGGTTATGAAGCACGTGTTCGCCCACTTCTTCACGGTCTATATTTATCAAATGAGTTGACGCAAACACTTGCAAGTGATCTTTCGGCGCAAATTACTTATCGTGGTATTGCTCATCCAAATGGAACTGTGGCGATCAAGAACCATCACGGTGTAAAAGTCGTCAGCTTTGCAGGTGCCGGCGCCGAAGAAAATGGCGTTGTTGCTAGAAATAATAAAATTGAATCTCTTACAATTAAAGTTGCTGAGCTTGAAGGTGTTCTTTCAAGTCTAACAGAAGTGCTTGAAGCTAAGAAAACGTCTTTAGAAGACCTAAAGTTCACCGCTGATCAAGTTCGTGAAAACCTTTCAGATGTTAGAGCTGATCACGCTGCTAAAAAATCAGCCCTTGAAGGCAAGCTTGCCGGAATGGAAAGTGGTACAAGCCGCCTCGAAATTCTTAAAAAGAGAAAGTCTGAAACTTCTAAAGCTAGAGTTGATCTACTTGAAAGTGATGACAAGCTAACAAGAAACCAAGAACAGCTCAAAGCAGATCTTGAAGAAAAAGAATCTCAATTTGAAGCCTTGTCTGAAGAAGCTTCAATGCTTCGTGATCAATTTGATACTGAAAGACAAGATCTTCTTGAAAAACAAGCGATGGCCAAAGGGTTTAATGATCGTATGGCTTCATTTGTTTCTCAAATTGAAGACGTTGAGGCGCAGATTGCAAGACTTGAGCAAAGAGTTACAACAACTGAAGAAACAATTGAGAAAATTACAACTCAAATTTCTGAAACAGAAACTGAGCTTCAATCTCTTGAAGCCTCAAACCAAGAAGCAGCTTCAATTCTTCAAGATAAAGAAGAAGCCCTTTCTATGCTTAAAGATCAACTTGTTGTTCTTCTTCAAAGCATGCAAGAGCGTGAAGATAAAGTTAAAGAGCTCTCTAAGAAAATCGTTGCTAATGAAAAAGAGATGGCCCTGCATGAGTCTAAACTTGGTCAATGGTTAACAGAAGAAGAGCAAAACGTACGTGATGCTTTTGAAAAATACAGAGTTGATCTTAGAAGAACGATCGGTCAATTCCTTGAGTATACTGAAGATCAGTATCTTGAACTTAATGATCTATCTAGCATGTACCAGATGGAAACAGAAAACGGTTCAGTGACTCTTGAAGCTGAAGAATACGTCTTCAATCGTCGTTATGGTCAAGATCTACGTGATTGTGAGCAGAAATTTAAGAACTACAAGCTTGAGTACTCAAGACTTGGAGACATTAACTGGCAAGCAATCGAAGATTATGAACGTCAAAAACTTCGTCATGACTTCTTAAAAGTTCAAGAAGTTGAGCTTCGCCAATCTTTAGAAGATCTAGAAAAAGCTATTGCTCATATTGATGAGAAGAGTAAGTTAAGATTTAAGGCGGCTTTTGAAGAAGTGGATACACGCTTTCAAAAAGTATTCCCAATCATCTTTGGTGGCGGTAACGCTCGCTTGCAAGTTGTTGGTAATCTAGATGATTCTGAGTGTGGTGTAGACATTATTGCTCAACCACCTGGTAAGAAGATGCAAAATATTAACCTTATGTCTGGTGGTGAAAAAGCCATGACGGCCGTAAGTTTAATTTTCTCTATCTTCCTAGTTAAGCCATCTCCATTCTGCCTTCTGGACGAAGTTGATGCACCTCTTGATGACGCTAACGTAGGACGCTTTAACGAGCTTCTTCGTGAAATGAGTCAGGAGAGTCAGTTTATTTTGATTACTCACAACAAGAAAACAATGGAACTTAATGACACGCTTTATGGTGTGACCATGCAAGAGCCAGGTGTTTCAAATGCTGTTAGTGTTCAACTTCACTAAGAAAAATATCTTTCTATCTCTGCTACTGGTTCTTTGGATGCCGGTAGCGGAGGCTTTTTTGCCTTCAGCTTTTCGTTGTCAGTTTACTCAAGAAGAAAAAAGTCTAGTTTCAGGTAAAATCAAAAAGAGCGAAGGTCAGATTGAATATCGTCAGCCGGGTCGAATTCGTTTTGAAATCATGAAGCCACATCAAATCATCTTCGTCGGTAACCCAAAAAGAACATGGTATTACACAGCTCCACCATTTGATGGAGAGCCAGGTGAAGTCACCATTTCCAATGGTGCCCAACATCCCATTTTAAAATTCTTTGATGTGCTATCAAAAGGTTTAGTCAAAAATGAATCTTACGATGTCACAAAAAAAGATGGAATCGTGACTTTGACTTTTACAAAGGCAGCTAAAGAGGAGTTTGGTTTAAAAAGTGCCGTTCTTACAATGGGCCAGGACTATACTTTTTTAGGTCTTAACAAAATATCTGTAACCCTAAGTGATGGTAAAACAATTGAATTATTTCTAACAGAATTAAAGCCTAACGTTGCTTTACCTGAAACAGTTTTTCGTTTCGAAATACCTGCTAATACTCGTCAAAATCGTCAGTGAAGATCACCTAGATCAAGCTTAAAGTCAGAAGACTTTTCAATTTGTTGATAAATGATCCAATTCCTAAGTACTAACTTAACGTAGTTTCTGGTTTCTTCGTAAGCTATGCCTTCTATAAACTCAAAGACATCTTTTCTATTTCTAACCCTATACCAATTTTGAATTGGACCCGTGCCAGCATTGTAAGCTGCAATAACGCCTACCATTCGCTTGTTCATTTTAGAATTAAGTTCTTTCAGATATGCAGCGCCAAGAAAGACATTCTTAGCAGGATCATAAAGATCATCAAATGATTTATATTCAGTTTTATATTGTTTGCTTAATCTTAATGCTAATTCAGGAATAAGTTGCATTAATCCAAAAGCATCAGCAGGGCTTCTTGCCTCTGGATTAAAAGCAGACTCTTGTCTGATTATTGATTGCATTAAATAGGGATCAATAGAGAAGTGTTCTGCCGCTTTGAAAACATCAGTTTTAAAGGACAGAGGATATAGCGCTGCTAGATTTTCTGTCATGAATTCTATATCGCGTGCTTTAGGGTGAGAGTAATAAATACGTATAGCGCCGGCAGCGTGATGACATTTAATAAAGCTGTAGAGCCATTCTTTCTTATCGCTGTTACTAATTTTATTTGAGCGCCAGTCATCGAGATAATCTTTACATAATTCAAATTGACCAACTGAAGCTAACCATTCCACCTCGGCAGACTTTGGTGTTTCATCAAGACTAGCTGAAATTGATTCAAAGCTGGCACCACTTGAAACATGTGCCATTAGGCCATAGAAATTATAAGGGCTTTTCTTATAGAGCTCTTGCCATACTTCTAGTGCCTCAGCAATTCGACCTTGTTTATAAAGAGCCTTGCCTTGCCAGAAGGTGAGCTTCTCATAAAGGTCTTCACTAAGTTTTGAGCGCCTTAAATTGACGAAAGCAATGAACTCATCAAAATCACCATCAAGGTATAAGGTCCAAGCTAAATTCCATGAAGCATCATCGAGAATTTTTTGTTGAGTCGGCTCAAAAGCAATAGCGTCTTTAAATAGAATCTTCGCTTCTCCGTGATTTTTAGCTTCCAGTTCAATCATGCCTCGAATCCATGAAATAAGTGCCTTCATGTTCTGGCTCATCGTTGGCAGGAACTCTTGAGCTTGTTTTAAGATTGAGTTTGCTACAGTTCTATTGTTTTGCGTCCACTGCGCTCTCGCTTCTTGAACCATGATATCCGCCAGTGCATCAATGATTTTATCATCTTTATTCTTATGAACTAATCGTTGAAGTTTTTTCTTTAAAATATTTGTTTCTCTAAGGTGTCCTGTCTTATCTCGTCTGTTTTTAAAAAGTTGGCGGTATCGATTGGCCGCACTAATCCATCTTGAAAAATCGTTAAGCGGTTTTTCCTTTAGTATTTTTTTGTACCAGATAATGGCTTGATCAAAATCCCTCGCTTTTTCAAAGTCTCTGGCAATATCGGGATAAAGATCAGGGGTTGGTGAAGTATTAAATCGGGGAGAGTATTTAAAAAGCTTATCCTGCGCCTGCTTTTTTAAGTCGGGATTTGAATCAAGTTTATTGGCTAGAAGCAAGAGTTCTTCTTTTTCGGCCCTTAAACTTTTAAATGGGGAGAGTTTAAGGGCGTAGCCAACAACAACTTCAGATGAGGCAATATTTTTGGCTAGATTAAAAATTGTTTCATAAAACTCTTTTTGAAAACCAGCTTGAATTGATTTTTCCAGTTGATCAACATCCTCCATTGGAAAAATCTTGGAAATTCTTGCGCATGAATCAATTCGATATAAATGAGCTAACGAAACTAAGGGGAATTCTTCTGTCTCTTTGAAGTATTCAAGTTCGCCGCATGCCTGTGCATATTTATTTTGTTTACGTAATTCAAGGGCCTTTGTGTATTTTGAAAACCAAACTTCTTCGAGTTTTAACGGGCGATCAAGCTGGTTATTAACAAGCTTTTGACCTATTTCAGGACTTGGAGGCAGGCTAGAGAGCCTGGCACAGGCACTAAGAATAAGGACGAAGATAACGTTCTTCATGTCTTCTCATGTTTAAGTTACTGAAATAATAGCATTTTAAAAGAATCTAGCCCATTTTTCACATAAGCGGAAAAAACTTCATGACCCTTGGAAAAGCCTATTGAACTGCGATACACAGCTTCATCTAGATTTTTAAGGATTAATGCATGCAAACCACAGAGAATACGACTTCTACCAAGTCTGGCCGCCAAAAGATGTTTTTAAACAAAACGGTGCATTTCACCAGTCTTGGCTGCTCCAAAAACCTTGTAGATTCCCAAGTCATGCTTGGCCACTTAGGTCTTGATGGTTTTACTGTGACTTCTGAGCCATCAGAAGCAGAAGTGATAATTGTTAATACCTGTTCATTTATTGAAGCTGCTAAAAAAGAATCAATCGATACCATTTTAGATCTGGCTGATTTTAAAGATGAAAATAACGGGATTTGTGAAGCGCTTGTTGTATCTGGTTGTATGGCCCAACGCTATTCAGAACAATTAGAAGCTGAGCTTCCAGAAGTTGATCTCATTATTGGTACTGGTGAATATCATAAAATCGTGAAGCTTTTAAAAGCATACGCCGATGGAAAACTAGAAGCGAAAAGCTTTGTTGAGATTCCAAAATTTATTCATACTGAGTACGATCCTCGCCTTAATACTTCACCGTTTTATATGGCGTGGTTAAAAGTAAGTGAAGGTTGTAATCGTAATTGTACTTTCTGTATTATTCCCACTCTTCGTGGAAAGCTTCGTTCACGCTCTATTGATTCACTCGTCACAGAGTCTAATCAATTAACTGAAAGTGGTGTTAGAGAGTTGAATGTTATCTCACAAGACTTGTCTGATTACGGCAGTGATCTGCCTGAAGGTCAGAATCTAGCTGAGCTTATTAAAAATCTTGATAATGTTGAGGGAGCTGATTGGGTAAGATTATTTTATTACTACCCAGACGAATTAACTGATGAAGTTATCGATATCATGGCAAACGCAAAACGCATTTGTAAGTATCTTGATAGTCCGGTTCAGCATTTCTCAACAAATGTATTAAAGAGAATGAACCGTAAGATTACTGGTGAAATCATTCTTCAGCGTATTCAAAAACTTCGCGCGAAGATTCCTGATATCGTTCTTAGAACTTCGATCATCGTTGGTTTTCCAGGTGAAACAGAAGAAGATTTTGAACAGCTTTTAGAAGGTATTAAAACAGTACGTTTTAATCACCTGGGAATTTTCCGCTATTCAGATGAAGAAGGCACACCAGCTTACAGATTAAAAGATAAAGTCCCACAAGATATTATTGAAGAGCGCTTTGATCGCCTGTTTGAAGCTCAACGTGAAATTGCTAGAGAGCTAAACCAAGCTTTCATAGGCCAAACTGTTGATGTTTTAATTGAAGGCGAACACGAAGATACTGAACTTTTAGTTGTCGGTCGTCACCAAGGTCAAGCTCCTGATATCGACGGCAAGGTCATCATAAATGATCTGTCGGGACAAGAGTTGAAAATTGGAGATATGGTGAAGGTCGAGATCACAGAAGTTTTAGACTATGATCTCGTCGGTCGTGTTATAACGCTGAATTAAAATTCAGCGTTAGTTAATATTTCATCAAGCTTAATTCTTAAGTCTTCAGTACTAAGTTTAGAGTCTTTGTTTTCTTCATATTGCTCGTACAATTTCTTGTATTTGTTAACACTCCAAATTGAATTAAGTGCAGTACCACCAACTGGGCGAAGTGAAGGTATTTGTGGATAGAAAACATAGTCAACACGCTTCACTCCATGCTTTCGTCTAAAACCTTTATCTAATGAAGCTTTAACAAAACTATTGAATGCTGGTCGTGGTTGATATCTCGCAGGATCATTTGATAAGGCGTAATGAATTGTTTCAGGAGTCTCACCTAAAAGTGTTAGTGGTGATGAGAAAATACCTGCGACAAAATTTCCTGCCTGAACATATTTACCTTTAATTCCGGCGTTTGTGAGTGCCTTAACAGTTTCAGTGGTGCAGTTAAACTCGGCCGTAATATCAAGATTCTTCGTTCTAAATTGGATATGAGAGGCTTCAAGAGCGTCTCTAAATTGCTGAAGTTTTTCACCATCAATTCCATAAATAATCATAGTGTATGTTGGGCGATAAATATTTTGGCCTTGAACTAAGTTTGAAAAATAATTACTAAGACCTGTATTGCCCGAGAGGATATCTTTACCGTTAGTTACATAAGCATTTGAGACTTCACCTCTAAGTGATAGATCCTCCCTAACACTTGCTAAGCCGGCGACAAAATGACCATTCACGCTTCCAAAACTATCACCTTGGCGACCAGACATAGTAACGATAAGGGCATGATCGCCTGGCTTAACTTCTTCTTTTTCAAAAAGAATCTTTCTAAAAGGTGTTGGATAATTGTGTTGTGAATTTTCATTCTTATTCATTTCTTCAAGAATAAATTTTTTGGCATTGTCTTGAAAGTCAGCTTGAGAAGCGCTGAAGAGTTCTGCTGGTGTTAATGATTGCATAATGAAAATGCCATTTTCATCATAATCACCTTCAACCCACAGCTCTTTATCATGATAATATTTTTTTGAAATTTGATCGAAATGATAACCATTTAAAACTTTAGTATAACCAAATTTAGCTTCTTGATCGCCAATAAAGTATTTGCCATCAGTAAAACGCAATACTCCACGTAACTCTACTGGACCTGGAATATTAGTTGGTACTTGATCTAATTGAAATGTATCGGCATTTCTTTGACCTTTAAATTCATAAGCATAAGGTTTGCCATTTGATTGAACCACAAAAGATGGTTTCTCAAGACTGGGCAGTGACTTTTGAATCGTTGGATTGGTTAAAATCTTTAATCTTTCTTTCGATGTTTGTATGAAGAACTCACCATTTTGGCTTTCTAGGAAACCTTGCTCAAAGTCGCTAGCAAAAGCTAAATAAGGAAGAAGGGCCAATAAAAAAAGTTTTTTCATAAAAGTGAACCTTAAAAGAGTAAATTAATAAGGTTTTAATAAGCAAAGCTTGTGCCGAAAATAAGGGTTAAAAAGCCTAGAAATTGATCAAAATTTGGTCACAAACTCATGAGCTAGTCACTTTTGCCGCTTATAGGATTTTAAGCACTTACGATTACAATGGTAGGGACTATCGACATTGGGAGAAATCATGAAACTGCTTATCGCTTTAGTATTAGCTTTATCCATTCAGAGTGCTCATGCCTTTGATTTAAATACATTTATCAGTGACCTAAAAGTTAAGGCGAGACCACACTTAGTTAAAGTTTTGGGTGAAGAAAAGGTGAACAAACTATTAGGCGAAGAAGCTTCTTCTATTGTTTTACCGGCTATTCCAAAACTCGAAAAGAGTTCCACTTCAGTCGCAGTTTATGCCGTGAAAGAGTATCAGGGTACGGTGAAGTTTAAAAATGAAGAACTTGAAAGATACAATAATTATTTTATCCAAGAACTCTTTAGGGCCGTTCGTCGAAGAGATGCTAATTCTAACGAGATATCACAATGGATGAATGTGCTCCAACAAGGTGGCACACGTGAGGGTGTCTATCGTGGTCTAGTTTTAGATCAAACTTATGCAGGTCTTGAAAACTATCCAATGCCAGTAAACGATACATTGGTAAAATTTACTTCTCGCTTCTTAGATGTTTATACAGGAAAAAAATATGAATTAGAAAAGTTAATGGGTTTCAATTTTTTTGCCTTGAAGAGAAATGTAACTGAACGTGCGTTAGAAGTGTTAGATGCTATGCCGAGCCAACAGGCTAGAGCCGATTGGTATGCTGTGCTTTCAGCAGAGCTTGCTAAAGATTATCCACAAGCGTTTGATAATAAAACTCGAACGAATACAAGCGCTGAGGCTCATCAAAATTGGGCGAATTCTTACTCAACACAATATTTAAAATCGGAAGTTATTATTAAACTTCACAAAATTTTTAACAGTCTGATCTAATATTTGATGAAGTACCTACTGATATTACTTTGTATTATTAGTTGCTCTAGTAGTGAGCGTAGCTTACCGCGGTCTAAAAAAATTCAATATGATGATAGTTATACGTATTTAATTGTTCCTCTTGAGGTCGAAAAAAAGCTTGAACCTGAAGAACAAAAATTTATTCGTCTAATAAATAAAAAAAGTACTGTTATCAATACGTGGAGCTTAGGTTTTACACCATTTTATGCTCAGCTAGATAAAGATAAAAATATCTATATCTCAGGCAACCAAGAGTTTGATCAAAATAAAATTACTAATGGAACCACGGCTTTCCTAGAGAAGCGATCATGGGATAATAAGTTGCTATGGCGTTATGATGATAAGTTTATGCATCATGATTTTAAAATTCTTGAAAATGGAAATCTTCTTCTAATCCGATTTTTACCAATCGATCCTGGTAAGGTTGGGATCGAACCTCAAAAATCCTTTCATATGGGTAAGCTTTGGACAGAAGAAATTATTGAGCTAAATCCTGAGACAAATAAAATTATTTGGAGCTGGAAAAGTCATCTACATATCAATATTGCGAATGAAAAATCGATTGATGATAGAGGAGAAGTTTTTCACGCTAATGGGATTGATGTTATTGATAAACTTGATTCTACTGGAAAACCTGCAATTGCAATAAGTATGAGAAGCAATAGTACTATTTATATTATCGACAAAGAATCCAAAAAAACTGTTTGGAAATCACCTAAAAATCTTTTCACTCACCAACATGACCCTAGCTTTATTAATGGCTCAACTCTTCTCGTTTTTAATAATTCAAAAGGATACTCGGAAGTCATCGAATATGACTTTTTAAAAAATGAGGTGAAATGGCAATATGAGGGAAGTGAAAAATTCTTTAATAAATTGCAGTTTTATTCACCTTACATATCAGGAGCTCAAAGGCTTAATAATGGCAATACTCTTATAACTTTGGGATTACCTGGTCTTTTACTGGAAGTTAATAGAGATAAAAATGTTGTTTGGAATTTTTTTAACACACTCGATGAAAATAAATTAGATACTGCATGGCCTTACAAGGCTATGTTCAAAACAAGAGCTTACCTTAATAAGTAAAGGGCTCGTCTCTAGTTAACGTTGCATACAATCTTTCAATACCAAGTGCGATACCTGCTGAGTTGGGGTAGTTATCCATCGTCTTTAAAAAAGTTTTAGCTTCTGGAAGTTTATAGCCATAGAGCTTTTCTTTTGTTTTTTGTTGTAGTTCAAATCTTTTCTTTAACTCCGTCTTGTTGGTGGACTCATTAAAACAATTCGCTACTTCAATCCCATTTAAATAAAGCTCAAATCTTTCACAGACTCTAGGGTCATTATTCTTAATCGTTGAAAGCGCGGCTTGATGATATGGGTATTCATAAAGGATAAGTGCGGGGTACTTTGTAAGCTTTGGCTCAATATCATTGAGAAAAATTAAAAAGAAATAATCATCCCATTCTTCAAGTTCTTCAAATAAAGGTAAGTGTGGTAGATGCTTTTTAATTTGCGTATGAAGCTGATCTTTATCTAGATAATCTAGAATATCAAAGCCTACAAATTCCTTAAAAATTTCACTAACTGTTTTCTTTTGAACAATAACTGCATTAGGACTAAGAAAAGAAATAAGTTCTTCAAGATCTTGCATGATCTGTTCGTATCTTGCCTGACTTCTATACCATTCAAGCATGAGAAACTGTGGTCGATGGAGCTCAGAGTTAGGCTCATCCCTAAAGCACCAACAAATTTGATAAATTTTTTCCATTCCATCGCTTAAAAGCTTTTTCATCGCAAATTCTGGAGATGTGTGGAGATACCAATCAGATTTCTTTTGACCAAGAGCACTGTGAACTTCAAACGGATGAATATGAGTTTCCATCCCAGGGTTTTCAACCATTGGATTTGTATAGGTTTGCAGGAAGCCACGCGCCTCAAAGAAGCGGTGCACTTGTGTTACAAACTTGGAAAATTTAATCTCATCACGCACGAATTACGTCCCAAGTTAAAGGAATCTTATGATTGGATTTATTCAAGCTTTTTATCACGTCCTCGGTCTATCGATCAATGCAACTGATGGCGATGTTTGGGGTTTTGTAGCAATAGCTCTCATTTTAGTTGGCGCCGTCTTCATGTGGTTCCAGCCTCAGGCAAAGGAGCAAGCTCCAAAAATAAGCAAACAAGAAAAAGTTGAACCTCCTAAAGCAAAAGTTGAAGTACCAAAAGTTTCTAAAGACATTGAAGTCAAAGAAGCCAAGATCTCTTTCGCCGATCGTCTGACAAAAGGTTTAAGTAAAACAAGTCAGGGTGTTTTTGGAAAACTTTCATCACTTTTTGGTAAAGGTCTTGATAGCGGTACTTTGGACGAAGTCGAAGAACTCCTTTATAGCGCCGATATGGGGCCAGCCACTGTGAGTGAAATTATTGAGGCACTTCAAGAGAAAGTTAAAAAAGGTGAATTTGGCCCAGATGATTTCAAACATTTTATGTATGAATTTTTGAAGTCGAAAATGGAAAATGTGCAAAAAAATGTCAGTGATGAATTGTTCACCTTTAAAAGTGGACAGGGCACTCGCGTGATTATGGTGGTTGGAGTTAATGGTGCTGGAAAGACGACGACCATTGGAAAACTTGCCACCAAGCTAACCGCTCAAGGTGCAAAAGTTGTGGTTGGAGCTTGCGATACTTTTAGAGCAGCGGCCGTAGATCAACTTCAGGTTTGGTGTGATCGCGCTGGTGCTACGATGGTTCGAGCAAAAGAGGGCGCCAATCCAAGTGGTGTTGGTTATGATGCTCTGCAAACAGCTCTCAACGAAAAAGCTGATTATTGTATTTTAGATACAGCTGGACGTCTTCACACTGCCGGAAACTTAATGGACGAACTAAAGAAGTCCAAAGCGGTTTTACAAAAGCTGGATGACAGCGCTCCTCACCATACATTATTAGTTATTGATGCCATTACAGGTCAAAATGCTCTCAGGCAGGCTGAAGAATTCAATAAAACCTTAGCCTTAACAGGTCTTATTCTGACCAAATGCGATGGCTCGAGTAAGGCGGGAAGTGCAGTTTCCATCGTCTCAACTCTTCAAGTGCCAATAACCTATATCGGCATTGGTGAAAGTGTTGAGGATTTAGACCAATTTAAATTGGAAGAGTACCTAAAAGCGCTATTAGCTCTTTGACTCGGATTGCTGATTCGATTAATCTTGTAGGTAATGACTAGAGAATCTGTAACAGACTTTGAGATTCTAGGAAGCCGCGTCAAGATTAATCCTGACAAAGTTTCCGGTGAAACAACTCCAAACGAGATTGTCGAATACGTGCGCCAAACGGCTACAAGTATTAAGACCCAAGCGCCACAATTAGAAAATGGCCAAGTCTTTTTATTAGCCGCTTTAAAAATAGCTGAAGAAAATCTTAATCTAAATCGCGAATATCGCGACAACATTAAGAATGTCCAAGCATCAGCACAAGACGCCCTTCGTTTTATAGAGGAAGTTTCGCCCACGGCTTTATAAGCCTGTGGATAAGAAAAACCTAAGGCTTAGCCTTAAGGGTGTATTGGATAAAATGCCGATAGAAGAGCGAGTGCGCGATTCTAAAACATTAAGTCTTAATCTCTTTAATCATCTGTTACAAATCTCAACATCATTAGAGTCAGTGGTGATTGGTGTTTATGCACCTTTGCCAGACGAAGCTGATTGGACTTTAAGTAGTCAGCTAAGTTCGCTCACAACAGCTTTTCCGGTTTCGATTGGAAATGGCTTAATGGACTTTCATCAATGTCATGTGAAGGATCTGGTAAGTCAAAAAGCGTTTGGAGTGAATCTTAGGATCCCGCCAAGTGGATCGCCCAAGGTTTTGCCAGATATCGTTTTGGTGCCAGGGCTCGGATTTACCAAAGAAGGACATAGGCTGGGTCGTGGCGGTGGATACTATGATCGTTGGCTTGAAAGTTTTAAAGGAAAAAAAATAGGTTTGTGTTTCGAGCAGCAGCTACTGCAGACGTTACCAACTGAACAGCATGATATCAAAGTGCATGCAGTGGTAACTCAAAAGCAGGTGTGGCTTTCGTAAGAGCAACCGCAAAAGGAGTTAGTTCAAATGGATATGACAACAATACTAGCATCGCTATTATTTGCGATTCTTGGTGTGGCTGGTGGCTATTTTGTTCGCCATTCAGCAGCAATGAAAGATCAAAAATCACGTGAAGGTAAAGGCGACGAGATTATTGAAAAGGCAAAAAAATCTGCCGATGAAATTAAGTATAAAGCCAGAAAAGAAGCCAAAGAAATCATTCACGAAGAACGTGAAGTTTTTGAAAAAGAACTTAGAAAGCGTGAAAACGATATGCGCTCGCAAGAAAAGCAAGTCGATCACAAAGAAGCTAAGCTTGAATCAAAATTAGAAGACATCGAAAAAGAAACAAAGAGACTTCAAACGCTTGAAGAAGATCTTAAAGAAGCTCGTGGTCGTGTTGAAAAAGAAATTGAAAAATTTAAAACAAAACAATCTGAAGTGGCAGAGCGCCTAACTCAGGTTGCTTCTATGAGTAAAGATCAGGCCAAGCAAGAGCTTCTAAAATTAATGGAAGAAGATGCTAAGGTTGATTTTGCAAAAGACTTTGTTCGTCTTGAGCAAGAAGCTAAAGAAGATGCAGAGGCTAGTTCAAAACGTATTGTTGGTATGGCGATTCAACGCTTTGCTGGCGAGTACGTAGCAGAACGTGCCATCTCTACAGTTGATCTTCCTTCAGATGATATAAAAGGTCGCTTGATTGGTCGTGAAGGTAGAAACATTCGTGCCTTCGAACAGATCTGTGGTGTTGATTTGATTATTGATGATACGCCAGAAGTAGTTGTTCTTTCTTCATTCAACGTTGTTCGCCGTGAAGTCGCTCGTCGTACCATTGAAAAAATGATTTCAGATGGCCGTATCCACCCTGCCAAAATTGAAGAGTTTTACGACAAATCTAAAACTGAAATGGATAAGCAACTTCTAGAGCTTGGACAAAAAGCTCAAATGGAAATTGGTGTTCACGGTATTCACCCAGAAATTTTAAAACTAGTTGGAGCGCTTAACTGGCGCACTTCATACACTCAAAACCAATATCAACATGCTCTTGAAGCCGCCTTCCTTTGTGGAGCGATGGCCAGTGAGCTTGGTATGAACGTTAAACAAGCTCGTCGTGCCGGACTTCTGCATGATATCGGTAAAGTGATCGACGCTTCAGCTGAAGGTTCTCACGCTGTTATTGGTGCTGACTTTGCTAAGAAATACGGCGAGCCAGCTGATATCGTTCACGCCATTCGTGCTCACCACGATGATGAAAAACCTGAGTCAGTACTTGCTCACCTTGTGGCCGCTTCTGATGCCATTTCAGGTGCTCGTCCTGGTGCTCGTAAGGCCATGATGGAATCTTATGTTTCTCGCCTAACTGATATTGAAGATATTGTTAATACTTTTGATGGCGTTTCTAGAAGTTACGCTATTTCTGGTGGTCGTGAAATTCGTGTCTTCGTTGAAAACGAAAAAGTAACGGATGAGCAAACAGTTATGCTGTCACGTGATATCGCTAAGAAAATCGAAGAAGAAATGTCTTATCCTGGAACAATTAAAGTAACAGTTCTTAGAGAGACAAAAGCGGTTGGTATCGCTAAGTAAGGATAGAGTATGTCTGAGCCCTTATTTGCTTTAGTTGTTGGTTCATCTTCCGGTTTAGGCCTTGAGATCGCTAATTACCTTTTGCAAGAGGGCTATATTGTTTTTGGTGCTTCAAGAGGGGATAGTCCCATTGAGCACGAAAACTTTTCATCAATGGAATGTGATGTCCGTGATGAAGATTCGGTTATCGCTTTATTTGATGCAATAGCTGATGAGACTCAAGGACTCACACTCGTTGTTAACTGTGCCGGTGTATTTGATGTGGCACCACTTATTGAAACTGAAAGTGAAGTCTTTGTAGATCATCTTTCAACTCATGTTCTTGGTGCTTTTCATATTTTGAAATCTCTTCATCCACTATTAATTCAAGGTGAAACCCATGTAGTGCACTTGAATTCACTTGCCGCCAAAAGAGGCTATGCTGGCTTGTCTGCATTTAGTGCCTCGAAATTTGCTCTAACGGGATTACTTCAATCTGTAAGAGAAGAATGGCGATCATTGGGCGTAAGATTTTCTACTCTCGTTCCAAGCGCCGTTGATACGCCTCTTTGGGATGAAATTGAAGATGTAGAGCGCGATCAGATGATTGATGTTGATGAGTTTCTTCATGTCTTTGATATGGTTGTAAAAGCTCCAGCTCATCTTGAATTTCCTGAACTTGTTGTTGCTCATAAAACTGGGGGCAAAGCATTTTAACTCAAAGGCAAGCCAGACATCAGTACTACTTTCGAGGACTACTGCCTTGTTTACTAGGGTTTTTAGTTCTTCAGTTTTTTAATGCTTCACTTTTATCTTTATCATCTTTTTTACTTTGCTATTTATGGCCCTATTTTCTTTTTACACCTGGTGCAAAAGATAAATACTTAGGCTTTAAATATAGAAAGTCATTTGTTGGTCTTCTTGTTCGACTTGATGAATATCTTCAAGAAGTTTTAAAACCAAAGTTTTTTTCACAGCGCTTTGCTCTTTCAGTTTCAACCTCACTATTCTTTTGTTTCTCAATGGGCATGCTTTCTCGTGCAGGAGCTCCATTGTTTGCACTGGCCGGCAGCACAGTCTTTACTGTGATCTACCGTTATTTTTTGCATGATCTAGCTAGTTTAAAATTTGAAGATGGTGTTGAAAATCTTCAAGGTGAGTTGCCCTTAGAAACTGGGATCGAACCTGATCGGCCTGCTCAAAATCATCAAACAGATAACGACTCAAACTCTTAAATCGTCCTAGAATATTTGTTTCACTGTATCCATGAGCACGAAATGATTTATCGAGTTCACTAAAATATTCATCAAGTTCTTTTAATCGTTCATAGTACAAAACCGTTTCATGAAGTTGCTCAAAGTTTCCTTTGTACTGTTTATAATGTTTTGCCAGCCAAGGAGTTTTTAAAGCACCTCGACCAAGCATCACAGCATAACAACCTGTATGCTTAAACATGGCATCCACATCATGAACACTCCAAATGTCTCCATTACCAATAATAGGAACACTTGAATGTTCTACGGCTTTAGCAATAGCATCCCAATCGGCCATGCCTTTATACATTTGATCGCGGGTTCTGCCGTGAATGGTAATGGCTTCAACGCCACTATCAATTAAACGGTCAATAATTTCTAGAAAATTGGAATCATCATGATAGCCCAGTCTAATCTTTGCCGTGAAAACTCCGTGAAACTCTGCACGTATCATTTTCACTGTTCGTTGCATGAGATCAAGATCTTGCAACATAAAGGAGCCACCACGGTGAGCATTAACTTTTTTAGCAGGACAGCCAAGATTAAGATCAAGATGATGAAGTTCTATTTCTTGAGCTGCTTTTGCTACATCACTTGTTTGAGCTTGTTCAGCTGTTAAAATCTGAAAACCCGTTTTTGCGCGAAGCTTTTGATCCGTTGTTGTCTTTGTTCCGTAATGTCTTAGAAGTGGAGAACTGGTAATTTTACCTACTGTCGGTACGCGATAAAAATCAGTGAAAAGATAATCCCATTCAGGATAGATCTTTTCGATAACGAGACGATACGGTTCTTCTGTCACACCTTCCATCGGTGCAAACAATAAAGAGCCTTTAACATAGGGTAGACGTGACATGGTGCCTTTATAGACAATCATGGTCGATTCGTCATATTCAAAGTACATGTCGGTAAAACTTGTATCAGTCATCATTCCTTTGAGAAAACAGGGACTTAAGTGGGAAGCCTGGGTTCAGTCTAGACAAGAGTCTGGAATTCTTGATGGTATGCTCGAATTTCCAGGCGGAAAAATCGAGCAAGGTGAATCATCTTTCCAAGCAGCAGCCCGTGAACTTCTCGAAGAAGTCAGTGTTGAAGTTTCACCCAATGATTTAACTTTATTTCAAGTTACCAAACACGATTATGCTGATCGCAAAGTTTGTCTTTATTTTCATTTATTAAAAGCTGATAGCGAACATAATGGATGGAATCGTGGGCAATGGTGTGAACTTGATGCTATACCTAATAAACTTTTAGCAGCAAATCAGCCTATTGTGGAAAACCTTGTTAAATACTTGGCCGAAGAAGCACAACTTGGAGAGTGGAAATGAATGATGTGATGATTGTTTCAGAACATTTTTTATTAAGCCTAGCATTTGCTATGTCTTTGTTCTCTATCATTGCTTCAAGTAAACTTACGGGCGCAGGTTTTATTAAGCTATCAACTTCGGTTGCCGGTGGCAGTGCCTTGCTCGCTCTGGCTTGTCACTTACGTTACGCCAGTCTTCAAAGTCCTCAAGCTATTTTTTTAAGTGTTTATCTCGTCGCGAGTGTATTGATCTACGCCTTTCACCGTGATGGAAAAAATATCGCCATGTGGATCCTTTGGTTAATCCAAGTTCTATCTGCTTTATGGGCAGTCGTCGTCTTCCATAATACTAATACAGAACAAATTATCTGGGCCTTAAGCTCAGCCGGTCTACTTGGAATCGTAACCTACGCTATGGTTCTCGGTCATTGGTATTTAGTTGTGCCAAAGCTTTCTGAAAAACCTCTCGTCATTGCCACTATAGTTTTATGGATCATCATGGTGCTAAAAATTGGCTGGACTGGAATTGAAGTCTCAGAGAATGCAGACTTTTTCACCCCCGATACAACCAAGGGTGCTGGCTATAGTTTTAATATGATTTTACTTATCATGAGAGCAGCATGGGGTTATCTTGTTGTGGGTATCATGAGCATCTTCTCATGGCGCTTAATCCGAATGAGATCCATTCAGAGCGCTACCGGCATGTTATACGCTATGACATTTTTTG
This sequence comes from Bdellovibrionales bacterium CG12_big_fil_rev_8_21_14_0_65_38_15, assembly GCA_002787775.1. Classification (GTDB taxonomy): domain Bacteria; phylum Bdellovibrionota; class Bacteriovoracia; order Bacteriovoracales; family Bacteriovoracaceae; genus UBA4207. Next base: position 21,522 of record PCUW01000029.1, read on the forward strand.
TTTTAGTAGGAGAGCTCATGGCACAATACATGTTCTTTAAATACGGGGTGTTGTTTTAATGAACGTTACAATCACTTGTCCAAATTGCGGCTCTGGAATTCATGTTCTTCCCAACCAAGCAGCTGCTCAAGCAAAGTGTGAAATTTGTGAGCATCTCGTCGATGTGAATTTTACGTCGAAAGATGAAGCTTCGACTTTGTGCCAATGCCCAGTTTGTTCACGTAAAGATTTTTATCAGCAAAAAGATTTTAACCGAAAGATTGGTGTAACTCTTTTTGTCTTGGCAGCGATTGCTTCGATTTGGACTTACGGTTTAAGTTTTGTGGCACTTTGGTTAGTTGATTTGGTCTTATTTAAAAAACTAGGCTCGATTGCGATTTGCTATAAATGCCAAACGATTTTTAGAAAGGTCGCTAATATCGATGAAATAAGACCTTTTGATCACGAAATGAACGATCGAGTGATTTATGCTGATCATGACTTTGAAGGGAAACCTCTAAGTCATTGATATTTAGTTGGACAAGAGCGATATCTCTTGCTTCAGGTTTGCCTTTTAGTTAAAATTAAAATAGATATTGCTGTGGCGTCCTTAAACCACTTTTATTGTTTAACTTTAAGGAAAAACGCCTAACCCAAAACAAGGAAATTCTGCATCGAACCTCCTTCTCTAAGGCTCTCCATTCATTGCTTTGATAGTGCAATTGAAGTTAACGAGAGCGACGATCCACAACCCTTCAGGTGTTTTAACTCATGAATGTTCAGATAGACTCTGTCGAGATTTTTTCTCTCGTCTTTTGTTTTGTATTGTCTGGTTTCTTCTCTGGTGCAGAAGCGGTGCTGATGTCCATTGGAATAGATCGTGCTCGCCAACTTATTGAGGCCGGTGGTTCCAAAGGTAGAGCTCTTGCTTTTATGATCGACAAGCCAAATGAATTACTAACAACCATTTTGATCGGTAACAATATTGTTAATATTTGGGCAGCGGCACTTTCAACAGTGGTTGCTACTAGAATGTTTGCCTCTGAAGCCGTTGGCGTTGCCACTGGTGTTGTGACTCTAATTATTTTGATCTTCGGTGAAGTTCTTCCAAAAGCCTTTGCTAGAAGTAATGCTGAAAAGCTTTCTGTTTTTGTCATTAGAACGCTACAGCTTTTTTACTACTTCCTCTTTCCACTTGTTAAAAGTTTAGTGGCCTTGATTCGTATGGTTCTTGGCGATAACGGCGAGCTATCTGGTCGAATCGTTACTAAGAATGATCTTGAGTACATGATTAACCGAGCTGGTGAAGAAAAAACAATCGACTCAAAACAGATCGATCTTTTAACCTCGATTATGGAATTTCCTAAAATCAAAGTTAAAGACATTATGGTGATCAGAAACCGCGTGCAGTATTTGCAGTATGGTTGGAGTTATCACGAAATTATGACAGCGGTTAAGGCCGATGTTCACTCTCGTTATCCTGTTTGTGATGGTGAGCTTGAAAATATGAAAGGCTTTCTTCACGTTAAAGACGTAGCCTTCCTAACTGATGATCAAAAAGAAAACTTCAGGCTTGATGATTATTTAAAAGCACCATTCTTTGTTTATGAGCATATGAAGATTCAGGCCGTCTTCGATCATATGAACCGCAAAAAAGTTCACTTGGCGCTTGTTAAAGATGAAAATGGTTTGATTGTCGGAATTATTACACTTGAAGATATCGTTGAAGAAATCTTAGGCGAAATTCAAGATGAGCATGATGATGAAGAATGGGAAGGCGAAGAAGAGTTCGATCAAGCGGCTCTAATTGAAGGTATTGTTGTTGAGGGGACGATCTCACTTCGAGACCTTTACAATGATTACGACATTAAAATTCCACTAAATGATAATTACTCGACCTTAGCTGGATTTATTCTGGATATGCTTGGAAATAACTTTCCTGAAAATGGACAGATTATTGTTTGGGAAGGTTTATCGTTTGAGTTAGCTAAAGTTGATGAATTCGAAATTAGAGAAATTCGAATTAAAGACGTTGATGGAGAAAAACATTTCTATTCCAAAAAAGAGCTTGAAAATACTCAAGAAAATGGTGGGAATGGCAATGGAAACGGACAAGCACAACGCCTTAGCAATTTAACTGCTAGATTCAATCACAACGATTAATTTGTAATAATCACTAATTATTGATCACTAAGTCTTTGGAGGACCAAAGCATGTCACAAACTATTTATCCCGTAGCAGTCATTGGTGGGGGCTCGGCCGGAACCATGGCCGCTCTTCGCACTGTTTTAAATAACGATGAAACATTATTTTTTCCAGGCAGTGCTCATGATAAAAAGCGCTCTCGTGCACTTTGGGTGGCAAAAGTTGAAAATGTGCCAGGTCATCTTGGATATAAAAAAGGCATTGAACAACCGAACCGTGAAAGCTTGCAGTGGCTTAGTGAGGGCGAACTTAAAGACAAGCTTCATTGGAAGAAAAATACTGGTATCGAAAGTATTTCTAAAAACGATGATGGAGTTTTTTCGTTAAAAGATTCAAAGGGTGAAACTTGGTTAGCAAGATATATTATCATTGCCACTGGTGTAATGGATGTTCAGCCTGAAATCAATGGAAGTATTGAAGATATTTTCCCTTATGCGAATGCTCAAACGGCAGACTACTGTCTTCGTTGTGATGGTCATCATGTCTTAGGTAAGAGAACTGCGGTCATTGGACATCAAAATGGTGCCGCCTGGGTCGCCGTTATGCTTTATGAGCGTTATAGAACACCAAAAATGTCAGTACTGACTCATAATAAAAAATCTGAAATTAATGGCGATGTTTTAGAACTTTGTAAAAAGTATGGCATTGAAATTATCGAAGGTGAGATTGTGGCCGTGATGGGAAAAGAAAATGGTAAAGTCTTAGAAGGCTTTCAATTAGCTGATGGCACAGTTCACGAGTTTGATTGGTCTTTTGTATCACTTGGCATGATTGTTTATAATGAATTAGCTAAGTCTCTTGGTTGTCAGCTTGATGAACGTGGTTTTGTAATTGGGGACGATAAAGGCATGACTTCAACAGATGGAGTTTATGTAGCGGGAGATCTTCGCGCAAATACCAAAAAGCAAATCTATACAGCGTGGGATACCGCCGTTGATGCGGCCGATGCGATTAATGCGAAACTACGAGCAGCTTCTAGAATTATTTCTTAAGAGGAGCGATAACAATTTTTCCAGAACCTTGAACTCGCGCGCGACAACTAAGTCTTAAAACCTTTCCCTCAAGAAACTCACTACCGACTGTTTCATTATAAGTTTGTGTAATAGCATCTAAGGTATTTTGTTCAATCGCACTAGGCTCTTTTAACTGATCAGCACCTTCAACAACCCAAACTCGACAAGATCCACAAGAGCCAGCAAGGCAACCGTGAGGCAGTTTGATTTCTTGTTTTTCAAGTTCATCAAAGAGAATTTCGCCTTCGTTAACAGTGCAATTTTTTGACGATTCTTGGTCTAAGGTATTGTTATCATTCATTTCACACACTGACACAGTGGGCATATTATCTTTCCTTTTCAGAGCTTATGATGCGATCGCTTAAGTTATCGGATTTTAAGGGAAAAGCTTGAATTTTACCCACTTTAATGAAGGGAGTTAGACCCATGTTAACGTTTGAAAAATTATACTCAGAAGGTCACGAAGAAGTTGTTTTCTTTAGTGATGCTTCTTGCGGACTCAAAGCCATCGTTGCCATTCACAATACAATTCTTGGACCTGCTTTAGGTGGAACTCGTCTTTGGCCATACGCTGATATCAACGAAGCGATCACTGATGTTTTAAGACTTTCTAAAGGCATGACTTACAAAGCTGCTGTATCAGGATTGAATCTTGGTGGCGGTAAAGCGGTCATCATCGCTGATCCTAATGATAAATCAGAAGCTCTTTTTAGGGCTTATGGACGTTTTCTTGAATCACTAAACGGTCGTTATATCACAGCTGAAGACGTGAATATTGGTGTTGAAGATATTGAACATATCTTTACTGAAACGAATAACGTTTGTGGTGTTGCTAAAACTCACGGTGGATCTGGTAACCCTTCACCGTACACGGCTCGCGGTGTTTTCAGAGGGATTGAAGCCTCTCTAACAAAAGTCTACGGCGATCGTTCTGTTAAAAATAAAGTTGTCGCTCTTCAAGGGGCTGGTTCAGTTGGCCGCAACCTTGGTGAACTTCTTTATAAAAACGGTGCGAAAGTTTTATTCACTGATATCAATGAAAAAAATATTCAAGCGTTTAAAGATGCGGTTCCTAATGCAGAATTTATTGCAAGCAATGATATCTATGATGTGAACTGTGATGTTTACGCTCCATGTGCACTTGGTGCAACAATCAATGACAAAACAATTGATCGCTTGAAATGTAAAATCGTAGCTGGCGCTGCTAACAATCAACTTGATGAAACTCGCCACGGCGAAATTTTAAAAGATAAAGGTATTCTTTACGCTCCTGACTATCTGATCAATGCAGGTGGATTGATGAACGTATCGATTGAATTTGAAGGTTGGTCGGATTCTAAAGCCACAAGAATGGTTGATACAATTTACGATACAACACTTAAAATCTTCCAAATTTCTGATGAACAAGACGTTCCAGTTCATAAGGCAACAGACATGCTTGCCGAGGCTAGAATTGAATCAATTAGAAAAATAAAAGGAAGTTACTTGGGTAATATCCCTCATAGATTCCCAGGCCGTAAAAAACGCCACTAAAATCAATGACTTATAAACCTCTGGGCAACTATTTTGCCCGGGGGAATTCACCCTCTCAATTCTCTATAATAAGAGGGTGAAGAGTTTAATTTTCGCCATCTTATGTATCTTTTCCACTTTCGCCTCAGCTGCAGTTTCTGAGCTCGGATTCAATGAAGATGCCTCCTATCCAGAATTCGCCGTCAACGGTCGCGCTCTTGCTATGGGAAATGCCTACATCGCTAAAGTCGATGATGCGTCCTCAGCTTTTTATAATCCAGCAGGACTTGGAACTGTTCGCTATTCTCATTTGCATTTATCCAACTTTCATATCGAATTAAATAAAGGCTGGATGGATATTACTGGTAAAGGAAATATCGCTGATAACTTCAGTAATTTCATGGATGGCTTTAGTCTTGAAGGTCAAAGAAAACTTCTTTTAGAAAATAGAAATAAAACGACTCATACACGTTTTGGAATTATGCCAAACTTTACGACTCGCTACTTGAGTTTTGGATACATGTTATCTAAGAGAACGAAAGCAAGGCTTCACGCAGACTACGGTGATGATTTTGAGTATGCTGATCGTACTGATCATGGCCCTTATGTTGCTGCCAATGTCTCTTTTCTTGGTGGGATATTTAAGGTTGGAGCAACTGCGCTTTGGCTAAATAGAAAAGAAGCCAAGGGAGTTCAAGATGAAAATATCTCTGCTGACTTTGGAGATGATGTTTATAAAAAAGGTTCGGCCATTATTGCGATCGTTGGTGGAAAATTAACTTTACCTGTTTCAATGCTGCCAACATTTGCTGTTGTGCTAAGAAATGCAGGTTCGCAAAAATTTAGTTCTAGTGGTGCCGGCGCTCCAGATAAAATAAAACAAACTATTGATTTAGGCTTTTCATTAACACCTCAAGTGGGCAACGTCATTCGTACTCACTTCGAAATTAATTACAAAGATCTTTCAGATAAATATGGAGTTAACGTTAAAAGAAGACTTCTATTAGGTATGGAAATTGATATCGCTCGTACGTTTTTTATCCGCTTTGGATATGGCGACGCCTTTGGTTCAATGGGCATTGGGGTACGCTCTAAAAAGCTCGAATTTGATCTAACGACCTATGCTGTTGATAATTCTGCCTCAGATCTTCGTGGACAAGAAGATCGCCGATTCGCCATGACGCTTTCTTCAGGATTTTGACGCCTCGCCATGGACAGATTTCCCCCCCTTAGGTAAATTTCACATGCTTTAAATCGAAATAATAATGCTTAGCATAAGTAGGTGCTCATGTTGGAACAAACAGTATCCAAACAATCAAAATCAGCCACACTCAAAGAAGGCAACTTGCACGAAAAAAAATTAAAACTCGCCAAACAATACGGTCTTAAAAAAGAAGATCTCGTTGATATGCTACGAAATGTTTATCTCTCACGCCGAGTTGATGACACTGAAATTTCGATGAAGAAACAATCAAAAGCATTCTTTCAAATTTCAGGTGCAGGACATGAAGGTATTCTTTCTGCTGTCGCCCGCACTATGAAGCCAAAGTACGATTGGTTTATTCCATACTACCGTGACCGCGCTCTTTGCCTTGGTCTTGGTGTCACTCCATACGAAATGCTTTGCCAGGCCAATGGAAATATTGGTGATACTGCTAGCCATGGCCGTCAAATGCCTGCTCACTGGGGTAATGTTAATTTAAATATTGTGACTAAATCTTCTTGTACTGGAACTCAGTTTTTACAAGCTTGTGGTGTGGCAGAAGCAGGTCGCTACCTTGCCGATCTTGATAACAAGCACGACATTCCTGCCTTTAAAGATGAAATCGTTTATGTTTCATCAGGTGACGGTACAACTTCTCAAGGAGAGTTTTGGGAAGCGATGACAACAGCTTGTGTTAATAAACTTCCTGTTCTCTTTATGGTCGAAGATAATGGTTATGCCATTTCAGTTCCTGTTGATGTTCAAACTCCAGGAGGCTCAATTTCTAAAGCGATGAATAACTTTCCAAATCTTAAAATTTTTGAGGTTGATGGAAGCTGTCCAATCGAGTCTTATGCTTGCATGGTTGAAGCGGTTAAATACCTTCGCTCAGGCAAGGGACCAGTTCTCGTTCACGCCCATGTGACTCGTCCATACTCGCATTCACTATCAGATGATCACGCGATGTACAGAACGCAAGAAGATCTTGCTGATGAAAAACGTAGAGACGTGTTCAATTCATATCCAAAGCTTTTAATTGAAAGCGGCGTGATTTCTGAAGAAGAAAAGAAAGAGCTCTACGCTAAAGTTGATGCTGAATTAAAAGATGCTTTAAAAAGAGCTCTTGAAACACCATGGCCTGATCCAGCTGATTCTACTAAGCACTTGTTCAGTGAAGATGTCTCTATTTCTGATCGCACACTTTTTGATACTGAACCAAAGTTTGAAGGAAAAGATGACGTTCCTTTAGCGGGCGCTATCAATAGTGTTTTAAAAAGTGAATTTTCAAAAAATCCAATGCTTAGAATGTTTGGTGAAGACGTAGCTGACTTTAGCCAACTTGAAAAACTTGATGATCCAAACCTTAAAGGTAAGGGTGGCGTTTTCAAAGTGACTCACGGAGTTCAAAGAGCTTCTAAAGAAGGCCAGGTTTTCAACTCACCACTAGCTGAAGCCAATATCATTGGCCGAGCTATTGGTATGGCCATGCGTGGGATTAAGCCAGTCGTAGAGATTCAATTCTTTGATTATATCTGGACTGCATACATGCAGCTTAAAAATGAAATGGCGACCACTCGTTATAGAAGTGGTGGTGATTATAAATGTCCTATGGTCGTGAGAGTTCCAATCGGTGGATATCTTCGTGGCGGGGCCATGTATCACTCACAGTGTGGTGAAACATTCTTTACTCACATTCCTGGTATTTGTGTGGCTTACCCTTCAAATGCTCTAGATGCTGCTGGACTTCTACGTACGGCTATTCGTGCCGATGATCCAGTTATGTTCCTTGAGCATAAACACCTTTACTACCAAGGCTATAACCGTACCGCTAATCCAGGCGAAGATTATATGATTCCATTTGGTAAAGCTCGTATCGTCAAAGAAGGGAAGAATGCCACAATCGTTGCATGGGGCGCTCTGGTTCAAAAGTCTGTTGAAGCGGCCAAAAAACTTGAAGCTGAACTTGGTGTGAGTATTGAAATTATCGACCCAAGAACGTTAGCTCCATTTGATATGGATGCAGTTAAAACATCGCTTAAGAAAACTCATCGCTTGTTAATTTGTCATGAAGAGACAAAGACTTCAGGTTTTGCTGGTGAGATTTCAGCAAGAGTTAATGAAGAGTGTTTTGAAGCCCTTGATGCTCCTATCATGAGAGTGGCAGCTAAGGATTCACACGTTGCTTACTGCCCATCTAGTGAAGAAGTTCTACTTCCTCAAACAAGTGATGTAGAGGCAGCACTTAGAAAACTTCTTAGCTACTAAAAATTACAAGTAATTTCTATTCCAACTGGGCGATGTCGATGATGACATCGCCCTTTTTGTTTGTGCCAAGTTTTATAACCCCACTTTGTTTGTTCAACACGAATAAAATCTTTCGGTAGAGTGATATTCATTATTTCTTTTGAGTTTTTTGGTGCATTCCAAAGAGAGGCACTACTTAAGAGTATGAACAAACCTGCTATTTTATAAAAACGAACTAAAATCAAAAATATCGCCAGAATAATAAGAATATTGATTTCGATCGCCCCAAAAAAATATGACAACTTCTGACCGAATAAAAGAAGATTCCACCATTTTAAGAGAAGCCACTTTGAAAATAAGAAATGTTCAAAAAGTTGAAGCTTTAAAAAAAGAATATCTAAGATGAGTAGAGGAAATATTAAAGAGAAAAGTGACGTTGCAACTAAGCCAATAAAGAAGCCGACAATGTAGAGATTCGTATCCATAGAGTAGGCAACCATGCATTGTGCCCCCAAAAGACTGAAAGGTATATGGTGAGAGGTGAGTTCTTTCTTATAAGTGGTAGCAATAAGTGAGCCTAAAAATAAAAAACCATAAATAAATGAAAATGGTGAAAACTTAAAACTGCCAAAGATAAAATCAATCACCGTTACCCACATAAAAAGATGAAGACGATTAAATTTAGGAAATAAAATATTTAAAGTTTTTAAAAGTGCTATTCGTTTGAGCGAATAAAATTGCTGAAGAAAAAAAACAGGACATAAACATAATAGTTTTCTCATGCGTCCAAGAAAGGGAAAAAGCCAGCTCGTCAAAATAGAAAGGTGAAGACCAGAGGGTGTGAGTAGATGTTCAATATGAAGTGATCGAAGAATTTTTTTTAATCTTGGTGGAGTTTTAAATTTATGACCAGTAACGGCAGCAGTATGAAATGTAGAGAGAGCACGATGATGATATTTATCTTTTAATTGATAATAAATGAGCTGGGCCCAGACTGGTTGATGGTTTTTGTGCGATGAGTTGCTTTTTTGCTTTACGTTTGGAAAAACTAATAAAAAGGTCAAAAAGATTAAAAATAGTGGCTTCATTGACCCTCGCACCTCGTGCAAGTCGTTGAAAGTTCAATAACTTTTTGACATGACTTAACGTCTTGAGATGAAAGGGATAAAAGAAAGCGCTAAGCAATAAAGGCATGGGTATGTTTAAAAAAGTGATCTTAAAAGATATTCAACGATTCTTAGAAGAGGATGATTTTTCAAGACATCCTTTAGCGCTTTCAAAGCTTCCAATGGACATGGTTGAGTGCGAACTCAAAGTTAAAACGCCAATGCTTTTAAGTGGCCTTCCTTGGTTTGAAGCGACCTTTGATTATCTTGGTGCAGAAACCTCTTCATTAAATATTAAGGAAAATGAAGGAAGATATTTCGATAAGCCGACAACAATAAAACTAAACCTACCATTTGCCGTGGCGCTGACGGGTGAGCGTGTTGCTCTTAATTTGCTCGCAAGAGCAAGTGCTGTTGCGACTCACACAAAACGTTTTGTCGAAGCTGTTAAAGATACCAACGTTAAAATTCTAGATACAAGAAAAACCACACCAGGTCTTCGAGGCCTTGAAAAATATGCCGTTGTTTCTGGCGGTGGCTTTAATCATCGTTATGGCCCAACTGATATGTGGATGATCAAAGATAATCATAAATCATTTTTTGGCGGTGTTGCTGCGGCGATTGATTTTTTTAAATCACTTAACGCAGGCTACACTCCTTTAGAGTTAGAAGTTCATAATCTGCAAGAATTTGATCAAGCCCTAGAAATGGGTGTTAAGCATATTATGCTTGATAATTTTTCGCCTGAATTAGTGGCTAAAGCGATTCAAAAGAAAAAGTCTGATACAACGATTGAAGTTTCTGGTGGAATTAATCTTGATACAGTTAAAAGTTACGCCATTGATGGAGTTGATTTTATTAGTGTTGGTTCACTGACCTACGGTGCTCCAGCGGTTGATCTGTCATTAAAATTTGGATCTAGAGTATGAGTAGTTATCAATTTGATGCCCTCGTCATTGGTAGTGGAGTCGCTGGTTTAGCAAGTGCGATTCGTCTAGGTGAATCAGGCATTAAGGTTGGTATTTTAACTCGAGAAAAAGATCCAAAAATCTCTAATACATTTTGGGCCCAAGGCGGAATCATTTACGAGAGAAATGATAACTCTTCACCAAAAGAAGGTGAGGGAAGTTTAATAGATGATATTTTCAAGGCTTCAGCAGGTACGAGCCTTTATGAAGCGGCTCAGATTTTACAAGACCGCTCTGGTGCAATTTTAGAAGATCTGCTTCTTAAAAAAGCAAAAACAAATTTTCAGCGTAGTGAAAATGGTGATCTTAATTTCACCATGGAAGCCTGCCATTCGAAATCTCGTATTTTATATCAGGGTGATTTTACTGGTCGTGAAATTCAAGTTTCAATGCTGAATTATTTGAATGATAAAAAGAGATTTCCTAATGTTACTTTTTTAACTGGGCATACGGCGATCGATCTACTGACTCCACTTCACCATGGTGTGCGCATTCAACAGCGTTATGAAGAACCTCGTGTTCTTGGTGCCTACGTCTTTAATCAAGAAACGGGCATGACCGCTAAAGCGATTGCTAAAGTTACTATTTTAGCGACTGGTGGAATCGGTGCACTTTATCTCAACCATTCAAACTCTGAAGGGGCGAGAGGAGATGGTCACGCGATGGCCAAACGTGCGGGTGCTATCTTTACAGATATGGAGTTTATCCAATTTCACCCGACGACCTTTTTTGATAAAAGTTCTCATCGACGTTTCCTTATTTCAGAAGCTCTTCGCGGTGAGGGGGGAGTCTTAGTCAATTCTGAAGGTCGAGCCTTCATGTCTAAGTACCATCCCGATAGAGAACTGGCTCCGCGTGATGTGGTGGCAAGATCTATTCATGAAGAAATGATTGCGACCAGACATGAATGTGTTTATCTCGATATGACTCATAAAGATGCTGATTGGGTACGCTCAAGATTTCCTACAATTTTTGAACATTGTCTTTCGAAAAATGTTGATATGACAGAAGAACCTATTCCTGTGGTTCCTGCTGCTCACTATACTTGTGGCGGTGTGAAGACTGATCTAAGCGGTAAGACAAATTTAAAAGGTCTTTATGCCGTTGGTGAAGTTGCTTGTACTGGACTTCATGGAGCTAACAGACTGGCATCAACGTCACTTCTTGAAGGTTTAACTTTTGGCTATATCGCTGCTGAAAATATTCTAGAGTCATTGCCGCAAGAAAAGACTTATGACTTTACTCAAATCAAAGACTGGAAAGATGGTCATCTGCAAGTCGATCGCGCTTTAACAGCTCAAGACTGGATGACGTTAAA
>PCUW01000040.1 GCA_002787775.1 Bdellovibrionales bacterium CG12_big_fil_rev_8_21_14_0_65_38_15
GCGGCGGTATTTATATCGGCGGCGGCATCGGTGGGCGGCGGTATTTATATCGGCGGCGGCATCGGTGGCGGAATACCAGGCGGTGGCATCTACGGTGGCCCTGGAATTGGTGGCGGTATTTACGGTCAACCAGGTGGCATCTATGGCGGCGGCGGCGTTATGAACTGTATTCAAGCTCCTTGCCCTGGTGCAGGCGGTGGTGGACTGTATGGTCCTTACTACGGCGGTGGTGGCGGTATCAATGGTGGTATCGGTGTTGGCGTTGGTGGAGGCTTAGGCCCTTACGGCGGCGGCGGCTATTATGGAAATACTGGTGGTGCTTATGGTGGTGCTGGTGCGAATGCATATTGGCAACAACAACAAGCCTATATGCAACAACAACAACAGATGCAACAGACTGCTTTTGCACTAAACTCTCGTGGACAAGCAGTGACTCAGGCACAACAAGCGACTTGGCAGTCATTACAACAAAATGCTTATGGAGCGCAACAGGCGCTTTATGCTAACGGAAATATGTATGGAGCTGGAGGACAAGGCTACTATACGGGTGGAGCCCCTTACGCAGCTGGAAACTTAGGATTTCAATTTGGAATCGGGTTTGGCGGCGGAGCAAATTACGGTGGCGGATTCTCATTTAACTAAAAATTTTTCTTAGCGAAATAGATAAGGCGTGCTCAGTGAGCACGCTTTTTTTTACATATTATGAACGAGAGTTTTTATAGAATGGCGGAAGATGACTTCAATTTTATTGCCATCAATAATCTTATCAATAACACCTGGGCCGAACTTAGGATGATCGACGATATCACCTTTTAAGAAAGTTGCTTTCGGTGAGTAATCTTTAGATTTAGTTTTAGCGTTACCAACAGCAGTTAACCAAAGATCAGAAATTGATTCTTGAGAGTTGGCTTTTTTGCTAACAGTTCTAGTACGAGTAGAAACTTTTTTAGCTTTAACTTTAGAAGGGTCTTTGTAAACATGAGTTGCATTGCAAGTTTTGCACTGAACTTTGTTAATTGTATCACCAGCTTTCATAGTGATAATAATATGGGCAAGAGTAAGTTTGCACTTTCCACAGAAGGAAAGAACCTCTTTGCCGACGCCTAAAGAACTCATAATGGGGGCCTTTTTGGTTGTATGGTAAAATCGACGAACGCTGCACACAATACGAGGAATAGTGGATAAAGTAAAGGAAAAGCACCCCATTGCACTAGGGAAGTTACTGGATAAAGCTCGCAGTTTACCTACTTCTGCAGGTTGTTACCTGATGAAAAATCATTTAGGTGACATTCTCTATGTTGGTAAAGCAAAACAGTTAAAACCACGCGTAACATCGTATTTTAACGCGTCCACCAAAAGCCCTAAAACTGAAATCTTAGTCTCAAAAATTTTTGATTTTGAATTTATTGTGACCGGCAATGAAGCTGAAGCTTTAGTTTTAGAAAACAACCTAATTAAAAAACATTCTCCTAAATATAATATCAGGTTAAAAGACGATAAGTCCTATCCTTACATTATCGTCGACACTAAAGAACCTTTTCCAAGACTTGTTTACGCCAGAAAATTTAAGCGTCGATCTGGCCTTGAAGTTTATGGGCCTTTTCCAACAGGAACAAATATTGGAGAAGTCCTAAGACTACTAAATAAATCTTTTACGCTTCGAGATTGTACTCTTCGAGAATTTAATTCAAGAAAAGAGCCTTGTCTTCTTTATCAGATTCATCAGTGTAGCGCTCCGTGTGTCTCTAAAATTAGAGATGAAGAATATAAAAAAGATCTTAAACTCGCTTTAGCATTCTTATCCGGCAATGCGAATAAATCTCTCAAGTCGATAGAATCAAAGATGTTAAAGGCTGCAGAAGATGAAAAGTTTGAACTAGCAGCAATCTTGCGTGACCACTTAGAAGTTTTAACGACGTTTAATGATAGTGATCAGCAAAAAAATGCCGAGCTTAAAGGCAAAGATAAAGATGTTGATGTGGTCGCTTATCACCAAGGTGATGTTGAAGTTGATATTGCTATTTATATGATTAGAAATGGTCTGCTTTTAGGGCATAAGAATTTTAACTTTCCTGTTGTAGATATGAGTGATGATATTGCATCCGAAACCTTACAGTTCTTGTTTCATTATTATAGCGAATCTAACGATACTCTTCCTTCGCTCGTAGTGGCACCATTTGATAACGAAGGACGTGAGCTTTTATCTCAAGCCTTTTCCCTTCAAGATAAAAAAATTAATGTTGATCATCCAAATAAAAAATTCTCCTCGATGTGGCAGTTGGCCTATGATCAATCTGTTGAACATCAACGAGTTCGAATTAATAATCAAGAAAGTGTTTTTGTAGGACTTAATAAGTTGAAGGAACTTTTGAGTCTAAAAGAAAGACCTGTGACTCTTGAGTGTTACGATATCGCCATCTTTCAAGGAAGTTCACCGACCGCCGCTAGGATTACCTTTCACGATGGCAAAGCTGATAAGAAAAACTATCGTCACTACCATCTTAAAGAATTACCTGAGGGAAATAATGACTTTGCCATGATGGGAGAAGTCGTGCAGAGGCGTTTGAAAGATGGCGATCTACCAGATGTGTTTGTGATTGATGGTGGTATGGGACAAGTTAATATTTGGAGAGCCGTCTTAGCCGAGAATAATATCGAAGTCCCTGTGGTTGGTATTGCTAAAGCCAAAAGCGCCAAGGGAACTGAAGAAAGGCTTGTTATTCCCAATCGAACGAATCCTTATCTTTTGCACAAAAATTTATCACTGTTTAGAATCCTAGTTCAAATGCGTGATGAGGCCCACAGGTTTTCAAGGCGACTGCACCATAAGCAGGAAAGTAAAAGAACCTTTAGCTCATGGATTGATGAAATTTCAGGTATTGGACCTAAAACGAAAAAGACCATTCTTACTAATATTAAGATTTCCAAAGATGAGTTATCGGAATTGTCAGAAGATCGAATTGCGCTTGAGCTAGGTGTAGATAAAAAAATAGCGCGAAAAATTCGCGCCTATTTTGATTCAATTTCAGATTAAGTTCAGTTTATAGAGTGAACCTTCTTACCATTGTCACAGCCGCAATCAGCACAGCGTGCGCTTTCTTGGACGAGTAGGTGACCATAGTCAGAGATATGTGAGTGGACCAAAGAAGAGCCGCAGATCTTGCATGAGCTTATCATCTTTCTAACTTGCTCAGCGTCACCAAAGTATTCTTCAAAACTTTCAAATTTAAAATCAGCGTCAAAGGACATGCAGGTTCTCCCTTTTAGTGGCTAAGTCCCTACGAGTACGTAGAGTAACTTTGCTTGTAATACTTTTTCGGGACAAATCGCTTAAGCTTTATTAAGTTTGGAGAAACCTAGGATAAGGGGCAACCTTTGCAGCATAGTGATTTTTATCAGCACCTCAGAGGGCTTAAGCCAGAAGGCGCGGGAGTGCTTGCTTCTAGGCTGTTTCAAGGTACTGAGTGGTACACAGAAGGTGTGCTTAACCTCTCAACCAAAGAGCCCTTAGCCTCTAAATATGTGCCTAAGGTTATCCCTACAGATCATAGTGAAAAAGCCAAAACGATTGAATCGCTTAAGAAGTTTGCTGACACCAAGCTTGAGCAGGCAGCTGGTGGTAAAATCCAAATTCCAGGTGGTGAAGTTGCGGTCAAAGAGGGTGTTTCTTTAGGTCGTAAAATAGTAATTGAGTCAAATCCTCAGACTCCAGCATGGGTTAATTCTGATATCAAAATCATCTTTTTTGGCGAATCTTCAAAGCTTGGTGATGCTAAAGAAAACCAAGAAGACCTAAGGGCTTCTGAACTCTTAGATAAGATGATCTCTGCCATGAAGCTTGAAGCCAACTCTGTTGTAAAATTATTTAATCAATCAAAACTGGCCAGTTCCGGTAGTGAGTTTGATGAATTAATGAAAGGCTTTATTGAATCAAAGCCAGACTACATCGTCTCTCTTGGCGCTATAGCCACAAACACTTTACTTGGTAGGAAAGAGAAGTTGACTAAAGTTCATGGTCAATTTTTCCCTTTAAAGATTCATCAAAATGAAGAGTTTCATGAAGTAAAGCTCATGCCACTTTTCCATCCAGACTTTCTTTTGATCAATCCCAACATGAAAAGAGCGGCTTGGATTGATTTACAAAAAATAATGTCATCACTTTAATTTCAATCTCTTGAGTCATCATATTGCTTTGTGTAGAATGAAGTTGTCTCATGATTGAGGCAACCGGGTTCCCATGACGGGAACGACACAGCTCATGGATCTCACTTTGTGAGACCACCGGAACCCCGCGGGGAAGTTCATGGTGTGGAGTCGAATTAAATTATCGATCGCTGCTTTCGTATTGCTATTTCCTCTGCTTGGAAATTCAGCTATTAGCTTCACTGAAATTGCGGAAAAAATACGACTCAAAACAGGTACTCCACTTTTGCGTGTACGAGTTGCGAAGGCACTCCAAGCGATTCAAGTTAGCGGTACTGATCTTGCTCGTACCCTACACTTAACAAAAAATTCAAAAAGTTATGCGGGTAAAAAAACAATAAAATTCGAATGCGCAAATGTTGCGAGAAGAAATACGACTTCACCACTTCTATTGGCTTCATTGGGTTCACCAACGGGATTATTGTCTGTCGATAAAGATGGCGAGCAAGGTAAATATTTAGGAAAAATACTTATTTCGACTTCAACAGATCAAAAGCGTTGTGATGTTATTAACGAAATTGATATGGAAAGTTATCTTTCAACTCTTTTAGCAAAAGAGATGAATTCGAAATGGCCTGTTGAAGCCTTAAAGGCTCAAGCCGTTGCTGCTAGAACCTATGCTCTTCATAAAATTTATTCAAAAGAAGTTTCAAAAGTCTTCGGCTCAGAAGTTCCATTTGATCTGGAAAGTTCAGAAAAGCATCAAGTCAGTGGAAAGTTTTCTGATGAAACCCCCAATACTAGACTTGCCGCCGTATCAACGGCTGGAGAAGTCTTAGTAAATAATGAGGGCGAGTTAGCCCCAGTCTTTTTTCACGCCAAGTGTGGTGGACGAACAAGACTTCCTGAACAAGTTTGGCAAAATCCAGTTAAAGGTTATGAGTCAGTCAATTGCCCTTTTTGCAAAGACCATGGAAAACCTGGTTGGCAAAGTGAAATTTCGACGGAGCGATTAGAAAAATTTGTTCGATGGGCGACAAATAAAGGATATTTTCATCCAAAGAGAGTTGTTCAAACAGGTGAACTGATTAAAGTTGCTGATGATCGTTGGAGCGCTAATCGTCTGCGCATCAGTTATGGAAACATAACCGCCTTAATGGAAAAATCTGTTCTTCGAAGATATTTTGGTCGCGTTGAACTTAGATCGAATAATTTTCATATCCGTTATGCTTCGACAGGAGATTTGATTCTTGAGGGTAATGGTCATGGCCACGGAGTGGGTTTGTGCCAGATGGGCGCACTTGAAATGGCGCAACGTGGATACGATCACAAAAAAATATTATCTTACTACTTTCCCAACATGAAACTTGTTAAGGTTTATCAGTAAAATGATAAGAAAGCTCTTAGCCATATTCCTCTTTGTTTTTTCTACAAAGCTTTTAGCTGTGACAGTTTTAATTGATCCAGGTCACGGCGGCGATGACCATGGAGCTAAAGGAAATTATAAGTCTGGTAAAAAAAGTTTAGAAGTCTTAGAAAAGGATCTAACTCTATCCATAGCTAAGAAAGTCAAAGATCTTTTATCTCCTCATTGCCATGCCTATTTAACTAGAAGTATCGATAAAACACTTAGTCTTGAAAAACGAGCTGAAGTAGCGGAAACGATTAAGGCAGATTTATTTATTTCCATTCATGTCAATTCAAGTCGAACAGCTGGCGCTCATGGCTTTGAAACTTATTATCTTGATAATCACGACGATGCAGCAGTCAGAAAAGTTGAAGAAGTTGAAAACAAAATGTCAGGTGGAGAAGGTGAAGAGATCATCATCAGACAAATTCTTACTGATTTAGTTGTTTCAAGAACAGTGACTAGCTCTAAAGCGTTAGCCAATTCAATTCACGGCGAGCTTAAGAAAACATTGCCAAGAAAGTTTAAGTTAACAGATAGAGGAATCAGACCTGGTTTATTTTATGTTTTAGCCTTATCAAAACGTCCAGCAGTCCTTCTTGAGGCCGGCTTTATGTCTAATGATGTTGAGCTAAAAAAAATGTCGAGTGAGAAATTTCAAGATGAATACGCCAAAGCAATCGCTCAAGGCGTTCGAGACTTTATCAAAGTTCGTTTTAAACCTTCAGTTTCATTGTTTTAAAAAACTTTCCATCAAACAAAAAGGAAAGGGTAGATCCGTTTTTTAGACATACCTATCCCTTTCCTCTTGGAGGAGGGAAAACTTTATAAATTCATCCTGCACTCTTTTAATTAAGTGCAGGATAAAGTCTATGTCTTAGTAAGTTCCAGAAGCAGCGAACGTTGAGCGTTCTTGCGTTCCGTATTGAGATACGAAGTCTAGGTTACCAGCTGCTCCATTCACGGTTGGTGTTACACCAATATAAGTGACTTGAGCCATTTGTAACGGTTGACCGTTGTTAAGCGGACAGATCGAAACCTGAAGGTTATAGATCTGTTGGTTTACTTTTTCGATCACGATAATATCTGGATATTCTGCAGAGTTTTGAAGCCCTACATAATAGTTACCAGATCCTTGAAAACCACCACCTTGAGAAACCTGACCATTATTAATCGTTAGATTTTGAATGGTGGCAGCTCCATAGCGGCATGGTGCTTGGCTTCTAAGATTGTTAACCTGGTTTGCGGCCTGTGGGTTACCAATATTACTAAAGCCTGATGTACCGGTAATATTACTACCAGCTTTGTTGTCTTTTCCGCAGCTAGCTAAGCTTAAGCCTATGGCTAATACGGATACTAAATGAATTGCCTGTTTCGTTTTCATCTTCTCTCCTCCTCGATGAAATCAGTCCTAAAAAGGGTTTGCCCTAATTAATGCATGAATAATGCCAAGTGTTATAACTAGGGGGACTAGGCTTGATCTACTGTATTATTAGGTATTTACAAGTTTTATTAAGGAGCCAGCAACTCGCAATTTTGTAAGTTCTTTAGCATGTGTCTAATAACTAGACACAAATCATCAAATTGGCGGCATTTCTTGACCCTCTCTAAGCGATTGATATTCTTAGTTTATAATCAAGTTGAGTTAACAATTTTTACGAGGAGTCCCCATGTCTGGAGGGCCAACACATGATCAAGGCGATAAAGGTGTTCTATCTTTAAACAACACCTCTGATTGGATGAATAAAATTAAGACGATCTTTATATCTGCGTTTAAGGACGATCAGGTTAAGTTCAGGCTAGGTATAGCGTTTAAGCTCATGATGTTGCCGTGTTTTACCTTAGCTATTGCAATGGGCTTTTTTTGGACCTTCTTAAAGATGGATCTGTTTTTCTTTGAAGCTTATAACATTAGAGAAGTAGGTAACTTTCAAGAAATCTATTTTGATTATATTCTCTCGACAGTTATCGGTCATACTCCCTTATTACTAGCTTTTATAGCCGGAACTCTTCTTTTGGGTCTTTATATATCGAATATGGTGCTTAGACCGTTTAGGACTATTGGCAACTACTGTGAGGATATTGTTGAAGGTAGAGTCTCTAGTTATGATCCAGACTTTTTCTCAGAGCTAAGGCTACTAACAAGATTTTCAGATTACTTTTTTGTGATTATGCAAAATATGACCAAAAAGGGGAAACTAGAAAATATAGATATACCTGAAAAATATTCTAGAATTCATCAGCCTGTTTTTGAGAAATCATTTTTCATTCAATTTTCGCTTTTTGTAACAATAACTTCAATCGCAACAGGTATTGCTGTTTTTGTCGCGACGGTTGATATTCATAGTCAGATTTTTTCACTCGCTGAAAAAACTATTAAAATGACTCCAGCAATTAATTATTTCTTAGAGCGTCAGGAAAATACTCTGTTTGATATTATGACTGGAATTCTAGTCGCGCACTTTATCCTACATATGGTTTTCTGCTTTCACCTTTATAATAAGGTGGCTGCACCTGCCTTTGGCATCTTTGCGACCTTTAGAGGATTCCTAAAAGGCAACCACGAAGCTCGGATACATTTGATTGGATATTACTATTTAAGGCCTGAATGTCGAAAAATTAACAGATATTTGACGTGGCTACAAAAAAAATACACATAGAATCAACCGATACGGGTTATTATGGACGAAATATATTGTCCCTAAGAAACAAAGGATTTCTCTCATGCGTTTTAAGATTTTTTCATTACTAATGGTTTCTTCTCTTTTGACTGGCTGTATGTCTGAAGGACAACTCAAAGACAAAATGGCTAAAGTCTTAGCTGAAAATCCAGAAGTCTTAACTCAAGCGATTGAGAAAAACCCAGATAAATTTGTAACTAGTCTTCAAAAAGCTATTAAAGATGCGCAATCAACAATGGCTAAGAGAAAAGAAGAAGAAGAAAAGAAGCAATTTGAAGAGTTTTTCGAAAACCCTCTAAAGCCTGAAATTAATAAATCAATGGCTTCAGTTGGTTCTGAAGGCGCTCCAATTGTCTTGGTTGAATATAGTGACTTTGAATGTCCATTTTGTAAGCGTGGTTACGATACTGTAAACCAACTGCTTGAGCGTTATAACGGCAAAATTCAATTTGTTTATAAGCATCTTCCACTTTCATTCCACGCGAATGCTATGCCAGCAGCTCAATACTTTGAAGCTTTAAAACTACAAAGCGATAAATTGGCTTTTGCTTTTCATGACAAAATTTTCGACAACCAAGGTGCTCTTAAGAATGGTGAAAAATTCTTAAAGAAAATTGCAAAAGAAGTTGGCGCCAATATGACCAAGCTTGAAAAAGATATCAAAAGCGAAGTTGTTCAAAAGCGTATTGCTGAAGATCAAGCTGAAGCAGCTCAGTTTGGCATTCAAGGAACTCCTGGTTTTGTTATCAACGGTGTACCAGTTAAGGGTGCTTATCCTGTTGATGAGTTCGAAAGAATTATTGAAGAACTTAAAAAACGTGGAAAATTAGAAATCTAAGACGCAAGGCCCAAATTAAAAATCTTAAAGCCCTTCTGAAAAGAAGGGTTTTTTTTATCAATTAGGCCTTGTCAGGCCGCAAAAAATGAGCAACCATTCTAGTTAACCATTCACACATTTTTCATGGAGAGACACATGAACCGTAAAGACCTTATCGAAAGCGTACTAAGCGACAAAAACCTTTCACATCTTACTAAAAAAGATGCTGATAACTTCGTTGCATCACTAATTGAAACAATCAAGAAGACTGTTAAAAAAGGTGAAGACGTATCTCTAGTTGGTTTCGGTACTTTCACAAAAGCCAAGCGCGCTGCACGTATGGGCGTAAATCCTTCAACTGGCGAGAAAATTAAAATCAAAGCGAAAACTTTGCCAAAGTTCCGCCCAGGGAAGGCTTGGAAAGAATTAATGTAATTCTTTAACCATCAAGGATGATGGGTGAAGCCCTGACTTAGGTCAGGGCTTTTTTATTTGAAAAATATCTGATTAATAGAGTTGGGGATGGTGCCAAACTGTCTACTTTTTGACGGTAAGCATTTGTCAGGTGGTAGAAGCTGCCGATTTTGCAAAATAAATCGGAAGAAAGTGCCACAATTATTACCTCCCCCTTGAAGGCGCTGCATATGGAATGTATAATTTTTGACGTAGGGGCGGAAAAAAAATCTCTACAAGCCTTTAACCAACCATGGATGGTGGACTAGTATGGCAGAAGCCGAAGAACTCGCAGGAAAACCCTCGGGTCAATCATCAAAGAATCCTTTATTAACCATCTTGGTTTTAGCCAATACTTTATTAGTGTTAGCAGTTGGATATTTCCAATGGCAAACACATCAAAAGATAAATAGTACTCCTAGTGTTCAAGATATCGTCGCTGCTGAAATGAAAAAAAATGTTGGTGAAGATGGACAGGCATTAGAGGGGCAAGCTGTTGAACAAGATGGAATTTTATTTCCACTTGAAGGCTTTACAGCCAACCTTGCACAAGGTGATGGGCCAAGAAGATTTGTTCGTCTCAATGCAGTTTTAAAATTAAGTAAAGATAGTAGTGAAAAAGAAGCGCAGGCTAGAAAGCCTCAAATTCGTGACACTATTATTAGTACGTTAAATTCAAAGCGCCCCGAAGATTTATTGCAACTCGAAGGGAAAGCTTTTTTAAAAGAAGAGATTAGAAGTGCCATCAATGCTTTTTTAGTTGATGGCCGTGTTATTGATGTTTTTTACGTCAATTTTCAAATTAATTAAGCCCTTTTCTCAGGAAGAGACAGGGTGGCATGAGATCCCAGGAGGGGATGAATATGGCCCAAGTACTAAGTCAAGACGAAGTCGACGCCCTATTAAACGCTGTTAACGATGGCGATGCTGATGATCTTCTAGATGAAGGTGGAGCAGGTGGATTTGGCGCTGATGAAGAAGATGACAATATTCAGACCTATGATCTTACCAACCAAGACCGCGTTATTCGTGGTCGAATGCCGATTCTTGAAATCATCTACGAAAGATTTATCAGAAGTTTCAGAGTTTCACTCTCAAACTCACTGAGAAAAATTTCAACTATCTCGATGATCTCAACCGATCTTCTAAAGTTTGGTGAATTCGTTAACACACTTCCGATTCCAAGTTGTATGTGTATCATGCGCTTCAACGAACTAAGAGGCCCTGCGCTTTTAGTTTTTGAAAGTAAGCTTGCTTACGCCATCATCGATTCATATTTTGGCGGAACAGATCGTCCATTTACGAAAATTGAAGGAAAAGAATTCACTCAAATTGAATTGTCTTTCATGAAAAAAGTCATGGATATGGCCATCTCTGATCTTGAAGAGTCATGGGCGCCAGTTCATAGAATTGATGCTCAATATTTACGTACTGAAATTAACCCACAATTCGTTGGTGTTGTTCCTCCATCAGACGTGATTATCGCTACAACTCTTGAAGTTGAATTTGAAAGTGCTTCAGGCACCATCATGATCGTTGTTCCATATTCAACGATTGAACCAATTAAGCAAAAGCTTTCAAGTAGTTTTCAAACTGATAACGACATGGCCGATAGTATTTGGACTAAGGCCATGAATGAACACATTAAAGATGCTCGAGCCACTCTTGTTGTAAAACTTGGAGAAGCAGAGATGACAGTGGGAGACCTTGTGACTCTTGAGAAGGGAGATATTATTCCTCTTAATCAGGAAGCATCAGGCGAAGTCACACTTGCCGTTGAAGGTGTGGAAAAAATGAAATGTTTAATCGGCGTGCATAAAGGCAACCGTGCAGTACAAGTAACTAAACTCATCAGTAGAGATTGATAAGGGGATCATATGGAGAACGAAGTGGGTCAAAATTCAAATGAAGGAAAAAAACCAGGACTACGCGCCATTGATGATCTAGAGCGTGTTCAGGTTCAAGAGATAGCCGACGAAATTCGCGCCGGTGATGATGCTCTTAATAAACTTAAAGTTCAAAACCTAGACTTTATTCTAGATATTCCACTCAAAGTAACAGTGGAACTTGGAAGAACATCGATCATTATTAAAGATCTTCTTCAGCTTGGTCAGGGTTCTGTTCTCGAGCTTGATAAGCTTGCAGGTGAACCATTAGAGATTTTAGTGAATGGAAAACTCGTCGCCAAAGGCGAAGTTGTTGTGGTGAATGAAAAGTTTGGTATCCGCCTTACAGATATCATTAGCCCAATCGAACGTATCGAAACTTTGAAATAAGTCCCAGCATTTTTGGGAAAGGACAGAAGATGAAAGCCTTACGCTTAACACTAGCACTGATCACCGCTCTTCCATTGTTGGCCATGGCAGCAAATGGCATGACAAAAATTGAGGATATCGCTTACACACCTCAAGCAGAGGGTGGACGTGGAAGTGTCATCATCAAGCTTGCTTCCCCCATTAACGAAATCCCAGAGCTGACAATTAAAGACAATATGGTTCAGGTTTCAGTTCCTGGTACATTTGTATGGCCAAAAATTGAAAAAAATATCTCTGTCGGCAGTGCTGATGCAACATTGATGGCTTATCAGTTCAACAAAGACCTTGTACGCGTAAGAACAGTTCTTCCTTACTCTCTACAAGGTCGTGAAAAGCAGGTTAGCCTAGTTGTAGGTGAAAACTCTGTAGAACTAACTTTTCCTGTAGAACAATCAAGAAAGACAGCTTCTGCTCCAATAGCAGCCCCAAAAGCTAAGAAAAATTCAGATCAAAATTACGATACAAAATATTTAGAAAAGCTTCTTTCTGATAAAGAGCTTAAGCAAATTGCCGCAGAAGCTAATAATAGAATTGAGCTTAAGGCCGGTGACAAAAAAGCGGTGTCGGCCCAGGCTGCAAACCAGCAAGATGAGGTCAATGTGACCCTTTCTGCGACTGATAAAGACGTCAACGCCCCGTTTTCTATTGCTAACTACCTTGGCAAGTTTGTTGCTTTCTTAGGATTAGTGCTCTTGGTGTTTTACGCCGCAGCAACCTTAATGAAGAAGGGTGTTTTGAAAAAAGGGAAGCTTGGATTTTTAAACTCTACAAAACCTGTTGAAGTTCTTTCAACAACTTTTATTGGTCCTAAGAGAAGTGTTCTAACGATTAAAGCTAATGATCAGATCTTTTTAGTTGGCTCATCTGAATCAGGTCTGCAACTTATCTCTGAGCTTAAAAATCCGGCAGGATTTTTAAAAGAAGGCGAAAGAAAAATCGCTGGCGATAATTTCGATACACAATTAAGAACAACTCCAGAAAAAGAGTTTCGTTTAAAAGAAACTGTTTCAGCAAACCGCGAAGCAGCAGCAAGTGATTTGAATCTTGATAGTTTTCTTGATTCAAAAACAACTTCAAAAGTAAAAGATAAGGTCAGATTTTCTGATCAAATTAAAAGTAAAGTTAAAAACTTAAAGCCACTTCAGTAAGAATTGGCGATGGTAAAGGATACCTTTGTGACTTATAAAGCAGGAAGCTTAAGCACAATCATAAAACTTCTAACCTTTGGGCTTGGAAGTTTTTTTGCGTTAAATGCACAAGCTCAAAACACGGCCAGCCTTCCTGGCATCGCCGTTAATTTCGGACAAGGTGCAGACCTTGTCGATACTCTAGAAGTCTTAGGATTATTTACTGTTTTAACATTGGCACCAGCCGTATTAATTCTGTGTACATGCTTCACAAGAATTATCGTTGTTCTTTCATTTATGCGCCAAGCGATTGGTACACAAAACCTTCCACCAAACCAACTTCTTATTGGCTTTGCCATGTTCCTTTCAGTTTTCGTGATGCAACCAACGGGAAAATTAATTTGGGAGCAAGCAGTTCATCCGTATATGGAAAGAAAAATCTCAACAGCTCAAGCCGTTGATAGAATTGAAATTGGTCTTCGCGCATTTATGAGTAAGCAGACAAGAAAGTCTGATATCCAATTATTTTATGATGTAACTGGAGAGGCAGCAGCTCAAACTGTTGATGATGTTCCAATCCATTATTTGATTCCAGCTTTTATCATCAGTGAATTAAAGACAGCCTTTCAAATTGGCTTTTTACTTTATATTCCGTTTTTGATTCTAGATATGGTTGTCGCCTCGGTTCTTATGGCCATGGGGATGATGATGTTACCTCCTGTTGTGGTTTCACTTCCGTTTAAGCTTTTACTCTTTGTTTTGGTTGATGGTTGGCAGTTAGTTACGGGTTCAATTTTGAGATCATTTCACTAAGGGGTGAGTTATGGGCTTTGACGCTTTTACAGAAGTATCTAATCAGGCCATTAAGGTCACTCTTTATATTGCATCACCAATGCTTATTGGAGCTCTTTTAATTGGTATCATGGTTTCAATTTTTCAAGCGGTAACTCAGATCAACGAACAAACGTTATCGTTCATCCCTAAGATCGTTGTTATCGTTGGAGCTTTAGTTATCTTCGCTCCATGGATGAGTGAGACTTTAACCAGCTTTACTAAAGACTTGATTATTAACATTCCTGCCATGGTTGCAGTAGGAAACTAAAAAAGGAGAAGACTAGCCGTGCTTAATATCACAGTTACCGACATGCAGGTTCTTGTGGCTTTTTGGTTAACGTTTACTCGTTGGCTTGCGGTTATGTTTCAAATTCCTTTATTTGATAATTTATCTGTTCCAACAATTGTTAAAGTGCTTGGAACTCTTGTCATTACTTACGCCTTTTTTCCATTCGTTCAACAAAGTGTTCTTGCAGATGTAAAACTTTATGGACCTGATGCCTTTTGGTGGTTAACAGCTTTTCATGCGATCGCTGGATTGATCATCGGCTTTCTCGTTAAAAGCATCATGCTGTTATTTACAGCAGCTGGTAGCATGATTACTCAACAAGTTGGTTTTTCGGCTATCCAATATTTTGACCCTCAAAGTGGTGGTCAAGCGGGTCCATTCGAAAAGCTCATTCAGTGGACAATCCTTATTATGGTTGTAAGCTCTGGTGCACTTCTTCCAATGTTTAAAGGCATCACATTAACGTTCTTTAGTATTCAGGCGTCTTCGATTGGTAACCTTTCAACATCGCCAGACTTCTTTGTTTATTTTTTTAAATCATTATTCATGGGAGCTCTATTACTTTCAGCCCCGCTAATTTTTATGAACCTTCTTATCAATAGTATTTTAGGAATTGTTTCAAGATCAGTTCCTCAAATGAATATCATCATGGTCAGTTTCGTGGTGAACATTGGAATGGGATTATTAGTTTTTGCAGCTACTTCGAATGAATTTTTCCAAGTAGGTTTTAAATTATATACAGAAAGACTGGGCGATTGGTTCCAGTTTGTTAGTTAACGTAAAGGAATAAAGTGGCAGACGATTCCGATCAGGATGAAAAGACCGAAGAGCCCTCCGCCAGAAGGATTGAAGAATCCCGTAATAAAGGCGAAGTTGCTAGCTCAAAAGAGCTAAGCAGTGTTCTTGTGCTCGCCGGAACAGCTTTTGCTCTTATTTTGTCACTTTCTTATATTTGGGAGAGTTTCGAATTGTATATGGAATGGTTATTTAACCAAGATCTAGCCATTCTTTTTGGTAATCCAAAAGCTTTTCAAGCATTTGTTGAAAAGAGTGCGATGACTGGATTTAAGTGTGCCATGCCAATCATGCTGGCCAGCGCTTGTGTAGGTGTTTTCGTCAATGTTGCACAGGTTGGACCTTTATTTGCTGCTGAAGCTTTAAAATTTGATCCAGAAAGAATTAATCCTATTAGTGGATTTAAGAAATTGTTCTCGATGAAAAGTGTGGTTGAAGCGATTAAAGGAATTATGAAGTTTATCTTTCTTTTATCGATTATTTATATGTTTATGAAAGATCGCTTGATTAGTTTTAATGGATTTCTTCATACTGACTTTGTCGCAGGTTTTTCTTATGGGAAAGAAATTATTGTTCAACTAACTTTCTTCTTGTTAATCGGGTTATTGATCATCGCGATTGCTGATTTTGCTTATCAAAAATATAGCTACAGAAAGAAAATGATGATGACTAAAGAAGAAGCTAAGCGCGAACATAAAGAGCAAGATGGCTCTCCTGAAGTTAAACAGCGTATTAAAGCTCTTCAAAGAGAAATGAGTCAAAAGAGAATGATGTCTGATATTCCAAAAGCAGATGTTATCATCACTAACCCAACTCATATCTCAATTGCTCTTCGCTATGATCCTGAAACTATGATTTCACCAGAAATCATTGGCAAAGGTGCTGATAATGTTGCTTTTAGAATTCGAGAAATTGCCAAAGAACACAACATTCCTTTAGTCGAGAATGTTCCTTTAGCAAGATCACTTTATAAAACAGTAAAAGTGGGACAACCCGTACCACGTGAAATGTATAAAGCAGTGGCAGAAGTTTTAGCTTTTGTCTTTAGATTAAAAAGAAAGAAAAAGGCTTTCTCGCAGGAAGCGAGATATTAAAAGGAATAAGCTGTGAATAAGTTTTTCGAGCGTTTTAAATTCCTCAACGAAAATAGTGACCTTGCCGTAGCGATAGGTTTGCTACTCGTTATGGTGGTGATGATTGTTCCAATCCCACCATTACTACTTGATCTTTTGGTTGCTGCTTCGTTAGCAATTGCGATTCTTGTGATGCTTGTTTCTGTGTATACAAAGCGTCCATTAGACTTCTCAACTTTTCCTTCAGTCCTACTTGTAACAACTTTATTTAGATTGTCTTTAAACGTAGCTTCAACTCGTAATATTCTTCTTCGCGGTGGTAGTGAGGGAACAGCGGCTGCTGGTGAGATCATTCGCTCGTTTGGTGAGTTCGTTGTTGAAGGGAATTACGTTGTTGGTATCGTTGTTTTTATCATCCTCGTCATCATTAACTTTATCGTGATCACTAAAGGTGCTGGTCGAGTCGCTGAAGTTGCAGCCAGATTCACCTTGGATGCTATGCCTGGTAAACAAATGGCGATTGATGCTGATTTGAATGCTGGTCTCATTAATGATGAACAAGCAAAAAAACGTCGTAAAGAAGTCGCAGAAGAAGCAGATTTTTATGGTTCTATGGACGGTGCTTCGAAGTTCGTTCGCGGAGATGCCATTGCCGGTATCATGATCACCGCGGTGAATATTGTGGCAGGTATCATTATTGGTGTTTCTCAAAATAATATGGATTTTTCTCAGGCCGCCGAAACATTCACTCTACTAACAGTAGGTGATGGTCTGATTTCACAAATTCCAGCACTAATTATTTCTGTTGCCGCCGGTATTATCACCACAAGAAATACTGAAGATACCAATCTAGGAGATCAGGTAAGTAAACAATTTAGATTGCATCCAAAAGCCTTATACGTTGCAGGTGCGGTTTTATTTGTTTTCGCTATGATACCAGGGCTTCCACAACTTCCATTCATCGCTGTTGGTCTCATGCTGTGCTTTGGCGCCTACAGAATGGAACAATGGAATGAAGATGATATTAAAAAGGCATCAGTAGCGAAAACAGATGAGAAGAAAGCAACTCCTGAAAATCTCGAAGATCTCCTTACTCTTGAGTTAGTTGAGCTAGAAGTTGGATATGGCTTAGTCAATCTTGTTGACTCAGAGCAAAATGGTGATTTACTTGAAAGAATTACTCATATTCGCAAACAGTTCGCTTTAGACTGGGGAGTTATCATTCCTTCTGTTAGAATTAAAGATAACCTCGAGCTTAAGCCCGGTGGTTACAGCGTTAAAATCAAAGGAATTGAAGTGGCGCGCGGTGAACTTATGTCCGATCATTTTATGGCCATGGACCCTGGCTCAGTGATCGAAAAAATGGACGGAATTGAAACAGTTGAACCTGTCTTTGGTTTACCTGCTGTTTGGATTACTGAAGATCAAAGAGATGATGCTCAATACAATGGGTACACTGTCGTTGATCTTTCAACCGTTGTTGCAACTCACTTAACTGAAATATTAAAAACAAATCTTCATGAACTCTTTGGTCGCCAAGAACTTGTTCGTGTTCTTGATAATTTCAAAGAGCATTATCCAAAAGTGGTTGCGGATCTTGTGCCAGATATTTTACCACTTGGAATTGTCTTAAAAGTGATTCAAAACCTTTTAAAAGAAGGCGTATCGGTTAGAGATCTTCGTACCATTCTTGAAAGCTTAGCTGAGTATGGTGGAACAACAAAAGATCCAGACTCACTGACTGAAAATGTTCGCCAATCACTTTACAGAACAATTACTGAAAGTATTCGTAGTGAACAAGGTGATATTCCAATCTTTACTCTTGATCGTAAGATTGAAGAAAGTATTGCTGGAAATATTATTCAAGACGGAGCTAATCAACAGCTTTCTCTTGATCCAAAAATCACTCAATCAATCTTGGCTTCTCTAAATGAAAAAATTGAAGAAGCGACAGGAATGGGCGAGAAGATGGTTGTGCTTTGTAGCCCAGTTATCCGTCATCACTTTAAACGATTAACAGAGAAATTTATCCCAAATCTCGTTGTCATTAGTCACAACGAGCTTAGCCCTGATACTCATATCAGATCTCTTGGAACGGTGAGGTTGTAAGATGCATGTTCGTAAATTTGAAGCTGAAACATTAGAACAAGCGCTTAAAGATATTAAGCGCGAACTTGGCCCTGATGCCATTATTCTAAAAACAATCAGTAATGCTGGTATTAAGGGCGCTTTTAAGAAAAGTAAAATTGAAATTACAGCTGCAATTTCAGAAAAAAACTACACTAAAAAAGCTAGAGTCGATACGGTTCTTGATCAAGGTCAAAAGGATTCGTTTTATGGCAATCAAGCAGGTCATATTTCGAATATGATTGATCGCCATGATGAATCACATAAGGCTTCTCATCAAGGTATGACACAAGGTTATGGCAAGGCAGCGCTTAATCGCACAGTCAAAACAACTGTGGATAAAATTAAGGGCGGACTTGATGACTTTTTAAGTCTTGGAACTAATGAGCAAGCAAAGCCAGCTAAAGCGTCAAATTATAATGAAGAAACAGATGAGTTTGAAGTCGCGATGGCATCAGCAGCTCCTCAAGAAAAAACTTATACGGAAAAGAAAATTGAACAACCCTCACCAGTTGTTCAAGATCAGCTTCCGTCTCAAGCCTATGATGATGGAAAAGTTGAAGAACTTGAAAAACGTCTTTGGGAACTTTCTCGCAGTGTTGAAAGAATTGAGAGAAAAGAGCCAGAAGGAATTTACCAGCTTCGTACAATCTTAAGAAGTCTTGATGTAAGTGATACAGCGATACAAGAAATTATTCGTGGTGCGATGTTTGAACTTTCAAAAGATGAAACTCAAGACCCAGATACAGTTTTAGAATATGCTCTACGTTTAATGGTTGATGATATTAAAACTGGAATGCCATTATTTTCTACGGCCGAAGGCTCTGAAAAACCGGTTGTTACAGTTCTAATTTCTGAAAGCTCATGTGGACAATCTTCAATGGCCAGAAAAATTTCTGCGCTCAAAGAAGGATCAGTTTTAGTTCGTTGCAGTGAAAGTGAAGATCAACCTTTTACTGAAAGAGTTCTTGGTATTACGGTTCAAAATGCTAAAGGTGTTCCAGATATTATTGGGCAAACACGTAAGGCTATTGAAGCTAATAAGAACGTCTTTATCGACTTTAGAAATTCATCAGAAGAAGTTCAAGAGGTGAAAAGATTTGTGGATGGTCTTCGTCGCTCTTTTGACAAGGTGGAAGTCCTTGTCTCTCTTTCCGCCATTCACGCAGAAATCTATAATAGAAAGATAGCAGCTCGTTACCAAGGAATTGCTAACGGAGCAGTGGTGAGTCACCTTGATCTATGTTTAAACTTTGGTGCTATTTATAATGTCGCAAGAGATTATAAGACTATGCCACTTAAGTTTTTTGGCACTGGTGAAGTGGTTCCAGATGATATTGAATCAGCTACGGCGGAGCGCATCCTGGCAGGGATGTTCCAGCTAGAATCTGAGGCCTAAGATCGGTTAGAATATTAGTTAAGTTTGAATTGCTAGGATGGTAATTCATAAAAAGGGACAGGACGTCTATGAAGCAAGCGAGCGAATGGCTCATTTCTCAGAATAAATTTCATCGTGACGCGAGATCTCTAGGCCGTAAGGCACACACTGTATCAATTACAGGTGGAAAAGGTGGCGTAGGCAAAACCTCAATTGCACTTAAGATGGCGCGTATGCTGGCAAAGCAAGACTTCAAAGTTTTGCTTATCGATTGCGATACTAACCTTTCAAATACTGCAGTTAAACTTGGTTTACCGCTTAACGATCACTTTATGGATCTTGTGACAGCGAAGAAAAGTTTTGAAGAATGCCTAACTATTGATGGCAATTTCCATCTTCTTTCTGCCTGTAACGGCAATATGGAACTCTTTGAAAAAGAATTAGAATTTGATCGTCTACTCATCGATGTCATGAGTGCGCACGAAAAAGATTATGATTATATTTTATTAGATTGTCCGGCAGGACTTTCAAAAACATCACTGACGCTGAACGCTTATAGTGACCAACGCATTGTCGTTGTCACTCCTGATCGTTCATCTATCACTGATAGCTATTCCCTCATGAAAATTCTTAACACTCGTTACGGAGTGAATGAGAACCATTTATTGGTTAATAAAGTATCAACTCTTGCTCAATACCAACGTATGGTCAGAACGCTTGGTGAGACAGTTGAGAATTTCTTAACAGCACGTTTAAGAGTCCTAGGATTCGTGGCCTTTGAACGTGGTGCAGTCGATCGTTTCGACCAGGAGCTACTTGGAGGGGCAAATTCTGCCCTCGAGAGAGACTTCGCTAAGGTCCTAACTCGCTTCACCGAAGAGACAGTAGGGGCCAACGTAAGCGCGCATGGCCCTGCCCGCCCATATAACTCAATGAGGGTGCGGGAACAGGATGTTCAACCCGCTATCTGTTAAGGAGTCCAAATGTCGTCTCTCTCTCAAAAATTGAAGAATCTTAAAGACTATAAAACGCATATTGATGCGAAGACGAAAGATCAGATCATTGTTGAATATGCTCCTTTGATTAAGTTTATTGCGCAAAAAATTGCGTCAAGATTACCTTCAAATATTGAGTTAGATGATCTTATTTCTTGTGGTGTCATTGGACTAATGGATGCTATCGATAAATTCGATCCTACTCGTGATAATAAATTTAAAACATACGCAGAATTTAGAATTCGTGGTGCGATTCTTGATGAACTTCGCGCACAAGATTGGGTTCCTCGCTCTGTTCGTGAAAAAGCCAAGACTGTTGAAAAAGCTTATACAAAGCTTGAGTCTGAACTTGGACGTCCAGCCACTGATGAAGAAATGTGCGCAGAACTTAACTGCTCACAAGAAGAGTTTCATGATCTACTGAATAAAAGTAAGTCTGTTTCTCTTTTAAATATTGATGATAGTGCAACATTTAACCGCGGCGATAAAAAGCTTATGGCCGGTTTGATGGAAGATAGTCGCACTTCAAATCCATTTACAATGGTGTCTCATCAAAACCTTCGTGAAAAAATTAAAGACGGAATTAAGGGATTGCCTGAAAAGCAACGTCTTGTTCTATCATTATATTATTTTGAAGATCTTAACCTTAAAGAAATCGGACAGGTTTTAGACGTAACTGAATCTCGTGTTTCTCAGCTTCATACTCAAGCGATTATGAAACTAAGAACTAAGCTTCGTACAGTTATTGACTCGCCTGAAGATTTAGCCAGTTAATTCGGAGGCGCTTTGGAAGAAACATTACGTGATATCCGACGCGCCTATGGCGACAGCCTCAGACAAATTGAAGATTTAAGAAAAATCGGAGGAGCTTCAATGGCTCCTCTTGCTAATCAAATTCAATATTACCTAACCAGTATGCTTGATTCGGCACAGTCTCAAGGTCCACTACCAGTTCAATATAAAAACCTAACTCAGGTTTTTAAAAATCAAATAAACTCGACTTTAGCTAAGGCCTTTCCAACAGGAGACAGCGTAAAGAGATTAAGTTCTTATTTTGAGCAGACAGCAGGCTTTTATATTTGGGAAAATGCATTGGCCCATACTGAAAGACTTACTACTATCGCTAATTCTTTTGCACCGACACAAGTGGATTTTAGGCTTGAGAACGATGGTATTGTTATAAAACTTAATCCATCTGATCAAGCTAATATCAGTGCTTGTCGTGTAGAGGCTTATAAATTTACTCAAGAACTCTTTAAGCAAAAATCAATCCTCTCTTACACAATATGTGAAAAAAGTGAATTAAGCGTTGAACTTCGAATTCGTTACTCAGTCTTAGAAGACAGAGACATTAGTTTTAACGTGGATTCTCTATGCTTAAACCCAATATTTTCAAATTATGTGACTACAATTGATGCTTTAAAAAACATTGGTGAACATCACGTGGTAATGATTGATCAAAATGCTAATGTTAAATTATTAAATTCTATTCCTGACCAGGATACTTTAAATTCTACAATGATTCATTTACCCTTTCTCTTTCGTCCTCTCTCGCTCATAATATTTGGAGAGGGGAGCCTGCAGGCAAAACACGCGAAGAATTCTCGTGTTGAGCTTTTTGAACTCTTTAGATAAATTCCCCTAAAAACAACTTCAGGATGAGGTTTTAGTATGTCCATACGTGCGTCTCGCTCTTCATTTTATTTCTTCACAACCATTATTATTGCCTCTGTCATTAGCTTAGTTGCTGGCTCATATTGGTTTTGGACTCAAGGGCCATCACAGGGTTCAAAACTTGCAGAAGTCTTTGAAGCAGGCTTAGTCATGGATCGCCTCCTTGATGAAAAAAATATTAATGAACTAAACGAGCTTGTATCAAACGATCAAGTTCGATTGGCCACAAAGAAACTTTCAACTATTGAAAGTGATACAAAGATGATTGAAAGATTAACAAATAACGATTCAGCTGAAGAATTTCTTGAGGCATCAACAAAATTAAGAAGCCAAATGAACTCGCTAATTGAATATCCTGAACTTTCGTCAATATTTTCTGTACTCACAAATAAAATGTCTGCCTTTGAATCATTTGTTGTCCAAAGTCAGTGGAGAACATTATCAAGACTATCGAAAAAAGTTGGAGCAAGGCTAGAGCCCGCTCAAGCCAAGTCCCCTGGTGCATTTTCATACGCAAAGCTAAAACAGACCGTTGAAGGTACGACTGACGATATCGAGATGATGAAGAAAGTGACCACGAACTCAGTTTTATCAAGTGTCGACAAAAATACAATTCTTAATCGTTTGATAACAATGGAAAGTGAACTTGATATGCTTAATAGGTATGTCAAATCTCTTGCCGAGTTTAATCCAATTTTTAATAACTATAAGAAGACTTGGCAACAATGGACAAAAGCAGCTTCACCAAATTTGGCTAAACTAAGGCTTGATCAAGAAAATGTATCTCAATGGCTTCTCTATGGTGTTGTTCTTGTCATTACCTTTTTAATGATTGGTTTATTTGTAGGTGTTGGAATTAGTCAAAGTGAATACAAAACGAATTTAAAAGCATGGGAAAAAGACTCTGTTGAAATGCTTCGTGATCGACTCCTTCCAACAGATGGTAAAGAATCTAAAGAATGGAGCAAAGAATTTTCTTTAGAATTCTCAAAGTACCGCGAGTATTTTCATAAGCGCATGAGTTTTGGAACGATCTTTCAAGAGGCAACTCCTTTTAGTGCATTCTTGCTTGATTCAAATCTAGGTGTGGTTTGGGCCAACGATCTCTTCTCTAAATGTTGGAATATCGAAGCCCAGCAAGACAATGAAGCGAATTTGACTTGGGATTACCTTTCAGGATTTACCAATCTTGGTGAAGATGATCCTGTTATTTTGGCCCTTCGCCAAGGTATTGCAGGAATATATCAAATCCAAATTAAAGCCTTTGGTCTTGAAGAAACAGCTCCATATGAAATGTATGTTTCACCAGTGGATTATGCAGGCCAAAAACGAGTGATGATTTTCCTTTACCCATTACATACGGTTGAAGAAAGTTTAGCAGAGCAAACAAAAGCTGTTGTAGGCCCTGCGATCAAAGCTCTTGAAGCTATATCTGCCAGAGAGTTTGAAGGTGAAGTGCTTGAAAAACTTGAATCACAATTTTCAAGTGCAGGTATCGCTGATCTTTATTCACAATTTGAAAAATTTAACTCCCATGTTGGTGATCGTATCGAATCTCTTGAAGGCGAAATTAATTACTTAAGACAGGAACTTATTAAAGCAAAAAGTCAGGTTAGTCTTCATGAAGCCAGCTTAAAGCAAAATATCAATCTTGTTGAACAAACAGTTCAAAGTTTTGATCAAGTTAAAACAAATATTATCTCTTCAGTTGATTACCGTTATGAAGTTGAAAAACTTTACGCTGATACGGTAGCCACCGCAAAAATCTTATTTAAAGAGGAAGATGATCTTTTAACAGATTCAATGAGTGTTTACGATCTCTTAGGCGAAAACCAAAAAGCTACCGCCTCTGTTTCTAAAATACGTGAGCAACTTAAAGATATTAAACGTGACTTTGATGATACACGTTCAAGATTAAATCAAAGTATTGATCAAGCCCTTGTTTTTTCAAAGCGTGATCAAGATGGTGGAGTGCTCGAAGCGCCTCTTCATAAAATTCGCGGTGAAGTTAAAGCCTTTGATCTGACTCAGGCCAATCTTACAAAAACTTTAAAATCTCTTGATGTTTCTCTATCAAAAATGGAGATGATTCTTGATGATCACAGACCACCTTCTTTTGAAAAACTAAAACTTAACTTTAGTGATGCTAGAGCGAGAATTGAAAGTGATATGTTCAAAGTCAGTAAACTTGCTAGAGAAGGCGAGGTGATTGATGAAAAAGTTATTACATCGCTTAAGAAACTCTTTAGTGATTTCAAACATTCAAGACAGCATTCGTTTGTTTCATTAAATTCAACAAGTGAAAAGATGAAGTCAAATCAGGGCGAGAGCTTACAGCAGCAGGTCTGAGATAAAGCCTTGAACATTATGTTCTAGCTGTTCTAAATTTGAATCATTCATAATAACGAGATCACTTTGATCTCGTTTTTTATTGATATCCCACTGTCTGGTTAGAATCTTTAAGCTCAACTCTTCGCTAATACCATCGCGATCCATAAGCCGCTTTACTTGTTTCTCTGGAGAACTCCAAACGCAAACCTTTAGATCGACAAGTGGGGCTAATTTTTTTTCAAAAAGTAGGGGAACATCATAAATGATAAAATCTTGTTTTTTTGAATCTTGTTTCTGGTAAGCTTCTTTAAAAGCCTGGGGCATTCTTTGATAAATGATGCTCTCAATCTTGGCCTGAAGCTGTGAATTACTAAAGAAAGCTTCTCTTAGGATTTTAAAATCAATTTTTTGATCAACGATACATTCAGGATGTGCCGCTTGTATTTCTGAGATCACTTCATTTTTTTGATAAACGCTTTTGACTAATTGATCAGCGTCGATGATGGAAAAACCTTCTTTTAGAAGAATCTTACTGACAGTTGATTTACCAGTTGCGATTCCACCAGTTAAACCAATCACTGGTACTGGCATTTGATAGAGCCTCGAAGGCACACTAAGAGAGATCAAATCTGGGCGAATATTTTTCACCTTATTTTTCCTCGCCTTTAGCTAAGTTCCAATAATGATCTAATTGCATCTGATCAAAGTCGTTAAATGTTTTATTTTCAGCTTTAATCATATCTTCAATTCGATTAAAACGTCTGACAAATTTCTTGTTAGCGTCTCTTAGCGCTTCTTCTGGATCGACATCAAGATGTCTGGCAAGTTGAGCAACGGAGAAAAGAAAATCACCAAGCTCTTCTTTAACTCTATTTTTGTTGATCTTACTGACCATTAACTCTTCTTTTAATTCTTGCCACTCTTCTTCGACCTTATAAGAAACTTGGGCAGCATCATCCCAATCAAAATTAAGATCTTTTGTTTTAGCACCAATCTTAAAACTGCTCGTCAGCGCTGGAGCAGCTAGATCATTTGTATCAATCGAGTACTTTTTTTGCTTTTCGGCGGCTTTGATCTCTTGCCACTTAACTTTCACTTCTTCAGAGGTTTTTGCGTCTCCGTCGGAAAAGACATGAGGATGGCGGCGCACCATTTTGTCTGAGAGCTTCTTGGCCACTGATTCGAGATCAAATTGTCCCTTCTCGCTGGCGAGTTGGGAATGCAAAACAACCTGGAGCAAAACATCACCGAGCTCTTCTTCCATTTCGCTAGTATTTTGATTTTCGACTGCCTGCACGAATTCGTATGATTCTTCAATGAGAAAGGGCAAAAGTGATTCATGAGTTTGTTTCAAATCCCATGGACAGCCACCGTTTGGGTCACGAAGCTGTGCGACAACTTTTTTGAGTCTAGAGATTTCTTCATTCATAAGTCTTCCTTTGCCCATAGCAAGTCATTTCCGCTATGATAGCTAACAATGCAAAGGGATACCATAGCTTCAGACATTTCTAAAATTACTCTTCATTTAAGCTTGAGCGTCAAACTTATGCCTAAAGAGTATAAAAGCCTAAAACAGGCTTTAGTGGCAGCAATTGATGTTTGCTCGAAGTTTACGTTCGCTAAGAACGCAAAGCACGGAGTTAAACTCAAGAATGTTAATGAAATAGATCTATCTTTGCTGATTTGTGGAAAACAGAAAATCAGATCACTTAATAAATCGTGGCGTCAAAAAGACTATGCCACTGATGTTTTAAGCTTTCCGGTTCATGATGATTTAAGAGACAGTCCTTTTGGCTTACCGCCAGAATTAGAACTTGGTGATATGTTTATCTGTCATCAAGTGGCCCAGTCTCAAAGTAAAGAATACAAAGTTACGTATGAGCAAGAGATTGTTCATCTGTTTATTCATGGTTATTTACACCTTCTTGGGTTTGACCATGAAATTTCAAAATCTGAAGAAAAAATAATGCAAGGCCATGAGCAAGCTTTAGTTAAAAAAGCTTATGACAAAATTGGCTGGGGGAAGAATGGATAATTCGATTAAAATCAAACTCGACGAAATGAGATCCGAGATGCGTGACTACGAAAATCGCTTGGAGGATCTACGGAGGTCGCTTTGACGTTTCTAGAAAAACTAATCGTATCAATGAAATAAATGATATGGAAGCCCTTGATGGCTTTTGGGAAGATGCTACCCACGCTTCAAAAATTCAAAAAGAAAAATCAGTTTTAAAAGATGTCGTTGATACCTACGTGGAATTAAAAACAGCTTATGATGAGTTTGAAGTTCTCGTTGAATTTGCAGCAGAAGGTGATGAAAATTCGGCGAGTGAAGGTATTTCAACCGCTGAACAATTTTTGGCTTTATTTTCTAAGGCCGAGCAGAAAGTCCTTCTGTCAGACGAGGTTGATCCGAATAATGCCATCGTAAGCATAAATGCTGGTGCAGGTGGTACAGAGTCCTGTGATTGGGCCAGTATGCTAGAGCGTATGGTGATTCATTGGGCCGAACATAAAAAATTCAAACTAACTATGATGGATGAGCAGCCAGGTGATTCCGCTGGAATTAAAAGTGCAACAATTCTAGTTGAAGGCAACTTTGCTTACGGCCAATTAAAAAGTGAGTCTGGAGTTCACAGGCTTGTTCGAATTTCTCCTTTCGATTCGCAGGCTAGACGGCACACTTCTTTTGCTTCGATCTATGTAACACCTGAAGTTGATGATTCAATTAATATTGAAATTTTAGATAAAGACTTACGTATTGATGTCTTTAGATCTTCAGGAGCTGGTGGACAGTCGGTGAACACGACGGACTCTGCTGTTCGAATTACCCATATTCCAACAAATATCGTCGTTAACTGCCAAGCCGAACGCTCTCAGCTGAAAAACAAAGAGCGAGCCATGGGTGTGTTAAAATCAAGACTCTATGATCTTGAGATGGCCAAGCGCCGTGAAAAGCTAGACGAAGCTGAAGCTGGTAAAAAAGAAATTGGTTGGGGCGCACAAATTCGCTCTTATGTTTTACATCCCTATAAAATGGTTAAAGATCATCGTACAGGATTTGAAAGTTCAAACACTGATAAGGTGTTAAATGGTCATATCGATGGCTTCATGGATGCCTTTCTGCGCTGGAGTGTTAGTGGCGAGTCTATTCGTGATGATGGTGATCTCGAGTGATCAATCTGCTTAAAATCTTAATGTCCGGCAAAGCTTCATTAAAATTCGCTCTTGGCGTTATTTCAGGCTTAGCTTTTTCCATGGCCGTTATTTTGGCGACGATTGGACTGATGGATGGATTTGAAACCACCATGCGCGAAGGCCTTAGAAAAACCACAGGGGACTTTTCGATCTATTCACGCGATGGTTTCTTTACTCCGGATCAAAACCTTATTGATTCTCTTTCAGACGTAGGTGTTGAGGCCTATAGCGGATTGTTGCAACTCGAAGCTTTTGCTTTAAAAGAGGGTGTCGGCAAAGGAATTTTACTTCGAGGAATTGAAAAATCAGATTTCTTAAATGTGACCAATCTTGAACTACCATCAATGAGTGGGGGAGTGGTTCTAGGAAAAGTGTTAGCTGAATCTCTTAATGCTAAAGCAGGAGATCAGGTTGTTTTATCTTTTGCCCAAGGAAATTCTTCGTTGGCAGCACTTCCGACATTAACACCGTTTAATATTGAAGGGACTATTTCCCACGGCATTTATCAAAAAGACGAGCGCTTTGCTTATACCGACTTAAATTCTTTGCAAGAAACACTTGGTTTATCAAATGCAGTGAACTCGATGATTGTTAGACTTAATCCTAACGTCACCACAGAGCAAATTAGCCAAGCGATTGAAGATCTGCGCTCAAGAATTGGTATTAATTATACCATTAGGCCTTATTGGTCGGATTTTAGAACGTTACTTCAAGCCGTCAAAGCTGAAAAAGTTATGATTGGTTTAGTATTACAAGTCATCGTCGTCATTGCCATTATCAACGCGGCAGCTTTCATTATTTTCTTATCTGAGAGTCGCTCACAGGAATTATTTTTATTTAAAGCACTTGGAATGTCTCAAAATGCTTTGGCCAAAGGGATGAAGATACTCGTTGCACTTCTTTGGGCGATCTCTAGCTTACTGGCCTTAGTCTTTGAGCGCTTCTTTAGCTTTCTCATTGCTAATTACGGTGCCAGCTTTTTACCTGGTGATATCTATTATGTTTCTTCAATTGAGCCAGTCCTAAGATGGCAAGACTTTGCCCTCGTCTCTTTGGGTGCACTCGTTTGGGTTGCGATCATTTTAAGTTTTTCTTTAAGACAACTTAGAAAAGCACCTGTACTGCAAGGACTTAGAAAGGAGTTCTCTTAAATGTCACAAAACTATATTGAAATTCAAACGGTCGCTAAACATTACGGAAAAGTTAAAGCTCTTAACGGGGCTACACTCGCCTTTGAAAAAGGTGGTCAGTATGCTTTGACGGGCGCTTCAGGTTCAGGCAAGTCAACGTTGTTATATTTGATTGGCGGGCTTGATCGCGCTGATGAAGGAAGTGTTTTAGTTGATGGTAAAAATTTAAATACTTTTAATGATGAAGAACTCGCAAAGTACCGCGGTAATGAAGTTGGATTTGTTTTTCAATTTCACTTTTTATTAAACTCTCTTAACTGCATTGATAATATTTTACTGCCCTCAAAAATCTCGGCGCAAAACTCAAAAGAAGTCGAAAAGCGTGTGGCCGATCTCGCAAATCAATTAGGTGTTTCTAATTTACTTGAAAAATATCCTTATCAGCTTTCTGGCGGAGAGCAGCAAAGAATAAATATTATTAGAGCTCTCTCTTTAAAGCCTAAACTTTTGCTGTGCGATGAGCCAACTGGAAACCTTGATTCCAATAATACTGAGATCGTCGTTAATCTGCTTATGAAACTTGCCTCTGAAAACGGAACAACTTTAATCGTAGTCACTCATGATCGAAGCGTTGCATCGCGTTTTAGTCATCAAGTTGAGATGAAAGATGGTCAAATTGTGCATTGATTCAAGATCTTGAATATAGGAAAAATCCTTTAAAGATCGTGGGGTTCTTGCTACTTTTTCCAGACTAATTTCGTTTTAAATACAGTTGACTGTTTTGAGGATCATACGCAATGCCATACAAAGGCCAAACTGGTTACAAATCTCTGCCAGTTTTTATCCTATGTATTTTTATAATATGTTTATCCATTGGTATGGTGGCTTCTTCTAATACAGCTTTTGCTCAATCAACTAATATCCAAGATTTAGGCCCAAGAAAAAACCTCTTTAAAATTGATGGCATCGAAGTTCGTGGACTTAAGAAAGTTGAAAAAGAAGCTGTGCTTGAAAAAATAAGTGCACGTAAAGGCATGAAGCTTGATAACTATCTCTTAAAGCGCGACCTTGAAAAAATTTATAGCATGAAGTTTTTTGAGCAAGTCGAAGCTCACCAAGAAAAGAAAGGTCGACGCGATATTCTAGTTTTCAAAGTTAAAGAAAAACCAATCATTACCAAAATTACTTATAAAGGTAACGATGAACTTTCTGAGGATGATTTCAAGGACAAGGTTAAGACTAGGCCTTTCGCCATTCTTGATGTCAGTACCATTCAAAGTGATGTCATCGCTCTTCAAAAACTCTACGAAGAAAAAGGCTTTTACCTAGCTTCAGTTCATTTTAGAGTCGTTCAGATTAATGATGAAAACGTTGAGCTTGTTTACGATATTAAAGAATACGACAAAGTTCGCGTGAAGAAAGTGGCTTTCCTTGGAAACAAAGCTTTTAGCGATTCTCAGCTTAAAGATATTATGGAAACCAGAGAAGAGAGTTATTTCTCTTGGATGTCTGGGTCGGGTAATTTTAAAGAGTTTAACTTTCAAACAGATATTGAGCGCCTTAAGTATTTCTATAAAACTAAAGGCTATCTTCAAATCAACGTTGCAACACCTGAGATTACTGTTTCAGACGATAAGAAATGGGTATTCATCACCGTTAAGGTTCAAGAAGGTCCTCAGTTTAGCGTCAATAGAGTGAAGTTCTTGGGCGAAGTCTTATTTCCGGAAGATGATCTTAGAGAAAAAATTAAGCTCAAGGGTGGCGCGACTTATTCGGAAGAACTGTTAAGACAAGACATTCAGTTACTTACTGAAATGTACCAAGATGAAGGCTACGCTTTTGCCAACGTACTTCGTACACTTGAAGTCGTTCCAGGTGAGAACAAAGTTGATATCGAATTCTCATTTGAAAAAGGTAAAATCGCTTATTTTGGTAAAATTATTGTTAAAGGTAATACCAAGACAAGAGATAAAGTTGTTCGCCGTGAACTTAAAATCAAAGAAGGCGTCAGGTTCTCTGGAACGGCCCTTCGCGAGTCGAAAGAAAATGTGAACCGTCTTGGCTTCTTTGAACAGGGAAGTGTTGTCTTTACAACAGTAACTCCTCCGGGGCGCGACGACGTTCTTGACGTGGAAATTTCAGTAAAAGAGAGAAATACCGGACAAATCTCACTTGGAGCTGGTTATTCAACAGCGACTGGTGGATTCCTTCAGGCTTCGATTGCACAAAATAACTTTAGAGGCCTAGGTCAAAACCTGTCGTTTAGTCTTTCTCTTGCTGATCAAAACCAAACGTTCAACGTAGGATTCACTGAACCATATTTGATGGATACAAAGTGGACTGCCGGTTTTGATATCTTTAGAACCAACAACACAACCTCAGACAGCTTTAGTTATAAGCGTAAAGGCTTTGATGTTCGCGTTGGTTACCCGATCTTTGATTACACAAGATTGTTCTTAACTTACAAGCTTGAAGATACTCAAATCAGCGCTAAAGAAGACCCAACAATTGATGAAGCTGTAGAAAATGGTATTGCTTCTTCAGTGAGAACAACATTGCTTCGTGACCGTAGAAATAATACTTTTGAGCCGACCGAAGGATACTATGTTTCTGCTTCAACAGAATATGCTGGTGTTGGTGGCGATAAAAAGTGGTGGCTTAACGAAGTTGATGGAAGGCACTACTGGAACTTGGTTGGGGATCTGGTCTTTAGATCAAGGCTTTACGCTGCCAAACTAGAGCGAGTAGGAAACCAGGCAATCCCAAGAACTGAAAAACTAACCCTTGGTGGAGCTAGAAACCTTAGAGGTTATGACTTTGAGGCCATTGGGCCAAAAAGAACTGTGCCAAACGTCACGACAGGTCAAAATGAAACCTTCAATGCTGGGGCTTTATTTGCGACTTATACAACCTTCGAATTTGAACACCCATTAGCTCGTGAAGCAGGTCTTAAATGGGTTGTATTCTTTGACGCAGGCGATGCTGGAAAGATTGACCAAATTGATCTGAAAATGGACTACGGTTTTGGATTTAGATGGTTCTCTCCAATTGGTGTACTAAGATTTGAATTTGGATACCCAATCAACCCATCAAGCACAGATGCTGGTAGCCAATTCCACTTCGATATTGGACAATTATTTTAATTTGAAGAAAGTTATCTACTAAGACGGATTTGGAGATAGAGATGAAAATTATATCAGTAGCATTATTGGCCATAACTCTTGCAGCACCAGCGGCTCACGCTCTTGTTCTTGGCAAAGTTGATATTCAAAAAGTTCTTTTAACAGTGAAGCAGGGACAAAAAGTTCGTGAAGAACTCAAAAAAGAATTTGATAAAAAACAAGGTTCTCTTCAAAAAGAAGAGGGTTCTATAAGAAAAATGCAAGAAGACTTTCAAAAGCAAGGCGTTGTCATGAATGACAAAGCTAAAGCTAAGAAAGAGCAAGAGATTCAAGAAAAGATTATTCTTCTTCAGCAAAAATCAATGAGCTATCAAAAAGAAATTCAAGAAATGGAAAACAAACTTAAAAAGCCAATTCTTGAGCGCGTAAAAGAAGTGATTGATGAAGTCTCTAAATCAGCTAGTGTTGATATGACTTATGAATCATCAACAGCTCCTATCGTTTATGCGAAAGATGAAAAAGATTTAACAGATGATGTTGTTAAGGCTTACGACAAAAAGTTTAAATAAGAAGAACTTTTCTAAGCACTACGTTTAAGTTTTATAAATAGGGAACG
Source organism: Bdellovibrionales bacterium CG12_big_fil_rev_8_21_14_0_65_38_15 (assembly GCA_002787775.1). GTDB lineage: Bacteria > Bdellovibrionota > Bacteriovoracia > Bacteriovoracales > Bacteriovoracaceae > UBA4207. Next base: position 32,507 of record PCUW01000040.1, read on the forward strand.
ACGAGTGCGTTCCCTTTTGTTTATGGACAAACCATGAATTTAGATGAAATTTTAAAATCAGAAAAAAATATTGAAGTCTTAATTCCTGCTAAGTCTAAGGAAGTGACGTTTTTAACTGATCTGGATCATCTAACAGACAATGCTCTAGTCATCCTTGGTGATAAAAAGTTCTTAAGTAAATTTTCTTCTCTTAAGTCCAAACCTAAAGTTCACGTCATCGTTAATGAAAAAATAGCCACCGAAGCTAAGAGTCTAGAAAATGATATTCTTTCTCTTTCGGTTTCAAAGAATGTACCGCTAACAATTTCTCTATTATCAAAAATATTTTTCGATCAAAAAACTAAAAGCTTAAATCATTGGCATGATGGCAGACAAAATGGTTCAGTCTCCCTTGATCCTTCAAGCTTTATTGCTCAAGGAGTTCACCTCGGTCACGATGTCGTGATAGAGGCCAATGTTAAAATCCATTCAGGTTGTGTGATTGAAGGGCCATGTACAATTGGCGAAGGCTCTGAGCTTTTTGCAAACGTAACTGTTTATCCTTTCACTAGTATTGGTAAGAACGTCCGAATCCATTCAGGAACAGTTATTGGTGCTGATGGGTTTGGTTATAATTTTGATAGCGGAATTCATCATAAAATTTGGCATTTTGGTGGAGTGACGATTGGTCACAACGTTGAGATTGGAGCCAATTCGTGTGTTGATCAGGGTACTTTTTCTCCAACAACAATTGGAGATGGAACCAAGGTTGATAATCATGTTCAAATCGCTCACAACTGTAAAATTGGTCGTGGGGTTATTATCTGCGGGCATGTTGCTTTTGGTGGAAGTGCAGTCATCGGTGACTTCACTGTCCTTGGTGGCAAAGCGGCAGTTGGAAATGGAGTGATTGTTGGCAAAGCCTGCCAGGTTGCTGGAAATGCCATGGTAAATTCAGATATTGAGGATTCGAGTGTTGTTGCCGGTCACCCTGCTAGACCATTAAAAGAATGGCTTCGTGGAGTCGCTTGGCTAAGACAGCAATCTCTAAAATCGAAAGGATAAATCTATGTTAGTCACAAAAGAGAATGTTTTAAATTTTTTACCACACAGAGATCCGTTTCTGTTTATTGATGGAGTTGAGAAAGTTCAACCAGCAAACCCTATCACTGAAGGGCAGCTACTAACTCCAAAAGAAATCATTGATTCTGTGGTCACAGCAAATTGGCACGCTAGAGCAGATCATCCAATTTTTGAAGGTCACTTTCCAGGAAAGCCAATTCTTCCAGGCGTCGTTCAAGTTGAGATGATGGCACAAGCTGCAAGCTTCTCTTATTTTCTTGTATGTGAGGATCCTTATAACCAAGATATGGATGTAGCGCTTCTAGGTGTAGATAAGGCTAGATTTAGAAAACCAATTCTTCCAGGAATGGACTTAGTTATTACCTGTAAGGCGACAAAAGTACGAGGACCTATCAATAGCTTTGATTGCCAAGTTCATGTTGCTGGAGAGTTAATGAGTGAATGTTCTGTTTTGGCCCAAATTGCATTTAAAAGGAAATAACATATGAGTGTTTCGATTCATCCATCCGCCATCGTATCTCCTGAAGCGAAGATTGCACCAAATGTTTCGATTGGACCTTTTTCTATTATTGGTCCAAATGTTGAAATAAGCACGGGTTGTATAATCGGAGCCCAGGTTCATATCGATGGCCATACAAAAATTGGTGAAAATAATCGTTTCGAATCTTTCTGCAGCATAGGTGCAGCTCCACAAGATACTTCTTATAAAGGTGAGCCAACTCAAACCGTGATTGGTAGTGGGAACACTTTTAGAGAATATGTCTCGGTTCACCGTGGGACATTAAAAGATAACGGCATCACGAATGTAGGAAATAATTCATTATTTATGGCCTATGTACATCTTGGTCACGATGTTCAGTTTGGTAGCAATTGCGTCGTCGCTAACTCAACTAACTTTGCAGGACACGTTAAAGTTGGTGACAGAGTTATTATTGGTGGTGGAAGTCAGATTAGCCAATTTGTTTCTATTGGTAGAGGCGCTTATATCGGTGGTGCGACTGCGATCGATAGAGATATTCCAATATTTTGTACGGCCTATGGAAATAGAGTGAAGCTCAAAGGCGTTAATATTATCGGGATGAGAAGACAGGGTGTAGAGAAAGCCGCCATTAGCGAAGTCTTAGACTTTTATAGAACAATGGAAGCCTCGGCGCTTTCTCCTAGAGCATTCGTTGAACATGAAGAACATATGGCGGAGTTTAAAGACAACGTTATTATTAGTGAAATGGTTTCATTTATTAGAGTAAGTGAAGTCGGGATTGCACCATTTCTATGAAGGCAATTAATACAGCACTTATCGGTTATGGTCACCTTGGACGTTTTCACGCACAAAAAATTGTTGCGCTCGATTTATCTAACTTAGTTGCTATCGTTGAGCCATCAAAAGCTGGTCAACAAACAGCTAAAGATGCTCATCCTAATGTTTTAATTGTGAACTCTATTGATGAGCTTCCAGCCAATGTGGAAGCAGCCATCGTGGTCACTCCCACATCATTTCACTTTGATTTATGCAAAAAACTCATTGAAAAAAATATTCATATTTTCTGTGAAAAGCCAGTCACAGATAAACTCGAAGATTCTTTAACCCTTCAAAGCTTAATGAAAGATAAGAAATTAGTTTTTCAGGTAGGACATAGTGAAAGATGTCATGAAGCTTGGGAGCAAAAAGGCTTAATGTCTCCTTATCTAGGAGCAGGAGCTCATCTTCGACTTGATCGTTACGCTGCCTTTAAAGGCAGAGCGACAGATGTTGATGTGGTTAATGATCTCATGATTCATGATCTTGATTTGCTTCGATATTTATTAGGTCAAGATCCTGTTAATGTCAGCGCGACGGGATTTAAACAAAGAACAAACAAATGGGATCACGTGGTGGCTCATTTCACTTTCACCAACGGCTGCGTCGCTGACATCACAGTCGGTCGCGGGCATGTTCACGAAGTAAGATCACTTGAAGGCTCAAGTGAGCATGGCGTCCTTCGAGTTGATTTAATGAATAGTCAGATTCAGATCGCTCATAAAGAAGCCAGCGAGATTAAGGTTATCAATTATACAAAAAGAGACCATTTATTAATGGAGCAAGAAAATTTTTATCGCTCTATTAATGAGGGAAGCACTCCGATGGTTACTCTTGAAGATGGCGTTAAAGCAGTTAAATTAATTGATGCCGTTCTTCGCTCTCTTGAAACAAAAAATGTGGTTAATCTCTAATGAAAGAATGGTGCCTGTTAATTGCCGGAGAAAAATCAGGTGAGGAACACGCACTAAGCTTTTTACCTGCCTTAAAAAAACTTAATCCGAATTTAGAATTCTTTGGTGTTGGTGGTGATGAACTTCAGGCCCAGGGAATGGAGTTAAGTTATCATCTTAAGGATTTTTCAAGCTTTGGTTTTTCTGAAGTTGTGAATAAGATTCCTTTTTACCTAAAAGCTTTAAATAAACTCACACAAGAAGTTAAAGATCGTCAGTGCAAAGTTGCTATTCTTATCGATTTTCAAGATTTCAATTTGAAACTGGCAAAAAAACTAGCTAAGCAAGGGGTACAGATTTTATATTATGTCGCTCCTCAAGCATGGGCGTGGAAAGCTTATCGCGCTAAAGTCTTACAAAATACTGTTCATACACTATTTTCGATCCTGCCCTTTGAGAAAAAATGGTTTAATGATCGGGGTGTTTCGAAAATCATCTCCGTACCGCACCCATTATTGATTAATTATGCAAAAGCTTTAGCAGATCTTGAGACAAGAACATATGAGTCAATGAATGAGAAGGTTCGACTTTTGTTACTTCCTGGAAGTCGAAATGATGAAGTGAGATTCTTGCTTCCAGAATTTGAAGAAACGGTAAAGCATTTAAGAAAAACATTGAATAAGAATGTTGAAGTTGGAATTGTTTATTCTTCAAACGTAAAACAAGAGCATTGGAATTCTTTTAAACAAAACATTGATCATTCTTGGACAAATACAGATTTAGAAAAAGCCATGAAATGGGCCGATATTGCATTGGCGACAAGTGGTACTGTGACACTTGCCACGGGTTTATTTCAGTTACCAACAGTAGTTGCCTATAAAGGGTCACTTTTGAATCAATATATTTTCGAGACCTTTGTTAAGTACGATAAACCAATTTCACTTACCAACCTAATCCTTGATCAAATTGTTTTTCCAGAGTTTATACAAGAAAGAGCCACTTCTTTTAACATGACAAAAGCTTTGTTAAAATTAATTCAAGATCCCAATGAATTTAATAGAGTAAAGATGAGCTTGACCAAACTTCCCAATTTACTTTCAGGAGACGGTGAGCCCGCAGAGCATATGATGAAAGCTTTTCATTTGAAGGAGTCTGTATGATAGCTCTTTCAAAAATTTTCCAATATCTCTTAATGCCACTGGCTTTTCTTTGGGAAGCTTACTACCGTGTTAGACGTTTCTTTTATACGTATGGTTATTTAGATCAAAATATCTTCCAAGTTCCAATCGTATCCATCGGAAATCTGACCTTTGGTGGAACTGGTAAAACACCTTTTACTTTATGGTTATCTGAGTTTTATGCACGTCATGACTTAAAAATTATGATTTTAATGCGTGGATATAAAGGAAAACTTGAAAAGAGTAGTGGGATTTTACGTGGTGGACGTAAGCTTGGTTATAATCCTTTTGATTACGGTGATGAACCACTTCTTTTGGCTAGACGTCTTGAGCAAGCAAGTATCGTTGTGGGTAGAAATAGAAGTGAAAACCTTCGCTATTATTTTGCGAACGAAAAGCCGGACGTGGTGCTGTTAGACGATGGCCATCAACATCTTAAACTTTATCGAGATATAAATATCGTTTTATTTGATGCCTTGATGCCAATTGATCGCTACAAAGTCGCTCCGCTGGGTTATATGCGAGAGGGTTTCTCTGCACTAAAAGCTGCTGATCTTGTCGTTATTGGCCGAGCTGACCAAGCTCTTCGTGAAAATATTGATGAACTTAAAGTTCTTGTGAAGAAATTCTCCCCACCAGGAACTGTTTTTGCTGAAATCGGTTATCGTCCGACAGGCGTCTTTAATGCCAGAACTTCAGTTAAAGAAGATATTCAAACTTTGCAGGGAAGAAAAGTTATCTGTCTTGCGGGTATTGCATCTCCCGTATCATTTTACGCTCTTGTTGAATCTCTCGGAGCAGACCTTATTGAAAGACATACATTCCCTGATCATCATTATTTTACAGGCGAAGAAGTTAAGGAAATTATTGATCAAGCTAAAGAGCGCGATGCTCTTGTTTTAACCACTGAAAAAGATATGGTTAAGCTTAGAAGGGTTAGTGATGATGAAGCGATTCATTACCTTGAAATCAATGTTGTGTTTTTAGATGGCGCCAAAGAAACAGAAGCGCTTCTTCTAAAGGCGGCTAAGAAATGAAATCTGCAATGATTTTATTTTTCGTTTTCTTATTTGGTTGTGCAACACAGAATGATCGACCCGTTCCAGCCGATGGAGAAGCTTTACTTAAAGAGTTTGAAGTTACAAAAGAAGAACAAGAAAAGTTTTCATTTGAGGCCATTAAGCCAACTCCAGCGCCAGCTCCTGAAGTCAGAGACACCGTTAAGAAAATAAAATTAAAAAAGCCTATTACTGAAAAGAAAGAAGTTATAAAGAAGAATACCGTTACGAAAACGGCGAAGGTATATCCCGAGGATTATCCCGAAGCTTTTAAAGAACTTTTTAAAGACGCGCATAAAACTTGGTCAAAGTTTAAGCCACTTATTCGTGTCGGCGAAAGTATTAATTTTGAAATTACTTATTTAGGAATCAAAGCCGGCAATATTAAATTCATGGTCTTAGATAATGGTAAACGCGGAGATGATCTTATTCACCATTTTAAAGCGACCTTATCTTCAGCTGATTATTATAAATATATTTATAAACTTGATGATTATGTTGAAAGCTTTATTCTTGCTGATTCATTCTTACCGCTTAAATACACATTAATTCAGCGTGAAAGTGGACAAAGTGTAGATGAACTTCAACTCTTTGATCACGATAAACTTCAAAATAAGCAGTGGTTTAAAAAATTAAAAGATGGAAAAACGAAGAAGGACGATAAGGTTGGCTTTATTCCGGAACTCTTTTTAGACCCTCTTTCACTTCTTGCTTTTTTTAGAGGACTTCCACTTCAAAAAGGTGATGTTTACTCTGTTCCAGTTATTGTGAGATCTAAAGTGTTAAAAGTAACTGCAACTGTTATCGACTATGAAAAAATTGAAGTACTAGATAAAAATCGTGATGCTGTCAAAATATCTGTCTATGTTGAACCTACAGAAGAGGGCAAGAAACCAACTACGATGAACCTTTGGTATAATAGAGATGAATCACGTGAACTGCTTAGATTTAATGCTGAATTAAAGTTTGGTAGTGTTGAGGGCGAGTGGGTCCCTTAGTTGATACACCAAAACCTTCGGTTTTGTTTTTTGGACCATTTATTGGTTGGGGCCCAAAAGAGCGCGGACTTTTAAGAGAAGCCAAGGAAGTCACCTCTATTGGTATTAAAGTTGTCATTTGTTGTCCGCTTGATTCCTATATCCATGTTGAAGCAAAAAATCTTGGGATTGAAACTCAAGCTATAAGAGTCGTAAGTGGCGCAAGATGGATGAATGCTTATAAAGATGTTTTTAAACTACTCATTAAAAGACATCAGTTAACGCATTTTCATTGTTTTGATAATATCTCTCTTTTTATTTGCTCCTATTTTTTAAGACCTTATCCGCAGATTGCTCTTATTTGGTCGATTCACGGAACGCCTCCAACGCTTAAAGGTAATTGGCTTGAAAAAATTCTTCTTAAAAGAGCTGATCGTTTTCTACTTCCTTCAAGTTTGTCTGTTTCTAAGTTAACTGAACAATTAAAAATCCCTACTCATAAAGTTGCTCGTGTGGGATTAGCGATTGATTCTAAAAGTATCTCTAATCATGAACCAAGTTTGCTTGATGGATTTAAGATTGGTCTTTCACTGGTTGATGGTGAAGAGTCACTCAAATCAACTGAAGTCGTGGCACGAAGCTTAGCTCTCGTCTTGGCCAGAGGTATTGATAATGCCAAATTATTGCTTCACACACCAAGAGATTGGAATACTTCTGTTTGGCGCTCGGGCCTAGAATCGGTGATAGACTCCTTAGATTTAAAACCTTATGTCACCTTTGTTTCAGGTGTGGATTTTTCAAGCTTTATAAGCGACATCCATATAAGTATTGCGATTGAAACTAGCACAGTGCCCTATGATCAGTTAGAGACAAGTTTTTTGGCAGGTGTGCCGGTCATTTATCCTAGAAACCGCTCTTACAGAGACCTTTTATATGGTGTTGAGGTAGGTGCATTCTCTTATAAGCCTCGTGATTCTAGGGAGATGGCAGAGAAAATCCTTAAGTTGTACTCGACCTGGAGTGAGCAACGTCAGGCCATGCAAGGGCTAAAAGAAGAGCACTCAAAGTGGCATGAGCCAGCGTTAGTAAGGTCTCAACTTGAGCAGGTTTATAAAAAGACGATGCTTCGTCGTGCTAAATATTGGCTACAATATAACAAGTAGCATTAAAAACAAGTTCTTCCAAGGTCTTATCCCTTCACAGATAGTAATCCATAGAGTAATCTCGCCCCTCAAATCCGTCTTTGACGGTACTTAATGAAACCGGATTTTACTGACGTAAAATCCAAAAAGGGGTGTCTTATGACACAACAAGAATTAATGCAGAAGTGGATGAAAGACTTTGATGTTGTAATCGGCGAAGACGTTGATACACATGATGAGACTGAATTCGAAAAACTTCTCAATGCTACCGAAACCAAACAGTTTACTGAAGGTGAGGTATTTAACGGTAAAGTCATTTCTATCGGACCTGACTACGTTATGGTTGATATCGGTTACAAGCAAGAAGGACTAGTTTCTACTCGCGAATTCCAAAATTTTGATGGAACACTCAAAATTAAAGAAGGCGAAACTATCGAGGTTTACCTTGATAAGTTAGAGTCTGCGATGGGTAACCTTGTTCTTTCTAAAGACAAAGCTGAAATTCTAAAAGCATGGGATAAAATCTCTGATGCTTGTGAAAAAGGTTTAGCAGTTCAAGGTACAGTTGTTGCTAAGGTTAAAGGCGGCCTTTCTGTCGATATCGGCGTTAAAGCTTTCCTTCCTGGTTCACAAATTGACCTTCGTCCAACTCGCTTCCTTGATAAGTACATTGGTAAAACAATGGAATTCAAAGTTATTAAGTTTAACAAGAAACGTGGGAACATCGTTCTTTCACGTCGTGCTATTCTTCAAGAAGAGCGTGGTAAACTTCGTAACGAAATCCTTTCTCAGATCCAAGAGGGTATGATTGTTAAAGGTATCGTTAAAAACATCACTGATTACGGTGCGTTCATCGATCTTGGTGGTATTGACGGTTTATTGCACATTACTGATATGTCTTGGGGACGTGTGAAGCACCCATCTAATCTCCTTGGTATTGGTGATGAAATCGAAGTTAAGATTCTTAAATTCGATCAAGAAAAAGAGCGCGTATCTCTTGGTCTTAAGCAAGTTCAAGCTAACCCTTGGGAAACTGCTGATCAAAAATACACAGCTGGAACTAAAGTTTCTGGTGAAATCGTTTCTGTTAAAGACTACGGAATCTTCGTTGAACTTGCTGACGGTATCGAAGGCTTGATTCACGTTTCTGAAATGTCTTGGACAAACAAAATCAAAAACCCTGCTAAGCATTTCAATGTTGGTGAAAACCTTGAAGCAGTTGTTCTTGATGTTGATACTGAAAACAAGAGAATCTCTCTTGGTGTTAAGCAACTTGAGCCAAATCCTTGGAACGCTCTTGAAGCAAAATACAAAATCGGATCAAAAGTTACTGGTAAAGTTAAATCAATCGTCGACTTTGGTGTATTCGTAGACCTAGGTGAAGAAGTTGATGCTCTTATCCACGTATCTGACCTTTCTTGGACTCGCAAAAACATCAACGTTAATGATGAGTTTAAAGAAGGCCAAGACGTAACTGCTATGGTTATCGCTCTTGATAAAGAAAACCAAAAGTTCTCTTTAGGTATGAAGCAACTTGAAGAAGATCCATGGAAGAAGATTGAAGAACGTCTTCCAGTTGGTTCTGTTCTAGAAGCTGAAGTTGTTCGTGTTACTGAGTTTGGCGCATTCGTTGAACTTGAAACAGGTATCGAAGGTCTAATTCACATCTCTGAAATGTCAGAAGAGCGTGTTGAAAAGCCAGAAGATGTTGTTAAAAAAGGTGACACTCCAAAAGTTATGGTTATCTCAGTCGACAAAGAAGCTAAGAAAATTGGTCTTTCGATGAAGTCTGCAGCTAACTCTGCTAATGGAGCTGGTACAACTGATTCAGCTAAGAAAAGCACAATGGCTGATAAGTTAAAAGATTTCCAAGTTAAAGAATAGTCCTTAGTATTACTAAGTTTTATTGATGAGGCCCAGGTTTATCCTGGGCCTTTTTTATTTTAGAATAACAATTTTGCCCGCAAAGTACTCCGGTGCTCTCGAGTCTATCCCTTGCCCACACTGCTTATGATGGCTAACTATAAATTTACCGTGAGACTCAAGTCGTTTTGTCGTTTCATCAAGTTTTAGTTGGCACTCAGATTGAGACTCTTGAGAATAAACAAGAAGTTCAACCACATCAGATCCTCTTGATGTTGTAAGTTGAGCGTTAGCATGAACGATTGATGGAATGATAGATAAAGATACAATAAAGAATAAAGCTCTCATAAGTATTGCCCTCTTAGAGTTTGATTGGTTTTGATCAATGTAATTGAAGCTTTAATTTTTCCAATTAAACTAGATTAAGATGTGAATATTTTACAAAAGAGTATCAAGTCAAGAAATAATAATCACTTCAAAATTCATCCTTTACCTAATTGAAAGCATATATTGGATTTTATAAGAGTGTCTAAATTGCCTAAACAGAGACATTTAGAAGTGTTTTTGTTTATAAGTCCTGTAAATCTTACCCTTAAGACATTTTTTTATGTAACAGACACCTTTTGGGGATGAATAGGTCACTTTCGTTACCGAGACCAAAAGGGGAATTTGAATGAATATGCAACTAATCGCTTCTTGCGCGATCCTGGCTACAAGCTCTATCTTTTCTTAGGATATGGGAAGTCTTATGCTTAAAGTTATTTATGGTGAAGATGATCGCGTTGGCATGATTGATTCAAATAATCCACTTTTTATCAAGCTTGCTAGCTAACGGCAGCACAAATTTAAACGAAACTAACCATAAGAGGTTCTGATGCTGTACTAAGCTTCGGATCTTTAGAAAATGGAATGGGTGTATGCCCTACTGAGAAATTTGCGGCACAAAATAGTATCGCAAAATGTTCAGTCTTTTTAGTTGCTAAAGACTTGCTTGTTACGGCCGGTCACTGTGCAAGATCTCCAGAAGAATGTGAAAGATACGCTTGGCTTTTTGACTATAGAGAAGGAGAGGTTGATGACGGTAAAATCCCAGTTAAAGAATAAATCTTAGTAAAATACTAGGTTTTATTAATGAGGCCCAGGTTTATCCTGGGCCTTTTTTCATTTAGCCTTGTCATATAGAAAATAACTGTAAATTGAGCCCACTTGCTCCTATAATTCTATTTAGTAAAACTTAAAACGAAGGCTTGGTTTGTACTCGCTTGGCATTATTGCTCTTCAGGGGCATTGCTCCACCATATCCTTGTATAAAGACGACGAATTAGTATTCGCTCTATCTGAGGAGCGATTATCTCGAATTAAAGAAGACTCAAACTTTCCTGAGTTCGCCATCAAAGCCTGTTTAGATAAATTCAATTTAAAAATGCAAGATATCGATTCAATTTCCTTTGCTTGGAATCCATGGAGTAGCCTGTGGTTTTATTTATTAAAAAATTTAAAGCACACAACATTTGATTTCTTGTTCGGTAAACGAATAAACGGAAAGCGCTCAAGAGTTAAAAAGTTTTTAGAGATGATCTTTATTAGATCATATATCAAAAAGACATTTGGCCATTGTCCTAAGCTTAGTTTTAAAGATCACCATACATGTCATTCTTTAACTTCGATCTTTCATTCAGGTTTCACAGACCCATTGAGTCTCGTCATTGATGGTTACGGCGATAGAGCAACCATAAGCTTATACAAATTAAATGGCCGTCATCATCAATTACTTCAAGAAACTTTTTTTCCTGATTCTCTTGGTTTATTTTATTCAATGTTTACACAATTCTTAGGTTTTACTTCAGATATAGATGAATATAAGTTCATGGGACTTTCTTCATATGGTGAACCAAGTCTTGTCGATAAAATTAATCAAGTCATCTCCTTTGATGAAAATAACTTTGTTAAACTGAATTTGACATATTTTACATTTCAAAAATCATCCAATGTTTTTTATTCTGATAAACTCATTGAGCTTTTAGGTGATCCAAAAACTTATGATTTCAAACAAAGAACAGATTTAGCTAAAAGTGTTCAAGTTGTTTTCTCTCAAGTGATTTTAAAAATAATAAAAAATATCAAACAAAAGTACGGACAAGAAACACAGAGCATTTGTTTTTCTGGCGGAGTTTTTCAAAATTGTGTTTTAAATAAAGATATTAGAGATAGTAAGATATTTAAAAATGTATTCTTTACTCCACTTTGTTCTGATCTTGGTACTGCCATTGGAGCTTGCTTGAGCGAGCGTTTATCAAAAGGCTTAAGTCTCAAAAAGCTCAGTCATTTGTATTTAGGTAGTTCTTTTTCTGACACCGAAATTGAAAAGATTCTGAAATTCTTTAATTTAAACTACACGACCTCTGAAAACCTTACAAAAGATACGGCAAAAATTCTTGAGCAAGAAAATATTATTGGTTGGTTTCAAGGGGCGAGTGAGCTTGGTTATAGAGCTTTAGGTGCACGCAGCATCTTAGCTGATCCTAGAAAACAAGAAATGAAAGATAAGGTTAATCACAAAATAAAAAAACGAGAATCATTTCGTCCTTTTGCTCCTGCTACGACCAATGAGTTTGTTCATAAATTCTTTGAAGTCAGCGGCCAAGAGCTTGGTTATATGATTGAGACTGTTGATGCTAAAAAAGAAATGGCAAATGAAATAGCTGCAGTTGTTCATGTTGATTCATCCTCTAGAGTACAAGTCGTTAGCGAGCAGGATAATAAGATTTTTTATGATCTGCTCTTAGAATTTGAAAAACAAACAGGCGTTGGCGTTCTCCTTAATACATCTTTTAATATTAAAGATGAGCCTATCGTGAACTCCCCTCAGGATGCCTTGATCTGTTTTGCTCGTGCCAATCTTGACTACCTCGTTATGGGTCGTTTCATTATACCTGCAAATAGTAATAATCATTTTATATCGAGATATCAGTCGTGATAAATAAAAATGTAGCTTTTTGGGGGCAAACCCTAATGTGGATACTTCTAGCCTTTTTGATGTCTGTATTCATGTATGAGCATATTTCTTCTCATTATATTTTTTGGAAAGATCCTACGATTTGGTTTTTTCCTATTTTAATATCGAAGAGCTATATTAATTGGGACTTATCACGTGTTGTTGCCCACCTGCTAAATGATGCTCCTCTTCTATTGTGGATGCAGATGTCCTCAAATATTAAAATCTTAGCCTATGTTTTCTCTGCTACAGTTTGGTTTTGGTATTTTGTAAGTTTTCTGTTTTCATTTCTTTATATTTTGAAAAGAGATGAAAGATATCTTTTAGTTCTCTTTCCCATTATCTTAAGCGCCTCTATAAAAGCTTTTCTTTATACGGAAATTCATTTTATCGCTATTTTAGGTCTTCCAGCTTTATTATTGCTTTTAAGCGAGAAAGAAAAAAGTACTGTTAGACAGATTTTTTTAAGTATTTTGCTGATCGCATTGGGCTTTACGCACCAGTCAGTCATTTTTTATTACGCCAGTGTAATTTTATTTCTTTTTATTTCTAAAAATATAAAAATTTTTCCAGGCCTAACGCGGATCATTCCTCTGTTAATTTCTCTTGCCATGCTTATCTATAACTTATTAGTCATTTTTAAACCTAATGATGAAGTATGCGATGCCTGTATCAGTGATTTTAGAACAACATTGTTTTATATTGGTGGGTATTGGAGCGTTTGGGTGTTTTTAGCTTTCTTTGTTCCTCTTTTTTATCTTTCGCGCAAAGGATACAAATTCTTAATTCCATTTCTAGCTTTGTATGGGTATTTCTACTCAGTTTCGCTTCAAAAATATAACTACACTGAGCTCTTTGTACAATGGAATGGTCGTATTCATATAATTCTTATCTTTAGTATCATGTGTTTTTTAGTTCTTTTGTTGAAATTCCTAAGCAAGATAAATCTTTTAAAAAGAATTAACGCCTTAACTCCAATATATTGTTGTTTATGTATTGTGAGCTCATTTAGTTATATAAATGTTTGGAAAGATATCAAAATGGATCTCTCGAGCGTTTCAAATCGAGTTGACGAAAATAAACCACTAGTGATGCTAACCCTTTCAAATCCTGAATTTAAAATGGCGCCAGTTAATTATAATGCAGTTTTAGCGGCCCGTAATATTCAGGATCTCAGTCTCTTTTTTCAGTTAGTTGAAGGCAAGCAGGTCATTCATCGTCTTATAGTTAGAGATTATGACTATAAAAATACCCAAGAAGCCTTTGATCGACTTGCTCGACTTGAAGATTTGGGGATAACTTTTTCTAAGCCTTTAAGCGATTGTATTGAAGAGTTCGAAGTTAATTTAAAAGATGCCAGCTGCGTACTTAACTTTTAAACACATATCTATGATTGATCTAAGTGTTTGATTTTACGAAGATAATTATCGCTAAAAAATATTTAGAGATCCATCAATACCTATAAACTTTACACTTAAACTAACTAATTATGACACAGACCGTCTTTTGGGGGATGTATAGCTAAATCTGTTGCCAATAGTCCAAAGGGGTCTTTAATGAAAATGCAACTTATCGCTTCTTGCGCGTTAGTTTTAACCAATGCATCTATCTTCGCTCAAGACATGAGCATACCAAAAGTCATCTACGGTGAAGATAATCGTGTTGATGTTGCCGATTCGAATAACCCACTTTTTATTAAACTTGCTATGTCGACAGCAGCTCAAATTGAAAAGAGTAAGCTCACAGTAAGAGGTTCAGATGCTATTTTGTCATTTGAATCACTTGAAAATGGCATGGGTGTTTGTCCAACTGAAAAGTTTGCGGCCCAAAATAGTATCGCAAGATGTTCGGGCTTTTTAATTGCTAAAGACCTTCTTGTTACAGCAGGACATTGCGTTCGCTCACAAGATGAATGTGATAAATACGCTTGGGTTTTTGACTACAGAGAAGGTGAAGTTAATGATGGAAAACTTCCTTCATCAAGCGTTTACTCTTGTAAGAAGATTATTCGCCAAGCTCTTGATCCAATATCAGAAGCTGACTACGCTCTGATTCAACTTGATCGTAAAGTTAAAGACAGAAAGCCACTTAAGTTTAGAAAAAGTGGAAGTCCAAGTGTTGGTGACGAGTTAGTTGTGATTGGACATCCTTCAGGATTAACAACCAAGATATCTGATGGTGCTAAGGTTATTGAGAACAGCGCTGATCAATATGTCTTAACTGATTTAGATACATATGGTGGAAACTCAGGTTCGGCCGTATTCAATGCCACTTCAGGAGCTATTGAAGGTATTCTAGTTCGTGGTGCTAAAGACTATGTCTATGATTGGCAGCAAGGCTGTTACGTTTCAAACGTGTGTGAGTCTGTTGGCGGCGCAGGTTGTGAAGGTGAAGAAGTTAGCCGTATCAGTAAGGTAAAACTCGGTAAATTTACAGGAATTATTGGATTCTTTAAAAGACTGTTTGGTCTTCTATAATTCATAATGGTTTGGAGATTGATATGATCGCGAATATTAAAAAATTCAAGTTACTACAAGATAAAGAAGATAGCCTCGTCGAGGGTCTTGGTGTGACAATGCTTATCAATCTCGCTCACCTTGTATCAGTAAAGCCAATTAATGTGGCTACTCAAGCGGGAGTCGTTCAAGCTTATTGGATTAGACTCTCTAATGGGAAAAAGTATAAAGCGACAGAAATCCCTGAAGAACTGTCAGAGCTTTTAAAAAATGATGTCATGAATTTTGCGCAACTTAATGGAAGTGAGATTGATTCCATTAATGATGTTCACTAAAACTAGTGATCGAATCTTAGAGTAATTAGATTATTCTCTTCTTTTTCTTCAATTGCTGAAATACTAGCAGGAATCGGCTTTTTTAAAGAGTTACCGTATAAAATGGTAATCAAGACTTTATCTAAGACTTTAAATTCACCTTTTCGTTTTTCGATAAGGTGAACTTCTTGCGTCGTAATTTCTTCTATTTGATAAAAAACCTCACTAGAGAATTGTTCCTCTGCAAGCTGACGTTTCAATCCAATTTTTTCTTTTGGCTGATTAAAAAGAACAGGCGAGTTAAGGCTGATATCAAATTTAGCTTCGACGTACCAATATTTTGCATATTCAGAGGGCTTATTAAATACAGTTATTTTGGCACTTAATGGTGAGCTAAGTGAGCTATCTAAAATAGAATGGACGATGATAGAATCGCCCAGTTTAAATTCATTTTTTACAAGTGTTTGAAAAGAAACTCCATGTGTTTCAACTTCGCTCAAGATATATGTCGATGGCTCTGTAGAAGGCTTTCCTAAAACAACTCTCTTGGTTTTTGTCGTTAATTCACTCAAACCTTCATTTGAAGTCTCTTTAACAACACCTTTATCTGAGAATGCTAGAGTCGAAGCAGTATCTTTAATTTCTGGTTTTTTAGCAAAAACATAAGAACCAGTTTTTTCTGCAGAGTCTTCATCTTTAGGTATGTCTGAGATAGATGTTAGATCCGTATTTATAACTTGAAGGACCTGTGAAATAAGATCTAAATCAGCTTTGTCCATATCATTAGAGTCAGCATCTGGAGCAAGATCTGATGGTGAAAACTCAGAGAGCTTTAAGACAGTCGTTGGAGCTGATAAAATAATAGCTTCTTTTTCTACTCGCTCAATTTTACATTTAAATATATTCAAAAGGTCTTCGTGAAAGCAGTTGAGGTCTTTAATATTTTTAAGGGCATTTTGATTGGCAGATTTATCAAGCCTAAATTTGAGTTGTCTTTTATCTTTATCCCAATGAATCAATAAAGAATGCAAAATAATAAGGCGTCCTTCTAAGTGGGTCCAAAGATAACAAGACTCAATAGATTGAGATAACTCATCGAGCTGTTGATCAATTTGAGGAATGTCGGCAATCTTATTTTGAAATCTCACTAAAAGAGTATAGCAAAACTTCTAGGTCTTTAATATCAGGGTAAATTATTTTTTACCTAAGGCCTTGATCACCGCTTTTAAAAGACCTTGGCGAGTGAAAGGCTTAATTAAAAAGCATTTAACTCCCAAATTAATGGCTTTAAGGGCATGCTCGTTTTGCATGGCCCCAGACATAAAGATAATCTTATGCTTTCTAGAGCCAAGAGTCATTACGAGGTTTTCAATCATATTAAGACCATCTTTATCTGGCATTTGATTATCAATAATTAAAAGATCAAATTCTTGATTTCGAACTTTTTGAAGCGCAACCGTTGAAGAAGTCGAGGAGACAATAAAAGAGAAAATATTAAAGCTTTTAAGCATGACTTCAATGAGGTCACAGATATGCTGTTCATCATCAACAACTAGAACAGAGAGCTTTTTACTTTCACTCATTTGAGGCTCCTAGGACTTTAGAAATGGCTTCTAAAACTTGGGAATTATTAAATGGCTTGGTAATAAAAGTTGAGATGTTTAATGTCTCTTTATCTTTTTGGAATGTTTCTTTTCCATTAAGCGCACCACTTAAATAAATAATAGGAATATCTTCTTCAAGAGCTCTAATTTTTTGTGCCAGCTCACTACCTGAAAATTTAGGCATGGCTAGATCTGTGATGACAAGATCAATCTCCGTTTGAATGAGAATATGAAGTGCATCATCACCACCTGTAGATCCTACTACAGAATAGCCTGCAGCTTGTAGCATTTCATCGAGTTCATTTAGAACTGCTGGATCATTATCGACGATAAGAATCTTCTTTTGATCACCTTCTCCGATTTCAGGCCCAAAACCACCAGAAGTAATCATACTACTCATTTCCATCGTTGGAAGTTGAATAGAAAAACAGACACCTTGCTTTTGATTCTCGAAGGTGAGTGTGCCTTGATGCTTTTCAATAAGTCTCTTGCTGATAGAAAGTCCAAGTCCCGAACCCTTTCCTATATCTTTTGTCGTAAAAAAAGGCTGGAAAACATTATCTCCAATTGATGAATCAATTCCTGGGCCGTTATCAGTAATAGAAAAGCCTACAAAATGATCAGCTTTAGTAAAAGAAATAGTAACGCTGGGATTTTTAACTTGGTTATCTAAAAGTGCATCAAATGAGTTTTTCAAAAGATTAACAATCACTTGTTCAAGCTCAACTGGATTCGCTTGAATGATTAATGGTTCATCGATTTCATTAATCTCCATTTTAATTAAGTCTTTTCGAGATCCTGTATGTGTAAGTTCACAGGCACCTTTTGTCACTTTCTGTAGATCACAAAATTGACGATGATCATCATTTGTTCGAACATAGGATTTCATATTATTGATAATCGATGAAATTTTTTCAAGAGATGTCGTAACTCTATTGATAGAGGTAATAACTTCTTCTTTATTCAAACTCGCATTCTCTTTTAATTCCCATTCAATATTTTGAGCATACCCATAAGCGACTGTTAAAGGATTATTAATTTCATGTGAGATGCCAGCAGAGAGTTCACCTAACGTGGCTAGCTTATCTGTTTGTAGTATCTTTTCATGTGTTTTCTTGATCTCTTCAAGTTGAATCTTGTATTTATCATATAGATTACGTTCAACAGTAAGGTCATTGAAGGAGAGTATGATGTTATCCTCTTCCTTAATCGCCTTTATTACAACTGTAATGGGACCATAACCTTGAGTTGTAAACAGAATTGATTCTTCTGAGATGCCAGTTGTATTTTTTTGAGCTCCCTCAAAAACTTTGGTAATGACTTCTTTTTTATCAAAAAGCTCTGAAAATTGCTTTGTATTCTTAAGAACACGAGGGGATGACTGGATAAGAACTAAAAAAGCTTGATTGAAATATACGATGGATTGATTGTTATCGATAACAACGACTCCAGATAATAGATCATCAAAAAGTTTATACTTTTCTGTACTCATGAAACCTACTTTATAAAATTAAAATACTGAGCTTCAAGAGCATCAAACTCAAGTTCAGTTCCCGAATCATTTTTCTTAATGGGTGCTTTTTTGTTAGAAACTTCCTGAATTCTTAGAAGAACTTTAATCTCCTCGTCAGCGTCAGGATCAAAATAGGGAGCGTAAAAGCTTTCAATTGAAGCATTTGCTGGCAAAAAGCCTTCAACCATATTCATCTGCTCAATCATAATTTGCGGGCAGCTTTTATAAATAATCTTCGCCTTTTGATTTAGAGCAGTAACGAGATTAATGAGCTCTCTAACGCCACAAGAATTAATTAGGTTTACACCTGAAAAATTCAAATGAAATACGTTCGCCTCACAAGATGTTAATGCCTCAAAATTAGCATCTTCATCAATTCGTCCCGTCAAAATGACTTCAGCAACATTATTTTCTAGATTAACTTTAATATCCAGACCTGAACTCATGAAATCTCCCTAACCTTGAAATGAAAAGAGGTGACTCTTCCCTTAAAATTCTTGTATCGCTTTGTAGCTTCTAAAACACATTTAATCGTAGTTGATTGATTCTTATGAATATCAATCCAAATTTGATTAGTGGATTGATAGACGAGGTATAAGCCTAATCCGGCTCCACGACCATCTTGCTTTGGAGATTGTGTTTCTTTTGCTCTTTTAAAGGCCTGTAATATCTGGTCTTTTGTCAGCATACCCTTGTTGTCTTGGACTTCAATCATAATGAAAGAATCATCGACACTGAGGTTAACTGAAACGATGGAATCTTTATCGCTAAAGGCATTAGTAACAAGCTCGTCTCCAATTAAAGAAAGATAGTCTCTTGGACTTTGAAACCATCCAGGAAATTCTTTTGTTTTTAAAAAGAGATCAATTTCATTTCTATATTCTTCTAATTTCTGGCCCTGCCAAGAAAATAGTGGGGTTCCTATTGACGGAGCATTGAGTTCAATTTCGTGACTTAAAATTGGTGAGTTATGTCCAATTAAATGATCAACGTTTGTAT
Organism: Bdellovibrionales bacterium CG12_big_fil_rev_8_21_14_0_65_38_15; assembly: GCA_002787775.1. Taxonomy (GTDB): domain Bacteria; phylum Bdellovibrionota; class Bacteriovoracia; order Bacteriovoracales; family Bacteriovoracaceae; genus UBA4207. Next base: position 51,858 of record PCUW01000040.1, read on the forward strand.
TCTCACAAAGAAAGTCGATACTTTCTTTTGCATCGAGGTGACTAATGACAGTGTTGTTATTAATAAATTCAATGTCTTTAGTCGTATGGGTAGAAACCAAACGACAAAGGACTAATGTAACATCGTCATCACTTGGTGTGCCGCCACTAAAAGTCAGAGCTTCACTACTTATAGCACTTTGCCATAACTTAAGATTAGAATTCTTATTCTGTGTAATACTGGTGTGGAACTTACGATCACCATACGGCTTATTTTCTTTATTTGTGTTTTCAACAATTCCATCGGTATACAAGACGAGAAGGTCACCTTCTTCATATGAAATCTGCTTATTCTCAAAGGTTGAATGATGCTCTTTTCCTAGGTGAGCAGATGGCTCACTTAAAAGAGGAATAAGATCTTGCCTAGAAGGTTGATCGATTTTCGCACTCAAAAGATAAGGAGGGTTGTGAGCTGCATTTGACCAAGTTAGTGTTTTCGTCTCTTTATCAACCACTGTACATAGCATTGTCATATACAATTGTTTACCAGCACCGCAGATGGCCTTATTAAACCACTCAAGCATGGCATTGGGCTTAACTATCAGTTCTGGTTGTGTCTTTAACAATTCTTCTAGCGTATGTAGGGCGCAATTAGCTGTCGCTGTAATCAGAGCAGCAGGAACGCCATGTCCAGTTGCATCAGCGATAAAAATAGCACTTTTACCGTTTGATTCTATATATCCCCACCAATCTCCGCCGCATTCAGATGCTGGCGCATAGAAAGCCGAAAACTCAGCACCTTGAATAGTTCCTTCAAAATTGGGAAAAAATGAATCTTGAACTAATTTTGCAACTTCAACTTCTCGCTCGAGGCGTACTTTCTCTTTCATTTGCTCCATGAATTGAACAATTTTTTTCCCCATATAATTAAAGGAATCAGAAAGGGCACCAATCTCATCTCTAGACTTTACTTCAACACTATTTTCAAAATCTCCAGCGACAAACTTTTGTGTACCTTCAAAAAGTGTTTCTAAAGACTTGGTTAATGATCTTGAAAAAAGAATACCGATGATAATGGCTAAACTTAAGAGGAAGACAGCGTAAATATAAGACTGCTTAATCAGTTTATCGGCTACTGAAAAAGCTGCTGATTTTTTTATGATAGATATTGAAATCGGATTCGTAAGATTTTCTTGTTCAAAAGAGATAAGGCTTAATTGGTCGTTGAAGTTTGCTTCGAAAACACCTTTTTTGATGCCTTTAGCGAGATATTCATCTTTAAGCTGCTTTAAAATACCTGGGGCTGATTGATCTGTTAATGTTTCAAATCCTGGAGACATGATTAGATTATCTATTTCGTTATTCTTTTGAACTAAGCTTTCGACTAGAGAAATTTGTGCAATTTGTATGGATTCATTGAGTTTTGTTACGATGGTAATAACGGGTTTATTTTTAAAAAAGTAGAAAAATGTTTTGTCAGCTGATGAAGTTATTTGTCCCCAGTTTTGATCAATCGCTTTATCAATATCCTGCCTAGAAAGAGATAATTTAGATAAGCCGGTATGATCAAGGATTCCAGTCGTAAATTTATTTTTTGAAAGATCAAAGATACGGTAATCAATAAAAGAGGGAGAAGAATCAAAAATATTCTTAATATCCTCACTCTTAGTAAGTAGTCCCATGATATGTAATGTTCTTTTTGATTCTTGAATTGTATTTAAAATATCTCTTGAGATAGACCTTGAAGAATCTTGAACTGAATTAAAAATATATGCAGATTTATCTTCGATGAACTTAGTTAAAGCATATTGTGCATAAGCAGCAAGGCTTATAAGTAATACCAATGAGAATAAGCTTATAAGCTTGAGTTTCAAAGGAAAGAGAATAGGTCTTTGAAGTTGTTTAATTTCCATTATTTAATTCGTAGATATTATCTCAAAGACCACTATAATGAACAAGAAGACACTTTTTGACGAAGGGAGAATGAAAAGTTCCAAGTTAGACTGGATATTAGTCGGATTTTTTTCCATCGTGGCCGTATGGAGCGCTAAAATTTTATACTGGCCATCATCGCTAGACTCGTCTGGCACGGGCTCTTTCGCTAAAATTGAAAGCTTGAGTAATATTGTTAAGAGTAAATCAGTTGGAAATTTAGCTTGGAATGATGTGCAAGTAGGACAAACCTTTAAGCGGAAAGATTTACTTTTTACCTATGATAAATCACGCGCCAAGTTAATTCTTGAGCGCGGTGAGAACCTTGAGCTCTTGCCAAATTCCTTAATCGAGCTTGATCAATTCTCCGGTGGCTTAGCCATTCAAGTTAAAGAGGGACTAATTTATCTTGATATTAAAGAAGGTGAATCAGTTAAAGTGAATTTAGGTGGCAAGCAGATTTCTTTAAGTTCAAAAAATGCAAAGGTGAAGTTATCCACTTCAAATGGAATTTCAAAACTTGAAACTTCTAATGGCGATGTATCAGTTCAGTCTTCAACTGGTGAAACTTTTAAACTAGATCAAGATAACCAAATCGAAGTTAATGATTCTAGTGAAATTAAACTTAGTGAAAAGTTCGTAAAGCTTCTTTCTCCAAAAGATGGAGCGCAGATATCTATTGATGAAGATGCCATTGAAGTTGAATATCAATGGGAGTTTACTAGCCAGTCTTATCGCACTAATCCTGAGATAGAGATCTCGCAAAGTTCAATATTCGAATCAGAAAAATTGATCGATGATGATGATGATATTGGAGTTGGAACATATTTTTGGCGTGCCGTTAATGATGAAGGTGTCGTTTTATCAAGCACCAATACTTTTGAAATAATAAAAAATCAAAAGATTGAAAAGATCGATCCAGCTCCTGTTTTACAACTTCTTACCCCTGCTGATTTGGCCGAAATAAATGTAAGTCGCCCCGGAGATAATGTTGAGTTTAGCTTTTCTGGGCAAGCAATCATTGAAATTGCCAAAGATCAGAAATTTGACGACATTGTTGTTTCAGCTGACGTAGACAATTCATTCTTATGGAAAGTTGAAAGCTTGGGGCGTTTTTACTGGCGAATCAAAAAGGATTCAATTTATTCAGAGATTAGAGAAATCAATATTAAGCCTGGTGCTATTTTACCCGCACCAGATCTGGAGCGAGCTCCAAGTGAGTTAAAACTTATCCCACTGAAACCTCAAAGTTTTATTTATTCATTAATAAGCAATGCCTATGCTCAAGATTTTTCCGCTGAGTTTGAATGGAGTGAAGTTGATGGTGCACAGGCTTATATCATTGAGATCTTTGCTGATAAAAATCAAAGTAAAATTCTCAGTAGACAAAAAGTTAATGATAACCAATTCATTTGGATTGGAGCACCTCTAAGACAAGTTTGGTGGCGTGTAAAGGCGATTGATCAGTGGCAGCGCGAGGGAGTTCCAAGTGCATTAGTGCAAACGGCGTTAATCCCACCAAATGGTTGGGAAGAGACAGAGATTGAGCTAGATTCACCAAGGCATCGAAGCGAGTTTAAGCAAAATAATTCCGTAGAATTTGAATGGGACAGTAAACCTGGTGTAAAGGATTGGATATTTTTATTATCAAAGGATTTAGATTTTAAGAAACCCGTTAAATCTCAAAAAATATCTTCAAATGAAATTGTCTTAAATGATCTGCCGGTAGGTGAGTGGTATTGGAGAATTAAAGCCTTTGATAGCTTAGGTAGAGAACTTTTAAGTAAAAGAAGAAAAATTATTATAACTGCATTAGATGTCGTTGAGGTGGCCAAAGAAGAAACAAGAGTGAACGAATATAAACTTAGACTCAATCTAAGGTCTCCTTTTGATATTGATATCGGATTACAAGCTTCCAAGCCCAATTATGAACTTAAGAAGGGAAGACAGGATTTTAATCTGACAGGGATGACGGCCAGTGGTTTTAATTTAAATCTATCACGCGAACTAAGTCACTATCGCCTTTTTTCTAATCTAAGTTGGGTCAGTGGTAAGGCCTTTGATTCGCTTGGTTACCAAGACAGTTCATTAAATCTTGGTCTTCAAAAAAGTTATGATTGGAATTTATCTTTTCCTGTTTGGGTTGGAGCTGGTTTATCGCTAAACAGGCTTTCATCTTATGAGCGAGCAGCCAATTCAAATACGTTGTCAGATTCAACGATTTCAACCTTTTCATTGCACTCATCTTTATTAGCTCAGCCCTTTGTCTGGGATAATAAATATATTGAAACTCAACTCGATCTAAGTCTTCTGGGTCAAATGGCTTTTGGTCTTCACGCCAAATATTTTGTCGGAAAATGGTTTTATGGTGTTGGTTTTAAAAATCAGACGATTGAAAAAGAAGGTGATTATAGCGTTACGACTTTAATGCTTCACTTTGGTTATCGTTGGCAGCGCTAAACTTAAAAACAAAATTAAAAAAAATGTTAAAAATTGATCGCCTGAAGAATTATGATCACTATCAATTGAGCCGCATCCAGTGGCAAGTTTTCCTTGAAATGAATTGGTAAACAGATCAGAGGTCTCAACGTTAACTCCTGAAGTAATTGTAATACCTGAAGTGTTGATATTTGAGCCACCGGAAGTTTCAATGCGGATTCGTCCAACACCACCAGCCCCACCAGCGTTGGCACTTGGCCCAACACCCGCAGTTCCACCAGCCAAATTAACAGTGCCGTTAATATCCACTCCACTTAAAGCTTGAATCAGAATTGTTCCACCAGAGCCGCCGCCGCCGCCGCCAGAACGTGTATCTCCGTTTCCACCATTTCCACCATTCGCATTAATTGTTCCGGCAACGCTAATTGAAGTGGCCGATCGTAAAGTTAAGAAACCACCGCCACCACCGCCAACACCTGGTGCATAACTAAAGACACTGTCGTCTCCAGCTCCACCAGCTCCACCGCCAGAGCCACCAGCTAGTGAAGAAGAAGAGCTTCCTCCACTACCAGCGATACCACTTCCAGCAGCTCCTGAAGTACCGGCACTACCGTTACCGCCACCACCTGCTCCGGCGCCAGAAAAAACGACTGAAATTTGACCTGTACCGCCGCCGCCGGGAGTATTTCCATTACCAGCGCGGCCACTTCGTTCACCATTACCAATCCCACCAAGGTAACTGCCGCCAATATTTCCACCAGCACCACCTAGAGCTCCACTAGTATCAATAGCCGCACCATTGGCACCGTTAGCACCGTTGAGTCCGTTTAAACTAATTGAGCCTGTAATGTCGATTGAAGATCGAGACAAAATAACAACAGCTGATTGGCCTGCATTAAAAGTAACGGCGCCAGTAATGGTTACGCTATCGCATTGATAGGTTCCACCATTTCCAGCTGCAAACGTGGCGTTAGTACAACTACCAAGAGAGCCGTTACCAAAATCAATGGCAAACGCCATTATTGGAAAGAAAAGAATGATAAGAGATAATTGCTTCACTCTTAAAGTGTATCAAGAGTGAAGCGAGCTTGAAAATCTTAATTAAGTTTGACGATTTTGATCTGACTATAGACTTCGTTTTCACCAAACCCAGAGGCATAACCAAAACCATAAGCGTGAGAGCCACCACAACGATGTTCAAGTCTAATAATCGTCTGCTGCGTCAGGGTAAATGTTCCCTTAAGTACAGACTGAGTCATTGAAGCAGCACCATTATTACTAAAGCCAGTAGCACCAACTAAAACAGTCCCACCGCTAATAGAATCGACTAATCTTGTCTTGTGTTGAGAACTTAAAAAAGCTGGAACGATTCCATCAATTTCGTATTTACCTGGCTCAAGAACAAAATTACTTCCACTAAGACTTACAATGGAAGAATCACCTTCAACAGTATTGAGATCTCTCGTGATCCAAGAACCAGCAGTACAAGCTCCGCCGTGAACACCTGAAGCCTTAATATCTTTTACGTAAGCAATCGCCGCTGATCCACCACCTGCGCTATCAGGAAGTAAGCTTGCTGCAATTTTTCCATCCACGCCAACTTGAACAATTTGACCAGGACCAGTTCCAATATCAACAACAGCATCACTACCTGCCGGACCTTGTAATCCTTGAAGACCCTGTAAACCTTGAGGACCCATTGGACCCGCAACACCTGCAGGACCTTGCGCGCCAGTATCGCCTTTATCACCCTTGTCGCCCTTATCACCTTTTAGGCCTTGAGGACCTTGTGCTCCAGTAGCACCGGCAACACCAGCAGGACCTTGAGGTCCAATCGCACCGGTTGCACCAACTGCTCCCGTAATACCAGCTGGACCTTGTGGACCGACTGGACCTGCAACCCCAGCGGGACCTTGCGCACCTGTGTCGCCTTTATCACCTTTTAATCCTTGAGGGCCTTGAGCACCATCTGCTCCCGCAATACCAGCTGGACCTTGAGGACCAACGGCACCGGCCGCACCGGCAGGACCTTGTGCTCCCGTATCACCTTTATCACCCTTGTCGCCCTTATCACCTTTTAAGCCTTGTGGACCTATTGGACCTTGAGCACCAACAGAACCATTCACACCCGCTGGACCTTGTGGACCGGCCGGACCTTGAATTGTTGTCGCCGCTGTATTTTGAACAGAGCCATCAGGAAAAATAATACCGTCACCGCTAACTAAGAAACCATCAACGGCCATATCGCCATCATCATTGATAAATGGAATCTGCCCCGCACTCGTTCCGATATTAACTTCTAAAACACCTTTTTCAGTAATAACTCCACCTGCTTGACCGTTAGCAAGTAAACCAACTCCAGCAGTAATTTCTAGATCAGAACCACCGCCATGACTTGGACGATCGATCCAACGATGACCATCCCAAACAAGTTGATCGCCAGATTTATTGCCGCGACCTGGGTTATCCCAATAAGCATATTGCACTGGAACCCAACGAAATCCATTCCAAGTAATAATCTGTCCTGCCTTAGGACGACGAACTAGCGGTCTAAAAATTTTCGCTAGAGCTGAAGCGATAGATTTCTTGTGATCTTTATGATCTTTGTGATCATCTTTAGCGCTCACTGTGTGAGAAGTGAGTAAAAGCATCATTGTCATGAATAGGCTTAATGTCTTCATACGTACCACGCCTTTATATATTTCAATTAGGATAACCCCTGAACTTCAAAGAAAATTTAACTGTTTGAAATTAGGAAGGAGCTAAACAAATAAGCAGTACCTAAATGGCTATTTCACAAGAAAAGGTGGCGATTTTTTAAGTGAGTTTTAAGATTTTGGGTACTTAGCTGGATCGATATCAAGATCATTCTCGCGCTTGAACTCTTCGCGAAAACTATCTGGTATGACATCAATACCAATTCGTTTTCCAAAGGTAACGAGAAATGGAATCGTTAATGGAGCGAATGGAAGAACAGCAAAAACACCAAGACCAATAGTTTTTAAAAAATCTTGAAATTGAAGATTAGCATCCTTCATTTCTTCTTCAGTCGCTAAACCTCTAGAGAATTTTAGATAGGTCATGATCATATCTTTTGTTTCGATACTTTCACGCTCAAGAGCTCTTCTTATTTTTTTTAAAACAAGAACGAGACGTCTGGGAACAAAGACCGGCTTTTGTTTTTCCATGTTTTAATCTTGATCTTGTTTGTTACAGCAGCCCACATGAGAGTCGAGTTCATCTTCTAGTTCGTGGCGAAGTGTTGCTAGATCTTCTTCGTTAACACCTAGGCTTTTGGCCAAGGATTCAGGAAGACTAGGGGAGACAATTCTAACTTCAATACCAATGGCTTCCATATCGCGGGCATAGTTCCAGGCTTTTTGCGCATCTTGCAAACTACACTGGAACAGAACCTGGTCTTGCTCATCGAGCACTTTGACGTCAGACATAACCAAACTGTACCATCGCTTTAACAAAAAACCATCAGCTATTGGGAGACAAAGATGCAAAAGAAGATGGTTGTCTACGTCGAAAAAGAAAAATTTCTTCGAGAATTAATGGAAAAAGCGATTAGTGGCGCTGGTTTTGATATTTATAGCTACCCAGATCACGATTGCATGCACTTTATCGATGATTTAAAACCAGATCTTCTCATCCTTGATGGCCAAACAATTTCTAAAGAATTTATTGAACGACTAGATGCGCATATTCCAGTGATTCTTACTGGTGATCTTCCTGCGCTAGAAAGCCTTTCAAGGCCGATTCACACCCATATAGAAAAACCATTAGGTCCATTTGATTTAGTGGCAATTGTCTCTAAAATTTTACAACAGTAATTCTTCAAAACTGTTTTAGAATAACGCTCGAAGCACCGATGGATACTGGTCTTTGAAACAATTTTACAATTGGAGTAGAGCTTTGGATCATCGAGAATTTTTCCAATTCTGTTTTAATTTTTCGATGAGTGTCGCGGTGGTTCTCGGTTCGTATTGGTTTAAGTACTACTATCTGAGTTGAAGTCCATGTGGTTGTAGATTTCACTATCAGGCGCCAAGATATATTTATTCATTCTTAAAGAATCAAAAATAAAAGCTGGCACTCTCACGCGATAAAAAATACCTGTTTCATGGTTATGTGTTGAGAGAATATTCGTTTTTCCTGCCACAACTGAGTGAGCTTCACCGTCTTCATATGGCACGAAAAGATCATACTTATTTTGTTTTTCTAAAAACCAATTCACCACATGGCTACGAAGCGCTTTGATATCTTCAGGATTAAAAGAACTGACAACAAAAGAGCCGGCGTGACTTCTTTTAATAATCTTCTCTTTGATCGGATCATTAAGGAGATCTTTTTTATTAAAGACAATCAGCTGTTCTTTATCGTGAACACCCAGTTCATTTAAAACTTCACGAGTGACTTTAAGCTGTTTCTCATAATGAGGATCGCTAATGTCTGCGACCAGAATAAGAAGATCAGCTTCTAGAGCAGATTCTAATGTGGTTTTAAAACCTTCAATTAATGTATTAGGAAGATTTGAAATAAATCCCACCGTATCAATCAAAATCATTGGTGGGTGAGTGTCAGGATTTAATGTTCTAAAGGTTGAGTCTAGCGTGGCAAATAGCTTATTCTCTTCAAGAATACTTACTCGACACATTCTATTCATCAAAGAGCTTTTACCAGCGTTGGTATAACCAACAAGGGCCGCTGTAACAGCTTTGTTTTGGCGCTTCTTTTTTTGTTGTTCACGAGACTTTTTAATCGTTTCTAATTCTTTTTTATGAAATTCAATTCGATCGCGAATAATACGACGATCCAGCTCGATTTGTTTTTCACCTTCACCGCCCAGAACACCAACACCACCACGCTGACGGTTTAAGTGGGACCAAAAGCCCATAAGTCGCGGAAGAAGATATTGAAGCCTGGAAATTTCAATTTGAATCTTGGCTTCTCTGGTTCTTGCGTGTCTGGCAAAAATTTCTAAAATAACGTGAACGCGATCGATGACTGACATACCAGTAATCTTTCGAATATTTCTTACCTGCGACGCTGACAGTTCGAAGTCAAAAACTAATAAGTCTGAGCCTTCGTCTTTGGCCTGCTTGGCCACTTCTTCAAGTTTTCCAGAGCCTAAGAAAGTTGCCGCATCAATTTGTTTTTTATTTTGAATAATTTCACTCATGGCCTTAATGCCAAGGGTGCGAAGGAGTTCTCTAAGCTCTGTTAAAGAGCGCTGACTTTCTTGAATCGTTCGATGTTCATCGAGCTGTGGAGCGACTAAAGAAACTAATGTTGCCTGAGACGAGATATTAATATGAAATTCGTTATCTAACATTGAGCTCCACAATTTTATTATCTAAGAGTCGGGTTTTGCCCATAAAGACAGCACCGACTAAGACAAAAAATTTATCACCGCTTTGAGGTGCTCGCAAGCTATTAGCCTCGAGTATTTCAAGGTAATCCCAGACAGGATTCTTGGTAATGTCGTTAATCTGACTTAAAACAGCGCTTAGACCCTCTTGATTTAAGACAGAGCTCAACTGCTCGATGGTTCTTGGCAATATAAGGGCATCTTGGCGTTGATTGTCATTGAGATATTGGTTTCGCGATGAAAGCGCCAAACCGTCGTGGTCTCTTATGATTGGTAGCATCTTAATATGGGCCGTAAGTCTAAGATCTTTAGTCATGCGCTCAATGATTTTAACTTGCTGATAATCTTTTTGACCAAAGTAAGCTAGCTCAGGCTTTACTAAAGTAAAGAGCTGATAAACAACTGTGGTCACACCAGCAAAATGAGTCGGTCTAGATTTTCCACAGAGAATTTTAGAAAGTTCTGGAAGTGCAATTTGAGTTTGAAATCCTTCAGGATAAATTTCACTATTATCTTTTGGGGCAAAAACAATAATGTCACCGTCAAGTGTCTTAAGTTTTTCTAAATCGTCATCCAAAGTTCTTGGATATTGCTCATAATCTTCACCGGGTCCAAATTGTTTTGGATTAACAAAGATGGTGACAACAGTACATTCATTTTCTTTTACCGACTGTTCAACAAGGCTTAGATGACCAGAATGAAGATTACCCATGGTTGGAACAAGGCCAACAGAGCGACTAATAGAATTTCTCCACGAAATAAATTCAGACGTGGAGGCTATGAGTTTGATCATGCCTAATTGATTCCAAAATTTTATGAGCAAGTTGCTCTTTTGTTAATGTACCCTGAAATACGATATTCTGATTACCGCGATAAAAAATATATTCAGGCGCAGTATCACCAAAGCCCTGATTAAAACCAACTTTCGTGCCAATCAATAAATCAACAGGCTTATCGTTCCATTTCTTATCAAGCGTTGTCACAGAGAGATCTGTTTCTGCTGCAAAACCAATCATGGTCTGCTCAGAACTTCTAAGACTTAAGAGATGTTTTAAAATATCTTGAGACTTTTCAAAGGGGAGTGATCCACTAAGTTGATCTTTTTTTAATTTTGATGCGCTTGTGTGAAAAGCAATGTCACCAATGGCCGCACTTGAAATATAAGCACTCGCGTCTTTAAAAGAAGCTGTAACGGTTTCAAACATCTCTTGCGTAGTTGCTACTCTATCAATCAAGACTCGTGGATGATCAATAAGCAAATCAATTTTTGAAGTAGAGTATTTCGCGCCGACTAAGTGGACTTGATATCCAAGGCGTAAAGCTTCAACGGCAAGCCAATAACCAGTTTCTCCAGAACTCGCGTTGGTCACAAATCGAACAGGATCAATCGGTGCAATCGTGGCACCTGTTGTGATTAACACTTTCTTTTGAAGTGCTTTATGCTCAAAACTTTGAATCAACGTTAACATTTCTTCAACGCTTGCTAGTTTACCGTCCCCATTTTCACCACAAATCATTTCACCACTCATCGTTGAGTGCATATAAGTGAGTGGAAGAGAACTTAGTGTTTCACGGTTCTTTTTAACAATGGCATTGTCCCACATAGCAGGATTCATGGCCGGAAATAAAAGAACAGATACTTCAGGTTTTAAAGCTAAAAATAAACACGAAAGTAAATCATCAGCTAGACCATGACCTAATTTGTTTAATGTATTAGCACTCAGTGGAGCGATAACAACTTTTTGCGCCCATCTGGCCAGAGCGATATGTAAGACTTGATCATGCTCAAGTCCGTTGAACATTTCTTTTGTAGGGTTGTGATCATCTTGAGGTAAGTAAACATAGTCAGCACCCAAGTGCTTAAAAATTTCTGGCTTAATAAAATCCAGAGCACCCTGAGTTAAAACAACTCGTACATTATGTTTAAGCTTAGTCAGTCCTCGAACAAGATCGAAGGCTTTATAGCAGGCAATGGATCCGGTAACGGCCACAATGATATTCATAAGGGCGAGAATCGCATAATCCCTACATTATTCCTAGTTCATATGCTTTCTTAAGGCAGAAGTGCAGGGAGTGATGGATAAGGTGTGGCTCACTCATACAACCGGGAAACAGGGGTTTAAGCAGTTCGCCGTGGCCACCGGTGATCATAATGCTTTGCGCATCATTGTCCTTAAGCTCGTCTTGAATTTTATGCAGTAAAAAATTGTAGCCCTGGGCAATAGCATCAAAGGTGTTAAGCGCTTTAATCGTAGGCTCCGCCTGAATGTTAACTTGATCAAGACTCAGTCTTGGAAGCTTGGCTCCTTTAAGTTTGAACACATCAAGATAGGTTTCAAAGCCTGGAATAATAATTCCACCGCTGTGACCATTTTCACTGAGTAGATCAATCGTCGTAAAGGTACCAGCATCAATCACGGCGCGAATATTTTTATATTCATGATGAAGATAATAAATCTGAACTAAGCGATCAGCCCCTAAGGTCCCCGCGTACTTTAAAGGCATCTTTAAAAAATCTTTAAAGGTTCGCCACTCCATGACTTCAATTGGAGAAAGCCATGAGTGATCAAAGTCATGACCCACTTTTGAGGTAATCGATTGAACTTTTTTAGCACCTACGGCATCGATACTTTGCTCATTAACAGCATCAAGTCTGGTGACTTGTTTAAGGCTTCCGTCAATAAACCATCCAACATGAGGGTTTGTGTTGCCTATATCAAAAGTAAGGATGAGTTCCATGATTATTATTGGGCTGGAATATTTTTAGAAAATCTACTTTTAGTGACTTCACGACTCTGCTTAAGATAATTTTCAATCAAAGTCTTTTTTGTTTCAAATAAATTGGCCACAGGTTTTACAAACTTTGGCGTATTATCTTCAGCCAATCCTAAAAGATCGTTAAGCACTAAGACTTGGCCATCGACTTGATCGCCACTACCAATTCCGATTGTTGGGATATTGAGCTTTTCTGTAATGATAGCTGAAGTCGTGGCATCTACACATTCAAGTACAACGGCGAATGCCCCAGCTTGTTCAAGCTTAATAGCTTCAGCTAGCAAACGATGAGCTGAATCTGTGGTTTTACCGTGAGTGAAATATCCACCAAGTTCGTGAACTGATTGAGGAGTTAGGCCAATATGTCCCATCACCGCGACACCAGTTTCACTTAATCTTTTTATCATTGATAAAACGTGATCAGTAGCACCTTCAATTTTTAATGACTCGGCACCTGTTGCTCTAAAAAGCTCAACAGCATTTTTAATACCGTCATCAAAAGTCGCTGTCGCTCCAAATGGAAGATCAACCACAAGGAATTTATTTTTAGCGCCACGACGAACGGCACTTCCAAAAGTGATCATGTCTTGGATTGTCACAGGAACGGTTGTGTCGTAACCAAGCACAACGTTACCAACAGAGTCGCCGACCAAAATAAGATCAACAGAAGTTTGCTCGAGCATCTTAGCTGTTTGAAAATCATAACAAGTCAGCATCTGAAGAGATTCAGCTCCGCTAGAGGCTTTTCTTTTTCTAATCTGTCTTGTTGTTAGGGCTTTCATATTAATCCTCAAACAATTGTGATTTTAATTTCAGGTGAGTTTGTTGCAAACTACTATGGCCCCACTCGTCGGCTATAGCTTCACGCAGAGCTGAAAAATCAGCGTCACTGGCTTGTTTGTAAAAGGTTCCCCGATCGATATCTTCAAAGAGAGTTTCTAATTTATTTTGATACGCTTTGTCAAAAAGCAGTTTGTCAGCCTTATAACCCCCTAAAAGGGCGTTAGGTGAAATCAACTTAAAGAACTCAGTGGGACCTAACTTAACGAGAGTGTTCGCTATGAGTTTCATCTCATACCAACATTCTAAGTAGGCGAGCTCTTCACTGATGCCATTTTTTCTAAGTAGATTAAAACTAAGTTCAGCGGCCCTAGGTAAGACGGAACATAATATGGATTGCTCAGAAAAAAGATCAGCTTTAGTTTCTTCTTCAAAGGTTGCCGGATAAGGTCCTGCGTTGATACCCAAAGCTTTGGCCAATTCAAAAATCCATTCTTTTGTTTGTTCTTTATTCTGTGCAAATTCTACGGAGTAAACGGCAGCGAGTTTTCCTTTCGTTTCATAAAGAAAACGAAGTTCGCTGGCAATCGCTTTTGGTGCAAACAAGATAATTTCAGCGCCAAGTTTATCTCCGTCAATGAGCTTGCTCTCAATGGAATAGCCATGGGCGAAGATAAGTCTAGAGCCTTTTAAAAAGGTAATACCTTTTAAGACTTCATGATGAAGATGGTCCGGTGTTAGATTAACAAAGTCTCCAACATTTAGAGCCGCTTGCTCTAAAGTCGTGACATGTAGGCCGAGTTTAAGCGCTAGATCTTTTGATGGGCTTTCAGGTTTTAAGCAAACTTGAACATTCCAGCCAGAATCTTTTAGATTCATGGCCCATGCCTTTGCTTGATTACCAAAGCCAATCAATGTGATAGTTTTATTCATGGATAAATAAGTACCATGGAGTAAGCGTGGCGACAAAGTTAGCTTTCACGACCCTTAGAGAGGATCAAGGCGAACCATTATTTTGGTCGATGCATTGGCAGCGCCTACTCAAGTCATGGAAATACTTTGGCTTACCATCCGTTCCCAACGAAAAAGAGCTCTTTTTAAAAGTCTGCCAATTTTTTAAAGAACAACCAGATCAGATTTTAAGAATAGATTTACTGAATGATCAACGTTTTGAATTTAATTCAAGACCACTCGTTTGCCGTGATAGTGAAGCTCTTCTTAAGTTATCGCTAAGTCAAAATAGACTTATGAAACGATCGATTCCACCTTGGTTAAAAGCGGGGGATTATTCTTGGAGAATGAGTCAGCGTGAATTGGCTAGAAAGAAAAACTTTGATGACTATCTGTATTTAGATGAGCAAGAAAAGATAGCTGAAGCAACTGTGTCGAATCTTATTTGGTGTAAAGGCTCGACATTTTTCACACCACAGGTGAGTGAATATATCTTGCAAGGAATTACAGTTTCTCTTTTTTTAGAAAACCATAAAAATAATTTTACTTGTTCAATATTTGATTTAAATGATTTGTTGGGCGCTGATGCAGCATGGCTAGTGAATGCAGTTACTGGGCCACAGAGAATTGCTAGTCTTGATCAACATAAGTTTAGCTCAAAACTTCCCCAAGTGGATTTGGATCAGCTATACTGGGGACTCGTAAAACAGGATAGGAAAACTAGAAGTGAATAAAGTGATGATGATTAAATGCGGACAATGCAAAACGGAATTTGATTATTATTCGTCAAAGTTTCGTCCCTTTTGTTGTGAACGCTGTAAGATGATCGATCTTGGTCATTGGTTTGCTGAAACCTATACCATTGCTTCAAAAGAACCTCTTAAAGAATCTGAAATGGAATTAGTAATTGAACATCAGCGTCTAAATGGAAATATGTCAGATGATGAGTAAAAAAGAGATTAGAGACACACTTTTGTCTACGATCGAATTGGCCGAAAAAGCTGGGCAGAAACTTACTCGTTTTCAAAAAAAGATAGGCACATTAAAAGTCACTCATAAACAAGCTCTAGGTGTTGCTAGTGAAGCTGATGTAGCCGTAGAAAATTTTATAATTAAATCCTTAAAGTTAAAGTACCCAACGATGGATGTTTTAGCAGAAGAAAATTATTACGAAAGTTTTGGTAATAAAAAACATGCTTATAAACATTATCAAGAGATTCCGTGGTGCTGGGTCGTTGATCCGTTAGATGGAACAAACAATTTTTTAAGTGGGCTTGAGTACTACGGTGTTTGTATCGCCCTTACTCATTTTGGAAAACCAGTGCTTGGCGTTGTTCATCAGCCAGCAACAGGCTTCACTTATTATGCATGCGAAGGGCAGGGTGCCTTTAAAATTGTTCCTGGTAAGAAACCCAAAAAAATGACTGCTGTTGGAAAAAAACTACCAAACGCAATGCTGGCGACAGGATTTGCGACTGAAAAAGGAAAGGTTTTTGATCGGGAATTCGCTCTATTTAAAAATCTTATGGGCAAGAGCCGTGGCATTCGAAGAATGGGAAGCGCAGCTCTTGATTTGTGTTATGTCGCAGAAGGAATCTTTGATGGCTTTTGGGAAACAGGGCTTGCACCATGGGATGTAGCGGCTTCAGGGCTGATTTGCAAAGAATCAGGAGTTGAAGTGACAGACTATAGGGGCACTGATTTTCATCCGTTTCAAGAAACCATCGTTGCCGCTAGAAAGCCCTTGTATTTTGATCTGATTAAACTCGTCTGACATATATGTTCTAAGGTTGACACGAATGGGGTCAACTCCCTATAATTTTCATAGGATAACACGTGTTTCCAAGGAAGGATTGTCGTGACCGAGACTCTAAAATTGATCGTGACTAAGTTCACGGATGAAGCCATTACTATCACCAGTTTAGTTCTACTATTCGTTTTAGCAGTTCTTATTGTTTACTGGTTATATAACCGTAGAAAATTTAGAAAACTCACTCATCAAATTCCAGCCAGTGTTGTTAAAAATTATCTCGATAGTATTATTCAAAACTCTAGTTCACTAAAGTCATCTTTATTTCGCGGTAGCGGATTAGATCTTGGAGAAGGTATCCCTTCTGTGATGCCACTTAAAGATCTGCCAGTTTCAGGTGTTAATATTGGTGGGCAAGATAGTGAGTCACTTAATCAAAAAGTGGCGGAAGTGAATTCTCTAAAAGGAATGCTTTCTGATAAAGATAGAGTCATTAGTGAACTTGAAAAAAGACTTGAAGCTGGAATGGACGGTGATGCTTCTGAGCAAATCGATATCTATAAAAAAGAACTCACAGGTCTTAAAGAAAAACTAAAACTTAAAGATGATGAGATTTCAGCAGCAAGATCTGCGGCTTCTGGCGGCGGAGCTGATACTTCAGATCTTGAAGCTCGCCTCGCTGCTTTATCAAAAGAGCGCGATGAAATGCGCGAAAGACTCGCAGAGTTTGAAATTATTTCGGAAGATCTTGCTGATATGAAGCGTATTAGACAAGAAAATGAGCAACTTAAAAATGAATTAGATGCTCTTCGTGGTGGTAAAGCTCCAGCAGCAAAACCAGTAGAAGAAACTCCTGAAGAAATAGATGTTGCTGATGAGATTATCGAACAGGTTGCCAGTGAACCTGAAGAGGCCGCAGAAACAAACGCACTAGATGATTTTGAGCAAATGATCTCAAGTTCTGGTGATGAAGCTGAGGAGCCAGAATCAGATCCTGTTAAAGACAAAGAGATGGTTGGTAAGCAAGAAAAAGGTGAACAACGTTCAGCCGAAGAGCTACTAAGTGAATTTGAAAAAATGTTAGGCTAGGAGAGTTTAATGCGTACAGCATTTTTAGCAGTCTTTTTGATCAGTATGGCGATTGCCTCTGTCACTCATGCTTCTCCTAAACATACTGATGCCAGTAAAGTTGTTGCTGATGTCGCAAAAGAATTACGTGTTGATGGCTTAAAGCCTAGATTTCTTCGTGAGTATTCAAGCAAAGAAGCTTCAGCTTGGAAGTCTTTAAGACACGACACACTTCGCGCCGGCGGAAAATCAGTTCCCGTTCTTTTAGAAGTCATGAAGTCTGATAGCTACCCAGATAAAAGTCGTTGGCTTGCAACATTTTTGCTCGGTCAGATCATGGGTAAAAAAGCGTCTTCTCTACTTGTGAAGTTTACACAGCATCCTCATTGGGTACTAAGAATGGCTTCGCTTAAAACGCTGCTAGCTCTTAAAGATAAAGAAAATGCTAAAATATTTGCAAAATCTCTTCGCGATAAAAGTTTTCTTGTAAGAAGACAGGCGTTAGAGAACATCTCTCATATGGGATTAAGAGAATACGCTCCTCATGTTTGGGCCATGCTTTATGATAAAAGAAATTATTATGAAGGGAAGCCTGGTGACAAAGAAGGAACCAACCTAGTTAAAAAAGCCGTAAGAGTTGTAGGCGAACTAAAGTTTGAAAAAGCTCTGAAGCCTCTTTTTTCAATGCTTCAAAAAGATAAATACCAAGACATTCACACTGATATTAGATATGCATTAGAAAAAATTACTGGAAAAGTAACTCCTGATGCTTCAGCTGATATTCAAAAGAGATTTTGGAAACAAACCGCTTTATCTTATCAATCAATTTAATTTTTTTAGAATTTAGAAGCTAGCTTCAAGCTCTTTGGCTTTTTCTTTCTCAATCTTCTTAAGCTTCTTATCAATCGAGAGAAGTCTTTCAACACGGTAAAGAAGTGACTGCTCAAGAATTCCATCAGTTGGCTTAACTTTCCAACCTTGAAGGAAATCTTGTTCAACCAATTGACGTTTAAAGATGGTGACCTTGCTCACTTCACCGTCACCTCTAAAGCCTTTAACGACATTAATAATGAGTTTAAAGCGGGCAGCCTTAACTGCATCATTACCACCAAAACTATCAGCGAAATTGACTTCTAAGGTATTGTCGATCCAGCGAGTTTTAATCACACCGGCTTCTTGATTTTTAAGCTCAAGGTCATACCTGGCCATAATCTGCAAAACGGCCTGCCATGTTTGCGGATAGTCTGCGTTAAAAACCTTGCTTGGGATTTCAAATTCTTCAGTGACGTAGCGAAATTGGTCATAAGATGCACAGCCTCCAAGACCAATAAGGCTTGATACTAGAAGGGCTTTAAATAATGACGCTTTGACCATAACTTCGCTATCGTGATAGAAATTTAATACTTTTACTATTGTAGCCGAAATCTTCGCCGTTACCAAATGCGAAGAGGATGAATTCATGAATAAACCTGACTCATTAAATATTTTAAAAAGTGTCCTTGATGCCGAAGCCAAGGCCATTACGATGTTAAAAGATCGTCTAACTCAGGAACAATCGGATTCTTTGGTCTCGATTTTTGAAGAACTGACTAAAAACTCAGCTCAATTAGTATTTTGTGGAGTGGGAAAGTCGGGTCATATCGCTACAAAACTTTCAGCCACCTTTTCCTCCCTTGGACTTCGCTCTCAATTTCTTCATCCAACCGAAGCCTTGCATGGTGACTTAGGACGTGTTGGGCCGAACGATGCCATCGTGGTTATCAGTAAGTCAGGCACCACAGAAGAAATTCAAAAACTTCTACCATTTTTAGATATTCCAAAACATAGAATGATCGGACTTTTAGGCTCTATCAAATCACCTCTTGCTAACGCAGTCGGTGTTGCACTTGATTGCTCTGTTGAAAAAGAAGCTTGTCTTAATAATCAAGCACCAACAACAAGTACAACAGCCGCCCTAGCGATGGGTGATGCTATGGCCGTGCTTTTTGAAGCCTGTGTTGGATTATCCAAAGAAGGCTTTGCGGTTAATCATCCTGGCGGATGGCTTGGTAAACAGCTTAGAGTTAAAGTGAAAGATTTAATGCGTCCAAAAGATCAATGTCCACAAGTTCAAATGGATAGCGTTCTTAAAGATGTCATCCTTGCTATGACTAAACTTCCTGTTGGCGGCTGTGCGATTTTAGAAAAATCCGAGCTTAAAGGAATTATTGTTGAAGGTGATATCAGAAGAACCTTTGCCAAAGATTTAGGCGGCGTTGATTCAAAAGTCCAAGACATCATGACGAGTTCACCAATGGTTATTCAATCAGAATCTTTGGCCATTGAAGCTTTAGAAATGATGGAGACAAAGGGTAAGTCTATTGGTGTCTTGCCTGTCGTTAATAAAAACGGTGATTTTTTAGGAATGGTAACGTTACACGATCTCGTGCGCGAGGGATTTACGCGTTAATTTTCCAATCCCCAAAACAATAACAGTAAAAATTAACCAAAAAATCCATACCACAGCTAAGCCTAGTTTTTGAAAAACAGTAACATTACTGATTCTTTTATTTAATGACAGTTCTAATGTTGTTTTCTCATTAATTGCTGTTTGTTTTGATTCAGTCCCATCTTCATAAATGATTGATGTCACACCAGTATTAGTTGATCTCACCATCGGAAGAGCAAACTCAACAGCACGCCATTTGGCCAAAAATAAATGTTGATAAGGCTCACTTGTATCACCGTACCAAGAATCGTTGGTTAGATTTAAAATAAAATCTGGTTTGTCGCCTTGATCTCTAAGCGTATTTAAATATTCACGAATAAATGTTGAAAATAAAGCCTCATAACAAATGATCGAGGAGAACTTAAAGCCTTGATCTGTTTCAAACAGAGTAAACTCTGTACCAGCAGCAAAGAATGAAACATTAGATAAAACTTTTGATAAAGGTTTATTGAGTGGGCCAAACGGAAGACCCTCACCAAAGGGAATAAGTAATTGCTTTCTATAAACATTTTTTAAACGATAGTCTTTACCAAAATGAAAAGCAGCATTGTATTCTCCCATAAACCTGCCCGCAGATTCAGGGTTCATATCATAGCCACCGATAATTAATTCGGACTCAGTTTCATCAATGATTTCTTTAAATAATCTTGGTGTGACTTTTGGATGAAGTTTCATCATCGTGCCACGAAGCATATGAGGAAAAGCAGTTTCAGGCCAAATAATCAAATCTGGCTTAGTTGCTCCATTCACACTAAGTTCTTTATAACTTTCAAAAACAGTACGAATCGAATCAAATCCGCCATTTTCTGAATCAAGTTTTAAAAAATTTCCAATATTAGGCTGAACGATTCTAAGATTAAGTTTCGTTTCGGATTCAGGTGCGACTTTAAGTGGAATAATCGTATTTAAAAAGACAAAGCAAAGACCGCTAGCAACTCCAAACCAATCTTGTTTTTGATTGAGTGGTTGGCGGGCACAAAAAGCTAACCAATAACTAAAAAAAGAAAATAATGGAGCGCCACCAATGGGAGCTAGTCCTAAGTGCGGCGCCATCTCCATCCAAGCGTGTCCTGGGTGAGCAGGAAATTGCTGAGGAACCACATACTCAAGAGTGGTAAGTGTAATAGCAAAAAATAAATGACGAACAGTCGGTGAGATAACATGATTATTAAAAAGTCCGTGCTGTCTGCGATTAAGCCAAGTTAAGCCTAAAAGAAAAATCCAGTACTGAGGCAGGATTACAAGAGCAAAGGCCACACCTAAAAGATGGCTGACGATAACAGGAAGCTGTCCAAAAACTTGAAGAGTATGAGGAATCCAGTAAAAACCAAAACAAGCGTGACCTAATGAAAAGGCGAAAATATAAAGTGCTCTAGTTTTAAAAGAAGTGTTCTTGGTATTTTCGATATCGAGCAGCCAAAAAAGAATGGCCAAACCAAAAATTGGTCCTACGATAAGCACAGGGGCAAATTGGTTGGGAAAACCAAGCGCGTAGAGAACCCCTCCAAAAATTGAAATGAAAAAAGATCGAAGCTGTAGGGGCATTTTATTAAGCATCTTCTTTCCATTTTAGCGGTGTGACGCTTACAATGGAAGTATGAACATTGAACAAAATTATTCAATCTCACTTAGAAATGATTTACCACCAGCAATTCCTAGAAAAAGCTGTGCTTTTTGTGGATCGGTCTTCGTTACCAATCAAGAATGTGAAAGCTGTGGCAGACAATTTAACAAAGAGACATTAGGTGCTCCAGGCGGAGAAAAAAGCTTCTACGCCACCAAAGAGCGCTACAAAAAAGATGTAGGCTCATTCTTACTTCGTTTTGATGAATTCTTGGCTAAGGATTCGAGCTATAGAACTCGTTATCTTTCGCTTTTAAAGAAAAGATATATGACCTTACTTGATCACTTTCAGCGTCCAGGTCGAACGGCCGTTGATTGTCACGCCTATTTAGTCGAATTTAGAGATCTTGTGGCAGAAATGCAGCGAATGAAGATCAGCTCTGATTATATGTATGATTTAGTTGATCTCGATGAGACTGGACCTTTAACTCATAAACTTAGAACAATTCTTAACGAAGAATATTCTAGCCATAGTTCAAATGCTTTAAGAAGTTTTTGGCGCTATAGAGTAGCTGAAGGCCCACGACTTGGATTTATTCTATCTTTAGTCTTGGGCTACGGCGGTCTGTGCTTATGTGCAATTTATCTTTTTTCTTATTTAGCTAAGCGATAAACAATCTTACCTTTAACGGCTTTCTTCTTTTGTGAGCCTGGATCGCGTTGAGCAACTTTGCGTCCAGAGATCTCTTGTGAATCAGTCGTGATCGCTTTAGCTGCATCAAGACGTCCACCTGATAAACATTTTCCTGCAAGAGTTGTCTCTTTTCTAGCTGAAGCGACAATGATCTGCTTCATTTGAGCTGCACTTAGGTTTGGCTCTTGTGACTTAAGCATGGCTGCTACACCAGAAACAAATGCTGTGGCTTGGCTCGTTCCCGTTAAGAAACCTGAACGACCACCTGGAAGTGCAGATTTAATTCTGTAACCTGGAGCAGAGATATCAACACTCTTGGCTCCGTAGTTTGATGATGAAAGCATATGTAGGCTTTGATCATGGGCCGTAACAGTAATGATATTCGATAAACCGTAGCTTGCTGGGTAGTAAGCATTCTTTTTAATATCAATATTTGATTCTTCGTTACCAGCTGCTGCTACAACCAAGATGCCTTTTCTTTCAGCTTCTTTAAGGATGCGCAGTTCTTCAATGGCCGGCTCTGGACCGCCACCTGAGTAATTAATGATATCGACGTTAGCTTCAACAGCATAACGAAGAGCTTTAATCGTTGAATCCAGGTTGTCTTGTCCTGAAGCTCTTGGGTTGTAGTATTTAAGACTTAGGATTTTAACATCAGGGAATACACTCTTAATGATACCTGATACGTGAGTGCCGTGACCGTGCTGATCGATGGGCTGATGCTCATTAACAGCTGACTTTGAAAAATCCATTCCATAATCAGTACTTGAAGCTGAACCTTTAGCGCCTTTAAGATTATCTTTTAAGAAAGGGTGAGCTGGATCGATACCAGTATCGATAACCGCAACAACCACTTCTTGTTTCTTACTAAACTTTTTCCACGCATCAACTAAGTTAATCGAAGAGCTTTCTTGAGGCATCACACCCCAACTTGCGTACGGAGAATTTAAAATATCAAGCTCAGCACTTGATGGAGCTGATTTTGTGACCTTCTTAAGTAGTTCTGGGCGAATAGTACTGACTCTCGATTGAGAAAAAGCACTATTAAAGCCTAATAAACTAATTAGGATAGATAGGACTGAGACTTTGGATAAGTTTATTTTCATCATGCTTCCATATTCTCCGAGGCGGTGCCCATTTTGACATGAATCCTCGGACACAGGGGAATAAAGGCTTCCACCGTGGTCAAGTTTTCATAGCTTCTTAAAGCAAGGATCTGGCCAAAAAAGCCTCTATGATATTGGGAGGTTACATAGGATTTGTCGCAAAATGTGGCATCAACTTTGGACATATGTATAAACTTTGGACAATTTTGCGCAAAAACCGCCTCAAATTTTTGACACTAGTGTTGGGGTCTTCTTGACGCCAGAGCCACTAATTCCCATTTAACTCATTGAAATGACTATCATAAAACTGGCAAGCGACTTGCTTTATACTTAGGCAAGATCACCACGGATAAGGTGATCCTAATTCCAGGAGGGAAGTATGAGTCGAGTAATCCTATTAATGACTGTTCTTTGTTCGGCCCAAGCTTTTGCTGATACTTACGAGGCGAATTTTGAAAATCAAATTGCTGAGCTGACTAAAAAGACATCAGAAATTACGAAAGATATTAAGGCCCAAGAACTTGGGATTGAAGATCTAGAAACAATGAGACAAGTGATTGAGAGTTAAACGGCTTTTTGGCTTTGTACACGTTCAAATTCTTCGGCATGGGTAATACAAAGTGTTGCCCATGGCTGATTTTCTAAACGTTTCATTCCGATAGAATCATCGCACTCTTCACAATGACCATAGCCACCATTTTCGATACGATATAAAGCTTCATTAATAGCTCTAAGCTTATTAAGTTCACGGTGTCTCATATTCATGGAGACGTGTTGATTGATAACGTTGGAAGCGATATCGCTTTCATCTGCTAGATCATCACTTGAAATATGCAGATCATCTTTAGACGTTAAAATCGTACCGTTTTGGATACGCATCTTGTGCTCGAGTAATAATGTTTTAAATTTTTCAGTATCAATCTTGCTCATCATATCCTCGCTTGTCGCTTTTTATGAAGCGGTGCTTATCTATATATTTTAGCCAATCAAAGGTCTTTGATTCAACAACGAGGATTATTGAGGCAGATTTTGCCTCCACTCTTAATAGAGTCAGGCTGATAAACTAATGATTATGGATAGTGAACTGATTAAAAAAATTGAAGCCTGCCAAGACCCAATCAAATTGGCCAAGATGAGTGAAGAAGCGCCTGAAGCTCAGCGCTTAATTGCAAGTCATATTAAAGCTGAAGCGGGATTACTTAGAAGACTATCTGTGCACGGGGACAAGTACGTTCGTTACCATGTTGCCCAGAATACTAATACGGATGAGATGACATTAAAAAAATTGGCGAGTGATCACGAAGTGATTATTCGTGAAGCAGCTCGCCTCAATCTCATTCTTAAGCGTTAATATTAGCGTCGATAACGGCGATAGCCTTTTTAATCTCAGCGTCTTCCATTTTTCCATCAAAACGATAAAGAACTTTTCCAGTCTTATCCATAATGACAACAACACTGTTGTCATCGCTTAGACCCCATTTCTTTACAAAGTTCTTTCTAAGATCCATCACGTAAACTACGCGAGGGTATGTTTTTTGTTTTTCAGCCAATGAAGCTTCAATAGCAAAGTTTGGAAGCCAAGTCGCTGCCATATTAATCACAGCATATGAGCCGTACTTATCAAGGCTATAGTTTTTCTTAGCAAGCACTTGGCTAAAGCCTTCGTTAAGATCTTTTACATCTGGATCAACGTAGAAAAGCACAGCGATTTTGCCTTTCATTGAATCTGTATCAAAAGCGCCGCCGCCATCAACTTTCTTACCTTCTCCGTATTCTAAAAGAAGATTCGTGACCATATCGCCAGGAGCTACCGCCCAAGCATTATGAATTAAAAAACTTAGTACAAGTGCGAAAATCATTTTCATCTTCATCGATAACTCCATTTAGTTTTTCTGTAGATCTCTCCAAGACTTTCCTCGTCTTGCACTTGGATTTTTTTGGAAATCCTCTACAGCTTTTAAGTGATCTTTATAACTTTTAGTGAATACGTGAGTACCATCATTACGACTGACAAAATAAAGAAAGCTATGTTCTTCAGGTGTAAGTGCTGCCTGAATAGCCTCTAGTCCTGGATTGCAAATCGGTCCTTTTGGAAGCGCTGGAATTTTATAAGTATTATATTCCGTTAGCTCAAGCAGATCTGCTTTTCTAAGATTGCCATTAAAGCGTTCCCAAATGCCGTAAATCGTCGTCGGATCACTTTGCAAACGCATACGCTTGTTGAGACGATTATGAAAAACACCAGAGATCCGTGGACGCTCTTGTGCTGCACCAGTTTCTTTTTCAATCATTGACGCCAAAATAATATCTTGATGAGTAAGGTTTAGACCTTCAGTTTTATTTCTAAAATGCGCCACCATCGCTTTAATGACATCTTTAGCCGGAGTATTTGGCGAGAACTGATAAGTATCAGGGTAGAGATAACCTTCGGCGCGCTCAGCAGGAATTCCTAACTCTTTCATCAGTTCAGGATCTTTTGCGGCAGCCACAAAATCGGCTGCTTTGGTAATTCCACTTTCTTCAAACTCTGCACCAATTTCAAAAAGATTTTTACCTTCTGGCAGAGTGACTTTTGTCTGAATCGGCGTGCCCTTAACGAGAGTGTCGACCACACCAAGCATCGTCATGCCTTGTTTGATTTCAAATTTTCCCGCCTGAAACTTCGTCATCAAGCCTTGAACTTGAGAGTAGCGGTGAAAAAGTTTGGCCGAATCAATGATGCCTTGTTTTTTTAAGCGACCATTCACACTGGCAAAGCCTTCGCCCGGTTTAACTTCGAACACGATGGCCGGTCCTGGGTATTGCCACATATTGAGCGAGTAATAAATTCTAAGACCAGCAGCAAAGATGGCCAAAATAGGAGCTAGAATGAGTAGTGCAAAAGCTGATTTTTTAGTCATGATATCAAATGTCCTAATCTTGATGTCGGATAAAATCCTCTAAAATTATTGTGGCAGCTAAAGCATCCAATTGTTTTGGATCAACTTTAAAACCATAACGAGGAGAGTTTTTCATTCTCTCCTGGGCGGTAAAACTGCTTAATGTTTCGTCCTGAAAGTGTAGCTCAGCATCTGCAATTGTGGCACTAAGATGCGCAGCAAAAGAGCGCACGCGCTTGGTCATTTCTGAATCCGTACCATCAGCATATAAAGGAAGACCTACAACAATCACGTCGCAGGCTTCATCATCGTAAATTGTTTTAATTTCTTGGCAGACCTGATCGTCGTTTTGATAGATGATTTTCCCATATGGACCGGGAAAGGGTTCACGTCCCACGCCCCAAAAGGCAAGGCCTGTAACTTTAGTGCCGTAATCGACTGATAAAATCGTCTTGCCCTTAAATTGGTCAAATCTCGGATATTCTTCAAAATTCATATTCAGCATTATACATAGGAGGATGAGTAATAGGACGGCCAATTTCAAAAATATTTATAAAGAATACCTGTGTGAATCAATCAGCTTGACTTACAGCTCAGGCAAGTTAATATGACTTATCCCATTAAATTCGACCGAATTTCAAAGACCAATCGTCTTTAAAATAAATAGAGGGCTATCTAGTTTAATTAATTATCAACTGACTTCATATCCATGAACGTCACTAATCCCAAAAACGTAATCATCAGGGGACCTATTCCATGCATTTGAACGATCTGCGCGAGATGGACATTAAAGAGCTTAACAAGCTCGCCGAAGAACTTAACATTGAAAATGCTTCAGCGCTTAGACGCCACGAAGTTATCTTTGGTGTTTTAAAAGCGAAAGCCAGCAATGACGAAGAAATCTTCGGCGGTGGCGTTCTAGAAATTCTACCTGATGGTTTTGGATTTTTAAGATCACCTTTATATAACTACTTGCCGGGTGCCGATGATATATACGTCTCACCAAGCCAGATTCGTCGTTTCGGTCTTAGAAAAGGCGACACGATTGAAGGTTCAATTCGTCCACCAAAAGACGGTGAACGTTATTTTGCTCTTCTAAAAGTTTCAAGCATCAATGACCAGTCACCAGAAGATCATAAAAAGACTGTTCTCTTTGATAACTTGACTCCACTTTATCCTGAAAAGAAAATTGAACTTGAAAGTAAGCCAACAAACTACTCAACTCGTATTATTGATATGTTTGTTCCTCAAGGTTTCGGTCAACGTTGTTTGATCGTTGCTCCTCCAAAAGCTGGTAAAACAGTTTTACTTCAAGATATCGCTAACTCAGTTTCTGATAACCATCCTGAAGCCGTTTTGATCGTTCTTTTGATTGACGAACGTCCGGAAGAAGTTACAGATATGCGTCGTAACGTTAAAGCTGAAGTTGTTTCAAGTACATTTGATGAACCAGCTAACCGTCACGTTCAAGTGGCCGAGATGGTTCTTGAAAAAGCAAAACGTATGACTGAAGCAGGTAAGGATGTTGTTATCCTTCTTGATTCGATCACTCGTCTAGCTCGTGCTTACAACACTGTTGTTCCACCGTCTGGTAAGATTCTTTCTGGTGGTGTTGACTCAAACGCACTTCACCGTCCAAAAAGATTTTTCGGTGCTGCTAGAAATATTGAGCAAGGTGGATCTCTTACGATCATCGCTACAGCTCTTATCGATACAGGTTCAAGAATGGACGAAGTTATCTTTGAAGAATTCAAAGGTACTGGTAACTCAGAAATTCAACTTGATCGTAAGCTTCTTGAAAAACGTATTTTCCCAACTCTTGACATCAACAAGTCTTCAACTCGTAAAGAAGACCTCTTGATGGATACCAATGATATGCAGCGTGTATACCTGCTTAGAAAAGTTCTTCACCCAATGAGTACAATTGACTCGATGGAGTTCCTACTAAGTCGTATTACTAAGTCTAAGACCAATGCTGAATTCATGGATTCAATGAACGGGTAAGTTCGTAAAGGCTTGCTAAGACATTTAGATTTTTTCTAGATTTGAGTGAAGCAAGCTGGAACGACTGAGGCGTACGTAATGTACGACGCAAGGAGAGACAGCGCAGCTGAACTCCAAGATAGGAAAAAGATAGATGTCTATTTATGACAAACTTGAAGGTGCGGTTAGACGCTTTGAACAGCTCACTGAGAAGATGGGGGATCCCACTCTCTATGACCGCCAAGATGAGTTTAAAAAACTCTCAACTGAGCGCTCGCACTTAGAAGAGATTGTCGTAGTCTATAGAGAATTCAAAAAAGTTCGTGAAGATATTGATGAAGCCAAGAAGATTCTTCGTGATGAAAAAGACGAAGATATGCGTGAGATGGCCAAAGAAGAGCTCTCTGAAAAAGAAGAGCAGATTCCCATCTATGAGCAACGTCTGCAGCTTCTTATGCTGCCAAAAGATCCCCTAGACGATAAAAACGTGATGGTTGAAATTCGCGCCGGTGCCGGTGGAGATGAAGCTTCTATTTTTGTTGGCGATGTTTGGCGTATGTATACCAATTTTTGTAAAGAGCTCGGATTTTCAACCAATATGGTTTCAATCTCTGAAGGCGATCAAGGTATTAAAGAAGTTATCTTTAAAGTGACCGGTGATCAGGTTTATTCAAAATTAAAATTTGAAAGTGGTGTGCATAGAG
Source organism: Bdellovibrionales bacterium CG12_big_fil_rev_8_21_14_0_65_38_15 (assembly GCA_002787775.1). Classification (GTDB taxonomy): domain Bacteria; phylum Bdellovibrionota; class Bacteriovoracia; order Bacteriovoracales; family Bacteriovoracaceae; genus UBA4207. Next base: position 80,322 of record PCUW01000040.1, read on the forward strand.
TTCAGCGCGTTCCTAAAACGGAAGCTCAAGGACGTATTCACACTTCAACTATTACTGTTGCGGTTATGCCTGAAGCAGAAGATGTTGATATCGACGTTCAAGCAAAAGATCTTCAAATTGATGTTTTTAGATCATCGGGTGCTGGTGGACAGTCGGTTAACACCACTGACTCTGCCGTTCGTATTACCCACCTTCCAACTGGTCTTCAGGTTGCTTGTCAGCAAGAAAGATCACAGCTTAAAAACAAAGAACTCGCCATGGCGATTTTAAAGTCACGCCTTCTCGATCAAAAAGTTCAAGCGGCGAATGCGGCTGAAGCGGCCGAGCGTAAAAGCTTAGTTGGAACAGGCGATCGCTCGGAGCGTATTAGAACTTATAACTATCCTCAAGGTCGTGTGACCGATCACCGTATTGGACTCACACTTTATAATCTTGAGCGTATTATCGCTGGGGATTTGGGTGAAGTGACCAATGCACTGATCGCGCATAACCAGGCCGAGCTCCTTAAAGGCGAGGACGAATAGGTGGGAAACCATCTCTCAAGGCATCTTTGCGTTCTATGATTTCCCTATTAGTCGATCAAATTAAAAAATTCTATTTAAGTCATGAAAGCTTACTTCAAAGCCTTCACCCAGGTTTAAACCTTCATACTCTAACTAGAGAAATCGAATGGTTTGATACGCTTCAAAGTAGTAAGCTTAATCCAAAAGAAATTTTTGATGAGCTCTTAAGCGGAAAACCGTTAGCCTTTATTTTAGGTCATCAATTTTTTTATGATAGTTTTTTTAAAGTGAATGACTCCACTCTGATTCCAAGACTTGAAACAGAACTCATCATTGAGAGAGCTTTAGAACTTATTAAAAAAAATAATCTAAAAGAAATCGCAGACATTGGTTGTGGTAGCGGCATTATTGGCTTAACTCTCGCTAAAAACGCTGATCTAAACAGTGTCATGCTGACTGATATCTCTAAAGGTGCCATTGAGCTTTCAAAAGAAAATGCTTATCTGCATCAGTATCAATTACCTAAAACTGTAAAAATTGATTTTCATCTTGGTGATCGTCTAGATGGAATTACCAAACAATTTGATTTCATCGTCTCTAACCCTCCTTATATTAAAAAACAGGCGGATCAAGCGTTAGTGCACCCACAAGTTTTAAGCTATGAGCCAAGCTCTGCCTTATTTTTAGAAGACGCTGAGTATAACCAGTGGTTTAAACTCTTTTTTGAACAAGTTCTAAAGCATTTAACCCCTGGCGGATACTTCTTGATGGAAGGCCATGAGGCGCACCTAGACGAATTGGCGGCGCTTATGGGATCGTTAACGGGCTTTAGCGATATTAATATTATTAACGACCTGACTGGTCGAGCTCGATTTATAGAAAGTAGGAAAAATGGATAAATTAATCATCAATGGTACCAAGGTTTTAAACGGTGAAGTTAAAGTTTCACGCGCTAAAAACGCCTACCTTCCAATTCTTGCTGCGCTTTTACTGTCAGATCAAAAAATTGAACTCGAAGATGTCCCAAATCTAAGAGACATTCGAACCATGTGGCAGCTGCTTAAAAACTTAGGTGTTAAAACTGAAGTGAACGGTAATATCACCACCGTCGATGCTTCAAATATTACGTCTCAAGAAGCTACCTATGAATTAGTTAAAACCATGCGCGCTTCAATCTTTGTGCTAGGCCCTTTATTGTCTCGCTTTAAGCGCGCCAAGGTTTCTCTTCCAGGTGGCTGCGCCATTGGAACGCGCCCGATTGATCTGCATCTAAAAAATCTAGAAAAAATGGGTGCAAAGATCGTCATGCAAAACGGATACGTAGAAGCCACTTGTGATCAATTGATCGGTACGAAACTAGTTCTAGATTTTCCAAGTGTGGGTGCGACTGAAAACTTATTAATGGCCGGTGTTTTTGCAAAAGGCGAAACCATTATTGATAACGCCGCTCTTGAGCCAGAAATTGATGACCTTGCTAATTTCTTAATCTCAATGGGCGTTCCTGTTAGTGGAATCGGTACTAAAACCTTAAAAGTGACTGGCGTGACTTCTGTTAAAGCGACTAAGTACCGTGCCATTGGTGATCGTATTGAAGCTGGTACCTACTTAATGGCCGCACTCATGACAAAAGGTGAAGTTAAAGTCACTGGCTTTAATCCGAATCACTTAAGTAACGTTAGTGAAAAACTGCGTGAAATGGGGGCGGAAATTACTGAACTTGAAAATGGCATTATCGCCAAATACATTGGAGAGTTAAAAGCTGTTGATGTTTCAACCGAACCATTCCCTGGCTTTCCAACTGATCTTCAAGCACAAATGATGGCCGTCATGACTCAAGCCACTGGTACATCGGTCATGACTGAAAATATTTTTGAAAATCGTTTCATGCACGTACCTGAACTTGTTCGCCTCGGTGCTAAAATCAAACTTAAAGGCAACTCCGCTATCGTTAAAGGTGCCACTCCACTTACTGGTGCTCCAGTCATGTGTACAGATCTTAGAGCGTCGGCAGCTTTAGTTCTTGCTGCACTTGCTTCAACTGGCACAACTGATGTTCTTCGTGTTTATCACTTAGATCGTGGCTATGAGCAGTTGGATCAGAAGCTGATGGCTCTAGGTGGGCGTATCGAGCGCGCCGTCGAAAAAGAAATGATCTAACTCGTGATCTTGTAAATACTCCATCTCCATTGTGGCCATGGTCAGCTTGGAAACGTCTTCGCTTCCTAGAGTCTGTTGCATTTCAAAGATCACGAAATACAAAATAAAAATTGTGGTATAATAAAAAGTTAAAAAATACATTATTTAGGTCAAACAAATGATTAAAACAAAGAACGCTTCTATATTTTTGTCCTTATTATTTCTTGGTTTTGTAAGCTTGGTGGCTTCTTGTAACAAAGCTGAACCCACCAAAAAAGAGAATAAAGATGTAAAAGTTGAACAAAAAGATGCGATCAAACAGACAACTTTCAATCCCATGTTTAGTTACGCTTTGATTCGTGGTCCAGTTAACAAGAATAGCTATTTAACCGTTCTAAATTATTGGGAAGATAATTGTAAAATTGAAAAACATAAATTTATTACCGTCTTTGAAAATGGCGAAATCGCAACTGATAATATTTTAAAAATGGAAATAATAAGTAACACGGTTGAATACAGTAATTTCGGTGAAGATGAGCAAGGTGATTGCTTTGCTAAATTTAAGATGCCTGATAATATCAATTCAATTCCGATTATCATTTTAACTGATGTTGAAAGTGTCACAAATGTTGAAAAAGCTAATTGGACTGCTGTTTCTAAAGAGAAATTTGATACATCAATGCTATTAAATAAGCATAAGTTTAAAACAAGGTTAGGATGTGGGTATAAGTGGTTTATAAAGGATAAAAAGCTTGTTTATGGAAATGAATATACAAATTCTGGATTTGATAGATGTGATATTTTCCAGAGTTTTGGTGTTTTATCTTTAATGTGCGGTGGAGATAATGGTTCTTTTTTTCAAAATGGTGCAGAAGTTGTTTGTGGGGAAGATGCGGTCGTTAGAGATAATTTACTTGCTGAAAATACCTTTTGGGGCAGGCTAACTATTAATAATATAAATATGTATTTATTTTTTACAACTCTTAGTAGTGGGCACTCTGCGGTTAGTGAGGCTGTTTTTACTAATGCCAATGATCCGATGTTGCTTTATGGAACTCAAGTTAACCCGGATCAATTTTTCAAGACTTTTTTTATGAATCATCGAAAAAGTTTTAAAGAAAGTAAAAGAAGATAATTTATCATGAGGAAAGTGCTTAAGCGGAGCGGGCTTTCATCGCGCGATTTAAATCCCAAGTACTTTGTAGATTCATCCATAGATTAGGAGAGGTTTTAAGCGCCTTGGCCAGATCAAGAGCCGTTTCAGCCGTTATACCGCGCTTACCTTTGATCAGTTCGTTAAGTTTCGCCTTAGTCCAACCAAGTTTTTCAGCTAAAGCAGCTTGAGTCGTATTCATCGGTTTAAGAAATTCCTCTAAAAGAATCTCACCAGGATGAAATGGATTTTTAGGTTGCTTCATCATTACTCCTTATTGGTAATCAACAATAGAGACTTCATGGGTATTTCCCTCAAAAGATTATTTTTTCTTTGCCCAAGCAAGCATAAAAACACAGCACATATAAATCCAAACCATGTTAAACAATAATCCCGTTGCGAAGTACCATTCTTGTTCTTTGCCTTTACTTTGATCTTTGATTTCTTTTATTATCGATAGCTCAATAATTGTAACACTTGCACCTAAGATCGCTCCTACTAGAGCAAGTACAAATGAGGTTACTGTTGATGGCTCTAGCATTGATTGCCAGTCTAGAAATAGTATTCCCATAATGGCGTTGTAACCAATGATCAATAAACTAAGACTTATTATAAATTGTAAAAAAACTATAAAGTAGTTTGAAATTTTCCCATTGGTTAGTACTGATAGTATGAGACAAGATATTATTGTAATAAAAGTACTTGCTGCAGCATTTAAGATTAAGCCAGATCCAATACGATCGAAAACAGCACTGAATGAACCATAAAAAATTCCTATAGATAATGCAAAGACTACCGCTATTGCGGGATGAAGCTTAAGTTTTTTGATAGAAATCGTTGATAATATAATTGTTAAGAATGGTGATAAAAAAATGATCCAAGCCTCAAGTGATCCACTTAATTGCCCATACTTGGATTTTGTAACGATTACTGACCATGTCCATATAGCAACAACCAAGGACAAGATTGTTAATAACAAACATTTGAGTGCGACACTTCTTATTGAAAGTTTTTTTGAATCAATAGTTCTTTCTTCAATATTGAAGAACGGATTTTGAATATAATTTTTCATTTAGGTAGTATAAGTGCATTTACTTGATCCAAAATAAATTTCTGTAATTTAATATTTAAAGTTGTAACCACTTAATAATTCAGTTTTGATAACAAGAGTCCTTATTAGATTCTTTCATTAGACAGATAGCCAAACTTCATTCAAATGATTGATAAGACTGTCATTTTGACAGGATTTACAATTGTTACACTATGTGGTATAGTGTAATGGCTTTCAAGGAGAAGGCATGATTGTTAGCATAGACGGTAAGATCACAAATGATATTTGGTTTACGAACCAATCCAAGTCCTTACCAAAAGAGTTATGGATAAGAACCAAAGCACTACTGACAATAATGCATTCAACCAGCACCTTAAATGACTTAAAAATTAAAGGTGAGCCACCACATATTCGACTTCATAAGCTCAAGGGCGATAGAAAAGAATGTTGGAGCGTAACGATTAAGTTGCCTTGGTGTATAACGTTTAGATTTAAAAATGGAGAATTCTTCGACGTTAAAGTTGAGAATTATCATAGAGGTTGATTATGATTCAAAACCCTTTACCACTTCACCCTGGAAAAGTACTTTCTGAAGTTTATATGGCAGAGATGAACCTTAATCAGACCACTTTGGCAGCTCTGTGTGAGTGCTCACCAAGAAAGATCAATGAGATCGTTAATGGTAAAAGAGGAATTTCGCCTTCTTTTGCAATCACCCTTGAAGATAAGCTTGGTACCACGGCCGAGATGTGGGTCAGAATGCAAGCTGAGTACGATCTTTGGGAAGCAAGACAGAAGATTGCTTAAACCCTTCGCTATTTCATTATTGAAAAGATCTTGAGTTTTAATCCTTATATTTAGACATGATCTGCAAAGTTTTTCATGATGCACTCTCAAACAGGAGGCTTTATGAAATATCTATTAATGCTCAGCTCACTTCTTCTTATCGGTTGTGGCAAAAGCAATACAACAGCAAAAAATGGTAATGTCAGATACTTTGAACCTGAAGCAGTCTCAGCCAGTGAAAAAGTTGATCTAGAGGCGAATTTAAAGATCACGATGTTTTCAGGAAACCTAATTCAAACGGAGAGCTTTGATTTAAAAGCAGCACCACTTGAGCAGGCTAGAGACTCAAAAACTGCAGATGCTCAATCGGTTAAAACAAAAGACTTTGTTTTTTATATTAATGATCTCGATAAACGCATGGACTTTATTAAAAACATGAATGCTTCTAGTCTGACGATGGCAGAGATTCAGATTCAAAAACCAAAGAATAAGAATTTAGCCGGAACTTGGGGATGGCTCAGTCATGACGGGGCGATTACTCAAAAAGAAGCTCTAAAATCAAATAGTCTTGAAGAGAAGATCGTTTTAAAGATCGATAACAAGTCTGTTGTTGAATCTCTTTTAAAAAATAAACTTATCTTTTCACTATGGTTAGAAAATCTTGAGTTCGAATCAAGTCTTGATCAACTTGGAAGCATTAAAGTTCAACCGCTTGTTTATCAAAAAACTTTTGAAGTCGATCGCGATCAAGAGCTAGGTCAGTTTGGATATCTTCAACTTAAGGCGGTAAAAAGAAGCTTTAAGGCTCATCAATACGATCAGGTTATTCGTTATACCTATTGGGAAGAAACTCGTGGCAGACACGATAAAGGTTGGATTAAGCGAACAGGGACTTGTCATGTTCGCATGCAAGGTGTCTCAGTTGCGAGTGAGCAGGAAGTTAATCTTAATGAGCAAATTGAAATTAATTATCAAGCCGTCAGTGATCATTGGATTAAAAGTGAGGAAGCTACAAGTATTAACTTTATTAACCCAATCGCTTCAAGTGCTACGACTGTAGGATTAATCTCAAAAGGAAGCTGTCACGATAAATCCGATTTTATCGACAGCATTCCTGGAAGTTCACAACAAAATAGCGCTGATAGAATTGTAATTAAGGCTAATGTTTACGAGCGATTGCCGTGAGCATTAATACCGTCAAAAAGAGCCGCTAGTGTGGCTTTTTGAAGACGAGTTAAGCTTGCAACCTTTGCCATCATAAGCACTGGGCTTTTTAAGATAGTAACAGTTGCCACTAGTTCGCCTTTGTCAGTATCAAAAGCTACGAATTCAAGACCAGCGTGAAAGCTGCTTTCATAATGTTTCATGACTTGATCAGAAAAATCATCACCAGGAAGGGGAGAAGGTAGAATCTCTCCTTCCACTTTAACTTTGATGAGTTTGTCTTTTTCATGCTCTTTTGTAGCTTTTTTAAGATCGTTAAAAATAACAGTTAAGCTTGAAGTGCCCAGGTTTGATCTCAGGATGAACCACAGCTCTTCAAAAAACGCCGTACGATCAGCATGCAAAAGAGTCGTCATATGATCGATAGTGGCAAATAGATTTTCCATCAACGATAGGTTGTTATTCAAAACCCAGTTATCACGAGTCTTCGTAAACACGGTTTGCATTTGTTCAAAATTCATTGATTCAAACTGATCAATAGCAAAACCAATTTCTTTATCACTTTTAATGGGAGCAAATTTCTTCACATCAGATAAAACTGAGATCAGGCTTTGAGACTGATTAAGCTCTTCTGGGTAGATCACGGCCTGAACAGGAGTTGTCGCCAAGTCTTCAAGGTCTAAGATCTTGCCCTTGTTATCGCTTGTACCTGAAACAAATTCTTTTAGTAAAAATTGGTTTTCGTTTTTGATATAGCCAAAACTTAAGTTCATTGATGACCTCTTTTCAAGAATACCGTGAACGATCATCCTACCGTGTTCATCGGGTATCGGGAAGCCTTTGCGCCTGTGCACAACACCAATTTTTAAGCTAAAATAGGTAAATGCTTAAATTATTAGCCCTATTTACGCTCTTTATGGCCTCAAATTCTGGATATGCTCAGGATGAGCGCTTTATTCGAAAGCTGCTCTCAGGCGACCTTGGCGTCGAGGGAGTAGAGGAAAATAAGCCCAAACCACATTTTCACGTGGCTTCGGCCATGTATGAGATTGATCTTAACAGTGACAATCGAGTTGAATCCATCGTTATTGAAAAGAAAGATTCTGAAGACTGGCTGCATATTCAAAATTACGAAAGACAGATCATCTACTCTCTAAAATTTGTTCGAAAAGGTTGGGAGTCTGATGTCTATAAAATCAATCTTAGAAAGCTTTCTGATAATACCCATGTGCTACTTGTTCGCTATTACGAAGGACATAACCAAGGTGATAATTTCACAGGCACGGCAAGACTTTATACAATTTCTTGGGAAAATAACGATCTCACAAAAATTTCTTCACTTCGTGGACCAGAAATTTGGGATGAGTTTCGGGATTCGAAAATTCATTATCATCAACGACCACAACTAATAAGTCTCAATGATCTCGATGGCGACGGTTACAAAGAAATTAGTATTCGCCATCATCTGTCGACAAAAGTCATGAAATACCTAGGAAAGGGCGAGTGGCAGCTTAGATAGTTTAGGCCATTTTAAGAAGCTTTTGGCCAGTGCTGATCATCGTCTTCGTCATTTGAAGATGAAGGCTCTTTTGCTACCACAGTAAGACTTGGTCTTGCCGTTGGAGCTTCAGAATTAACAGGTGTGGCATCTGGAAGTGCTCTCATCACCCCAAACCAAACGATGAACGGAAGCGAAGAAGCAAAAATGAGAAATGCTACAGTCGTCATTGTTAGACTTGTATCAGTTGGAGCTTTCTCGAAAAATGTATCTGTTTGATTAAAGTCAAATCCACGTCCAGGTTGAGGCGTCGTCTCATTGTATTCTTCAATAGAAATACCTGTGACTGGCTCGACGGCCGGGCCGCGACTGGCAAAGAGGGAACTTGAGATTGAAAATAGTAATAAGAAAATGATTTTCATGATGTCCTATCGTCTAACTGTCGCCAATCCTTTAGCGAACGTAATTTCAGGTACTTGTTGCAGTGAATTAATTTCACAGATGACCAAGTAAGACCCTACACCATGATACAAAATCAACGTTTTAACTACAAGACGGAAGAAGTGACTACCACTATGAAAGACAACATCAATATCAGACGCGCTAACGTTAATGATCGTGAAGAGCTTTTGTCATTGTATCTCAATGTTTACGGTGATGATTATCCGTTAGAGCTCGGAACAAATAAACAATTAATGACTAAGCTGCTTGAGAACCAAGATTGTGCTTTTTGGTTTGTCGCAGAGATTAGCGATCGACCAGGTATCGCCGCTTCTTGTGTCGTAGAGCTTGAACCTGAATTTAAAATTGGAAAAGTCACAGGGGCTGCCGTTCACCCACTATGTACTGGCTTAGGTTTATCAACGAGATTAATTGGTCACGCAGTTTCAACTGTCATGGAAAAAGCTCCGAGCATAAATACTCTTTATGCAACTACCAGAACAGTGACTATGGCTTCGCAAAAGATGCTTCTATCCAATGGTTTTAAGCCACTTGGTATTTTTCCTAACGCTAGAAAAATTAAAACATATGAAACATTAACGCTTATGGGATATTTTAGAGAAGGCGTTCTTGAAAAAAGATCTCCTGTTCAAAAAATACCACCAAGCCTAGTTGAATTATATCTGCAAACGAATAAATCAATCGGTGATATTCGTCCGGTTGAGCTGGTGGAAGACTGTCCGGCATTTTCAACTGATACTGCCCATGCAGATTCAAAATGGGAATTCATTCAGGCACCAGAGTTTGTTGAAAAAAGATTTAATGAAATTTTCAGCAATGATAGAGAATCAACATTCTATCCATTTCATAAACCAAATCTCATCATATCAAATAGAGATTTGGGCGTAGAAATGTTTGCAAGCTTTAACAAGAAAGATCACTACTGTGTGATTATTAGTGCCAATAAGCCGATTACAACGATTAATGGACACTTTAAGCAGTTGGCTTTTTCATTTAAAGAAATCGGTGTTTATTACCTTGAAACATTAGTTCGACTTGATTCGTTTGAGGCGATTTGCTTTTTAGGTGCAAATAGATTCTTACCATCAGCATATTATCCGGCCATGCGTGAGATTGATAATGTCGCACACGATTATGTCTTAATGACTCGTACCATGGTTCCACTCGACTTTAGTGAAAGCCAGATCGCACCAGAATTCACTCCTTTTGTTAAAGAGTATGTTCGCCAATGGATTGACTTGAACCTTAGTACGGTGGGAGTTCATTTGTGAGTTATACGATTCCATCAAAAGATGAGTTGTCGCATATTGAACAGCTTTGTTTGATGGAAAATCCGTACGATAATTTTGAAGAAACCCGTGAGCTTTTCAAGAAAGCCATGAAAGAAAATATCCTATGGCATAGCGAACGCTCAGAATTCTATCGAAAATTTCTTGTAGGTAACAATTTTGATTTAAACACTGATTTAGAGCTATCAAAAGTTCCGGGTATTATAGCCACTTTCTTTAAACGAAATGAGATTCGATCTATTGATGAAAAAGATGTTTCTTTACACCTGACAAGCTCAGGAACGACTGGTCAAAAGTCGCAAATGTTCTTTGATGAATGGACGATTGGCTCGGCCCAAGACATGGTGGCCAAGATTTTTAAGCATAATGGCTGGGTCAGTGATCAACCCGTGAACTATATGCTTTATACCTATGAAACAGAGAAAGATAGTAAGCTTGGAACTTCATTTACAGATCATTTTTTAGCAAGCTTTGCACCTTCTAATAAAGTCGAGCTAGCGCTTAAGCTTGGACGAAATAATAAACACCGCTTTGATCTTCATGGTGTGATTAAAGCTTTTCAAGACTATAACGAAGACGGACTACCTGTTCGTATCTTCGGTTTTCCAGCTTTCTTTCATGCCACGTTAGAAGAGATGAAAATTCGCGGTATTAAATTAAACCTTCATCCTGAGAGCCTTGTCTTTCTGGGCGGGGGATGGAAAGGACTTGCTGATAAGCAAGTTGATAAAAAAGAAACTTATCTGTTAGCCACTGAAGTTCTTGGTATTCCAGACGGGCAGCTTCGTGATGGTTTTGGTTCGGTTGAACATTGTATTCCTTATGTGGAATGTGAAAATCATGAATTTCATCTGCCGATTTGGTCACATATTGAAATTCTTGATGTGAAGACAAGAGCGCCACTTGGTTTTGGAGAGAAAGGCTTTTTAAAGTTGATGTCTCCTTATATTACATCCGTTGCCGCCAATGCCGTGATCATGACAGATAAAGCGTCTTTGCATCAGGCGAGTGAATGTGATTGTAAAACCAAGACGCCATTTTTTAGACTTTATGGCAGAGCAGGCGTTTCAAAATCTAAATCATGTGCTGTTGCGGCAGCAGAGCTGTTGGGGGAATGATGAAAAATCTCATTGCTCCTAATGTTTTAGAGCTACTTAAAAAAATTGATTTAATGAAATCGAAAGTACCATCTGAAGTTCAAGCCTTTTTTGATTCAGCTTTATGGGAAGCAAGATTTCGCCGTGAAACAGGACGTGACTTAAGAGATTTATGCCTAAGACGTGATCGAAGCTCTACTCATGATGCTATTTTTGAAAGTGTCAGACCTCTTGGGTTAATTGGTCATATCATGCCAGGAAATTCTGATTGGACACCGCTATTGGCGATCCTTGAAACTTCCATTACAGGTAACACTTCCTGGGTGAAATTGCCTTCTGGAAGTTCGACTGAAGTTATTTTGAGTCAGCTAAAAGAATTAGGGCTTGATGAGTCTGTTGCTGTTTATACTGAAAGAAATGATATCGAAGAGCTTTATAAAAAGTCAGATGCCATTTCAGCTTGGGGTAATGAGTCTTCATTAGATGAAATTCGCTCAAAGATCTCATCACAGACACGCTTTATTGCTTGGGGCCATCGTATCAGTTTCTCCTATCTAACAAAATGGGATGATGCTGCCTCTGATTTAGCTGCGGCCATTGTTAAATATGAACAACAAGCTTGCTCTTCTCCTCAAGTTGTCTACCTAGAAGAAGCTAGTTTTGATGAAGCAGTAAGCTTTGCTAAAGAGTTAAGTCAAAAACTACAATCCTATTCATCAAGCTTTCCTGATATTGATGACTCAAGCTGGGCCGAGCTTTCAAACTTCAGTGAAACACATTTCGCGGAATCATTTTTAAAAGAAAAGATGATAATTGAAGCAGAAGATAAGAGTTTCAGAATTGTTGTGGATACGAATACTGCGTTTGAAGCCAGCATACTTCACCGCTCAATTTTTATTAAAACTATTAAGAAAAATGAAATAAAAGAAGTCTTAAGACCTCATCGTCGTCTTTTACAAAGTGCTGGCATCAACGCTAATCCGCAAGATATTGCCGGACTATGTGAAGAGCTATTCGACGCCGGAGTTTCTAGGGTTTGTACTATTTCTCAAATGCAAGAAGCTCATCCAATGGAATCTCATGATGGTGAGTTCTCTCTTTCAAGATTTGTAAAAAGAGTCACTCTTTCAAATCCTAGTCTGACTGTAAATGCACTCAACTTGGCGCAAGTAGATGTGGCTAAAACGTCTACGATTTCAACCAAGTCTGATTTTTCAGCGCAAAAAGTGGAAAACGCCCATTATTACTTTAAAAGCGGTGGCTCAACCAGTGCACCAGTCTTATCTCCCTTTATGCTGCAAGATTATCATTTGCAAATGCAGGTTGCAGCTGATGGACTTATCGCTGCTGGCTTAAATCCAAAAACTGATCGCTGTATGAACTTATTCTTTGGTGGCGGTCTCTATGGTGGATTTATTAGTTTCACAGATATCTTAGAGAAAATTGCAGCTATCCAATACCCTATGGCCGGCTATGTCGATACTGATTTCGTACTAGATATGATCGTTAAAGAAAATGTTAACGTCTTACTTGGAATGCCAAGCTATTTGATAAATCTATTTAAACTTGCTGAGGAAAAAAATATTCGTCTGCCTGTTAAAAAGATTTATTTTGGCGGTGAACCTTTTTCTGAATCTCAACGAAATTGGTTGAAAAACATCGGTGTAGAAATTATTAATTCTGCTTCATATGGCTCTGTTGATGCAGGGCCTTTGGGTTATCAGTGTCAGTCGTGTGATCCTGGTGTCCACCACGTTAATACCACAATTCAAAAAATTGAAATCGTCGATCTTGAAAAAGATGAACCTGTTCTTGATGGTCAAGTAGGGCGAGTGCTAGTTTCTTCTTTAGCTCGCTCTGGTATATCAATTCAGCGCTATCAGATCGGTGATACAGCAAAATGGATTAATGGTTCTTGTGAATGCGGTGATCCTTCTCCAAGGCTTTTGCTCGCTGGTCGTGTAGGGGATATTTTCAAATTTGGTGGCAGTTTTATTAATGCCCAAAGCATTATGAAAAAGCTTGAGGTCAAAGAACTTCAAATTGAACTTAAGCATATTGATCTTAAAGACTGCTTAATAATAAACTCACCTGATGTTAATACGGGCGCGTTAGCAAGTCTTCTTGAACTTCATGATCTGCATGAAGTGGTTGAATTAGAGAAAACAGCTTCTATAGAATTTAAAAATACACCATTTATTAAAGCAATATCTGGTAAACAGCCATTAGTGGTAGATCACCGTCATGGATGATTTTCTCCATAATATTCAAAAGAATTCACCGTTTTATAAGAAGCTTTGGAGCAATTCACCATTAGATTTGTCTAAGCTACCAATTATAGACCAAGAAGAGTTTTGGGATGCTAATGATTGGAAAGATAATACTTTGTTAACAGACTCAAATCGAAGTGGAGTTGTATTCAAGAGTGGCGGCACAACAGGTCGTCCAAAATTTTCTATTTTCACTAAAGCTGAATGGCATGAATTTACTAAAATCTTTGGTGAATCGATGGATGCTGTTTTAGATGACGGTGATCGTGTTGCTAATATGTTTTACTCTGGTGAGCTCTATGCCAGCTTTCTTTTTATTGAGAAATCGTTAGAGCAGTCAAAAAAAGAGACCTTAACTTTTCCAGTTGCAGGTTCGACCAGCCTTAAGGAAATGGTTAAGATTATCAACGACTACGATATTAATGTACTAGCAGGTGTTCCAACTTCACTTATGGCTTTAGCTGAATATCTTTTAAGTGAAAAAATTGAACTTAAGGTCACAAAGATTCTTTTTGGTGGTGAATCGCTATTTGACGACCAACGCCCCTTACTGAATAAAGCCTTTAATGAACCCGCTATTCATTCCGTAGGGTATGCCAGTGTCGATGCTGGTCATCTTGGGGGTTCAATGCCACATCATAGTTCAAAGGCCCACAAGGTACTTGATGGTACTGTCATGCAAATTGTTGATGATGAAGACAATTTAATCACAAAGCCAGGCGTTAGTGGTCGTTTATTAATGACGAATCTTACCAGAACTCTAATGCCAATTATTCGCTATCCTGTAGGGGATTTGGCCGAGTGGATAGAACCAAATACAAGTTTTTTGATTTTAGGTCGATCCAATGAAGGTGCCAGAGTAGGTCCAGTAACTGTTAATCGTGATGATCTAGGTTCCATATTTTTGCAACTAGAGGCTGATATAAATTTTCAATTATTGATTGAACGTATTGAAGGTAAAGACCTCTTGAGTATTTGTTACGTTGGACAAGTTGATGAAGCGAAAGCTCTTAAACTCTTATTAGCACAACGAAAGATGCTGGTTGATTCAATTGAAAAAGGACTGATATTAACGCCGAAATTTGTTAAAGTAAAAGAGTTAGAAAAGAATGCAAGAACGGGCAAATTAAAATTTGTGGTGGATAAACGTTTTTAACGCTGAAGCATCATATTGCCATCGACGCCAATGATTTCACCCACTGACATTTCATTCCAGATATTTTCACCTTGAAGCGGCTCACTTGAGAAAATTAAGTGGTTAACTTTTCCGTCAACTGTTGGTTTTTCACAAGAAGATGAAAGGCTAGGACAGGTGTCTCTTTCAGGACAAAGAGTTTTCCACGTTGACCAATGAAGCCGTTGTCCACCTTGGTGGGCGATCATGCTGTTGCCATTGGTTAGAATGATGGTGAGATAGTTCTCAACGGCACCTTTGCCTTCTTCATGATAAATCTCTCCAGAGATAGAAGTGATTTGATTAATGGTCTCAACCAATGAAGATTTAATTAAATGAAAGTCTGTATTGGTCTGTGAAAGATCAACTTTGTTAGAAAGATTAGTTAGTAAAAGATAAAATATAATTTCACTGTCAGTATCGCCCAAGATAAAGCGTCGTAAATTTGGGGTAACCAAATTCAAAAGGGTCGCTCGATGTTTATCAAAGTCTTTTATATTTCCATTATGAGCAAAGATCCAAGGCCCAAATTGAAATGGGTGGGCATTTAATATTGTATGGTGTCCTTGGGTGGCTTTTCTAATGTGCGCAACTACAGTCTGAGAACTTACGATTCCTGAAACCCTTTTAAAGAGATGATCATCTAAAGCAGATTCTTTGGATTTAATAACGTGTGGGGCACCGGCTTGATAGTAAGCGACGCCCCAACCGTCGGGGTGTTTTTCACTTTGACCTTGTAGGGCGTTTTCGGCATGAACAAGAGAGCTATGTACTTGGCTTTGTAAAACTGATCTGAAACCAAAAAGTCTACACACTCTCTATCTTCTCCCATTCTTCGCTTTGAATATGTGCCAGGAAACTTCTCACCGTATGCTTTAAGCTTTTGGCTTGATATTCCTTTTCGAACAGATCCATTTTACCACAATGCTGCTTAGTCCAGCTAGAACTGACTAATAATGCCATATGGACGATCTGATTAAAGATCGCCCTTGTCGTCCAAATTTTGGCCTTTTCAGTAGCATTATCACCAACTTCGCGGTTGATAGCGGCTAATAATACGATTCCGCCGGGTGGACCAATATTCTCTTCTTCCACATTATTGATCTCAGCATGCCCGTCTGTTTCAGTTAAAATAACTTTAAATGAGTTCATCATTTCATGACGTCGCTCGATAAAATAATCAAAAATGCGCTGAACAAGCACTTCTACGGTTGGTTCATCTAAAGCAAGCTTGGCCACATCAGCTTCCATACGATCGCAGTTGGCTTCCATAACGTTATAGTAAAGGTTTAGTTTATTTTGAAAGTGATAGTTCACAGCAGCTAGATTCACTCCTGCCTCTTTTGCAATTTCACGAATAGAAGCCCCTTCGTATCCGTGCCTTGCAAAAAGTTCTGTCGCGACTTCTAGAATTTTTTGTTTCGTATCGTTTTCGCTCATTTCACATCTCCAACAAAGGATGAGTTATCGCTACTTGAAACTTTAGCCCCAGTAATTTTTAGTTTAACACGCTCAAGAAATGCCACCCAGTCTTCAAGTATAGCGTAGGCAGGTGGAATCCAGATTAGAGTTAGAATTGTACCACTGGTAAGTCCCCAAGCCATTGCAAGAGTCATTGGAATCAACATGGCATCGGCTCCACCAATTCCATACGCTGTAGGGATAAGTCCCGAGATGGTTGTTAGTGAAGTAACCATAACAGCTCTTAAGCGAAGTCTTGAGGCTTTAGCTAAAATCTCATTAAGAGGCAGTTTTCCTTCGGCCCTCATTTCATCAATGAATGAAATCAAAACGATACCAGAGTTAACAATAATACCACCTAGGCCAATGATACCAATTAATGCCAAGAAACTTACAGGTCTATTGTGTAGATAGAAGGCGACAGCAAAACCAAGTAATCCTAGTGGAATTGTCGTCATGATAATGAATGGGCGAAGGTAACTTCTAAACAAGAAAACCATTAGGGCGAAGATACCAATGAGAGAAAGAACTAGAGCGTTAAATAATGATTGCAAGGAATCATTAGTACTTTCAGCAACACCACCAAATTTTATGGAAACAGTTGGGTGAGTGTCTTCAATTTTTTTCCATTCTTCAAGAAGTTTAGCGTTGGCTTTTACCGCTGTGATTTTTGTTTCATCAACACTACCTAGTAGCGTTTTTGATCGTTTAAAGTCATAGCGTTTAATAAATGGAGTTCCATTTTCTTTTCTAAAGCTAGCCACTGTTGACAGTGGAACCAAGTTGCCTTGATTATCCATGATTTGGACTTTACTTAAATCCATTAGGTCTTTTCTGTCTTGAGGTTTAAAACGCACAAGTAAATCGACATCTTTATTGTTCAAAGTTACATCAGAAGCGATGACGCCTGCCCCAGCAATCTTTACTGCGTCACCTATAGATTTAACGGTTAAACCAAGTCTATTAGCTTCAGCATAGTTAACATCAATCCAGATCTCATCATCCGAGACAACATCGTCACTTTTAATATCGAGTACGCCATCAAATTCGGCCATTTTAACTTTTAACTTGTTAACGGCATCATTAAGTTCTTCGTTACTATTTGATCTAAATGTTGCTTCAATTGGGTTACCAACTGGTGGGCCATTGATTTGTTCTTCAAACGTAAGTTTGCCGTTAACATTATAGTCGTGATTTCTAAGACGCTCTAAAATTTCAGTATAATAGATATTATTTTTTGCGTAATCTGAAACGTAGATCATGAGCATCCCTACGTTATCAGAGTCTTGTGCCTTAGGGTCGTCTGGGCGAACTTTTGATGTGCCGGCGCGACCAATAATATGATCTGCATCTTCTCCAAGAACTTCTTTTACTTGCTTGGCAATTGCATCCATTTCGTCTTGAGTTGTCTCAAGTTTGTTGCCAATAGGGGCTTGAAGTCTAGCGATATATAGCTCAGTTTGTTCAGCTGGAAAGAGGATGAATTTGTTCGCTACACCAATTAAGAAAATTGAGGTGAAGAGAATGGCAAAAAAGCCGACTAGAACAAAGTATCTTCTTTTAACAACCACATTCATAAAGTTTTCAAACTTTTCTTCAAGTTTGTTAAACCAATCTTGCTTCACTTCTTGGCCGTCAGCGCTTCCGATTTTAGCGTTTACTAAAACGAGTCTCATTGGAAGGAAAAGGAAAGATTCAAATAATGAGAGGATTAGGGAAGCAGTAACAATCACTGGGATATACTTAATGAACTGTCCCATGACTCCAGTAGTAACAAGCATCGGCAAGAAGGCTGCAATTGTAGTGAAAGCTGTTGCCGTGATTGGAAGCCAAAGAGATTTGATTGACTCAGTGGCAGCATCTTGAGCATTCATTCCATCTTTTCTAAGACGTGTGAAGTTTTCTGCAATAACAACGGCGTTATCAACAAGCATACCAAGAGCGATAATCAATGCAAGGATTGTAATAGAGTTAAGAGTATATCCAAGAGCACTCATCACGGCGAGTGTTCCAAGAACGGCTAATGGCAATGATAAAGAAGCCATAAGACCGATTTTTCCGGGTAGGAAAATGAAAAGGAAAACCACAACGAGTAGCAAGCCTTGAACAGCGTTACTCTCAAGTACATCAAGTTTATCTTGAACTTTTTCAGCCTCATCATGGAAAGCATAGAATTGATGTGTTTCGCCGTAGCGTTTTCTAAAATTTTCTACTTTGGCTTTAAGGTCGCGAACCATTTGTAGAGTATCTGTTCCACCTTTTTTATTAGCAATAACAAGTGTTGCAGGTTGGCCAGCATATTGAGCGAGAGTATTGATTTCTTCAGCACCATCTTCAACTTGAGCAACATCTTTGACTTGAATTTTCTTACCATTAAAGTTTGTACGGATGATAATGTCTTCGATATCAGAGGTGTTTTGAACCTTACCTTCTAGGCGAATTAATGTTTGCGATTCATTCTTTTGTAATTCACCGCCTGGAATATTTAAATTTCTGGCTTGAATTTTTCCAAGAACTTCATTCGTACCAATATGATAGAAATCCAATTTCTTTTGATCTAAGTGAACAATAAAGCGGCGATTAGAATAACCGGTTAAACGTGCTTCTTTCACAGCACTATTATCTTCCATTTCTTCCTTAAGAAGATCGGCGATCAAGTCACGTTGGCGTTTATCATTTGGTCCAGTTACGGCAACCTCATAAACGGGGAACTCTTCACTCTTAACTTCAGTAAAAGTAGGTTTTTCTTCAAGGTCAGTTGGAAGGCCTTGTGCACGGTCAACTGCTTTTTGAAGATCATTCATGGCCTTAACAACATCAGCATTATCAATATCAACACGGATATAAATAGTAGATATGCCCGGTTGTGAGACAGACTTAACGTCTTTTAGACCTATGACTCCGCGAATTTCATCTTCAATTGGCTTTGTAATCTTCGCTTCAATATCTTCTGCTGATGCGCCCCTGTAGACTGTTGTGACAATCGCTTGAGCAAAATCTACAGTTGGATAACTTTCAGCATTCATGCCTTTTAAGCCTTGAACACCCATAATCAGCATCCCAAATGATAGAACGATGGTGAGTTTGTAATTTCGTATAAAAAAGTTAGCTATATTTTCCATAATGTTCTCTTATTGGTTTAGGCTACAAGGTGTTTTGTTAAAGACAGAAAAATAATCGAGTAGTGTAGTTACAACCGTTAATTTTGTTGTGACTTCATCGAGATTACTTCTTAGAAGTAAATCTTGGTCAGCAATGAGCTCTCTAAAACTTAGTCTGGCTTGATTAAATTTCTTTTGTGCAGACTTTAAACTTGTTTCAAGGTCTTTGGTGTTTTGACCTTGGGTTCTTACAGCACTTTGAAGAAGTTCAATATTTGTTAGCGTTTGTGAATGATACGCATTCATTTTTGCTACAATCATTTCTTTTTCTGCCAAAAATCTTTTCTCATCAACGATTTTCATTGTTTCTTCTGTTGCTGATTTGGTGCTATCGAGAGGGATATTTAATTGAAGACCAACACTATAACGACGCTGTTGATCATCACTAAAGCCGTCGACTGATTCAGAAAAGCCACGCTCTTTACCGAAATACTTCGCTTCTCCATTTAATTTAAGATCCCAACCATCGGTTGAGTCAGTCATCGCTTTCTTTTCTTTATAAGCTTCATTAACGAGCTCTAAGACTTCATCGTATTGAGTAAATTCAAGTGGTGTTTGGCGATGCTTTTCAATGATTGTAGTACAGCTTAAAACATCAACTACAGCTTGAGTTAAATCAACCTTTGATAGAACAACTTTTTTGTCTGCAATTGTAGGTAACTGCTCTTTAAGCAATTGAAGCTGTGATTCGCGTTGGTACTCTAATAGTAGAATAGTAGCTTTTCTTGAAGCGACTTGAGAGCGGCTTCTAGCTACATCTCCCTCATCCGCGACATTACTCTTGCGTCTTTTTTCTGTGTCTTTTAACTGACTTAAAGAAGTATTTAAAAGCCCTTGAGATATTTTAATTTGTTCTTCCGTGGCTACAATCGCCCAAAAGATTTTACGAAGACTTTGAAGAAAAGCTTTTTGTTGAATTTCATTTTCAAGATCAGCTTTTTTACTAAGGGCTTCAGCATTTCTAAGTTGTGATCTTGAAAGCTTGCCGAACAAGTTCTTCATCAAATCTACTGATAGATTCAAACCAAAACCTGTATCTGTGGCATCTTGAATAAAAGTATTTGTCGTCTGGTTACTAAAGGCTGAAAGACCAACAGATAAACCAGTACTAAATGGCTTAATCACAGCAGCTTGAATTTGTGTGACGTCAGTTGTGACTGGCGCAAACTGAGCAAGAGCTTTCTCTTTTGCGTTTAAATAAGTCGCATCAGTTTGTAGGCGCCAATGATATTGATCTTCAATTGAGTCACGAACCAATTTCGTGTTTTGCATTGTCGCTTCAATCTGTCTGATGCCAGGAGAGCTTTCAATAGCGATTTTAGTCAGCATCGATTCATCAAGTTTGATGATCTGTTGTTCTTGGGCCTTCGGCTTGGTTTGACACAAAAGCGTTGTTGGAATGAGGAGGAGCAAAAGCCAGCGCATAGGGTATTCCTTTGATTATTCAAACGTTCGTTTTAATTCATACGTATGTTTGAATTGTATAGATATTCCTTATAGATGCAATATATATTTTTTATTTAAGTACATGAAATTACGTTTGTATAAATGAAGAATAGGCAAATAAATCCCATTGATATTTATAAAGTACTGAAATGCTATCATTGAATGGTGCGCTGCGAATTACTCGCAAAATTTGTTTAGGACTATTTTTTGAAATTACCCGCTATTGCAGCCAAATCTTTCAATCAATACCAAAACCATCCGGTTTATCGCTCTATCTTTCAACAAACACTCAATCAACTTCGTCAAATTTTCTCTCCGATTGCTCGAGCCAAAACAGTCCATGCAAAAATAGAAGAGCATTTAAAGAAAAATCTCAGTGATCCAGTTGTAGCTAAACATATTAGCTGTAAAAAAGGCTGTACGGCCTGCTGCCATACCCAAGTATCGATAAGTCATGATGAAGCAGAGCTTTTATCAAATAAGATTTTAAGCGGCACCATCAAAATTAATATTGATAGACTTGCTCATCAGGCCCAGGCAGCTGATGACTCAACAAAGTGGTACAAACTTGATTATCAATCTAGGCAGTGCGTCTTCTTAGATAGTGAAGGTAGTTGTTCTGTTTATGCTGATAGACCAAGTGTTTGTAGGTCGAATTACTCTATAAGTGATGCATCTTTTTGTTCAACTGAAGATGGCGTCGAAAAACCACACCGACTCCTCAATACTCATCATTCCAATATGGTTTTAACTGCTGGATACTACGCAGCTAAAGGCGGAGGCGCATTGCCTCATTTATTATGGAATAAGATCACTTCGAAATTTGACAAAAAATCTAGGTCAAACGAAAACAATCCTTAACTAGAAATAGTTCAATTAAACATTTAAGCTATAGAAGAATTTTTCTTAAGGAATAGAAGATGCTTAAAGTTTATGGAATTAAAAATTGCGATACAGTTAAAAAAGCCCTTGTCGCCTTAGACAAAACAAAGCTCGACTATGAATTTATCGACTTTAAAAAAGAAAAACCAACTAAAGAGTTAATTTTAAAGTGGAAAGACTTCATGAAAGATTGGCCTGTCAATACCAGAGGTCCAACTTATAGAAAAATAAAAGAAGACTTTGAAAAAGCAACTGATACAAAAAAAATAGCACTTCTCATTGAAGCTTCTTCAGCGATCAAAAGACCGCTAATCGAAAAAAATGGTAAACCAAAGATTGCAGGCTTTGATGAAGAAGCGATCAAGAAGTTAAAAGCATGAATGTATTAATTGTTGATGATAGTGAAGAGCTTCTTATGCTGCTTAATGCTGTACTTAAGAAATTAGGCTGCAATCCATTGTGTTGTAGTGGAATCGCTCAAGCAAGTGCTGTTAAAGAGTTTGATCTTGCACTTGTGGATTGGAACTTAGAAGACGGTAATGGCGTTGATTTTTTAGCTAAACTTAGAAATAAAAATCCCAATGCAAGCCTTTATTTAATGTCGGCAACTAAGCCTGATGAAACGATTAAGCGCAAGCTTGATCAAATAGGGGCTTTTTACGAAGCTAAGCCTTTAAGCCCTATTCGCTTAAAACAACTAATCGATCTTTAATTGAGACGAAAATGAAAAAGAAAATTATTGAAGAACTTCTTTTAAAAGTTCGAACCGAACTTTCAGCGCTTGAATCAGCAAGTAAGTCAGCTAAAGCTTACGTGACTGATGGTGATATCAAATCAGATGGAAAATATGACACTAGAGGGATTGAAGCTGGTTACCTTGCAGGTGCTCAAGAAAAACGCGTTGAAGAGCTTAAACTAGAACTTCAAATGCTTGAAGAAATTCCTATTAGAGATTTTTCAAAAGGTGAAGAAGTTGGAATTGGAAGCTTAGTGGATTTAACTTTTAAAGGACAAACGAGAAGATATTTTATTGCACCGACTGCTGGTGGGACAATGCTAAATATTGATGGTACTCCTATACTAGTTATCTCAACATTTTCCCCAATCGGAGATGCTGTTTTTGGTACATCTTTAGGCGAAGAATTTGAATTAGAAACTCCTCAAGAATTAAGACACTATAAAGTGGAAGCGATTAGTTAAAATGCTTGATGTTGAAATCCTTTTAATTTCTGGCTCCTTTTTACTCATTGCTTGCGTGCTGATGAGTAAACTAACTGGTCGAGTTGGTATTCCAACTCTCTTGGTTTTTATCGGCGTTGGTATGCTTGCTGGTTCAGAAGGAATCGGCGGTATTCTTTTTGATGATCACTCACTTGCTCAAACGATCGGTATTATTTCACTCGTGCTCATTTTGTTTTCAGGTGGACTTGATACCGAATGGAAGAGAATTAAGCCTTATATTCCGCATGGATTATCTCTCGCTACATTTGGAGTTTTGATTACATGTGGCTTAGTCGGTGTCTTTGGAAAGTATGCTTTAAACTTTTCTTGGCTCGAAGCACTTTTACTTGGAGCGATTGTTTCTTCAACTGATGCGGCTGCCGTTTTTACAGTCCTTAGAGCAAGAGGATTGTCTTTTACTACCGGACTTCGAGAAGTTTTGGAGCTCGAATCAGGTAGCAATGATCCGATGGCCGTGTTTTTGACACTGCTTTTTATTCAACTTCTTGGCGCTAAAGATCTATCTTACCCAGCTTTATTCGCCTCATTCTTTTTACAGATGGGAATCGGATTCATTGTTGGGGCGGGTGTTGGACGTTGGCTTCGAGTCCTTCTTAATAAAGTCAGACTTGAGTTTGAAGGGTTATATCCTGTCTTAACTATTTCTTTTGCCCTTTTAACATACGCTATTACCCAGCGTCTTGGTGGAAACGGTTTCTTAGCCGTTTATATTGCAGCTTTGATTCTTGGCCGATCGACTTTTATCCACAAAAAAAGTTTGATTCTTTTTCATGATTCCATTGCTTGGTTGATGCAGATTCTAATGTTCTTAGCGCTTGGACTGCTTGTTTATCCATCAGATCTTGTAAATGTCACAAGTGATGGAGTTATCTTAGCGATCTTTATGCTTTTAATCGCAAGACCAGTTGCTGTTTTTGTAACGATGGCTCCAACTAGTTTTAATTGGCGTGAAAAAATGATGATCTCTTGGATGGGATTAAGAGGTGCAGTTCCTATTGTATTATGTACATATGCCTTATCGGCCGAAGCCAGTAAGAGTGGCCTTATTTTTAATATCGTCTTCTTTGTCGTCTTAGTATCGACATTGGTTCAAGGATTTACGTTGAAGCCACTTGCAAGCCTTTTAAAAGTAGCGGTTGAAGTTAAAAAGAAGATTCGTTTTCCTTTTGAATACGTCTCGGGCTCTGAAATGCAGGACGAACTTAAAGAAATCGAAATTCCAAGAGATTCGATCGTTGTAGGTAAAGCCATTGCCGAATTAAATCTTCCTCAAAAACTTTTAATCGTATTACTAAGAAGAGGAGAAGACGTCTTTGCCCCAAGAGGCTCAACTGTCTTTCAACCCTTAGACTCACTTTTAATTTTGGCCGAAACAGTTGAATATGACTTTTTAATCAATCTTGTTACTCAAATCTCTCAAGAAGAAAGTATTGCACTTAAAGCAACTGAGCCAGTTCACGGGGAAGTTGAACTATGACAAAAATGAAAGTCTCCATTATTGGATACGGCTTATCTGGAAAGTCTTTTCATGCCCCATTAATCAAGGCGTGCCCAGAGCTTGATATTGTCGCCATCGTAAGTTCAAGGACTGATGAAATTAAGAAAGATTTTCCAAAAGCAAAACAATGTAATTTCGAAGAAGCCCTTAATCTCTGTGATCTTGTCATCATCACAACACCTCATCAATTTCATTTTGAGCAAGCTAAAGCAGCGCTTCTTGCTGGTAAGCATGTTGTAGTTGAAAAGCCATTTACAGCAACAACTCAAGAGGCTACTGAGCTTTTTAAATTAGCCAAGCAAAACAAGTGCAGCTTAAAAGTCTTTTTTAATCGCCGCTTTGATGCTGATTTTTTAACACTAAAGAACATGATTGAATCTGGCACGCTCGGTGACATTATTACGATTGAATCTCATTTCGATCGTTTTAGACCAACTCTCAAAGAAAATGCCTGGAGAGAAAAACCAGGATCACAGTCTGGTGTTTGGTGGGATCTGGGCCCTCACCTTATTGATCAGGCAGCACAATTAATGGGGATTCCTGATGATATTGATTTTGATATAGGATCACAACGCCAAACCGATACCGATGATTTCTTTAATATTACATTTAAGTATAGCTGTGGAAGACGAGTTCATCTTCGTGCTTCATGTATCGTCAAAGACTTTGGTTTTCGTTTTAGAGTTCATGGTACAAAGGGTAGTGTTGTTTTTGAAACACTTGATGTTCAAGAAAACCAGCTGCGATCATGTATGAGTGTGGATGATCCTGAATTTGGTATTTATCCTACGAGATCAATCAAAGTCAGTGAGGGAATAAAAATTCATCCTGAAAAAGGCCGTTATCTAAACTTTTATAAAGACGTTATTTCTTCGATTAAAGAAAATAAATCAAATGATGAACTAGAAAAAGAAATTCTCTTTAATACTAAAGTCCTGCTTGGCAATAAGAACTTCTAATACTTTTATTTTGCTGATTTTCTTTTACTTTTCCTAAGTAGGGGACAACATCCCCATAACTTGGTGTCTCAAAACTTCTATCACCAAAACGATAGCGATAAGAAATAGGGTAGCGGTAGTTTGAATCGATAATTTTTAAATCATAACCATCGCTCATCTTTTGCATATCGGTAACTAGCCAACTATGAGCGGTAATACCTTTGATTTGAAGTTTGAGATAGGCAATATTGCTCTGTCTTTTAACATAATCGTAAAGGTGTTCAACTCGTGCTTTCATTTTTTGAGCAGGAAGGCGATGCCAACCCCATAATCCAACAACCCATTGCTGTCTTATAAATCCGTCGTATCGTTGCCACGACTCGAGCTCTTTTTGAATTAATTCTTCATTGATGCGGCTAAATTCTTTTAAATTAGCGTAACCATTTATCGTGATAACTTTGTCACCTTTTCTAATCGCTTTGATGATCTCTTTCGTTTGCTTTTCACTTTCTGCAACTGCATTTGGATTAAACTTAGCTTTGTAAATCGCATTTCGAGTAAACCTTGAATGCCACCAACAAACACCACCACCCAAAAGTCCACCTTGATTGGTAAAGCTTAGACGATTGTTGCTTTCGCTAAGAACTGTCGCGCTGAAGTCAGGGCTTCGACTAGCGTCACAAAAACGTGTCGTTGACCAAGAGTTTTGGGCCATCAATAGCAAGGTGATAAGGACGTATTTTTTCATCTCTCTATTGTGGGAAGATCACAATGGATCGGCTAGCTATGATAATAAATGTTAGGATGTTGGAGCTAAATGGTCGGTTTTATTCAACTGAGTGTTTGTCTAACTAGGTAAGCTTTCTAAATCCCTTTACCAGTGAAACCGCTCAGGGTAGGTGTAGCCCATGAAAAACCTCTTAATTCTTATACTTATGTTTGCTTCGTCATCGATTTTTGCAAAATCTGTGACTCTTACTTTTAATGATTCTGTTAGAAAAGATGTCAAAGTGGAGTTGCCACGAAAGTTCGATAAAAAAGACAAATGGCCTTTGATCATCTCTCTTCATGGTTATGGTGGAACATCTCGTTTACAAAACTATTATATTCGCCTTGGTGCATTTCAAAATGATTTTGGTTTCGTCTACGCCGCACCAGATGGACTTAAAGATTCAAACGGTAAAGGCTATTGGAATGCCAGTGAATTTTGCTGTGATTTTGATAATAGCCAAGTCAATGATCTTGAGTTCATAAAAAACTTAATTGAATCGATTAAAAACTCTGATCAAATTGGACGAATCGATACAGATAAAATTTTTCTGATTGGTTACTCAAATGGTGCTTTTCTTGCTTCAACAATTGCGTGCAGTAGCGAAATCAATATCGCTGGGATTGTAACAATTTCTGGAACAAGTGATCTTAGAAATCCAATGGGTGAGTTAGTTGATGAAAACCAATTAAACTGTGAGCATCAGCGTCCTATTCCAGTTCTTCATGTTCACGGAGATGCTGACAAAACGATCACTTATGATGGTTTTGATAATGGTCGAACTGCTCATGTGGGTGCTGTGGCTCAACTTAAACGTTGGGGAATTCATAATGGATGCGATGAAGGTTTAGTAAAAATTGAATCGGTCATCAATGCGACCAATTTTGTAAAAGGCAAAGAGACACAACATTTTGAAATGAAAAACTGTCTTGCACCTGTCGAGCACTTCAAAGTTCAGGGTGGAGTTCATTTTGGAATTTATAAAAAGAGTTTCACGAAAAGAATTTTAAATTTTTTGTTAGATTAAATGGC
>PCUW01000041.1 GCA_002787775.1 Bdellovibrionales bacterium CG12_big_fil_rev_8_21_14_0_65_38_15
ACTAGCATCAGTTCTAACTTGTGCCTTCATTGACATTGAATTCTCCAGGGTCTTGGCGAGGACATCCTTGCACAATTAGTTTATCATTCTCATGGGTTTAGATTTAGGGGGAAAGTTTTGACGGATAATACTATGAAGAACGAAAGATCCGGCGGTTGCCTCATATTGGTGAGTACTCCGATCGGGAATATAGACGATTTAAGCCCCAGAGTAAGGCAAGCGTTAGAGTCAACTAAACATGTGGTGGCCGAAGATACGCGCGTTTATAAAGAATTGATGAAGCAGATTGGACTAACTTTTGACTCTGCCACCATTCATGCTTTTCACGACCATAATCAAAGTGCTTTAACAAAGCCGTTAGAATGGTTAAGCGAAGGTCATAATGTTTTAATTGTCTCTGATGCTGGCAGTCCGCTTATAAGTGATCCCGCTTATCCTCTTGTCAAAGAAGTTCTTAACCAAGGCTATGCCTTAGAAACTTTACCAGGTCCTAGTGCTGTTCTCGTTGCTCTTGAACTTTCTGGTTTACCACCACACCCATTTACCTTTCATGGATTTTTACCAAGAGAGAGTTCTAAGCGTAAAAACTTTTTTGAAGCGACTAAATCTCAATCATCAACTCATATTGTATTTGAAGCACCTCATCGGATTTTGGCAACGCTTGAAGATTTATGTGCGGTCGTTGAGGCTGATAGCGATGTCGTTATAGCTAGGGAACTAACAAAAACATTTCAAAGTGTTCATCGCTTTAAAGCAGGTGATCTAGATACGATTAAAGATGATCTTGTCGTAAAAGGTGAGTTTGTTTTGTTGTTTCATCATCAAAAAACTCAAACAACTTTAACTGACAACGAAACTCGGCAATTAGCTCAAAAGGTTTTAGATAAGCCTTCTACAAAACAAACAGCAAAGCTTTTAGCAAAAATACTTGATCTTGATACTAAAGAAACTTACGAAAGACTAAGCCAAAGAAATTAAGTTAAACAATTTTTATGCCGAATAGTAACTAATGAATACTAGGCATAAAAGCAATGAAATTCACCAATTAATGAGCGAAGTTGCAAGTTCTTCAACAGCGGATTTTAAAGCAATTCTAGAAATTGGAAAGCTTTGCGCCAGCTCACTCGGTCTTCGAGAGTATCAGCGTGAAGTTACCAAACAAATTCGAAAGTTATTAAGCTGTGAGCATGCTTTTCTTTTTAGATTAGACGAAGAACAAAATTTAATGTTCAGAGAATGTCCTTTAAAAGACGGCCGTGAATGGCATCGTTATGATTATAAGTTAAATAATAAAAACTATATTGGTGTGTGTGCATTAGAGCAAAACCCAATAAAAGTTAGCGCTCAAAGCAATGACTTTCGTTTTAGAAAACTCGACGAAACGCTAAAAAATGTTATCGCTTCTGACTCTTGGCTTTTTCCGTTAGTCAATAAAGGTGAAGTTATTGGTGTCGTGATGGTGGCAAACTCAACTCGAGATAAAGGTTTTACATCATTTGATCTTGAAGCGTTAGAATTGATTTCAGGACAATTAGCGATAGCTTTTGATAGTTTTAATCTTGTTGAAAAATTAAGATCACAATTCCACCAAACTGTTCTAGCTATGGCAGATGCCATTGGTAAGAAAGATACCTATACAGGTGGGCATACAAAAAGAGTTTCACATTTTTCTGAGATGATTGGAAAAGAGATGGATCTTAATTATGAAGATATGCGCGACTTAAAGCTTGCTGCTGTTCTTCATGATGTCGGTAAAATTGGTATCGAAGATGCCATTTTAAAAAAGAAAGCTCCTCTGACCGATGAAGAATTCGTTATTATGAGAAATCATCCAGACATTGGATTTCAAATTTTGGGCCATATCAAAAGCTTAGGAAAAGTTATTGATGGAATGAGATTTCACCATGAAAGACCGGATGGTAAGGGTTATCCATACGGGCTAAAAGGTGAAGATATTCCTGTTATAGCCTCTATTATTTCTGTTGCTGATACCTTCGATGCCATGATTAGTACTAGACCATATCGAAAGGGTTTACCCCCGATGGTCGCTTGGCAGGAGATCCTCGATCACTCTGATACACAATTTGATGCTCGCGTTGTTGAGGCATTTGATCGATGGTTCAAAAAAAGCAGAATGTATAAAGATGTCTCTATTGGTGAAAAACAAAAAGCAAGTTAAGATAAGATATTGGAATAATGATGCAAGTAAGAATTATTGGCGGCCATGGGGGAGTATCTCCTGGATTTAGGGCCACATCATATTTAATCGACGGAAAGCTGCTCATTGATGCAGGCTCTGTTGCGTCCGGCATTCCAATCTCAGATCAAGCTAAAATTGAAAATATTCTTATCTCTCACTCTCACCTTGACCATATAAGTGATTTGGCATTTTTGTCTGATAATTGCTTTGGTATGAAAGGTGTTCCTTTTGAAATTTATACCTCTGCCCAGGCCCACAAAAATATTATGACTCATCTATTGAATGATGAAATTTGGCCAGATTTTACGAAGCTTCCATCAAAGAAAAATCCGACTCTTAGGTTTCATGAGATTACTTCAGAAAAAACATATGAACTTGGTCCGTATAAAGTAACCCCAGTGGAAGTAAATCATCCTGCTGGTGGACATGGCTTTATCATTGAAAAAAATGGTCTTGCTGTAGTGTTTACACAAGATACTGGTCCAACGGATCGAATTTGGGAAATTGCGAAGCAAACTGAAAATGTGAAAGCGATTTTTACTGAAGTCAGCTTTCCAAATAATCTTATGCAAGTGGCGATCGACTCTTTTCATCACACACCATCAACGATTAATGAAGAAATCAAAAAAATGCCTAAGGAAGTACCAATTTTCCTAGGTCATTTAAAACCAAATTTTCAACAGCAACTTAT
Organism: Bdellovibrionales bacterium CG12_big_fil_rev_8_21_14_0_65_38_15; assembly: GCA_002787775.1. Taxonomy (GTDB): domain Bacteria; phylum Bdellovibrionota; class Bacteriovoracia; order Bacteriovoracales; family Bacteriovoracaceae; genus UBA4207. Next base: position 2,892 of record PCUW01000041.1, read on the forward strand.
CTCTGAAATCGGCGTTCTTGGACACGATAGAATCACCTTATTAGGTTCTGATGATTCGACCTTTATTTTTAGATAACCATCCGCATTAAGTCATTGTTTTTATAAACTCCAAGCGTTGTGCTTTAGGTGTAATTTAGCGTAAACTGGCGACCTATTATTTTTTTGGGAGGCCATATGGGCTGGTTTGAACAAGTTAAAAGTCCAAAGCTTAAGCAACAAAAAAAAGTAGCTAATAATACTCCAACTGGTCTTTGGAAGAAGTGCTCTAGTTGTGGAGAAATATTACAAAGTCAAAAACTTGAAGAATGTTTTCAAGTCTGCCCTTATTGTGATCATCATTTTCGTTTAAGTGCTAGCGAGCGTATTCGCTTGATTCTCGATGAAGGAAGTTTTAAGCCTTTTAGTGAAGCACCACTCACCACAAGTGATCCTTTAAACTTTGTCGATAAAGCGACTTATCAAAATCGATTAAAAGCTGCTCACGATAAGACAGGTCTTGAAGATGGAACGTTTTGTGGAATTGGAAAAGTAAATGGTGAACGACTTTCTTTGGCCGTCATGAACTTTGAGTTCATGGGTGGATCAATGGGCGTAGTCACAGGTGAAAAAGTTGCGATCGCCTTAGAAAAAGCACTTGATGAAAAAATACCTGCTTTAGTTGTGTGTTGTTCGGGTGGAGCAAGAATGCAAGAGGGGATTCTCTCTCTTATGCAAATGGCAAAAACCTCTGGTGTTATCAGCCGAATGAGAAGTGAAGGAATTCCTTTTATTTCATTACTAACTGACCCAACGACAGGTGGAGTCGCAGCTAGCTTTGCCCTACTTGGTGATGTTAATTTGGCAGAGCCAAAAGCCTTGATTGGTTTTGCCGGCCCACGAGTGATTGAACAATCTATTCGCCAAACCTTACCAGAAGGCTTTCAGCGTTCTGAGTTTCTTCATGAGCATGGATTTGTTGATCGAGTTGTTCATCGTCATAACTTAAAAGAAGAAATTAGTTTTTTCATGAAGATGTTTAAGAAGGACTAGAGTGAATCAAGCTGATTTGATGTTGCATGATCAGCTTTCGCTTTGGCTTTCCAAACATTTTGGTCTTGAAGGAACGGCCATGCTTGGACATGGAGAAGCAGGTCTTGATCGACTAAGACCAATCTTTGAATCATTAAAAATAAAACTTTCAAAAGTTAGGATCATCACGATTGCCGGAACGAACGGCAAAGGCGAGACGGCTTATCGTCTTGAACAAATGCTATTAAAGAAAAACTACACGACGGCTCTTTGGACATCTCCACATTTGGTCAGCGTTTGTGAGCGTATGCGATTTAATGGACAGGATGTTGAGGCAAAAAAGTGCTTGGAAGTTTTCAATGCGGTTTATGAAAAAGCCAGCTCACTTAGTTATTATGAATATTTATTTTACTGCTTCTTAAGTTTAACCTCTGAGGATCTTCCCGACGTTCTGTTACTTGAAGTCGGTTTGGGTGGAAGACTGGACGCCGTTAATCTACTTGAAGCGGAAATAAGTCTTATTTGCTCAATTGGTCGGGATCACCAAGCGATACTTGGAAATACTCTAGATAAAATTCTTATCGAAAAATTAGGAGTTACTCGCGCTGGTAAGATTTGTCTTTCAGCTTTAGATTCTGAGTTTTTGCGCACTAAGGCAAAAGAATATTGTCATAATAAAAATACTAAATATTGGGACTGCTTTTCTACAAATCACCTTGATCAAGATGATCATTACGTCAGAAGAAACCAAGTGCTTGCTAGAGCGGCGTTTATGGCTTTTGAGAGTGGGTTTGATTCACTAGAGAAGTTTGATTCTAAAGCGATAAAAAGTGACAATCTAAGCTTTCCGGGGCGTCGCGAAGTGATGACATTAGGAACACTTAGCTTTATCTTTATAGGAGCGCATAATATTGATGGATTTCGCCAAGCAGTAAAATATTGGTGTTCCGAGGGACATCCAGATGAAGTTTGGGTTTCTTTTTCCAATCGACCACGAAAGGATCTCAATATTTGCACAGGCCTTTTGCGAAGGTTGCCAAAAAAAGTAAAAAAGGTTTTTACATTTTTTGAACATCCTAGGGCACTTGATGTTGAAACACTTCAAGAACTCGCAGGTCAAAGTCAGGGGAGTATAGAGTTTGCAAAGGATTGGAAACAGCTTATCAAATCAATTGAAGATCAATCTGATTGCAAGATTGCCGTTTCTGGTTCGTATTATTTCATTGGCTCTCTTATGCGTTATTTGCTTGAACGCGGAGCTGTTCGCCAGAGAAACTTTTGAATTAAAAATTGGAGAGAATGTACAGGTCTTATCTGATAAGGCTTTTAGAGATTCTGCCAAAAATAAATTCGAAGCTGTTGGCAATGTTATTATCACCCATCAAAAAAATTCAATTTATGGAGAGCGTGCTTCTCTCGATTTTAATACAGGGCAAACGACAGTTGTAGGAAATGTTCGTTACGTTGGGCCAGATATGACGATGTATGGCAGTGAAATGTTATACAACTTTCGTGACAAGAGCTTTAGTTTAGGTAACGCTCGTATCTTGGCTGATAACTATATCGTTCTTGGTAAAAAACTATCAAGACCAGAACCTAAAACGGTTATTGGTATTGATGCAGAATACACAACATGCAAGGACTGTCCCGAAAGTTGGAGTATTTTTGGTCGTGAGATCGAGATCACTCTTGGAGAGTATGTAAGAATTAAGCACGCCTATTTAAAAGTTAAAGGTGTTGTCGTTATGTACGTTCCGTACATTATTTTCCCTATTAAAAAGAAAAGAGAAACTGGATTATTATTTCCTAGTTTTGGTTTTGAATTTGAAGAGGGTTTTAGATTCCAACAGCCATGGTTTTGGGCGATCAATGATAGTGCCGATATGACATTCACTCCGTCTGTCTTTGGGCGAAGAGGGCTTGGACATCAATACCAGTATCGACAGGTATTCCATGAAGATGGGTGGGTTAATCTTGATACACTTAAAGTGTTAGATGAGGTTTATCAGCCAGGAAAGCAAAACGAAGAATTAAGTGGAGATAAAGTCTTTAGACATTTCACTCAAGCAGAAACTCATTGGTCTAGTGGCGAGCATTTTAATGGTCACTTTAGGCTTTTAGGGGTGAACGATCTTGATATGATGAGAGATTACGATTTCTTTACTCAAAACTTAGTCGATTCAACAGAAATTGGAATGAGTGGGTTTCTTGAGACACGCACATCAATGCTTAATTTGGCCATTGATGGCGACTTTCAAAATAATACTTTATTTAATGACCCAAAAGGATTTGACCATAGGTACGTTCAGATACTGCCGAAGGTCTCTCTGTCAACCAGTCCGGTAACACTTCTTCAAACAAAAATCCCTCTCATACGAAAATTTAGTTTCGGATTAGAGTCAGATTTTAGTGTTTTCAAACAAAATCACTATGCAGAAAATCTTTATATCAGAAATGCAAGAAGGTTAAATTCAAGACCATATATTAATTGGGAACTTGGTAATCTAGGTCCAGTTAATTTTAGAACTCGCGTGGCTTACGATTCACAAAAATATTGGTTTCCAAACGAAAGTGAAAAAACTTTTTCAAAATCAGGGGTTTTTACTGAAAGTGAGATTAGCTTTGAAGTAGAAAAAATCTTTGGTATGGCCTATACAGAAAATATTCCCGTCGAAAAAGTTGACGTCGCCAAGCTATCAAAGCCAACTGAAAAATCGGTTGTTAATAAAAATTTAATAGGGGAGTTGCCCGCTTTTAATGAAGGTCTTTCAAAAGAAAACTTTGTTATTAGAAGAAATGCCTATCGTCATTCTCAAGAATTTAAAGTTAAGCATTACTACTTCTCCGATCAACGAACCAAAGGAAACGCGAGATTTTTAAACCAAATTAGCCAGAACACAGGCGATGGTCAGTTTGATGCCATTGATGCTTTAAGATCGAGAGAGTTTCTAGTCAGCAATACTGAAACACGAACGACTCTGCCTCTTTCAAATACAGTTGAGATCCAGTGGAATAACTCCCTCGTAAGAAAAAAAGCCGTCACTGATAGTCTGCTTATTGATGGCCGAAGCCTCACTGATAATTTTAGTTATGACCGAGTAAGCTATTTTAATGTCTCACAAGGTTATGATCTTGATCGAAAAAGTGAAGAGATAAACGAAAATCTAACTCGACTCAAAATTGATACTGGAATCACTATTAACTCGTTTAACTTTGGATTCAATGAGTTTTTCTTCTACGATACAAGTGAGCATATTTTTAGTTTTAATATTTCCAAAGATTCTGAGAAATATAAGATTTTCACTCGTTTTATTTATGACTCACTTACAACTCCTGTAAAAAAATTGGCAACACTTGGAACAAAATTCAATGTTGTTAATTTGTTTTTACTTGGGGCGGAATTACAATACGATTTAGAGGATAAACGCTATGCAAGCACGCAATATTCTATGCTTTATAAGCCAAGAAATGAGTGCTGGGAAATTGACCTTAGGCTTAAGCGCGATCTTGTTGAAAAAAGAGTTAGCGTAAACTTTCTTTTAAATTTTAATGATAAGGGAAGCTCCTTTGCTAATTTCTAATCAAAGACCTTCAATGATCTTTGTCGATTTTAGAGACAGTTTTACCTATAATATTTTAGCTTATCTCAAGAATTGGGGGGAGATTAAAGTCATCACCCCAAGTGATATAGAAGCCTATCTATATGTTGATCACACTCGTTTTATTTGGGGACCTGGTCCAGGCTTGGCTGATGATTATTTTTCGAATTTTGATTCTATAAAAAAAAGCCTCAGCAATAAGACTCAGAAACATTTTGGGATCTGTTTAGGACATCAGCTTATTGCTCGAAGTTTGGGAGGAGTTTACCGCAAACTAGAGTCTCCTAAACACGGAATGAGTGAAAGAATACAATTACCTGAGTGGAGTAACTGGGGATTAAATAATTCGCAGCTAGAAGTTCAGTTTTATAACTCATTAGTTATCGATATTAATGAAACTGATGATTTACGTGTTTTTAAACATCATAATGACGTATTAATGCTCTCAACTGATAGGTTGATTACTTGTCAGTTTCATCCCGAAAGTGTGGGAACATCTTGCCCTGAGACCTTCTTCAGCAACGTTATGCAAAATTTTCTATAATAGAGTAGATGAAAAGCCTTAAAATAGACGGACTTTACGATGCAAAAACAATTACACAGCTTTTAAAGCTTGGAGTAAGGAGTTTTAGTTTTGATTTTAGACCGCAAAGTTTAAATTTTGTTCAGCACTATAGAGTCATTGAAATTCTAAAAGAAATTGGAGTTACTTCTGACAAAAAATATTGTTTTCATTTTGGTAATGAGTTTGCACCACTCATTGAAAAGTTTATTCAGGATTTAAGCACTGAAGTAGGTGTGACTGCAAATGATTGGTCTAATGGAAATATTAGTCTTGAGTTTAGTGGTCGTACAGATTTTGATCAAATGGATCAATTTGATGTCCCGTACCGTTGGCATCTGTTCACTGGTACAAACTGGGCCGTTGCCTCTAAAGCAAAAAATCTAAGAGGAATTGTTCTTCCATTTGAAATGCTTGAAGATTCCTTTGAAGCGGGTTCATTAAGTTCACTATGCATGAACCTACATACTACATTTAGAAATATCGATTTTCACTTGGAAAGAGAGTGGAATTCAAATGTCTTTTCAACATTATTAGATCTCTTCGACTTTGAAGATATTAGTCTGCCAATTAATCAAGATGTTGAAATTTGTTTTAGAAATGTTGACCCCAAAAAACTTGAAAGTGGTATTAAGCCTTTTTTAAGTTCTATAAAATAAAATTGGAGATATCGTGAAGATTCTACTCGTCAATGACGATGGCGTTCATGCACCTGGAATTAAGGCATTAAAAAAAGCTCTAGATCCTCTTGGTGAAGTCATTGTTATTGCTCCTCTTGAAGAGCGCTCTACGACCGGACATACGTTGACTTTAGATCACACCTTACGACTGGTTGAGATTGAAAAAAATATTTATGGATGTAGCGGATATCCAGCTGATTGTACCCTAATGGCATTGGCGCACGTAATGAAAGATCAAAAGCCTGATGTCGTCGTCTCTGGAATTAACCGCGGTGCTAATCTAGGTCAAGATATCTATTACTCTGGAACGGCAGCAGGTGCACGAGAGGCCGTCTTTCATAATGTACCAGGAATTTCAATTTCATTAGTTCTTGAATTCAATCATTCTCATGAAAAACCTCTTTATGATGTTGCCGGATTATGGGCAAGAAAAGTTTTAGAAGCTGGTCTACATAAAGAATTAGAACCTCTTCAAATGTTGAATATTAATGTTCCCAATGTTGAGAATCCAAATGGTGCAAAGATTACTTCACTTGGATTTCGAAATTATTCGGAAGAAATTTCTGAGCGAGAAGATTTTAGAGGTCGTCCCTATTTTTGGATAGGTGGCGTCTACAAAGGGCATTCGAACGATGAGGGCTCTGATTGTCATACTGTTGAGCTCGGGCATGTTTCTATAACACCTCTAAATCTTATTGCTCAAAGTTCCGATAAGTTAGGTAACTGGGCAAAGAAAGTTTCAGTACTTTAGGTGCTCTTTGATGGTTCGAAGGAGTCTCATATTATGCTACGAATGGTTCAAGCCATTATCCTAACTTTTGTGTTCGCAAGTTGTGCTAACATGATGAGAAGTGGAAAGCATATTGTCGCAGAACCATCAGATACACTAACAAAACTAGCAAAAGATTATGATCTCAGTGTTGCAGAACTTAGAGCTGCTAACTCTGGTCAGTCACCTGTAGCAGGTCGATTATATTTTATCCCTCAACATAGAGGTATATTGGGTCGCTCTACCGCTTCATTTGACGATGGAAATATAACTGAAGCTTATTTGAATTCTGGTGAATTTGTTTGGCCTGTGCCTTCTAGTAAGCAAATTTCTTCTGGGTTTGGTAAGCGTTGGGGCAAACATCACGAAGGGATTGATATACCTGGTCGATCTGGAACCGCCATCGTCGCAGCAAGTGACGGTAAGGTGATCTATTCTGGCTCTGGTATTGGAGGCTACGGAAATATCACAGTAATCCTCCATGATAACGGCTATCATACAGTCTATGCACATGCGAAAGAGAATCTGACTGTTGCTGGACAACGAGTTTATAAAGGGCAAGTTATTGCGAAATTAGGTCAAAGTGGTAGGTCAACTGGACCACATTTACACTTTGAAATTAGAAGAAATTCTAGGCCTCTAAATCCAACTCAGGTTTTAGCAATGGATGGAATTAAACGTTAGTTTTCTTATTGATCTTGATTAAATCTAAGTACATTCGGGCCGTATTAATAGCATCTTCAAGAGCTGTGTGTGCTACATCTCCCATCTTAAGATACTTCATCATACCTGATCCAGAAGCACATTCTTTTGGAAGAAGACCCATATCGATCATTCCAAAAGCAATACTTGAAAGGTCATTAACTTGGTGATGAAAATGCTCACGCATAAAATCCCAACCAAGATCTCTATTCATAAAAGGTAAATCAATGGCGTTCATCGACTTTCCAAAAAGTATAATTTTACCACGTGGGGAATCTTTAAAATATTCTGAGACTTCAGGTTGACGAGCGTAGGCTCGAATCTCTTCTTTAAAGTCAGCTAAAGAAATACCTTCGCTATGAGCTTTTTCAATAAGTTCTTTATTATGTTCAACTACCCAGGGGTCAAGTCTAGGTTTTAAGCTCTCAAATGAAGGACATTTAACATAAAAATGTTTTGCCATTGAAAGTGGGATCTCATCTTCGTTAGTATCAAATGGGACCATGGCAAATTCGATAATCAGATCATCTTCAGCAAGACCAGTTGCTTCAATATCAAAAGAAAGATAACGCAAAATGACTCCTAACGAGCGTATTTAAACTCAACTTGAACAGGACAGTGATCACTAACGCCAATGAAAGAGTCACCAAGATCTGCTTCAGGTGTTGGTTGGCAGCTTACTCTTGAACAGTGTGCACCAACTCTTGCATTAACAAACTTTAAATTTCCATTATGTAGAATATGATCAAGATGTGACGGAGCCATATTCCCGTCATGTTGGTCACCTTGCCAGTAAGAAGTACAGCTAATTGAAGAGCTTGTATTTCTTAGGTCGTTATCCTTTAAAAAATCTTCAAATTGAGCAGCGCCCGGCGTTTGTTCAAAATAGCTAGTTGTATTGAAATCACCAAGAATGATGACATCTTTAATAGATTTTTCATTCAATTCTTTAATAACGACGGATAAGACTTCATGTTGTTCACGACGTGTATTTCTATTTCTTTGACCTGAACCAGCTTTTAAATGGACAGCTATAACTGCGAGTTGTTTTTTTGATTTTTTATTTTTTAAAATGACGACTAAAGCAGGACGTAAACCATAATTACAACGTGTTGATAGTGAGACGCGCCAGTCTTCAACAGAGTTAATGAGTTCAAATTTTGATTGATTAAAGGCAATCGCAACTTTTTGATCGGCCGTTCCGCCACACTCAGACATTATAAGTTGATGCTTAGTAAATTTTTCTTTGATAATTGATTCAAATAAAGGGCCGTTGATGATTTCTTGAAAAGCCATGATATCAGAATTGATATCACTTAAGACTTGGTTCAATGCCGTAGGATTTGTTGCTCCATCAATAGGCCTGATATCGCTTGGTATTCCTTCAATGGCACTAAAATTTCTAACGTTATAAGTTGAAATTTTAAAAGAATCTGAGGCACGGACAAGGCCCAGAGGAATGATGGCAGCGGCTAAAAATAAGACTTTGACGACGTTCAATTTCATGGCGCTACCTTCTAAAAGTAATGAAATACTCAATTATTTTAGAGAGATATGAACTCTTATGGCAAACTTAATTCTAAGGCTATGATGCATGTTGTTAAAGATAACTTATTGATATTGTGGTTATTTTTTTTTCAAGTAATTTCTTAATAGAAATCAAACACGATAATTCTTCGATTTCACCAAGCTTAACCACACATTTTCTACAAATTCCTTCGCCGTAACAGCTTGAGGCTACCGGAATATTATTAGCCCTTAAATACTCCATCACAGTCAGATCAAAATCTTCTGTTTGAATAGTTAACTCTTTGACGAGCGTGTTACTGGCTAGCCCTAAAATACAAAGCTTATGAGAAAGAACTAACGACATAAAAGACTTGCATCTGATCTATCGTCAATGGCGATAGTATGCTCTTCGTTTGGAAAATCACCCCACGCCCATACCTCTCCAAGTCTGGGTGTATGGTAAATAGGGAAATCCATCTTTAAAAAAAGATCGAGATTAGAGTTTGAGCCCCTAGAAGATTCATAGAGCATTCTGGCAGGATCATAAAGGAACTGATGTCTTGGAAAGGCTAGATAAGCTTCGAGATCTTCGCTCTTTGAAGCACTGTTAATTGAATACTGCAGTAGATTGTAAATATGCTGGCCTGGATCTCTACCTTTGAGTGAAGTAAGTAGTAGATTGGAATTTTTAGAATTGATCAAGCATATTGGTGCAGGTCTTACTGCTGGTAGCTGTTCTAAAAGAGTTCGTTGACCTTGAACAAACTTGGGGTTTTGTAATTCTACAGAAGTTACAAAAATGAAACTTTCTTTGCCCTTACTTCTAGCAACGACATTATAATTCACACCTGGGTCAGGTCTTACGAGATAGACAGAGTTTGAATAAAGATCGATATCAAAGTTGCATTGAACTTTTGAGTCATTAAATGATTTAGAGGAAAAGTTTGGAATCTTTAGTGGTTTTAGAGGTGTTTGGTTTTTTAATATTTTTGGAAGCCTAGTCCATTTGAGAGAGGGCAGTGATTCACCGCTTTTTAAAATCTGCCCGGCTTTAAAAAAAGCACTATTGGAAACTTCATTGATCAATGGTTCTTTGTATTTATCTAAATAATTAGCAAACGGTGAGCCGATTTCCATTGTACTTGGAAATAATTTTTCTGCTAAGGCCAAATAATGATTCATTGATTTTAATTTCAATCTAATGGTTAGATCATACAGACCTTGCCACAGAGGCATCGAATCTCCATGGTTAAAATAATCAAAAAAGACCCATTCATTATTTTTGAACAACCCAATTTGAAGTCTTGACCAAGGTGATGTCGTTGCTGGCCTTACCGACATTTGTTGCAGGATTGAAATGATGAGTTCTTCTTCTATTTTTAAGTTGGCCTTCTTGAAAGTATCTAAGAGAATATGATTATCTTCGCCAGAGTGAGTTGCAACGCTTTCATTAGATTTACAAGATAGAAGCTGTGTAGTTTTTTGCTTTAATGGCACATCATTTTGTGAGTCTTCAATAAAATCAATGTAAGAACTGCAGCCGGTTATAAACACTAAGAGCAATAAATGCAGGGGCAACTGTTTTACTCGGATATGGGAAGTTGTTTTCTTGATGAAATTCAGGAGCGCTTTAGTAGAGTTTTTCAAAACATCGGAAGTAGTTGAAAACATGGCCAAAAGGGGTTCCTGGGTATTCAATTTAGCCTCTATTGTAGTAGGCCTAGGGGCAGAGTGCAACGAGGGTTTAGATTATTTTGCTGGAAATAATTGCCTCAAGTTCTTTTCGCTTTTATAGAATAAATTTTTGCGTATAATAAAAGTGTGGATGACAGGATGTTGGCCACGTAGAGGCAGGATGCCGAAAAGAAGGGAGCTTTTGCAGGGGCTCCCTTTTTTTATTTCTTTTTTCGAATATGACCATACTTCTTAAAAATATGACAGATTCAGAATATGTAAAGTTCATCGAACGAAGTATTCCGGACTACGCAAAAGATAAAGAGCAATCAGATAATCTAACTGCCGAAGAAGCCTTAGACTCAGCTAATAAACAATTTAAAGAACTTCTTCCTCATGGCATCAATACTCCAAAGCATTTTTTCTTTTCGATCATTGATAGTGAATCAAAGCAAAGCATTGGCGATGTTTGGCTAGCTGATAGAGCAATGAAAGGATCTCTCTATATTTTTGATCTTTTTCTTGCCAAAGAGGCGAGAGGAAAAGGCTTAGGAAAACTAGTGATGTCTGAGTTAGAAGTCCAAACAAAGAAGCTAGGCTTTAATGCCTTACGCTTACACGTCTTTGGGCACAATACGGTAGCCAGAAGGCTTTATGAAAGCGCTGGCTACATCACAACAAACATTCACATGCTTAAAGAGTTTTAGACCTTAGGGAAGAACTCATTTTGCTCATTAATCTTGTGTTCAAAGGGAAAGGGTTTATCAAACTCTTCCACGCTATAAACTTCGGGTGCTAAATTGAGTGACAGTCTTAGTCTTTCCATCGTTTGTGGAACAAACGGATGAAGCATAATAAGAACGTTCTTTAAAATATAGAAACACGAATAAAGAGCATCTTGACGCTCTTTAAGATCATGCCTGTCATCGTGAGGCTTGTACTGATTGAAAAGTCCATTCACGATACGAGCATAGTTTTCTATTAAAAAGAGCAGTTTTGAATACTCAGCTTTTTCCATGGCCTTGCAGTAGGCTTGGACAATTTTAAGGGTTTCTTTTTGCACTTTCTCTAGCACGTCACCTTTAGGGACGACACCGTTAAATTTAGAGTGAACAGCAGAGATTGGTTTTTCAAACGATGCATTGAGTGGCCCAGCCAAAAACTCATTTCGTTGTTTAAAAGTTTCAAAGTCAAAATTAGACGACTTCTCACTTAAACTTAGCAAGGCCAAGAAGTATCGAACTTGATCAGGGGAGTAACCCATTTCATCGACAAGTTGATCGGCAGTGTAGAAGTTTCCTGTCGACTTACTCATCTTTTGACCATCAATTTGAAGGTGAAAACAGCTGAAGATATCAGTCAATTGAAGATCGCCTTGTTTTGGTAATGTGTGCTTGTCTTTATTGATTCCAAGCCACATCGATCCTTGCATCAGCACGTAAAAATAGACGTTATCTTGTCCTAGGAATTGATAAACATTAGCTTCGCTATCATTCCAATACTTTTTATAATCTTCTTCAGGTAAGCCCTTTTTCTTAAGAGCAACTTTAGTAAATGAAATTGGCGCAATTAACGATTCTGGCCAAACATAGAGAGACTTTCCTTTCATCGCAGGATCGATACTTTCTGGCACAGGAATACCCCATGCCACATCTCTTGTGATAGAGCGGTGGGCCCAAGCATCGACTAATTCAGACTCAATACCATTGGTTTTAAGCAAGTCTTTTGCTTTGGCAAGGTCGTCTAAACTATCAAATTGGGCGACAATCTTTTTTCCTGGAGCATAACGACTCTTAAGATTAGGTAATGAATCTTTTAATTCCTTAAACTTCTCTTCATTCGTATTATCAAAAATAATAGATGGAGAAACAGTTGGAAGAACTTCACTGATAATATTTTTACGCCAAGTTTTCTGCTTACTTTCGATCCACTCTTTGAGCGTATCGCTGACTTGCCACATATCTATCCACCAGTGATCAGTTTCTTTGAGCACAGGAGTAGCATCGCTAATGGCACTTTTAGGCTCTTTAAGGGCCTTAGGTTCGTACTGTGTGCCACATTTTTCACATTCATCGCTATAAGCTTTTTGATTATCACAATGGGAATTAGGACATGTGCCGTAAACATAACGATCTGGCAGGAAGAGGTTCATTTTTGGATCAAACCACTGCTCACTCGATTTTTTAGTGAGCATCTTATTATCATAAAGTTTGGTTAAGAATTCTTGGCAAAGATTTTTATGAGATTCATAATTTTCTTCTCTAGATGTTCCAGTATAGACATCCAACCCAATTGAATACTTTTGCATCGTTTGAGATTGTTTGGCGTGAATTTCGTCAATAAACTCTCTGGTCGACTTGCCTTGAGTTTTGGCAGCAACTTCTGACGTTGATCCGTGATCATCAGTTCCACAGACAAAAAGGACATTGTCAGCACCAATGAGCATTCTCAGCCAACGAGCATAAATATCAGAGGGTACATGAGCACCGGCCAAATGACCTAAGTGAAGTGGTCCATTGGCATAGGGCATACCAGCAGTAACAACAGCTTTATTAGGGCGTTTTAAGCGCGCCAGAACGCTTGGAATATCTTGTTTCGGCTTATGGGGATTATGCTCGCTCATTAATGACTTCTCTTGTGGATTTTATAGGACCACAATAGAGTAATTTTAATAAGTTAGCAAGATGTCGCTAAATTAAAGCTTACAAGTTTTGGAGAGTTTTGTTGCTGATTTCAAGCTGATAGAGACAGCTTTTTTATCCTTACAATCTATCATCGCCTGTAGTGGACTCTTAGGACTTTCATTATCAGCCCCTAAAAGCATACGAAGTTGTGGATTTGAAAAAGCACAATACTGGTTGAGATACTCTTCATCATCATAAACGGGAGGACTGATAAAAGTTTCTTCTTTTATATTTTGAGGGCAATACAGAACATAATAACAATCTTGATTCTCAGCACCTTCAAAACGCTGGCAACCTTTTTCTAGGAAAACGACCTGAGCGCTATAGAGCTTCTTATTACTTTTCCATTCTAAAGCACAATCTTTTGAAGAGTCATAGCCTTGAAAATCGCTTAAGCTAAATCTTTTAGAACATTCATTGGCGATGAGATTGGTTGATACCAGTAAAGCTAAACTAAGAAATAAAAACTTCATTGTGCTTCGTCCTTAGCTTTTAAGATGAGCAGCATCAATGAAGCTCATATAACTAACATTCTCGCACCGATTCGATGAACCGTGTGTACCTTGGTTACTAGACCAATAACAAATTTTTGAGATTTGTTCAGGACTTTCAGGGTTGTAAGTACTACCTGATGAAGTTTCAAAGTGAGAGAAGATGACTGAGTGACCTGTTCCACCTTTGGTTTGATCTCTTTGTAAAAGTATCGGATCACTTTTTCTTGGAAAACCTTGGGCAAAATCACTTTGTAGTTTTGTACTTCGAGAAGCTGCACTGCCATTTAATCGAATTCTTCTAGCGTCACCTAATTCATACTGTTGCATAAAGGCCTGCAGACCATTAGGTCCAACGAAGAGTCGATAAGCTTCAGGAAATGGTCTATTGCAAGTGAAGCGACTTTGAATTGAAGACCAATCAGAGCGTGTTTTAGCAATTTGAATCATAGCGAGATAACTTGCAGTTGAACAATTTGAGACGTGACATTTAGCAGATTCTCGTACTGGTCTATCATTCGCTAAATCATCCATAGCCTGACAAATCTTGTTCACATTTGTTTGATTAATTCTCAAAGAATATTGGCAGTTTGGAGGTGGCTCTCCCGTAATAGAGGCAAAAAATTCATCTTCATTGGAAAAATCATTTGCTGTTTGTGCAAGATTAGTTTCTAACTCATCTTTTGCTACCTCAGCTATATGTTGATTTTCTTGAGAGATAGTAACAACTGTATCTTCAGGTGTAATCGTTACATTTGAAGAATGTCTAGGTGTAGGTGTAGTTGTAGTTAAAGCATTATTATTTTCTTCAACAATGTCCTCACATATAGGTGCTGGAGGCATGACGGTTACATTTGCTCTATAGGGATAATCTTGAGAAATAGAATAGTGAAGTATTGGATACTGTGCTGGTGTAAAGCTCGTCGTCGGCGTCTGTGCGAATGAATGAAAAGCTAAAAAGAACGAAAATAGGATAGTTGTCTTCATAGAGTTTATTATAAGAAATAAAATAAGATTAACCTAATAAGCAAAAAACTCCACCATAAGATTGACATTATTTCGGTAGTTTACGTGATTTTTGGCATTATCATCAGTGCCAATTAAAATAGTCAGAATTCAAGAAAAATCATCATTCGTTTAACTTCTATGCACTAATCTCCTCAGTGTTTAAAAGTTGTTCAATTTCAAGCTATTTAAGCCACCTAAGCTGGCCTTAGATTTGCTTATATAAAGCCATGAAAAATTTAATACTCTTTTTATCCGTTTTATTTATAACATTTTCTGCAATGGCGAGATCGAATTCATTAGCCGATGGAATGAAGCCCAAACGTTATATGAAAAGATCAAAACCCATCCTTAATGTCGCTTTGGTTTATTATGGAAGTGAATGGACGCTTGAAGATATCAAAAGAATTGCACCACTGCTAAAAGAACGTTACGACAAATCAACAAACGGCTTAGTTAAACTTAATATCTCTCAAATGGGAGTGTTACCCTATAAACATCATATTAGTCTTTATCCTGATTATCAGTACAACAACATTACTGACAAAGAACGACTTCAACGTATTTGGTATTACGACAATGTTGGCGGAAAGGTTATTAACGAAGTTTATGAAGAAGTTGAAAAATCTCAGATTGGACAACATTATAAAGATCTCGATGCACTTTTGGTTATTTCAGGTGCTCAGTATGATGCCCTAGGGTTTGCTAATGGGCGTGTGGCCATCACCGAGCAGCCAAGAGAGATCGCTTGGGGTTTACCTGACGGCGGTAGAACCGAGATTGTAAGCGATGAAAACTTAGTTGATGAGCTTATTCATGAGCTAGGTCATATTATGTTTCTTGGCCACACCTCAACAAAATGTATGAAACCTGAGCTTAGCTTGGCCGAAAGGCAAGAGTGTTGTGATCAATCACCTAATAAAAATGATGTCATGAGCTATTGCCGCGAAAGAAGGGCCGTCGATACTAATTTCTTTTATGGCTTTGAAGCTTGCAACCTTGAAATGCTAGAAAAATTGGTAGTTCCAGCAATGATAAAAGGTAAAAAATGGAATGTTAGTGGCAGGCTTAAATGTGTCCTTGATTAAAGTCAGTTATTTTGAGACATTGAGATTATAACGTTGATTCTAATCTAGGTTTTCCATGAAATTATGTATTCTTTCTCGAGGTCCGAAACTCTATTCTACTGCAAGACTTGTAGAAGAAGCCAAGCTTGCTGGTCACGAGGTTGAGGTCATCGATCCTACTCGATGCTTTATGAATATTGCTTCAGGCAAACCTATCGTTCATTATAAAAAAAGAGATCTAGATTCTTTTGATGCCGTTATCCCAAGAATTGGAGCGTCCATTACATTTTATGGAACGGCCGTGCTTCGCCAATTCGAAATGAGTGGCGCTTATGCCGTTAATGAATCAGTAGCGATTTCAAGATCTAGAGATAAACTTCGATCATTACAGATTATGTCCAAACACGGTTTAGGTATGCCAATTACAGGCTTTGCTCACTCAACTCGTATGACCAATGATCTTATTAAGATGGTTGGTGGAGCACCTTGTATTATTAAAATGCTTGAGGGAACTCAGGGTAAGGGCGTCGTTCTTGCCGAAAGTAATAAAGCTGCTGAAGGTGTCATTGATATGCTTCGTGGCCTAAATGCCCACTTTCTTGTTCAGGAATTCATTAAAGAAGCAGGTGGTGCTGATATTCGTTGTTTTGTTGTAGGCGATAAAGTTATTGCTTCCATGATGAGACAAGGTGCAGAAGGTGAATACCGATCTAATCTTCACCTAGGTGGTTCAGCCAAAGCAATAACAATTACTCCTGCAGAACGTGCAGCTGCGATGAAAGCAGCCAAAGTCATGGGACTTAATGTTGCTGGGGTTGATATTTTAAGATCAAAACGCGGACCACTTATAATGGAAGTGAATTCATCTCCAGGCCTTGAGGGTATTGAAAAATATACTGAAAAAAATGTTGCTTCTTCCATCATTAAATACATTGAAAAAGCTGTCGCCGAGAAGAAAACAAACAAAACGAAAGGCAAAGGCTAGTGCTCGAAAATTTAGTTATCGATGGCCAAACGATTAAACCTGGGGAGCGAAAAAAGATTTTTTTAAGAATCGCTGCTCTTTATGACTACACTGATATAAGTATTCCTATCGAAGTTATCCGTGGAAAAGTGGATGGGCCAATTTTGTTTATCTCGGCCGCGATTCATGGTGATGAAATTAATGGTGTCGAAATTGTTAAACGAGTTCTAAAAAGAGTCTCGGTTGATAAACTTAAAGGAACATTGATTGCTATTCCTATTGTGAATGTTTTTGGCTTTAATAACCTATCAAGATACCTGCCTGATAGAAGAGACTTAAATCGCTCATTTCCTGGTCAAAAAAATGGCTCGCTTGCTTCAAGGTTGGCTTCAATTTTTATGAAGGAAATCGTTAATAAATGTACCCATGGCATTGATCTTCATACTGGAGCAGTTCATAGAACAAACCTTCCTCAAATTAGAGCCTGTCTAGATAACGCTACTACTAAAACATTGGCAAAAGCATTTGGTGTCCCAGTGGTTATTGACTCATCTTTAAGAGATGGATCTTTACGTGAAGCTGCTAGAAGAAAAGGTATTCCTATGCTTTTATTTGAAGGCGGAGAGGCCCTACGCTTTGAAGAAAGTATTATTAGATCAGGTGTTAAAGGCTGTATCAGTACAATGAGAAGTATTGGTTTGCTTCCAAAGTTAAAACAAACAGAGCTAAAAACAGAACAAAAAACTTTTATTGCGAATGATAGTTATTGGGTGAGAGCTCCGCATAGTGGCTCTTTTCTAGTGAATAAACATATCGGCGCCAGAGTCTATAAAGGCGATGTGCTTGCTAAGATATCCGATCCATTTGGTGAGAGCATTCACCAAGTTGAAGCAGATAAAGACGGTATTATTATTGGTATGACAAAAATCCCCTTAGTTAGTTGTGGAGATGCGATGTTTCATATTGCAACGTTTACAAATACCAAGAAGGTTCGTCAGGCCATTGAGCTCTACGACGAGCTTATTTGATTTTTTTGAGTGCCAAGAAAGATTTCGCTGGATCAATTGTGAATCTACCTTTCATCGCTTGCCTGCCAAAAAGCATTTGAAAACCCATCAATGATCGGTCTGTTAGAGTTAATTGGATAACCCATTTTTCGCCAAATAAAACAGCGGTTGTTTCAATTACAGGTCTTCTTTCGGCCATACTGTTTGAAGACTTAATTGTTCTGAATTCTAGAACTTCATGATCAATTTTTTTTAGTTTAAGCTCGTCAGAGACTTCATGAACAATTTTACAGCGTACAAAGGTTTTTTTACCTTTTCTGTAAATTTCAATATCTTCTGCATGCAAAGAAGACGTGGCAGCCCCTGAATCAGTTTTCATTTTTAATGATTTAATACCAAGTTCTGGTAACGATATATGTTCTTTCCAACCAATACATTTTTTCATTATTAAACCCTGTTGATCCTTACTTTAAAACTTGCGTTAGAATTTTATTGAGAGCGTTAGCAAACTGTTGACGATCATTGGCGCCGTAAGGGGCCGGACCACCAGTTTGCATTCCTTCATCTCTTAAATTACTCATAAAATCACGCATACTAAGTCGCTCGCTTATATTATCTTCATCAAAGACTTCACCTCTGGGAGTAATCACAAGTGCTTGTTTTTCTATAACTTTTGCAGCCAGCGGGATGTCGGCGGTAATGACTAGATCGTTGACGGCGACGTGGTCGACGATATACTGATCTGCGACATCTGCGCCTTGATCGACATGGACAAAATGAATCAGAGGAGAAATAGGGATAGACATAAAGGCGTTCGCAACGAGATGTACGTTAATTTTTAGTCTTGCGGCTGATTTAAAAACCAGCTCTTTAGCTTCCCTTGGACATGCGTCAGCATCAATCCACAGTTTAAAGTTTTCCATGCCGATAATCTTAGCATGTTTTAGAGGTATTCATAGAAAAAGTAAGTAAAACCAATAGCATGTGACCAATTAATTTTTTGTTCAAATAAAGGCGAATTCTTGTTCGCACTTTTGGAGGCATCATTGAGAATACTGCCTGCAAAGATAGATAAATCCCCTCGTGTGTGCAAAAGAGCAAGTGAAAGGTTACTTACAACATAGCCTGATTTTGAATCGTAGGCCGACCTTATTGGAGTGACGTACTGAGGAGCTACATCATAAAGGTACGAGTTATATTTTTTAGTCGCCCAATAAGCTGATAGGGCACCAATAAGTGCAAAGCTTTCGTTAAGATCATAAAATCCATAAAGAAGTGGGTTAAACACAATGCCACGCTCTTTGGTGTATTTGAGATCACTAGAAATTGCTAATCGAACAGGAATATTTAATGAGAGTCTAAAACCCTTTGCGTTTCGTTTATTAAAAAAATGATAAATAAAACCAGGTCCGACTTCACCAATTGTATCTAGCTTGGGCATTCCTTGTCTTATTTTGCTGTCTTTTGTGCTGACAGGTAATGAGCCACCGATACTTAAATTGATCTCCATTTTATCTGAATAGAAGAATCTCGTTCTGGCGCCACCATCCTCATCAATGCGATATGTATCACCTCTGTAAATAACAGTTGGAAATGGAACAAATAGAGTATTGGTTTGTGATGAACCTGGGTAATGAGGGATAGAGGCATAAACTGCACCAAAGCCAGCTTCAAAAAGGCTCTTATTTCTTTTAAAGCTTGATTGGGCCATAAGCTGACCTGTCACAAGTAAAAGGCTTAGTAGGATATGTATCTTCATAAAATTAGTGCTTTATGCCATATAAGTTTAACATTTATTTACGAATTCCCCTTGTAACCCATCTCTAAAGTTATACCAAGTGATAATTAAAACTTGGAGGTTTACATGAAGACATTCGTAGCATTAATTTTAATGACTTCTTCTATTAGCGCAATGGCCGATACTTTTATGTGTGATATGAAAGTAGGTCAGTTTCAAACAAGATCAGCCTATGCTGAGCCTTATGGCCGACTGATCAATATCGCTATGGGTGAGTACAGCTGCGAAGGCACAATTGATAACGATATTATCGTTACTACAACAGTAGCTTCTAATATTACAGGCGAGAGCAAGTCAGTTAGTCGTTACAGTTCTTCATCTGTTGAAATGATGACTTTAGATATTTGGGGAGATGGACAGGTTAGATTAGAGTGCAGCTGCTCTCTTAATTAAGATATTCTCGCCATTCCTCTAAGTTTTTAGGCATACGCCCGGATAGAGCTTTTCTAATTCGGGCTTCTTTTGTTTTCATCTTCTTATGGATGAGTTCAATTTCCCCTGGAGTCAGGTAGTTCTCTCTTTTAACTTTTAAATCATCTGAAGAAAGTAGACGGTACTGCCATCTTTTGTAAGAGATCAGTCCATTTCCATAGCCGTTTAGCAATGTTTTTAAATCAGTTTGTCTTTCATAACGATAGCGATGTTTTTTGATGAGTAGCTTAATCCCAATAGGAATAATACCTGTCACAAAGCTTTTGTCTGAATAATCCATTGTATGTTGTAATTCGTGAGCTAATACTGCAATTAGAGCATCTTTAGGTATATCGAGTGCAAAGATTTTAGGATTTACTCCAATACGATAATGATCTTTACCTAATACTCGTTTGAGTTTGAAATTACTCACCATAAAGAATTCATCAGAATCAATATCATAAATATCAATTGTAATTTTCTCTTTTAAAAGGAGATGGTGAGTCCGTTGGATAATGGTCTCGATGATGTCTTTAATATTTCTTCGTTGGGATTTGGTGAGTTTTCGTTTTTCAATATCACGCTTGTTTGAAGTTTTATACTTATGTAAAACCTTTTCTAAAGCCAGATAAAAGGCGATCTTATGTGAACAACCAAGGTACTGTTTAGAATACTCTGTAGTCCCCATGATATTTAAAAGTTGTTCATTAATTTCTAAGTTTTTATTAATGTAGCGACTTTCTACAGATTCTTCACAGCCTGCTCGAACGGGCAGAGGCTGCTTTTGACCGGTTTTAAGAATAAGATTTTGAGGCAGTCGTGCCTTTTCATCACTTCTAAGTGCATATTCTAGTTTTGCTAATTCTTTTTGAATGACTGTGTTTTCTTTTTCAAATTTGAGAATTCCAGCAAACAGCTGAGGCGATATAAAAAAGAAGGAAATAAGGATTAGTTTTAATTTTTGCATCCCCCTTATTAAGCAAAGATGAGACCAAAACTATCATATGATTCCAGTAGGTTAGCAGAAATCAATCGTCAATATTATAGACGGCCGTTAGTCGGCGAGTTTGATGGCATCAAAGTCTGAACCATTAGGTTTATAGACTCCTCGCTCAGTCACGACGATATCAACCACGCCCACTCCTGTTAATGGAAGTGTACACGCAGGGACAAGTTTCACTTGTCCCTCCTTATCTGCATGGGACATCATGATAATCACTGTTTTAGCACCGTTAACCAGATCCATCGCGCCACCCATTCCAGTGACTTTCTTTCCTGGAACCATCCAGTTGGCCAAGTTTCCTTTAGCATCAACTTCCATTCCTCCAAGAACGCAAAAATCAATATGACCGCCGCGAATCATGCCAAAACTCATCGCACTATCAAAAAATGAAGCGCCTTCTTTAATACTAATCGTTTCTTTACCAGCATTGATTAACGTGGCCGAGACTTCATCTTTAAAAGGACGACCTTTAACACCAAGAACACCATTTTCTGAATGAATCATAATATCCATTTCTGGCGTAATTCGTGATGCAACCATGGTCGGCATGCCAATTCCTAAATTGACACTTGATCCATGGGTTAAAAGCTTAACAACTTCATCTGCCATTTGTTCTTTAGTCCAGCTCATGAATCAATTCCTTCTACTTTTAAAAACTCAATGTCGTTTTTATAATCTTTACCTTGGAAAATATATTGAACAAACAGACCCGGAACATGGACGTCCTCAGCAGCAATCTCTCCAAGCTCGACTAACTCTTCAACCTCAACGATGGTCGTTTTAGCGGCCATGGCCATTAATGGAGAGAAGTTTCGAGCCGTTTCTTTAAACCAAAGATTTCCGTACTTATCGCCTTTTTGTGCTTTGATAATGGCGTAATCAGCATGAAGGGGAAGTTCTAAAATACAAGGCTTATCAAAATGCTTAACTTCCTTACCTTCAGCAATTAAGGTTCCATATCCAGTAGGAGTATAGAAACCTCTGATACCCATTCCCGCAGCTCTTATTCTTTCGGAGAAAGTTCCTTGAGGAACTAATTCAACTTCGATTTCTTTATTCATCATTTGTGTTTCTAGGTCTGGATTACCACCGACATAAGAACAATAGGCTTTCTTGATTTTCTTTTGAATGAGAATTTTAACTAAACCTCTACCGGAGTTTCCAATATTATTGGAAATAACCGTAAGATCTTTAACGTCCATTTTAGCTAAAGTATCAATACAATTTTCAGCAATGCCACAAAGGCCAAAGCCACCACTCATTAAAGTCATTCCACTTTTAAACTGTGCTAATGCTTCGCTGGCATCTTTACATACTTTAGTCATTGATTACCTTTAATAATTTATCAAGTGAGTTCGCTAGTAATGTAGGATCCATCGTCATGGCAGGGGATAGAATCGCATCACTAGGATGATTATAAACAAAGAGTCCGACATCCTTGTAGGCATCAAAATCAATTTTTTTATGATGTTCGATGATGCCTAATAATCCTAAATGTCTTACGGCCTTAACACTTTTAAGTTTTTTAGCCGCTTCAAGCTTTTGAGAAAAAATCTCGATATTTTTCTTAAGATTAAGATGGAAACTTGGGTCTTCAATGATCTGGAAAACGCCACTTAAGGCCGCGAGTCCTATTGGGTGGCCATAGTTTGTAAGTCCACATGATAAAACATTATCTTCATAATATTGTGCTACCCATGGTGCACTCCAAACTGCCCCAAAAGGCACAAAACCGCCTGTAATAGCTTTGGCCATACAAACCATATCAGGTTTAATAGGGTAGTGATGAAAGCCCATGGCTTTGCCCGTACGATAAAAGCCAGTGACAACTTCATCAACAATCAGCTTGATATCAAACTCATCACAAAGTGCTTGAATACCGGCCCACCACTCATCAGGTAAAACCCATACACCATTACCACCGCTTACAGTTTCAATAATAAAAGCAGCAATATTTTCAGGTCCATGTTTAGAGATGATATCTCTTGTTTTTGTGAGATCAGGATCATCTACAGGTTCAGGTATTCTTATGGTGTCACTTCCATTTGGAAAGTAAGGTTCATGACGCCAATCACCTGTCGCCGCAAGAGCTCCCATCGTTGCTCCATGATAAGAGCGTTTTCTAGCCAGAATTTTATTTTTACCAGTGGCAATCTTTATCATCTTAAGAGCATTTTCAACTGATTCTGCACCTGAGACTGTCCAAAAAATTTTTCCCTCAAGTCCGACCAACTGAATGAGCTTGTTGGCCATCTCATCTTTTAGTGGGAATTGAGCTTTAGGCGAAGCAATCGCCATGGATTGATCGATTTGCTTCTTAACTGAATTTAAAATGGTCTGATTGTTTAAGCCAAAGCCTGCCTGAAAACTTATGCCAGATAAATCAACTAAGTTTTCACCACTCTCAAGATGCATAATACAATCAGTATTTGATTTTACTTTTAGAGAAGTTGCATTTTTTTGTGCAGACCATGAAATATAATAAGGTAAATCCATTTTAATTCAGAACAAAATGTCCTGCCTCCAAACGGTAATCAACTTTTTTAAAATTCTTATCGTGCTCGGGACAACCACGCCAAAACTTACCGACTCCCGCTCTTAAATCTGAAATGCCACCGCCACAGGTAAATGACGGGTCTTGAGCTCCAGATTCATAATGTGAGCATAATGATTGTGGGTAACCGTCATGAGAAGTTAACAAGGAGTACATGTCAGGTAGGGAAGCAACATGGGGTACGTGTTTTTCAAGTAAATCCCATCTGACTTGTGTGGTAGAGGAACGACTAGACTGATCTTCAAAAGGAGTTATTTTCGATCCAATACAATGATTGGTATGAAATGAATAACCTGATTTTCCAGCATCAACGTGACCAACACGTTCAGAGACACTTGGGGTTACTTCCCAATGCTCGCCTTGAGACTTATCTGACACGATATAGTTATGACCAGAGGTCACTGGAGCTGTTTCTAAAAGCTTTCTTGCAGCGATAACACTTCGTTCACGCAGCAGTCTTCTAACATACAAAGGCCAAAGTATTCCTGCTTTGGCATTCGTAGTATTGATGTTGTTTACGCCAATAAGAAAATTATGAGTGTTGATACCCATAAGAGCTAAACAACCTACCAATGACAGACTAAGCATTTCCGGTGAATTCTCAGTTTCGGGAACATGAATTAAGCATAAATAATTTTTGGCAGAATTATGCATATCCCAAGTTTGTCCCGCCAGCGTTTGGTTTTGGGTTTGAACATGGACTGTTGAGCATCCTTCTTCAGGTAATTGAAGGTCTCTAAAGTCAGTATAATTATTAAGGATAACTAAATCGAGATTGCTCAGACCACTTCCTGCCACAAGACCTTTCACTTCTTCCATTAAAGCTGGATCGTATTTTGTACTGGCATCCCACTGAGCTTTAGAGAGCTCATCTAGCTTTGGTAAAAGGCTAGGGTTTTTAGCAAGCATCAGCTCGCGCCTAATCATGGCGAGCTCTTTGATACCAGATCTAAACTCTTCACCGTGCATCTTCCCCCAATTTAAAGGAGAAGTGCCAGTATACTTAATGATTGGAAAACCTTGATCAGTACTCATGAGTTTTCTTCCCACGCCCATTCTTTGACAAACTCATCCATCGCCTCATAGGTAGCACAAAGAATATGCCTATCACCTTCTTCCTTAAATAACTTCCTTAAAGAATAAGGAAGTGTTCCTGCAATCCATCCTCTTGGTCCTGATAAACCAAACTGAAGTCCAATATGATTATCAAGCATTTTTTTAAGCTTTGATTCAAAGTCGCGCGCTAATCTAATGTAGCCATCGTGATCTTTAATTAACTTTTCCATTCCCATGACATAACTTGCAAAAGAGAATTCATCGCCATCCCAAGTTGAAATCATCATTAACGGTTTTTCGATGAAGAGTTCTTTTCGAACAAAGGCCATCGCTGCTTGGCCGCCTAGGAAAACCATGGATGCATCTGGAGTAATAGCAGTATCATTACTTGAAAAATAATTTTTGCTATTGAAACGGTAGGCTTGAGCTCCGGTTTCATTGAAAACAAGATTAATACCTTTTTCTTTTGATAGTCTTCTAAGTTCCATCAAGAACTTATAAGGAACGGCTTCCATCGTTTTTTGTGGAAGAGGCTCAATCCAAATAGCGAGATATTTATTCTTATTTGTTAACTCTTCGATCTGTTCAAGAATCTGTTCATGGTTTGCTGTCGTTGGAGTTTCTAAGTGATCTACTTTGAAATACGGATCGTTATGATCTGAAAGTGATCTAGATAAGAAAGAACCTTTACCAAAGCTATGCTGCTTAAAGGTAAGCATTCTGTTGGTATATTTATCAGAAACGTACCAAAGGCTTTTTGCGACTTTGTCTACCGCTTCGGATTGACCAGAACAAGTGTATCCATGTCTAAGTTGTTCAGGCATTTGCTTCGAGATCTTTTCAACATCAAGTAGAAAGTTATGACTGACAAAATTTGAAAGGCAAATTTTGTTGTTCACTGTAACAAGGCTTTTTCTCATCCATTCTTTATTAAGTGTTGAGTGTCCGACTAAGGAATCAATCGCGCTGTGAAGTGATAAAGGAGGTTTAGTCCATTTAAGAGGACAGGTATAATAAACAACGTCTCTATACTTTTCAAAATCAGGATAGTCTTCTTTAAGATAGTTAAGCTCATAACCACCTAAAGAGAGATTGATAGACAACATACTCGCGGCCATACGATCTCTATTTCTACCTTGAATACGATTAAAATCCTTTGCTGCTGCCCATGCAGTTAGAGCATACTTTAAGAATCGACCAAGACCGCCACCTTGAAAGTCATTTGCGACGGTTGTGTCTATGACGTAGATTGATTTTTCATCATCAAAGTACGGATCAATACGCAAACCTCTATCGAGAGGGTGTCTTTTAAGTGGCGAAGCAAAGACGATGGCAACAAGATCGTTATCATGTTCTACCGCAAGAGCCAGACCAAAAGGATCTTTGGCGACTTTTTCAAACTTGCTGATATCTGTCTGTCTGGCAGGTTCATAGGTTGATTCTTGAAGGTTTTGTATCCTTGAACGATACTTTTCAAAGTTTGTTTCATCTACTGCAACAAGTGAATGTTTCGTGGAATCAAGAAATAGTTTTCCAATCTGATCCCACGCAGCTTGTTGATCAACTGACTTGTTTTGATAATTATCCCATTTAAGATCAATGAGTAGTCTGTGCCAGCCGTATAAGTTGGTTGTCCCACGCTCTTTCGTTTCAGCAGTCGTTGGTTGAACGGCTTCTTTGTTATTAAAAATTTTATCGCACAGGACATCCATCTCATTGAAAAGAAAATCAAGGTCTTCTTTTGCAAAGGCGGTATTAAGTCTAAAACGAAGAGTTCTGTCTCCTGCAGGATAGTAAAGTAGACCGTGCTTAAAGCGCTCTGCGATGAATTTATTACAAATTTCAGCATTTGGAGTTTCAACGGCGAAGGCTAATCCCATCACTCTTGGACGAGTTAAATGTGGTTTATATTTTTCAACAAGCTTGTTTAGTCTTTCACGTGTATCTTCTTCAATCGAAATAATACGGTCTTGAATTTGATCGAGCGCTATTCCATGGAGATAGCCTCTGATTGTCGAAGCCACTTGAAACTGGTCTGGAGTTCTATCCATTTTTTTATGGGATAAAACCATACCAACCTGAGCTTTTTTAGCACAAGTCACGAAGTCAGGGTTAAGTTGTGAGCCATCGATGTCTTTCATCTTAAGAGATCTATGCCAAAAGAAATCTCGACCTAAATGAAACCCGGTCTGAACTTCATCGTGTACTACTTTTACGTTAAA
This sequence comes from Bdellovibrionales bacterium CG12_big_fil_rev_8_21_14_0_65_38_15, assembly GCA_002787775.1. Classification (GTDB taxonomy): domain Bacteria; phylum Bdellovibrionota; class Bacteriovoracia; order Bacteriovoracales; family Bacteriovoracaceae; genus UBA4207. The sequence continues at coordinate 29,657 of PCUW01000041.1, forward strand.
GCTTCGACACATCAAAATGAGGGCGGTGTGAAAACGATCTGAACTATATCGATCACCACCTTCACATTGCATCGTCTCAGTAATGACGGCAAAAATATTACCAGTACATAATTTAGTTCTGACTTCTTTGAGGCAATCCACTTCTAGTTTTAAGACAGGATCTTTTAACCACTTGGCAGGCACAGTGAAATTTTTCTTGGAGGCATTATCCCAAAATTTTCTCCAGCCCTCTGGAATTGGTTGATGGATTTCATCTCCTGGAAGTTCTGGAAATGGGCAGTATTCAGTTAAGAACTCAGGCCACTCAAACGGCTCTCTTTTGGATTTGTTCCAAGTCGAAGAGAGTGTCACCATCATTCGTCCATGAAATGAACCTTCAAAAGCGAGCACTTTATTTGCCCATTTATTACCACGTTCTTTATAAGCATAGCCTAGCGCCGTTTCATTGGCTTCTGCACCTGAGTTAACGTAGTTCACAAAAAGATTTTCCCAATTTGTTTTTCTTTTTAAGAATTTATTAAGAGCTTTATGGA
>PCUW01000066.1:0-545 GCA_002787775.1 Bdellovibrionales bacterium CG12_big_fil_rev_8_21_14_0_65_38_15
TGCCCAAAAAAACCACTTAAGTCATTGAAAAAAAACAAAAAATCGAAAAAATAAAATAATGGTTGACAAAAATACTTAAGAAAAAAGCGTAGCGTTACGATCAGGTATATGTCTGGCAGTGAGAAAGCCAGCATTAACTTTTAAGGAGAATATCATGGGCTTAAGAATCGCAACAAACGTAGCATCAGAGATGGTGCAAAAGAACCTGAGCAAGGTCTCAGAATCATCGGCGCAATCACTAGAAAAACTATCTTCTGGTAAGCGCATCACAAAAGCAGCTGACGATGCTGCTGGTTTGGCCATCGCCAAAAACCTTGAAGCACAAACTGCAGGTTTAAGGCAGGCAACAAGAAACGCTAACGACGGTATTTCACTTGTTCAAGTCGCTGAAGGCGGACTAAACGAAGTGTCGAATATCATTGTTCGCCTACGAGAACTATCGGTGCAAGCAGCATCTGATACTGTAGGAGATAAAGAGCGTGACTTCCTAAATAAAGAATATCAACAATTGGTATCAGAAGTAGATCGTATTGCTGAAACAACAG
>PCUW01000066.1:570-9769 GCA_002787775.1 Bdellovibrionales bacterium CG12_big_fil_rev_8_21_14_0_65_38_15
TGGAACTGGTAAAGGCCAAATGGACTTCCAAGTCGGCAACGGCGCAGACGAAGTGCATAGAATTGGATTTGATTCATCAGAAGCGAATGCAACTGCATCATCAATTGGTATCGGTGGAACAGGTGTACTAGAACAATCAGATGCACGTGATTCACTAGCAAACTTAGATGAAGCACTACAGACAGTGAGTGGTTTTAGAGCGACATTTGGTTCAGTTCAAAGTCGACTACAATCAACTGTGGCAAACCTTGGAACACAAGTGGTTAACCAAGAAGCTGCTAGATCAATTATCGAAGATGTTGATGTAGCGTCAGAAAGTGCGAAGATGGCCAGTGATAATATTATCAAACAAGCTGGTATCTCAACTTTATCACAAGCTAATAACGTACCAAATTCAGCCTTAAGACTGATTTCGTAAATATCATTTCTCCGGGTCCTGCTAGATAAATCCTACTAGGACCTGTTTCTTAAGCTCATCCTCCCTTGGTATTCCGCGATTCCAAGGGAGGCCTTAGAGCCCAAAGTGAGATTGACTGGATTAATAGAAGTAGATCCGGCACAATAGAGAAATGAATATTTACTTTGTTTCAGATGTTCACATTAAAGAAGACAATGACGAAGCCTCAGTATTGTTTAGAAAGTTTTTAGATGAGGCAAAGACTAGCGATGTCATTGTCCTATTGGGGGATATCTTTGATTTAGTCGTTGGCGGCCATTTCGATTGGATAGAAAAGTTTCCACAGTCATTCAAAAAAATATCAGAAATTTCAAAAACAAAAAAAACATATTACATCGAAGGTAATCACGATTTCTTGGTTGGAAATCTTTTTAATCACCCTTTAATGAAAGATATTACTCATGTTAGTGGTGATCTCGTTTTACATGATGATGAAGTGACGATTCGATTCTCGCATGGAGATGATGTAGAAATTGATAACAAAAATTATAGAATCTACAAAAAATTAATAAAAAATAGTTTTATAGAGATACTCGCCAATAAAGTTGTTCCAGTTCAGTTTATTTCAAAAATTGGAAATAAAGCGTCAAGTGAATCAGCCAAGAAAAGTCGAAGATATAGTATGGATGAATCCTACACAGCTAAGATTCATCAAAAATTTAGGGATAGTGCTCAAGAATATCATCAAAAGCATTCAGACTTTAGCATCTTAGCTTGTGGTCATTCGCATGTGAAAGATCTGTGGATAAAAGGTGATTTTACTTACGTAAATAACGGCTATTTCTTAAATGAAAAAACCTACGCCGCTATAGAAAACGGCGTAGTTAGTTTTAAATCGTTAATTTAATGGAGTCATGGATTGGATAAATGATTTGTGATCATTGCTAGCAATGACCCCAACAGTAGAATGTGTTCTAAGGTTATCTTTACCAATCGTTTCTTTTTGTACGTGAACAAGATTTTCAGCATTAACAGCAATTTGCGGTAAATGAGTAATCGCAATGACTTGTGAGTGCTTACTAACCACTGACAAAGACTTGCCAATTTTCAGAGCTGTCTCACCGCCAACACCAGCATCAACTTCATCAAACAAGAATACAGAAATAGAATCTTGACTCGATAAAACTTGCCTTAAACCAAGAAGAATTCGAGATAATTCCCCTCCAGAGGCAATCGCCTGAACATCGAAAAAGCCCTCTCCTACGTTGGTTTGAGCTTTAAAGTTTAGCTGGGAGAATCCTCTTGCAGATAACTCACCTTTGCTTGTCGATAAAACAAGTGAAGCACCTTTCATATTTAAAGAACTTACTGATTGAGTCAAAAGTTCGGAAAGCTTTTTGGCAGACTTTGTTCTTGTGTCATGTAATGACTGCGCCTGCGCATTTAATGCCTTTGTAAGTTTATTGATTTCACTTTCTAAAAGAGATATGTTTTTTTGAATAGTATCAAAACCAACAGTCTTATTCTTTAACTCACTGTAAGTCTTAACGATATCTTCAACGCTACCACCAAATTTTCTTTTAAGCTTTTGATAGCGATCTAGTCTGTCTAGAATTTCACCAAGCTCATCTTCGCCGATTGGCTCAAAATCCATTGAGCCTAAGGCATAATCAACTTCGCTTAGTAACGAATGAGAGTTCGCGAGATTATCAAGTTGCTCCGCTGAAAGTAAATCCGAGCCTTCAAGATCTTTTATCATTAAAGCTAGTTGGCTTAAAATGGAGTAGTCCCCGTCACCAGATAGTCTGTTTTGATTTAAATTTATAATCTTTTGATTTTTTTCGAGATTTAAAGAAGAGCTTTTCTTTAAAATTAACTCTTTCTCATCTTCAATCGATGGATCAAGCTCCTCAATTTCTTTAAGCTGGAAACGAATAAAATCTTCTTGTTGAAGATTTTGCTTTAGCTCTTCTTCAAACTCTTGAAGTTGATTCTTTTTCGAAACAAGTGTCTCAAATAATTTTGAGAATTCACTAACTTGACTTGAGTGGCCAGCAAATTGATCTAAAAGCTTTAATAAGTATGAAGGATTTAATAGCTTTTGATTTTCAAACTGTCCGACTAAATCGATATATCTGCGAGAAAACATAGTTAAAAGATTAAGGGAGCAAGACTGATAGTTAAGCCAAGCCTTAGAGGGTGTATTTGGGTAAATGATTCTTTTAACAACAATTTCATTGGATTCACTTGGGTGACCAAGTTCCATTAGCCAATTCTTAACGTCCTTAGAGTCCGCATGAAAAACAGCTTCAACCATACCGAAGTCGCTATTTTTTCTAATAATTTTTTTGTCTGCACGTGCACCAAAAATAAGTTGAAGAGAATCAAGAATAAGACTTTTTCCTGAACCAGTCTCACCGATGATGGCATTAAATCCATGAGTGAAATTAATAACTTGGTTTTCAAAAGTTGCAATATTTCTAATGTGTAATGATTTCAAATATAAATCTGGCATCATATCTCTCTCCTGCCGTGTGTGAATTTAACTTTTAGTGTGTGAAAAAATGATCGTTCTGGATTATGTACTAACTGAACGAATCTTGCTTTGCTTTTAGAGATTTTTACTGTTTGATAAGGATGAACTGTTAGAAGTTGCTGTCCATCAAGCGTTAAGTTTACGGGATCATCTTTATCCTGACTTTTAACAAAGATATTCATATTGTCTGGAATAACAATTGGTCTATGAGTCAAACTATGCGCACAAATAGGAGTCATAACAAGACTTCCAACCTGTGGGTGGATGATTGGACCACCTGCGGCCAAAGAGTAAGCAGTTGAGCCTATTGGGGAGCTTACAATTAGGCCATCACCAGATAAGTCGTAAATATGTTCACTTTCGTTTTCTACTGTTAAATAAATCATGCGAGAGATATGGTTCTTATTAAAAACGGCATCATTTAAAAAGAATGATGATTCGATGCTCTTGCCTTGATCAATAATCTCAATCTTATACAACTGAGCTTTAACTATGTTCATTCTACCTTTGATAACTTCATCAAGTTCATCAAAAAACTCAGATTTGGAAAACTCGGTGATAAAACCAAGTCTTCCCATATTAACGCCAAAAATAGGTGGTGAATGTTTCGTCGATTGTCTGCAAACTCCAATAAGTGTTCCGTCGCCACCAAGTGATAAAATCAAATCGGAAAAATTATGGTATTTGTCTTCATCGATGAAACTTACGTTTTTAGGGATTTGCTTGAAGACTAACTTTAAACGAGACTCATCACGTGTTAAAAATTGAACATGAACTTTTCTTCTAGCAAACCAAGTGCAGAGATTGGGAAGAACTGCACTGAACTCCGCAATCAAATGCGGCTTTAAAACAACAGTGACTTTTTTAATTGGCTTGTCGCCCACGCTTAGTCCTCTTTTAAAGTAAAGATATCTAAAGCAGCATTAAGATCTGCAAAGGGTTTACCAAGAACTCTACACCCATACTCAGCGGCCTTGTCGTGAACCTGCTGAGAGGTGTAAGCAGTGATAATGACAAACTTGCGTGCGATATCTTCTCTAGTATATTTCTTTTTACTCTCTTCGATAACATCAAACCCTGTTGTGTCCTGCAGCATTAAATCGCAAATAATTCGATCGAAATCTTGATTTGCAATTATTGAAATAGCTTCTTTGCCAGAACTAACCGCAGTGACATCGACCCCACGCTTTTCCATTAATCTTTTAAGTGATTTTTGAATTAAGGGTTCATCTTCTATAAGTAGAACTTGCATGGATTGGTAACCTTTGCTGATCTATAAGTGCCTAAGAATTCGACGGGATTGGCAGTTCAAAACTAAAAATGGCACCCGCTTCTTCACTATTATTCTTAGTTATTAGATTACTTCCAATTGACTCAAGAAGACCACGGCTAATTGTTAGACCTAGACCAGTTCCCTGTGATTTTGTTGTATAGAAAGGCTTAAAAGCATTCTTAAAAAACTCATCTTTAAGGCCTGGGCCATTGTCAGTAATCTCGAATAATATTGAGTTCTCTAATTTGGTCACATCCATGCGAATTAAGCCGTCAGAGAGTTTCATTTTATCTTGTTGGACCTGACCTTTAATGGCCTGACCTGCATTAATAATCAGATTAAAAATGACTTGAGATAAGGTTGTTGGATTTGTCTTAAAACGAAAATTTTCAATACTATTAAATCCATTAAAACTAATGGAGGTCTTAATTCCTCGTATTTCACTTTTTGTAAGAATGAATATTTCAGAAACAAAATCTTTAATTTCTATAGTGGAGTCACTTTTAGAATGACTATAAAGATTTGAAAAGTTTTTTATTATAGTCTGGCATCGAGCGGAATTATGTGAAATATCATGAAATGTATCAGCAACTTCCCCTTTGTTTTCAGAGGACATATCTAGTGAGCCGAGATTTAATCCAAAAAGTGGATTGTTAAGTTCATGTTGAAGAGTATTTAGAAGTTCTCCAAGAAGTGAAACGCGTCGATGATGATCTATATCAAATGAATGAACTTTTTCTTCATGAAGAGTTAGTTTGTAGCCAGAGTCTAACTCAATATTTCGAGTAGAATATTCAATTGATTCATCTCTGGTTTTAAAGGCAATGTTTTCAAAGATTAAAACTTCATTATTATCTAAAACTTGAAGAGGGATTGGTATTGTTTCCATTAGCAGCATGAGTTGATTGAGTTTTTCACCAGCTTGCTCCTGGGTAAGTAAGCGATCTAGAAATGGAGAAATCATAGTTGCTAAAGAGTTAAAAGATTTAAGTTCATCTTCTCCAGGTGGAAGAAAGCCATTCCTTGAGAGAAATATAAGGGCTGAGTGGTTTTGAAAACTAAATTCTTTGGCAAGAAAATTTCCAACAACATAAACATCAGAAAGCATTGACTGTGATTGGTCAAAAAGTTTGCTTTTGCTTTTTTTGATATAGCTAAAAATTTTATTGAAATTATTTGTACTTGTTTTAGAAAAAGAAATATCTTTTTTGTTTGTACAGGTCCAGCTTTCTGCAATAGCCCGGCCTCTTTCGTGTACAAAAAGCTGACATGTTTCATAATCATGGAAATCTTTTAAATTAAGAACAACACGAGGAAGCATGTGTGGAGATCGCCAAGATCTTTCAAGTTCTCTGGCATCATCTCGCCCCAGAAAAGTTATTAAAGCATCGTTTTTTACAGAACCAACTAATTTGGCATCAACAATAGTAGTAACAAATCTTTTGATTGTTTTCTGTAAACGATTAGCTGAATTGGAAGAATGTATTAGTGCGGGCTCATTTAAATCCAGCCATTTTGAAAAATTACTGCTTTTAATTAAAAAGCTATTTTGCTCAGTACTGACTAGAACTATATCTTGATTAAATTCAAGCCAATACTCGCCAGGCGCAAGCTTTAATGGCTTGGACTCAGTGACAACAACATTGATATGACTTTTTTGTAAGTTTTCGTCTAGTTTTGTGGCACAAAAGAATCGCAAGCAGTGCGAAGAGCGCGAAGATCGGGTAGTGCCTTGATTTTCCATTGCTTAAGATTATCGACCAGCTCATACTCAAGCAAGTCACAAAGCATGATCAAATCGTTTTTTTCCTTTGCAGGAATGATGGCTTTTAAAATTGAAAGTAAGTGTATTTCTAATTGTTGGACGGAATGAGGTTTTTCCCATCCTTCTTGCAAATGGGCCTTTAGGGTTCTTTGAATTCTAGAGACAAGTTGGATATATAAATCTGTAATTTCAATAACTTCTGCGAATAATATATTACTTTCGTCCGTCTGACATGCTTGATAGGAAGCAGTTAGGGCACTAATTTGCGAGATAATATTATCAATATAACCATTGCAAGAGTGAAGCGCTTCAAACGCTAGGGTGAGGTTGCTTTTTAAAGTGAAATTTATATTCTCAAATTGTCCTAAGCGCAGTGGTAAAACATCATCTTCTTCTTGTGTTGATAACTCTTTTCCATCAACGATGATTTGAGAAATGATTTGATCAGTGTAAGCTTCTTGCGAAAGTATATTTTGGACAACGTCTGAAACCGTAGCATTATTGTTAAACTCATCTACAACTTTTTTATTATTAATAGTAATTACAACGTTATTCATCTAAACCTCTATCTTGAAACAGTATTAGAATTCTGATTTAAATTTATTTTGTATTCTGCCAATGTTTTACCAATGAGTTCGTTTAATATACTCGTGGCCAATGCGGAGTCCTGGTATACAAAAAACGAATTCTGGGCTATTTCCACAACATTTCCACCAGGCAAGTTTGCTCGAGCTATATTGTAATAGTCGATAACGGGCGCAAGAGACGGGTGAGAATTTTTAACAAGTGAAAGCAATTTATCAATTTCATCAATTTTCTGAGAGTTAGCTTTGATTTTAGAAAGTGATGGAGAATCTTTGGCAACTTCTTCAACTATTGAAAGCGAATATTTCTTTCCAAATTCAGATAATTCATAAACATACTTAATTCCATCCATGACTGACAAAAGTTTTCCGTGGGCCTCTTTTGTAAGAAGTGGAAATTCTCTATTTTCTTCGAGTTCGCCAAGAAGAAGTGCCCAAGTCATGCGATATAATGGACGTAGAATATCTGCTGTGTTTCCAGATTTGATATCGATCTCACAAAGATCTATTAAGTTTGATTTTTTGTGGAACTCAGTTAGAAAAATACGACAAGAACCTGTTAAAAAAGGACTTGTTGATTTCTCTATCTCCAATTTAAGATCTTTATCTTTTAGCATTAGTCCCGCAAAGTTTGTTACAACTTGATACGGAATATCAGAGTGACAAATATATTGCGCACATTTTTCAGTTGGAAAACATGGAAAACATTTTGCCCTTGGTGATAAAACTAAATTATTAGCTCCATAAGGAGCTGTTTCCCAAGGGCGAACAGAACCTAGTGCTAATGTCATCGTCTTAGTTTTTGCCAGCGAAGCCAAATGACCAATAAGCGAATCGTGTCCAATGAATAACCTTGCTTCAGTTAATCTTTCAAAAACATCTTTAAGTTTAGTTTTACCAACACTGTTAACAATGTTTTTTCTAGTCTTTATCAATTGTCCTGAGAATATTTCTTGCGCTAATTGTGATTCATTTGGTGCGCCAACAACATAGATTGTATGATCTTCATGATTTTTAGAAATCGAATATAAAATTTCTGACCATTTGTGCGGCTTCCAGCGTTTGCGATCAGTCGAGGCAAATGGATGAACAACTATGACGGGCTTTCTTGGTGTCATTTGTTGGGCGTTAGAATCTTTTTTAGTTTTTACGCCAATGATAAGCTTAAAAAGATCAACAAGGTGAAAAGGGTTCAAGGGTCCCTGAGTCACTGTGCTGTAGAGAAGCTGCGACCATTTATCACTAATATAGTCTTGGTTATCGCTGCCGATCCACGGCCCTAGCTTGTGGTTAGCTTTAATAAGTCCGCATAAGTATTGTGAAGGCTTACAAAAAGATAGGTTAACGAGCGCATCGATCGGTGTTTTGCTGATTAGATTAAGAGTTTGAGAGAGTTCACTAAAGGCATTGTCTAGATTTGATGAAAAAAGCTTAGGCGTATCAATTGTTACAATATTGTCGAAAACTGTTTCAAGAAGAAACTTAAGTGAATCACTATAATGTTTTCTAGCAACAAGAGTTAATTGAATTTGAGGTTTCTCTTTTTTAATCTCACTTGCGGCCTGAAGTGTTTGGACGAGATCTCCAGCACGAGTTAATTGAACGATCGCTAGATGCGTCGATGCAGCTTGTGGAGGAACAATATTAAGCTCATTTTTCGCCACGATGAGCCTCTTCAGCTAAGGCCACTAAAAATAAGAGTTGACGCTCTTTTTCAGTTAATGACTTTCCCTTATCTAGAGTGCTTTGAACAAGCACTAATGCTTCTTGAATTTCTTTAACAATATTCATTTCGCTCACCTTCCTGGTTAAGCAATGTTAAGGCAGTCTAAATTGATTGTTGCCTTTGCGATCTATTCTCTTTTCTTGAATTATTTAATTCTACTTCCCAACTTTGAACCAAGTTTAAACATGATTGTAAGTTTGCTTTGTATTCGAATAATAAAGCTTCAAGCGACCTTGCATTGTCTGCAAATGTCGTTGGGGGTAGTGACTCTAGCTTAGATCTAAATATTACGGCAGATATCGTCGCCGTATTAAGTTGTTCTGTAAAAGATAAGAGCCTATCAAGAGATTCAATAAACGCACTTGATTTCTTTGGATTTTCTTTCATTTGAAGCAACGATCTTATGGCATGTAAGACGTCTCTGGTTTGTGCCGTTACAGTTTCCTCAACATCGGCAAACCATTGCTTAGCCCTTTTGTTATCATAGATGTCTGTTAAGGCTATTGTGCGAATTTCTTTTTCATTCGTATCATTAATGTTTGCAATTTTATTAAGAAGTACCACTGAGGCATGTCTATCAAGTTCAACCTTATCATTTCTTTTAGTCGATCTAGATTGATATACGGTCTGTGAGCTTAATCTAACTGGAGAATAAATATTGCAGGCGTTAGATTCTACATATGAATTTGGATTTGGGTTAAATAAAAGATTTAGCGCATTCATTACATCAGAAATATTTACAGAAGCAAGTTTTCTGTCAGTCGGGATAATTAAAAGGCTTTTAGGATTAAGTGTTGCTTGCTTAAAAGTTGGTGATGAGCCAAGTGAAATTTCTAAGCATGGTGTATTCCATGCATCCGCAAAATGTTTTGTCACAGTATCTGGTGTGATAAGTGCGTCTATGTTCTTTACAACAGA
>PCUW01000066.1:9785-39817 GCA_002787775.1 Bdellovibrionales bacterium CG12_big_fil_rev_8_21_14_0_65_38_15
TTTGCGCGTCCCCTTTCGACATCATTGGGTGCTATAACAAGAATGGGCACAAAACTCTTTACCGATAACTGATCACAAATTTCAGCCGAAAATTCATCGGAAAAACCTTTATCATCAACAGAGCAATGAACTTGTATACCTACGATTTTTCCTTGAACTTCTCTGATTTTGTTAAAGTTTCTTGAAACAGTATCTTCGTTGCGTTGGTTTGTTAAAAGGCAATTTTTTTCTGTCTCTTCAACGCCAACCATACGAGACCAAATATCTCTAAAGTTGAAAGGTGAGTTAGTTGTTGAGCGAGTTAAGATATCGTTATATGTTAATGCCCAGAAGTCCGAAGCAACAGCTAGATTGTGTTGATCAATTCTGATTCCTTTTACCTTGATTTGGGGATTGCTTGTACTAAGCCAACTACAAAAATGTGAACTTGCTCTGTCATTAGATAAATTGATGACTTTATCCCAACTTTCTTTAGATAATACCAGAACCTTTTTTCTTAATTCATCAATGGCAAAGCCTGTAGAATATAACTGGCCCTTTGTAAGCGTTAGTAGCGACTCTCTGTTGATTGTATAAACCTTTTTCAATCCAGGGATAAGTTTTGCCACAGATGAAAACTCATCAAAACATACAAGAGAGATGTCTGTGTGAGGATACTGTGATTTTATTCCAGCAACGAGTTGTGATGTGCTTACGAGATCACCAAATCTTTTAAAATGGACGAGTAAAATATTATTCATTTCATTTCTCCAGACGTCACTGAGTTAAAAAAACTTAAAAAGTGATCATTGGCGTTTAGATATTTCTTAAGATTTAACTGTCTTAGAACATTTGTAATATCTTCATCTGGCTCACCAAGAGAAAGTAGATATTTTCCTAAATTGGTATCTTCAAGTTTTCTTGAGACATCTTCTAGCTTGGTTGATGCTTGGTATGACATGAAGTTTTTAAAAAACCCTTCACTCAAATTAAATGAAGCAGCATGAGGAATAACTAATGGTTTCGAGGCCATAAATTTAACCAGATTAATGTCGTCATAGTAATCACTGACATTCTCACCTGAGATAACTCTAGTATTTGAAGAGAATTCAACTGGTCTAAACTTCTTAAACTCTTCAGTCATTTGCGTGTTCGGCTCAATGACGTAGATATTCCAAGTTTGATGATGTTTTCTTAGTTCTGATTCAAGCTGCCAAACATGATAACCAAATCCCAAACCTAAAACCAATACAGAATTTTGTTTTGATAGGTTCTCATTGTATTTACCAATAAATGTTTCAGCTTCTTTGGCTGGATTATAAATTGAATGAAGATGAATACCGTCGACAACTGGAACAGGTGTTTCGACCTTAGACTTTTTAACTTCAATTTTAGATTTATTTATTATTGGCTTATTATCAGCCGTGACTAAAGCCATGGAAACCTCATCCTTAAGGAGTTTGAGGGTCCATTCATGGACCCACTATCATTACCCCATTATGCCATAATTTTGTCAACTGAGGGTGAAAATCTGATAGTTCCGATCGGGCTAAACTATCGAATGTTGTTAAGATCGTAACCCTTGTGAAGCTTGCTATTTTTAAATGCACTAGACAATTGTGCACGGGTATCTTTCTTTAAGCTTTCAAGGTTTGCTTGTAGTAGCGATTCGAGATTTTCCATCTCTAGGCTCCAACGAATAACCCCTCTGTTAAAATGATCAATTCTCTGATTACAAATATGTTGCTCTCTTTGCGTCTCCCACTCAGACTTGGAAGTATCTAGAACTTTAATTTGCAAACCTTCAAGAAAACGAATCATTTGACCACGTTTGTCGGCCAGTTTGGTAATCGTTTCAGTTGTATTAGATGTCTCATCTATTTCACAAAGTCGAATCATCTCTTTTGAAGCCAAAATACATTTTTCTCTAACTTCATCAAAAAGTTCACACATTGCCAGAAATGAGTAGAGGTCTTTTTCATTAGCCATTTTGCTTTCCTGTGGTGGTTGTGCCTTCTGCTTTTAGTGACTTCACCGCTTCATTCCAACCCTCATAAAGAGTCGTTAGAACGTTAAGACACCCTTCAAGAGGCTGCTTATCGATTTTGATATTTGCCTGAGTCGAGGCATACAACATGTAGTCATATAAAGCCGAAAGTTCTGTAGCAATATTGCCTCCAACATCAAAATCTAAACTATTATTAAGTTCGATAACAATGTCTTGAAGCTTTCCAATAAACTCACCTTTGGCAGGTAGATCCTTGGCTTCAATAGCTGCAATTGCTTTTTTACAGTTCTTAATCGCCGCTTGATATAGCATTAGTAAAATTTGTTCTTTACTAGCAGTATTAACGGAAGTTTTTTTATAAGCACCTAGTCCATAACTCATAATATATGCTCCTTAAAAGCTAATCTTATTCTATCCTAATTGGGTTACTGGTCCAGGCCCGGCATTGCCTGCCATTGCTGCTACACCAGCACCCTGTCCTTTGATTTGTGAAATAGTTGACTCAAGTCGTGCAAACTTATCTTTTAATTGAGTTTCTTTTTGTTGAAGCTGTCTTTGTTTTTGATTAATTCTTCGATCAATTTGATCAATATTACTTTGTAGTGACTTCTTTCTGGCAGAAATCAAACCATCGGGAAAGCGAAGTGCAGTACCTATAACTTCGTTCACATTATCCATAAAGCCTGGATTCTTAGCCGCCGCACCTTCTTCATACGTTCCGGTTAAAACTTGTGAAACCTTTTCATAATTTCCTGAGAGCTCTTTTTCGAACTTTTTCTCATCAAATTGTAAAATACCATCTCTCGTGAATGTTATTCCGATGTCTCCAACTCTAAAATTTCCATGATCAGTTTTAATGGGATTAAAGATCGAGGCACGCAAACGACTCTCGAGAGTCTTGATCATGATATCTCCACCAAGTGTTCTGGAGGTATCAGTGGTCTCATCCATGGTATTTTGCTGCTTAATAAAGGCGAGGATGCCATTTATCTTTTCAACCATATCGGTAACTTTTGTACCAACGGCCTGGATATCTTCATCTATTTTAATTGAAAACTCTTCACCAGGTTTGGCCCTCTTTAAGTCGATGGTTACACCGGGAATAATATCTTTAACTTTGTTTTCAGGTACTTCAATTTCAAAGCCATCAAGCTTAATTTTCGCATCTTGCGCAGGTCTTTCAAATTCTAAATAGAGATCTCGATCCCCATCGACAAAATAAAAATAAGGAAAGTCTGCTTTTTTTCCGTCACCAGTTTCTTTTAACGAAAGAACTAATCTCCATGGATTATCTGAGTCTGAACCATCGTTAACGACAGTTGCTCTCATACCACTCTCTGAATCTTTATTGATAACCTTGGCGATACCTTCAAGAGTGGCATCATCAGCACCAATGAAAACTTCTTTTGTGTCACCATCTGGAAGGTTGTAACGAATGAATCCAACACCAACATAAGATTCGTCTTTGTCTGGAAATCCTGAAGTCATGGCAGAAGATTTTTGAGCCAGTTGAGTAACTTCGAATTGATAGTTTCCTACATCAGATGCGTTCTTATCTATAGTGACACCGACCATTTCGTTATTGGTGTCGACTTTAAATTCACGTAGAGAGCGCCCGTTTGCATTAAGCGCGAGATGTTTTTGAAGATCAGAGGTTAGACCATTGAGTTGATCAACAAGAGCTTTCTTGTCATTGATCTTACCCTTTTTCTCTTCCATACGACCGAGCGGTATCCGTTCAGCTTGCATGATCTGCTGAACAATATCCTTGGGTAGTCCCGTGTTAATGGATCCAAACGAGATCGCCAATCCTTCCTCCTGAAGTCGTGGGCGAGATGACTAATCTTCTCCTGACTAGTCTGTTGTAGTTTAACACGCTAGGAAAATGTTGCAATGAGCCGCGTAGGGGCAAGACATTCTTGCCTGTATGAAAGGGCTTAGAAGAAATGGTGCCAACACTTTGAAATGACGTTACAATAAAAAAAGGATCAACTTTTGGGGAGTTGATCCTTTTGGAGATTAGGATTTGATGGGTGTCAATTCCTACTAATATGATCGGATATAATGACTGAAACTTTAGTAAAAAACTCGGGAATTTGGTGGTTAAAGTCCAAGTTCTTTTTATATCGGGGTGTTAGCTACTTCAGCTTTCTACTCATCCCTATCCTTATTCCTAAGGTCTTAGAACTCCAGAACAACTGGCTATTGGCCATGATGTATCTTTATATAGGCTTCATGCTTAGCCAGTGGTTCTTACTTGGCAAAGAAGTCGATCACAGGCTTAAGATATTCTACCGACTTAATTCATCAATTGATCGCGTTGCCTACAGGCTTTTGCTTGGAATGTTCACTATCATCCTTCTCTTTAACTTGATGGCCCTGTTGCCTTCAAAATGGATTTACAATTTCTTTTGGGTTTTTTGGATTAGTCTTGGCCTTTTTTATTCGTGGCCAACCAGAGGAAAGATAATCAAGGAGTCGATGTCTTCAAACTTTAATGAGTTTAAGCATCTCGATCGCTTTGAAAAAACACTTGTTTTGTTAATATGCATTTTGTTCGTGGTCTCCCAGCCCGAGCTGCCAACCTTTTCAAGTATCAATTCACTAAAACTATTTTTTGATCCACAAGAAAAAATTGGCAATCACTTTTGGAATTTTTTAACTGTAAGTTATTACCCATTTAAAAAATATCCAGAATTCCTAAGAATGGCTTGGTCTACCCATATGTATACCGTCAACCTGGGCATGTATCTTTTAACTTTGTATGCGCTTCTAAGATACTTTGTTTCACGAAGACTTTCTCTTCTTGGAGTTTTTGCAGCGATCTCTACATGGGGCTGGTCAAAAATTTTAAGCTTTGATCACGGAACAGCTCTAATAACGACGTATTCCCTAATATGGGTATGGTCTTTAATTTGGGTGGTAAAAAGCACAACCTATAGAACAGGACTTTTCTTGGGCCTTGTATCTTACTGGGGAAGCCTTCTACATCCGGCGATTGCCTTTTTGGGCATAGCTCAAGCACTTCTTGTGGATAAGCTTTTCTTAAAAGAAAAGACCAAGTGGTATCGAAAGCAAATTTTCAAGTACGCTTCGTTTGGTTATGCCTTGAGCGCTATCGTTGTTCTTTCTGAAGGCGAAGCATTCATGGACTTTGGCTGGCATTACTCTGATCTTATAGATTCATTTTGGTCAGCCTTTACAAGAAAAGCCTTTTTTAGTCTTGCTCCTTTTGGATTAATGATCATTATTGCAAAGATCTATCTTAAAAAGAAAAGCTTAAGTCATTGGCGCCTAGGTGGAGATGTCGAACCGTATAAACAGTTAATGATCTCTTGGTCCGTAATGTTTATCTTCTCTTTATTCCTAGCTCCAGTACTTGGTGTTGATTTTTCAAGCCTGTGGCCTTTAGTTATCTTGTCTGTTTTACCGTTAGAATTATTGTTCCAAAAACTAAGTCGATTAAGATCAAGTCGCAATATGATTTACTTAATCTACATAATGATTTGTCTTCTTGATTCTCACTTTGAAGGACGTATCAAAATATTTTTACGACTTTTTGGTATAGATTCTTAAAAATATGCTATCATCTTAAAGAGGCGTAAGTTTTGCTTACGTTTGGCAGATCGAAAAGGAGTTCATCTGTTCAAGTCGGGTTTCACTCGCCACCTCTATCAAGAATTTATCGATTCGTTCGGTTCTGGACGCTCTTGCACTACCACTCAGCCCTTTGTTTACGTTGAACAAGAAGCAACTTCGATTCGCTTACTTGCTGACGTACTTGAAGGAAAAGATGGTGGCTGGGAGATCTTTGCTGTCAGTACTGGTGAAGAGGAATATCTTGAAGACTATCTTTTGGAAGACGCAAAATAGAAGACTAAACCAATGTTAGTTTTTTGCTCATCTTTTAAAAGTTCTAGCTGCAAATAGCCGCTTAAATGACTTATATCAGCTTTGTCAGTGGATTTAAGAATGTTTGGCACGAAATGCTATTCTCAAAAAAAATGGTGTCAGAATTTTGAAAAACTGTGGATAACTAATGATGAATATTAGATAAATTGGTAATTATAATTTTCACTTTAGTGTCGCTATGCCGCAATCAGACCTAACTGTTCGAAATGATGAATGTCTTTATAATTCCCTATAAAAAAAATAAGTTTTCTCTTGACCCACAAATTTGTGGATAACTGGGTTCGATCTGTGGACAAAAAACCCGAGTCAATGGATTTTTTTAAAAAAAAATAAAAATTTGTACTTTTTATTATTGTTTTTGCACTGCCGCAGTGTCATGAATGGTAAGCATGATTGATAAAAACATTCGGATATTAATTCAAAGCGAGATTCGCTCTGTACTGGCAAAGCCTAGCCTTGATCTTAATGAATCGAGAAAGGCTGATGGAAGCTGGATTACAGACGTAGATTATGAACTAACAACAAGAGTTGAAGGATTATTATCCAAGACTTTTCCTGGCGTAAAAATTGTTAGCGAAGAAGGTTCTCACGAACTCTCTTATCCTTGTTTTATCTTGGATCCAGTCGATGGAACGGCGGGTTTAGTCGCTGGCAATGGCGAGTGTTCGCTATCCCTCGCCTTTATGCCTAACGCAAACTTTAAAGACGCTAACGCCTCTGGCTATATTGCACATCTTTTTAGCGAGTTTGAAGTTTACGCGGACATGCCTAGTCGCAATCCTGTTCAGGCCAGTTATGATGGCTTAGTGTCACGTAGCGAGTGGAGAAAAGGCCTTTATAATGATGCGATTGCCGCCAAAGATAGAAGCATTGAACCGATGGGTAGTATTGCATTAAAATTGGCACATCTTGTGAGTAGAAACGCCAAGTTTGTCGCTACTTTAAAACCCAAGTCCATTTGGGATATCGCAGCAGGAACAATACTTTACCATCAAAGTGGTGGTAGTTTTTTTGTCGATGGTCACGTTCAAGAGACTCTCGATCAATTGCTGTGGTCAAAACCAATGCTATGGGGAAATCAGGATGATTGGAATTGGCTAATAGGTGAAATATGAAATTCAAAGTAAAAGATCACTACTTTAATAAAGCAAAAAAAGAAAACTTTCTCGCTAGAAGTATTTATAAGTTAGAAGAGATAGATCAGAAGTACTCTATATTAAAAAGCGGTGATAAAGTTGTCGATCTCGGATATCACCCAGGTTCATGGATTCAGTATACTTCTAAAGCTATTTCTGACACTGGCCAAGTTATTGGCATTGATATTAGGCCACTAAATAAAAAATTAGCACATTTAAAAAATGTGAAACTTCTGGAAATGTCGATATTTGATGTTAGTGAACCTGCAGATATCGGAGCTGAAGGATATTTAGATGTTGTGCTATCAGATATGGCGCCAAATACCACAGGAATTAGGTCAGTTGATCAGGATCGATCTTTAGCATTAGTAGAGAAAATCTTTGAAATTTTGCCAATTTTCTTAAAGGAACATGGAAATTTAGTAATTAAGGTGTTTGATAGCCAGAGTGCACAAGATTATTTAAAATCTCAGAAGCACTTATTTGAACAATTAAACTTTCTTAAACCAAAATCGACTCGATCAATCAGTAAAGAGTTTTTTGTGATTGGGAAAAATTATTTAAAAAATGAATCAAAAACAAAATAAAAATATCACAAAAAAAATAACAATCATTTCAATATGTACTTTTTTGGTGTGTTCGTTAGGTTGGTTCTGCTATAAAAAAAATCTAGAAAGAGTCGAACAAAATAAAATAGAAGAAAAGCAGCTCATCCTATCAGTTGTAAAAAATAGTTTAGATGAATACTTTCATCATGGCGGAGAAAAGCCACAATTAGTAAGAGTTAATGGAAGAGACTATCAACTCGAATATTCAACAAATAACGATCTAGAAAACCATGTTAAGAAACTTATATCAAGGTACAGATCTGCGCATATCGCGGTTGTTGTCTTAGATAATGAGACTGGGAATATTCTCTTAAGCATGGGTCATTCAAGAAACTCTGACGAGTTCGGTCCTGTTTTGCCATTTACCTCGACTCATCCTGCGGCATCGCTTTTTAAAATTATCACTGCAGCAGACTTATTAGAAAACACACCAGTGACAGAGGATTCGAGATTCAAGTTTCACGGAAGAGGAACCACACTTTATAAAAATCAATTAAAAGTTACGAATAGTCGTTGGGCGAGATATCAATCGCTTGAAAAAGCTTTTGCTTTTTCAAACAATGTTGTTTTTGGTAAGGCCGCCATTAATCAATCAACTGCAGAAAGCTTAATGAGAACTGCTTTTAATTTTGGATTTAACCGAGATTTAATGGAAGAAGTGAATCTTTCCCGCTCGATCGTTGAAATGCCTGAAAATCAATATAATTTTGCAGAACTAGCTTCAGGATTCAATAGAGATACAAGAATTTCACCAATTCATGGAGCGGCCATCGCAGCAACAGTCGCTAATCATGGCGAGTTTGTAACGCCAAGATTTTTGAAGAAAATTATTGATTTAGAAACAGGTGAAGTCGTTTGGTCTGGACATAAATTAAGAAACGAAAGTATTTCTGTTGAAAGTGCAACAGCATTAAAGCAAATGATGGAGCTAACTGTTTCACAGGGTACCGCAAGAGGTAGCTTTAGAAGATTTGATAGAAAAATAAGAAAGCTAGTCACTGTTGGTGGGAAAACTGGAACAATTACAGGCGGAATTCCAGAAGGAAAAAGAGATTGGTTTACTTCCTTTGCAGTTCCCAATGACACTGCTGCGGGAAAAGGAATTTCAGTATGTGTCATGATTGTAAATGACAACAAGTGGTACGTTAAATCAGCCTATATGGCTAAAGAGATTATTGAATACTACTATAAAAAAATCTTAAGAATTGAAAATGCATTTTTAAAAGATTCAAGCAGTCAGGTGAGATTAAAATCCGAAGGAAGAAGCTAATGGACACGCAAGAAACTGAAAATAATGAAGCTCAAGATGCTGTCGTACTTAGCAAGAAAGAAAAGTTTAAAAAAGAAGCCAAATCGATCAGTATAATTGTCATTACAGTATTAATCTTTAGGTCTGTGCTTTTTGAACCATTTCGCATTCCATCAGGCTCGATGATTCCTACATTAATGATTGGCGACTTTATTTTAGTTAACAAGTTTGCCTATGGGTTTAAGCTACCGTTTAGCGATATCAGTCTTTTTGGAATTGACTCCGATCCCGTCTACCTGTTTGGTGAAGACGCTCCAAAGAGAGGTGACGTCGTTGTTTTTAAATATCCTTCCGACCCATCAATTAACTATATCAAAAGAGTTATCGGCCTTCCTGGTGACAGTGTTGAAATAAGAGAAAAGCGTGTTTTCATTAACGATCAACCAATCGATCAGGTGGAAATTGATGGACGTGAAATCATGTCTGACATGGATGAAAAGTTTAAGAATTATAACTTAAAATTTTATAAAGCGAATACTGGTGAACATGATCATACAATCCAGCAAGACATAGATAATTATTATAAGACTGATTATGAAAAGAGAGTCATTCCAGAAGGAAAATATTTTGTGATGGGCGACAATCGAGATTTCTCCTATGATTCAAGATACTGGGGTTATGTTGATCATAAACATATTAAAGGAGAAGCCATTCTTGTATGGTTCTCTCTTATTTTTCCATTTGGAGAAGACAGTTTTAAATTCAGACCTTGGAGAATTGGCAAGATGATTAACTAGCGAGCGACGGTAACTCTGGTTACCCCGTCGTTTCCATCTTGTGGAGACCATTGAAAGTCAGTTTCAGTTTTTAAATAATTTCGAAGCCATTTCTTGAGTATGCCTTCACCATGTCCATGAACAATGTCTAGATATGGTATTTCGCCATTATGAAGCTCTAGAAGTGAATCAGTCACAGCTTTTTGAAATGCCTCAAGGCGCCAGCCTCTGGTGTCTAGCGAAGTTTGACCAAGAGAAGACTTCTCATATGAAACGAAAATGCTTTGAGGGTTTACCCCACCTTGATTATCTAGCAATAGGTCTGATGACTTAACCCACGACTTAAGTCCTTTAAAATCAACATAAAGCTTATCATTTTTAGATTTTAAAACGATCCCAAATTTTTTTAATGATATAGACCAGACCCTTTTGTTGATTAAATCTCCCCGGAGTGGAGCAAGATTATCTGGAAGACTTTCTTGTGGTGCTTTAGTTTTAAAAAAACGACTCTTTTCAGTGATAATGTTTAACACTTTCTTTTGCGAAGATTCTTTGTTTTTGAAAGAATCAAATTCTCTTTGTATAATTTTAATATGAGAATCAAACTCCTGTTTGAGAAGATTCTTTTCTTTTTCAAGAGACAGATTTTTAGTAAGCTCGAATGCTTCTTTATCACTTTTTAATTGCTTGAGCTGTAGTGTGAGTTGGGCATTTAGATTATCTGTTAATCTTTTAGCGTCACTAATCTCAACTAAAGCTTTTTCATAATCAAAAATATTGCTACCAATTAAATCCATTGCTCTATGGGTGATAGAATGACTCCAATCGAAACCAGCTGTAATGCGACCAAACGTTTGAATCCCACGTGAGCTACCAGGATTTCCATAATTAATTTTATATAAAGGCTCTCCTTTATCAGTCGCTGTCATATGAGAAGAAATAAAATCTTCCATCGTGGTGCCAGTCGTTTTGACGCCATGATGATGCGTTGAAAGGAAAATGTTAGGTTTTTTAGTTGAACTTAAAAATTCTAAAAGAGAAATCGCAAGAGCTGAAGCCTCTTCGGATGAAGTGGAATTAAAAATTTCATCAATAAAGACAACAGCATCATCATTGAGATCGTTTAGAAGAGAGGAATAATTGGAGACTTCAGATGAAAAAGAACTTAATCCCTGGTTTATATCTTGCAAATCATTAGAGAAGAAAAATAATTGCTCGTAAGGATAGAGTTTTGCAAATTGAGCAGGTATCCATGAACCGATTCGCATTAAAGCGATGCAAACAGCTACAGTTTTTAAGAAAACAGTTTTACCACCTGTATTTGGGCCAGAAAGAATTAGTCCTTGATGTGAAGAAGATAGATCAAGATTATTTCGGACACAGTCTCTAATGAGAGGGTGAAAAAGACCATTGAGGATAATTTCTTTTTCACTGCTCAAAACAGGACGAGAAAGTTCAAAGCTTTTGCCCCACATTTGAAGAGAAAGAAGTTTATCGAAAAGTAGCACCAGATCAGACCATATAAATAGCGCCTGTGAAAATGGTGCACAAATTTCAGAAAGCTCTTTGCATTTTTTAAAAATCAACCATTCCTTCTTCGCTAAAAGATCTGATCTTTTTTGTGAAAAAGGTTTAAGCTCAAAAGGTTCAACAAAAAGAGTTAAGCCCGTTCGAGAGCGATGGATGATAGGGCCATAATTTGAATTGTAATGATCTGAAGAAACAGGCAAAACATAGCGATCATTAATAATATCAAATTCACCTGAGTCAGAAAAAATCAAACTCGAACTTCGAAGTAAATCTGATGCTTTTTTTCTAGCGGAGGCTTCCACCATTAATATTTCATGGTTAAGCTCGGATAGCTCTGTAAAGCCTGTTTCATTTAAATATCCGGTCTCAGATACAAAAGAGCGAAGCTTATACAAAACTTTACTATTAAAAAGTGGCTGAGTAATAAATAAATCAGTTTGAGATGGGAGTAGATTTTTACTGAAATTCTCAATCCAGATCTGATCAAGTTCTAATAAAAGTGCAATTCGATTGAGTTGTTCAAGCGAAAGAACACGTCCCTTAGACAAATCAAGACAAAAACTGTTATCAAAATTAGCATCTAACTTAAATAAATGTTGCGATATTCTAGAAAATCCACTCGGCTGTGAAATTAAAAAGTCCTGCTGTCTAAGAGTTAGTTCAAGTTCGCTAACCGACAGAAAAGCAGCAGTACTTGAAAAAAAATCTCGAGTCTTATCAAAAGTAGAGAAAGAAGTGATTAGAGATGTGATATGATTCCAATCAATTAATTCAAGAAAGTTGATGTTTTTAAAAAGGTCCTTTGACATAGATAAACAATACAACTCAAATAAACCATCGTCTATTCCAATGCAAATACAGAAGATATTTTCGACCCATATCTATATATGTATATCTGTAAGGATGCCAGGCAAGACTGTTTGGTGGTGGATTGGCAGAGGCGGTGGCTACAAGGATATTATCCAATCTGATGACCAGCCTGAGTCACGGCTCAGGGCTAAAGATATAAGTCTTGATTGGTTACGAGCTAGACTCAAAGGCGTTTGGATTGATTCAATTGTTCTAGATAAAGAAAATAGTATATTAAAAATTAAATCACTAAATGAAGAAAAAGAAATTTATTTTGGTTACAAAGATAACGTTCTTAATTTTATTGATATAACAAAAAATGAAAAGAGTTTATCGCTTTTCTTTAGTAAAAGTGGCAATCATGAAGTTGTGCTCCCTCCAATTAATTTAGATTTTGACATTGTAAAGCAAGCTGAGGATATAAATCCTTTATCTAAAAACAACGATTGGTTGAATACGATTGCGAGTAAATCCTCAAGCGAAAAGGAAAGAAAACTAACAAGAAAAATTAAGAATATTAAAAAAGATATTGAAAAATTAAAGCTCTATGAAACGCTGTACGACGTAGCAAGAAATCCTGATAGTCTTGAAAATATGAGTATTTATAATTTGGAAAATATAAAGATAAAATTTAAGAAAACGATGAATATACATCAAAAAGCCGACTTGATTTTTGGAAAAGCCAAGGCTTATAAAAAGGCAATTGAAATTCAAACCAAACGCCTAGAAGAAACAATCAAACAACAGCAAAAGAAAGATGATTACTTGGTTAATGACAAACCTTTTGCATTAAACTGGAGATTTAATCCGCCCAAAAATAAAATTAAAGATGATCCCAGTGATGTCAAAGCTCAATATTTTTTTAATGAAGATTTTAAAATTGCGATCGGGCTAAATGCCAAATCCAATGACTATCTTCGAAAAACTTGGGCCAAAAAAGGTGATATTTGGGTGCATATCGAAAATAGTACTGGAGCCCATTTATTTATAAAGTCTAAAAGAGTACCTGATTTAAGTGAGTGGGAGTGTTTTGCTTCACTATTAAAAGAATATTCAAAATATCCAGCTACAGAGATTAGTATCGTATGGACGGAAAATCAGCATGTTAAGCCCATTAAAGGCAAGGCAGGTTTGGTTAAATTTTCAAAAGAAAAAAGACTTTCACTCAACTATAAAAAAGAGTGGATGAATCTTCTCAGTCTACGCTCAAACTAAATAAAACGTTAAAATATTAGAGGTAAAGGATTGTTAATGCGATTAATAACACATTTTCTTATAACTTTGGCTTTGCTTCAGGTTTCACTGGCAAGTGATATCTTAAATCAATTTGACCAGGATCAATACTCGCCATCTAAGTATGGGTTAAAAGATCTAGTGTTTGAAATTCGAATAGACGGTATCGAAAAAGATCTCAAAGAACGATTCGCCCTGAATAAATTAGACGACCCTAGATACAAGGTTTACTGGCTCTACCCCGGCCGAATAGAGATCGATGTTTTAGGACTTCCACCGGGATTTTTAAGTTTAAAACAAGAACTAAAAAAACTTGTGTTCGAAAGAATCGAATATGTCGTTCCTCAAGATTTGTCGAGTCGACTCAGAGGCTACAGATTTGATGATAAGAAATTGAAAAATAATTTAACTCAGCTTACAGGTAAAGATGAAACAAACACAAAGCCTATAAGTCAAATTGAACTTGTGTTAGCTCCTGGTGGTATTATTAAATATCTGAAGACTTACTCCCCATCTGGATCTCAATTAGCAAAATTTTCCATATCTAAAAAAAGCTGGAGCCACAATAAAAATGTCGTTGATAAAGTTGAAGTCGTTGGAGTAACGGGCATTCAAAAAAACACAACAGAGACAGAAATTTCATACATATCAAAAGATGGTTTTGGATTTCCTGGTGAGATAAGAACATTATCTACAATTGAGGCAATGACAAATACAAATAATTCTACAAAAAGTGAATCAAAAGCTCGCCTCGTTTTGAGTAATTATGAGGTTAATACAGGCATATCACAAAAATATTTCATGGGATTAGATGAAGGTAACTAAAATAAAACTTCATTTAATGATTTTAACTGCCTTGCTGATGCTGTCATCTTGCTTTAAACAAAAACCAAAAGTTATAAAAAGTGAAGGCGAAATTGTTGAAGTTGGAAGACTTGAAGCTTGCACGAAGATGAATTTATTTAACAACCTTTTTGATCACGAAAATATAAAGTCAACATTTAGGTGCACCCAGTGGAATCTTGTATTTACGACACTTTTTGATCGCTTAAATAAAATTTCTGCGCCCAATTGGGATCATCTCATGATGCCAGTCTCTGAAAATGTTTTAAATGAAAAAGAAAATCTGAGGAAATTAATAGCAATCTCTCAAAAGCTTGATAGCAAGGGCGGGCTAATTGATCTCGGTAACGTCATTGGATCCTTAAGTGATACCAATTTTTATGATGGATTAAATAAACTTTTCGAATGTAGTGAGAAAAGTTGTACTGATAGAAATAACATATCGAAAAATCAAATAGTAGAACTCTTGCAGATAATCAAAATCCTAAAAGATAGAAATAACGATATTCATGAAGTGTTGGCACAAAGTGTAGAGAGTCTATCAGTACTTAGTCCGAACTTTTCAAAAAAGTTTGCTGCAATTCTTCATTCACCTAGCTTTAAGTCAGATCGAATGGAGATGATGGATTTGCTAATATCAATTATAAGTGTTGAAAAGACAGAATTTGAACAAAAGTTATTTTCAGACCTATTGAGCGCAAATGAATCAAATCCCGATTCAATATGGGGATGGATTAACAGTAGTAATTTTAGTGATAAGTTATTTAAGGATTTAATTAAGTTTAATGAAAACAATGTAAATGCAATTAAAGATTTAAGATCAATATCTCAAATAAATTCAAAGGGGCTGACGTGTAATAGTGCAAACACACCATTGTTCTTTGTAAATATCGAGAGGCACCTTTTAGATCTTATAAATGTATTTGCAACAAAGAATGACTTAGAAATTGTAACATTTCTTGAAAATGATTTAACGCAACATCAAATTGCATCGGATGCATGTCAAAATTTCAAAAACATAGAAGTTACTTTGGATGGAAAAATACATCAACTAAGCGTCATGAGATTAAAAAAATCTCTAGTTGAGTTTATAAGAATACCTGGAGTGTTTCCACTAGTTAGAATTGTAGCGAAAATAATAAATGATCAAGCTGGATTATCAGAAAAAGTTGTAAGTCAGTTGCTTGAAAAGTATAGCGATAAAAACTACCTGAGAGCGGCAGAAAAATTCTTAAGAATTATTAATGATGTAGAGCCAGATGTACTTAAAGATTATGAAAAATATTTAAAGGCCATGCCAGCAAAAACCTTTGAAAGTCTCTCCGGATTATTCGCCTATATTCTTAATAAAGAGAATCATAAATCGTGGATCGCTCTTGGTGATATATGGAACTTCTTTAACTCCAAGGAAAAAGATTTTTTATTTAATTATATTGATAAACACTTTGAAAGCGAAAGTAATTATACAGCATTATTTGAATACTACTTAGATCTTTACACAGTGTTAAACCCTTACCTTCCAAGCCTTGTTGACTCTTGGGTGGATAGCTCAAATAAGGATAAAACTTACGATGCAATTCAAGAAATAGCTATGGCATTTAACGGCGACGATGTATTGAGTGACTTTAGAAAGTTTTTCTCAAGAGAGCATTTAGTCAAAGTGATTGAGCTATTTGTTAATGGCGAAAGCCTCGTCGCCTGGGCACAGGAGATTGCAAGTCTCATTCCTCAAACATCACGAAACGATATTAGTTTTAGCTTTGTTGATACATTTCATGGAAGCTCGAGTGAATGCTTAGATCGAATCATTAATTCTAATTTAGATATATTAATTAGAGATTTTCCAGCTCCATGTAATCTTACAAGTCAAGAAACCCTTCTTGGAAAAATGTCTATATTGTCAGATTTGTCGAAAGACTATTTGGCTCAATACGGAATCGATTTGATCTCGAAAGACAACTTTCTAAATCAGAATTTCTTGCAGTCACTCATACTTTCACTGAAAAAAAGTAGCAATGAGTTCGACAGTGAAATGGATTTTGAAAAACATTTAAAGTTTCAGTCAGATAAAATTTTATCGCAGGATGCTTATTCAATACTTAAAATTTCAAACCAGTATCTGCATTCTTTTGATTTAGATGATCAAATAATAATAAAAAGAAGGATCTTAAAGACAATTTCTGAACTTCTAAGTACTAAAGAGGATTTAGAATCTCTAAGCGGCTTTATGCGAAAAGTTGGTAGTGCTCATGAAAGTGGAGCTTGGAATAACTATCAAAACCCTAAATATCCTGCTGAGATATCAAGCAACAAATGTACAAGTGTTTTAAATCAAAATATTGGTGGAGCACCTTGTCCAAGTCTTTTAGAATTTAAAGATTTTTTAACAAACTTTACAGGGCTATTGGTTAGAAAAAACGATGATGAGTCTCCGTTGGCGGTAAGACAGTTTTTGAAGGCGTTAGATCCGGCCAAAGGATTGCCTATCCCATTAGGTTCAAGAAATCCTAAGTATAAGAATTTAAGTTTAAAAGAATCATTGAAGATGTTTGTTGATTTTACAGATAAAGAAAAGGAAATAAATTCAAGAGAAATTGAATATGAAACAGATGAGTCGAGTTCTTTTCAAAAGACAACTCTGATGGAGAGAATTGAAATCGTAATTAGAGATGTCAATTTTGACGAGAATTATCTCGGTGCTCATTATAAGAACGCAGTTGCTAAGTCATATAATTATAATGAAGTTGTGGAGAGCAAGTATAAATTGTTTAATATTTGTGTAAAGGCAGGATTTTGCGGAAAATTCATGAGCAGACATGAAAAGAAGATGGCGAGAAATGCTGTTCGAACATTCCCTTCGCTCTTACAGGCAAACGAAGGAGAATTTGAGTACGGCGATTATATGAAGGCGTTACTTGGTTCTGTTGTATCGAGTTCTTCAAAGGCTAGTCAGATCTCATCAATAGTAAAATTTAAGAAAAATGACGATGGCTTCAATATTCCTTGGATTCAAACAAAAAAACAACTTAGAAAGCATAATGGAAAAATCTTATCAGAACTAGCAATGGTCTCAGCGTTTTCTAATATGGCAAGGTGGACAAGAGACAGATTTGCAAGATCAAAAGATGAATTTGATAATTTCATCAACTCAAAAAATCTAAAATATATCAATGAAAACTTTCTTAAAAATTTAAATGATAAATTATCTGACGTTGCTCTAACCAACCTTATAGATGCTGTCG
The DNA here is from genome assembly GCA_002787775.1 of Bdellovibrionales bacterium CG12_big_fil_rev_8_21_14_0_65_38_15. Taxonomy (GTDB): domain Bacteria; phylum Bdellovibrionota; class Bacteriovoracia; order Bacteriovoracales; family Bacteriovoracaceae; genus UBA4207. Next base: position 27,151 of record PCUW01000066.1, read on the forward strand.
GTGAATCTGAAGGAATCCTTATTGAGGATATATATTCAAAATTAAATGAATTGAATTACGAAAAATTGAGAGCTCTTGAGTTTGCAACTGGTGATTTATTGGTCATCATTTCCAGTTTAAGTAAGTTAGACATAAACTTTAATTATGAAGAGTCTCTAGGTTTTTTAACTTGGATTATAAAAAACTATGCCCAATTTAAGCAAGCTTGGCCTAAAGATCTAGACATCGTTGATTTAATTCTTGAGCTAAAGCCTTATTTAGCCTTGCTTTCAGACGAGCTTGAAAAAGAAGATAAACTGTCAGAACAACTTATGATCACGATGGCAAAGTATATAGATCAGATTCTATTTAATTCTGAAGATGAATTATCAATTTTTAAAATTCTTAGCAAGAATATTACTAGCTCACAGGCAAGAAAGTTAGTTGAGTTGACTGATAAAGGAAGCACCTTTTTATCTAGTTTAAGTAGAAGTGATCAATCGGATTATTATAAAAATATCTATGCTACGGCTAATATAATAAACATAGAAACTCTCTTCGGATTTCAGCAGTATTTTAAAATGAGTAGCTCTACAAGAAGTTGCGAACAACGAGGTGAGCTGGTTTATTGTAGAGATAATAACCGTTACCTAGAGCCATGGAAAATAGTTGACTATTTTAGTGAAGATGAAAAAAGATGGCATAATTATGCAAAAGGATTGATAAATCCTCCGCACGAAGTTTCAAAATGGCTCTATCAATCACTTAAGTTAATTCAATTACCAGTCCCAGCCCCTGTGGATTGATTTGCGCGTCTTGTATCAATCTTAAATCCCTTTATAATCAAATGGTTGAACCACTAGAGGGATTATGAGAGAAGTGTCAGTTGATGCTCACATTATCGCTAAGATTAATAATGGAAAATCCTTTTTCTATCAAAATGAGTTACCTCAATCGTTCCCCTCTTTGTCTCCAGGCGAATGGTTCATTATAAAATCTGATACACAATCTTTTACAGCTTTTGGAAATGATTTTGTAAAAGCTGGTCCAAAGGTCTACGTCCTTTGTGAGGGCAGTTACCAACCTCATGATTATTTGAACCAAAGACTCGTTAAGGCTTTTCAAAAGAGAAGTCATCTCTACCAACATGAAGGGAAGAGACTAGTTTTTGGACAAAACGACGATTTGCCAGGATTAATTATTGATTTGTATAAAAAATTTATCATTATACAAATTAACAATGCCGGCTTAGATCAACATAGGAACTTAATCAAAGAAATCACTATTGAAAACTTTAAAAATCATAAAGCATTTTTTTTAGATAATCCAAAGTACCGGGAAGATGAATCATTACCTGTTTTTGAAAAAGAATGGAATGATGAGGAAATCATTGAAATAAATGACAGCCAAATAATCTATAAGCTTCCTTTTTCTAAATTACAGAAAATTGGTTTTTATTACGACCACAGAGATAATAGAAATAAGTTTGAGCGCTATTTGCATAATATCCAAAATAAAGACAAAGCATTGGATTTATTTTGCTATTTGGGTGCTTGGGGTTTGCATGCCATGAGGGCCGGGTCTAAGGAGATCACCTTTGTTGATCAAGCGGCGCTTGAAAGTGAAGTTGTCGAAAACACCAAACAAATTGAAGGAAAGTTCAATATAGAGTTCAAAAGAGAAGACGTATTTAAATTTTTAGATAATTCGATAAAGGAAAATAAAAAATGGGATGTCATCGTGTGTGACCCCCCAGCTTTTTGCAAAACAATAAAACAGAAGCCTCAGGCAATTTCAGGATATAAAAAATTATTTAACAAAGTTTTTAAACTTCTATTGCCGAACTCAACACTGGTTGCGGCATCTTGTACTAAGTATTTGTCGCTGGATGAATTTACAAAAATTGTAGAGATGCAGGCAAAAGAAAATGGCAGAAAAATCACATTGAAAGATATTGGTATGCAAGCACAAGACCATCCCGTTAGCAGTTTAAGTGATAGTGGTAATTATATAAAATATGCACTTTATGGTGTTGAGTAAATAAAGGATTTATAAATGAGTGGAAGAGAAAAAGTAGATGAAGTTCTCAATAAAGCAAAGTCAGTAATTTTTGGACAAGATGATTTGCTTGATTCAATTATGGCGGCACTTGTTTGCGAGGGACACTTATTAATTGAAGGTATGCCAGGTCTAGGTAAAACACTAAGTGTTTCGGTGATGGCAAAACTATGCGATTTAAGTTTTAAAAGAATTCAGTTTACACCAGACCTTTTGCCTTCTGATTTAATTGGGACAATGATCTATAGTCAAAAAACAGAACAGTTTACGACAAAATTTGGACCAATTTTCACACAACTTCTTTTGGCAGATGAAATCAATAGATCTCCGGCTAAGGTACAGGCAGCACTTTTAGAAGCTATGGCAGAAAAACAAGTAACAATAGGTGAAAATACACATAAATTAACAAGTCCTTTTGTTGTTTTAGCGACACAAAACCCAATTGAACAGGAAGGAACCTATCCACTGCCTGAGGCCCAGCTAGATCGTTTTATGATGAAGGTTTCTGTTGAGTATCCTAACTTTGATTCTGAAAAAAATATTCTATCATTAAACTTTGATAACATAACAAAAAATGAAGCCATTATGTCTACGGATGACATTCTCGATCTAAAAGAAAAAGTAGACAAAATATACGTTGATGAAAAAATAAAAGATATGATTGTCAGAGTTACACATGCAACTAGACCAGGTTCTGAGTATTTCGATAGTGCTTATAACGGAGCAATTGCCGCAGGGGCTTCACCAAGAGCAACCATATGGTTATATAAATTAGGTAAATTTGTAGCCTTCATAAAAGGTAGAGATTTCGTATCTCCAGAGGATGTTCTTCATGTCGTACCATCCGTCCTTGGACATAGAGTAATACTTAGCTATGAAGCTATGGTCGATAAGATTCAAAGTAGAGATCTTTGTTTGAAAATTGCAGAGCGTGTAATTTAATGGTCAACATTAATGAAGTAAAAAAAGCCTTGTCAAAGGCACAGACAAAATTTTTCAAGAAAGCTAATTCCTATTCAGTTGGCATGCTTAAGTCCAAAGTAAGAGGAACAGGTTTGCAGTTTAAAGAGCACCAAGTATATAGCCATGGTGATGATGTTCGATTTATTGATTGGAAAATGCTCGCTAAAACATCTCATCCCTATATAAAGACATTTGAAGAAGAAAGAAATGTTGAAATAATTTTAGTTCTTGAGATATCTCCGACAATGCTTGCGGGCGAGAAGGGAATCTCTAAACTTCAAGCTGCTATTGAAATCGCCTGTATGCTTTACTTAATGGCAGATAAATCAAGTGATATGGTGCATCTAGTGATGTTAACCGATAAGATTATAGAGTTGCCGAAAATGCGCGGTGAAAAAGGCATGAGGTCAATGCTTGAACTATTGAAAAAAGAAAGGATATTAGATGACCAGCTCAATATATTATATCAAAACGTCATAGAAAATGATGAAGTAGATCAAAGACAGCTTGATTTCAAACTTAACAAGTTATTATACAAGAAAAAAGAAGTTATCATTTTGTCTGATTTTAAAGGGCAGATACAAGGTGATGCCATCACTCACTTGGCAAAACACTCTCATGTTCAATGCTTTAGAATTATTGCTAAAATTGATGAAAGTATTAGCTTACCTTATTCTGTTTTTGGTCAAAATAAAAATAATAGAAGTCTGTTTTCAAGACAAAACACCGGTGACGAATTAGATCAAAAGGTCTTGAGACATGTAACACCTATACGAATGAATCTGAGTTATTTGGACCAATTTGTAAGAGAAATGTCATGAGACTTAGAAACATCATTTTTATATTTGTTTTTATCCTTCATGCATCTGTTTTATATGGCTTTGAAGGTGAGTTTACTCCGATAGATAGTAAAATTATAGAAGTAGAAGAAGGCGCAACATTTGATGGCGTCATTAGAATTTGGCCTGTTTCCGCAAGTGTTGATATTTCCAGTTTCGATAAAATTAAAAATGGAAAGCTTAATGATTACTTTTATCTGATTGAAAAATCAAACGCTAAAAGATCAAGCTTTAACTCAGAGGTAGTAGAGATAAGCGGTCTTTTTGCTGTTATTAAAGCAGTAAAGGACAATTCAAAGATTAAAATTAAAATTGATGAAAAAGAAATTGTTTTAGATATTAGGCGTATAACTTCCATCGCCACAGCACCTGCTCCACAAAATTTTGAATTTATAGAGCAACCGAATAAAATCTTTTCAAAACAATACGTTGCTTATTATTTTGCATTCGCAATATTCATCCTTGTTTTGTGTATAGTAATAGTAAAAATACTAATTAGATCAAAAAAATTAAAAAGATTGAAGCTAGATCGTAAAGCGCTAATAGAAAAAATTCTTAAGGCTAGTGAGAGGAATGAAATTGAATTGGTTGCGAATGATTTTAAAAAACTAGGTCTAGATGAAAATTCCGATACTTATATAAGTTTTGTAAAGTTTCTAGAAACAATTCAGTATAAAGAGAAATGGGAGAAGTCAGAGCTTTCAAAAATCGTGGAGTTAAAAAATGAGGTCATAAATGCAGGTTTATGATTTTAGTTCATGGTTCTTTTTATCTATTGCTGGTTTGGTTACATGGCTTTATTCCCAATACCTTTTCTTTAAAAAACCTGTTGTACCAATTTTAAAAAGTAGTAAAAAGAAAAAGTTCAGTATTAAAAAAACTGCTGTTGTTTTAATTGGAATAATTGGTTGGGCTTTAATAAGCTTTTCAATGACACTGCCTAAAAAACCTGCTGGCTTTATATCTGATCCAGAGGAAGTTAATGATGTCATTTTTGTTGTGGATGTCAGTCTCTCGATGCTTGCTGAAGACTTCAAGCCCAATCGACTTCAGGTCTCTAAAGAAAAAATACTTGAGTTCGTCGAATTGAGACCAACTGATAGGGTTGCTATCGTAATGTTTTCAGAAAAGGTTTTTACTTTATTGCCTTTAACGACAGATTTAGATTTAGTAAAAAGAGCTATTTCAGATATACAAACTGGATTCTTGGGAAGTGGTACTAATATTGGTGATGCTCTAGCACTTGGAGTTGCAAGAGGTATACAGTCTCTAGCAAAAAATAAAGTTATTATTCTTTTAACTGATGGTGTTAGCAATGTAGGCACAATGACGCCGATACAGGCAGCTGAAGAAGCTAAAAATGCAGGGATTAAAGTATATGCAATTGCTATTGGCGGTGACGGTGATGCCAGGATACCAGTACCTAGTGGATTTGGGACGCAGAGATATCAATATATTCCAGGTGGAAGTTTTGATGTTGAAACACTCAAAAAGATAGCCTCTATGACTGGTGGAGAAGTTTTTCGGGCAGACAATGAACGAGCTTTAAAGCAAGTTTTGTCCAAAATTAATGAGCTTGAGAGAACTAAAATTGAAAAAAGTGGCAAGGCTACCTACGAAGAGCTGTATTGGAAATATCTTTTACAGGGATGCGTACTGGTCATGTTCAGTTTCGTGTTGAGATGGTTACTACTTAGAGAAATGATATGACTTTTATCAAGCTCAACTATTCTATCTATATTTTTTCCTTAATTTTTATTATTGGGGTCATGTATTATTTCGATTATAAAAAGTACCGCTATTGGTTAAGAGATTGTTTCAATTTAAAGCCAACCTTAAGTCTATTTATTTCAAAATTCCTATTTATAATTGCCGTCTTGTTATTTGCTATAAGTCTACTTGATTTAAGAGGTCCACATGAGCAAGTTTCTACTCCCCTGTCAGACCAAAAAACCGTCATATTAATTGATGCCTCTTCAAGTATGCTTGTCGAAGATGTACAACCGAATAGGTTCAAAAGGGCCTTAACTGTTGCAAGACATTTTGTTAAAAATGCAGTAGGTCATCAGATCTCTGTTGTTGTTTTCTCAGATATATCGAAACGTCTCATACCATTCACTGACGATATTGATTTGTTGGATGCTAGATTAGCTGGACTTGAGGACGAAAGACTTAGAGGTGGTGGTAGTAATATAACTTCAGCTTTAAGTGAAACTGTTAAATCACTTAAGTTGGAATCTTCCAATGGAAAACCGGGGGGAAATATTCTTCTTATAACGGATGCTGAAGAAAACGGTATGGATTTTAAGATTGAAGAGTCTACTGGTATTAGTCTGGCATTAGTTGGCATCGGAACTGTTTCCGGTGGAAAAATTCCGATGAGAACAAAAAGAGGTACTTTTTCTGGATATAAAACACACCTAAACAAAGAGGTCGTTTCTAAGTTGGATGAAAAGTTTCTCGATAGAATTGTTTCGAACTTTAAGCGGGCAAGAAAATGGATTGTTTTATCATTTAGTATGCCTACTGAAGATATTTTAACATTTTTTAGAGAGGGGACCATAAGTACAAGCGAAATAGATCAAACCAAAATTAGACCTGTTCTGTCACAGTGGTTTGTAGGAGCTGGCATTGTCTTGTATCTTTTATCTGTAGCTTTTTCAAATGCTAGATCCTATTCAACTCTTATTGTTATATTGATGATTAGCAGCCTAAATTTTCAAAGCGTAAAAGCAGAGCAGAGCAAAGAGGAAGTTGAGCAGGCAAATCAAGAACTTTTAAATGATCTAAGTCAAGACTGGTCAACTGAACAAAAACAACAAGCAGCACTTGAATTAGCAAAAAAAAATCAGCTTGAAAAAGCAATGCTTCTTTATAAAGAGGCAGAGGGTGATCTATCTATAAAAGCTAAAGCTAATTATGGAGCAACCTTACTGGCAAACGGTGATCAGAAGGGGTTGAAAGTTTTGGATGAGGTCTTAAAAGAGAATGCATCTAAAGACATTGAATTAGAAAGACTAATACATTCGAACATAAAAAAGTTCCTTTCCGTAAATGGTGGTAAAGGAGACGGCGAAAGTAAAGATGAGAACAAAGAAGAGAATCAAGATAAAAAATCAGGTTCTGGAAATTCAAAAGATCAAAAAAATGATAAAAACCAAACCGGTGATCAAGAAAAAAACAAAGATGATAAAAAAAGTGAAAGTGATAAGGGTAAAGATAAAGACAATAAAGATGAAAATGGAAAAGAAGAAAAAGAACAGCAGATAACAAATATGGCACAAAGAGAACGAGAAATAGATAAAAAAAGAAAAATGATGAAGGTTCCAGCTCTACTCAAACAACTAATGCAAGATGATCGCGCATTACAAAGTGAATACATAGACACTGAAACTAACGATAAGAATAATTCTCGTGAAAAGAGAGATTGGTAATGAAATTAATACTATATATATTATTTTTTATATCGCTAAATGCTTATTCACAAATTGATGTTCGATTTAGACCAGAAAGGCCTCTAGTTAATGAACCGTTTAATATGGAGATTACTGTTGCTTTTGATGGTTCCCAAGAGCCCTATATAAGCTTTGATCCAGGTGGATTAACTGTCGAAGGAAAAAGTAAGGGAGGGGTAACGTTTGCAACCCAGCTTATAAACGGTCAGTTTACTTCACAGAAAACGATAAGTTACATTTATCAACTCAATGCCTCAAGAGCTGGATTGTTTTATATAAGAAATATGTCTGCCAAAATTGGAGATAAAGAATACAAAAGTGACAATATTAGAGTTCAAGTTTTAAGAGAAGCAGAAAAGCCTAAAGATTATTTTCTTGAAGCGATCCCTTCAAAAGATAACGTCTATAGAGGTGAAGGTTTTTTTGTAAATTATTATCTCTATACTAGGGTGCCAATTTATAATCAAGAATTAAAAGAATATCCAAAACTGAATGGGTTTTTAAAAAGATTTAAGGCAGTGGATGAAACACCGGAGCGAGTTGAACGAAATGGAATTATTTATCAACGCTCTAAAAAATATTCAGCAAGACTTTTCGCCGAAAAGATAGGCAAGCTAAATATTGATCCGCTTAAAATCCAGGTTTCAGTTGGTTTTGGAAATGTTGGAGGCTTTGGTCTTCGTGATATGAGAAATGTTACATTATCAAGTTTGCCCGTCGAGATTCAGTCAAGTTCTACTCCTACTGAAAATGTACCTCTTGGCTTTACTGGGCTTGTTGGTGAGCATTCTTTTAACCTCAATGTTAAGAAAACAAAGTTCTTGGCGAATGAGCCAATTGAATTATCTTTAGAAATAATTGGGCCAGGTCTTTTGGAAAAAATGGATGACCCAGTCATTTACAGTCATCCTGATTTAGAAAGTTTTGATACGCGATCAGAAATTCAGGAAATAAGTGATCAAAAATCAAGAAAAATACTTGAATACACTTACTTACCAAGATCACAATTCAATATTGATGAGCGAGAGTTAGATTTAAGTTATTTTGATCCAGATACAAATCAGTATGTAGTAAAAAAGATAACGATCCCTGCCATCCAAGTTATTGGTGGTGAAGGGTTTACAACACCAAATGTAAAAAGTAACACGGCGGTTACAGAGAATATAAAAGAAAAAATTACTAAGGTTGGCTTAAGTCCAATTAGTCCATTCGGTGATAATAAGATAAAGAGATTTCTGACATGGCACCAATTGGCACTTATCTTGTCTATTATTATCTTTGTAATTTCTATTGTTACAAATTTTGACAAAAAAGAAGACACTATAAAGGCTAATGCAATCTATATATATAAAAAGCATCTCTCCAAGGGTCTAGATTATAAAAACTTATATCTGTTTTTTAGTCAGGTTAGAAATGGCGAATATACCGAGTTTGAAAATTTTATTAATGCATTGGACTTAGATATCAATGTTAAGAAATACTTCTTAGATCTTTGGGCAAAGCTTAGGTCTGGAAATTATGCAAACCTTGGGAGTGCAAGTAAAATAAAGCCGGACAAGAAAATGTTTAAACTTCTGATAAAGAAATTATCTTGAAAATAGTTCAACATACAAAAGATATTAATAAACCCTTTGGTGCAACGTTAGGAAACTTTGACGGTGTACATAAAGGACATCTGTCGATGCTAAAAGAAGCTAAGCAAAAATGTGTCGAAAGTAATATTTCTTTTGCTGTGATTACCTTTTTGCCTCATCCTGCACAAATTTTAAAAGCTCAAAGAGCGTTTCTTTTAAGTGAATATGAAGACCGAAGATCACTGTTAGAAAATGCAGGTGTTGATATACTTGTGGAAATTCCTTTTACTAGAGAATTTAGCTCCTTAACTCCAGAGCAGTTTATTGATGCTTATATATCATCAATAAAAAACTTAAAGCTTCTTTGTCTTGGATATGACTTTGCTTTTGGAGCTAATAAAGCTGGCGATGTTAATACATTTCGCCAAATTCTATCTGGCAGCAACTTAAGTATAGTTGAGCTTTCACAATTTCAAGAAAGTGATCAGCGGATATCTTCAAGCGTTATTAGAGAGTTGATTAGAAAGGGCCGTGTAGAAGATGTCAAAAACCTCCTTGGTCGTAACTATAGATTAAAAGGAAAAGTTGTTCGCGGAAAAGGTCGTGGTAAGGGGATTGGATTTCCAACTGCAAACTTGCAGGTACCTGATGAAATGATCACTCCAAGTACTGGAGTCTATGCTACCCAAACGGTTCTTGGTCATAAAACTTATAAATCTGTAACAAATATTGGATTTAATCCAACATTTAATGATTCATTAAAAATGACAATTGAAACTCATATTCTCGACTCAATCGACGATTTCTATAACGAAATTTTAGAAGTTGAGTTTTTAGGTAAAATAAGAGAGGAGAAGAGATTTAATAGCATAGATGATTTAATTTCACAGATTGCAAAAGACGCAAAAGTTGCAAAAGAATGGAAATGAAAAAGCTAGCCCTTCTTGGTAAAGACATATCACATAGCTTATCCCCAGATCTTTATCGAGAGATTTATAAAGATAAAAATTTGAACTATCAACTTATTGATATCGCTAATTCGGCTGATTTACCAAGTCTTGCAATGCTAATGAAAGATCTTGATGGATTAAATATTACATCACCGTATAAAGAGTTTTATCTCAATCAAGTCGAGATTAGTTCAAACGAGATACAATCAATAAATGCAATAAATTGTATTATGAAACAAAGTGATCGTTTCTTTGCAACTAACACCGATTATTTGGCATTAAAGCATCTAGTCCCTTTAATGAAGAAAGACTTAAAAATAGTTATTTTAGGTGATGGAGTCATGTCTAGAGTGGTGCAGATCGTTTGTAAGTTTCTTGAAATTGAATTTGAGCAACGCTCAAGACGACAAGATCCAGAGTTGTTTACTCAGTTTTCAAATGGAAAGTTTGTTGATGAAAATACTCTTCTAATAAATTGCTGTTCTAGATCATACTGCTTTGAAGGTGAGCTCGGCACTAATAGTCATTTTTGGGATTTAAATTATAGGCATTCTCACCATCAAGAATATTTTAAAAAAACCTCAAGCTATACAGATGGTTTTTCTCTACTAAAGCTGCAGGCCGAGAAAGCAGCGGCATTTTGGTCGCAACTAAAAAATTAAACATTAATTTCGTGATTCCGATAACATAGACATATAGATATTAAGGAAGACTATGTTTAGAAAGGAATTTGCAGAAGTCATTAGTAAGACTGGGATGGTCCCAATTAAAGACCTGCGTCCTTTATTGCTAGATAAAGACCCAAATACAGTGTCTGAGTTTGGTTTACTTCAATTTGATTTCTTTGATGATGTTAAATTTGCTAAACAGCTTGCTGAAAACTACAACTTAACATTCATTGATCTTTCTAAAGCAAAAATTAAAGAGCGCATTTTAAAGCTTTCAAAAAAATCAGATGTCTTAAAATATAGAATGTTACCAATTCAAAAAAGTGCCAACGCTGTAAGCGTAGCAATATTTGATCCTTCTGTGGTTAAGCAAAAAGCGGAACTTCAATCCGTTTTTCAAAGTCCAGTTGAGTTTATCTTAACCAATATTTCAGCTTGGGAAAAAATTTATTCACGAGTTACAGAATCAATCGACGAGTTACTTTCAACGATAAAAGAAGTTTTGCCCGACGCTGCAAAGGAAGTTGAAACTGTACGTGAAGAGGATATTGGTAGTGAGGTTATTACCTTCGTGAATAGAGTTTTAGCTGAAGCTTTTATAAAAAAAGCATCAGATATTCATATTGAACCCTATGAAAAAATCTTTCGAATTCGTTTTCGCATAGATGGAAAGCTAGTCGAAATGGCTCAGCCGCCCAAGAAGTTAATGCTACCTATGATTTCGCGTTTGAAAATTATGGCGCAAATGGATATTGCCGAAAGAAGAAAGCCACAAGATGGACGTATTAAGCTATCTATCGGTGGAGCACCTATTGATTACAGGGTCTCATCTCTTCCAACACTTTTTGGAGAAAAAATAGTTTTACGTCTTCTTGACTCAAGTAACCTTGAGCTAGATATGACTAAACTTGGCTTTGAAGTTAAGCAGCTCCAAACTTTTAAAGACGGCATTTATCAACCATTTGGTATGTGTCTTGTAACTGGTCCGACAGGATCAGGAAAAACAACGACACTCTACTCTGCTATCGCTGAATTAAATAAAGTTGCAACAAATATTTCTACTGCCGAAGATCCAGTTGAATTTAACTTACAAGGTATTAATCAGGTTAACGTAAAGCGAGATATTGGATTAACGTTTGCTTCGGCATTGAAGTCATTTTTAAGACAAGATCCAGATATTATTATGGTTGGAGAGATTCGAGATTTAGAAGTCGGAGAGATTGCAGTCGAGGCTGCTCTTACAGGGCACTTGGTTTTATCTACTCTACATACAAATGATGCTCCATCAACGGTTACCAGGCTTATCAATATGGGCATCGAGCCTTTCTTAGTTGTTGGTGCATTGAATGTCATTGTTGCGCAACGTCTTTGTCGAAGAATTTGCGTTGAATGTAAAGTTGAGCATAAAGTCAGTGTAGACGAATTAGTAGCTTGCGGTATTGCACCCCAATCAGCATCAAAAATTAAGATCTATAAAGGCGAAGGCTGCGACTATTGTAATAATACTGGCTACAAAGGCAGGGTTGCAATCTATGAGGTCATGGGTATTACTCCAGGAATCAAAGATCTAATTCTTAGAAATTCCTCATCAGATGATTTAAAGAAACAAGCAATTAAAGACGGAATGAAGACATTGAGAATGACCGCATTAACTAAAGTTGCTCAAGGGTTAACAACTTTAGATGAAGCAGTTATGAACTCTGGCTCGGATAAATTTTAAGGAGAATCCATGTCGGATCAAACGGTTACAAAAACAAAACAAGGCGGAGCTGGCGATGTAAAAATCCAGCAACTCTTTAAGCTAATGATCGATAGCGGTGCCTCGGATTTGCATCTAACGGTTGGATCCTCTCCAGGTTTACGAGTCAATGGTGAAATGGTTAGAGTTAAAATTCCATCATTAAGTGGTGACGATACGAAAAGACTTGTCTATCAAATTCTGTCTGAAAGTCAAAGAAGTGAATACGAAAAAAATATGGAGCTAGACTTCTCATTTGGTATCAAAGGTCTGGCTCGCTTTAGGGCAAACGTGTTTTACTCAAAAGGTGGAGTTGCTGCCGTATTTAGAACAATTCCAAGTATTATTCCAGATTTTAAGGCCTTGAACTTGCCTAAAGTTTTATTGGAAATGACGGACGTTTCAAACGGACTCATTTTAATTACAGGGCCAACGGGCTCTGG
>PCUW01000016.1 GCA_002787775.1 Bdellovibrionales bacterium CG12_big_fil_rev_8_21_14_0_65_38_15
CTCACCTCTACTTGAAGACATCACCATTGATGGTGCTACAGGAATCATTATCAATATTACTGGTAATGAAAGCCTAACAATGCATGAAACTAATGAAGCAGTAACATTGATCATGGAAGCAGCTGATGAAGATGCTGAAATCATCTTTGGAACAGTTATTGATGATTCTATGGAAGATGCAGTTAAAGTAACTGTCATTGCAACTGGACTTGGTGGAATGGAGCGCGTTCGTGTTTCTACTCAAACAACACAAAGAGTGGAAGCAACAGTTGAGCGTGAAGCTGTACAAGCTCGTGCAGAAGTAGAAGCTCCAAGAGCACGTGTTATGCCTGAAGCGCCAAGAGTTGAAGCAAGAGAAGTTCGCGAAACAAGAGTTGAAGAATCAAGAGAAGTTTCTTTTGATGAACCAGTTCGTGAAACTGAAGTTCGAGCCAACGTAGAATTTAATGTTGAACAAAATGATGATCGCACTAGCAATCTGATTAATACAATTCGCCAAGCTGCTAGTAAGTACGAAGGTGCAAGACCAGATCAAAGAAGTTCAGTTCCTGCACAAGGGGCAACTTCTAATAGAGCTGCTCAACCCAACCGTGCTAAGTCTATTGCAGAAAGACTTGGATTTATAAATTTCGATGAAGATGAACTCGATACTCCAAGCTACTTGAGAAAAGAGGACTCGTCTGAACAATCAAAATCAAATGGGTCTTCACGTCCTCTGGATGTGTGAGAAATTGAGTTCCCCCAACTCAAAAGAAGAGCACCTTAGGGTGCTCTTTTTTTTTTATTGAATATCAACTTTAAAACGCATACCGAGTTGATCAGCGTCTTCTTCGCGTGCGTAAAGCTTGACCCAGCTTTCAACAAAATCACCATCAACATTGATCTTATAGTGGGTAACCAAATAGGTGGGAACTTTTTCGTCAGACCATAACTTATTTTTAAATTGATAAAGATGGTGACCCTTTTCAGGTGCTTTAGGATTTGTTTGAATCTCTGCAATCTCTTGCCACGTATGTTGTGAGAACAATCCAAAATGTTCAGGACATAAATGAATGCCATCCCAATCCTTGTGACAATGCTCGCAAACAGAACCCTCACAAATAGCACAAGTTGCCACGGCCGAATTGTCAGGATGATTCATACAAGTAAAAGATTCTTCAACTGACTTACCAAGGTTTGAGTGACGTTGTTGAGGTGAATCCGTTTTGAAAGTATTTGTCTTAAAAATTAAATAAAGGACAACCAAAAATAAAGCCACCACAACAAGTGTTAAAATGACTAAAATGGTCATGAAGAAAAAATCATTATTCATTTCGTAATTATATTACTTTCCAAGTGTGTGAACAAATACCACTGGACGATAGCCAAATTCTGCCTGAAACAGTCGGCGAGCTCCGACACGAATCTCTTCCGCCATCTGGCTTAAACTACCTTTGGAGTCGAGAATTAATCGATCAAGTTTCTTTTGAAGTTCTTCTGGAAAGTCAGGCAATCCTGTAGAGGAAACTTCAACAGTTTTCTTGTTTGAAAGTGAGATGAAAACAGCTCCCGCCTGAGCAATCTTTCGACGTTGAGAAATTGCAGATCTTGGAATAATCCCTTTGCCTTGAATCATTAAGGGAGGTTTTTGATTACCTATGATAATTTCCCAATCATCTTTAAATAAAGTGAGAGTATCGAAATTATACATAACGGCTGACTCTGCACCAGGACAAAGTCCATCAACGGCATCAGCATGACGATTAAGAAATGAACTTTCACCGTGAATTGGAATAAGCACATGTGGCTTATAAGCATCACAGAGCATTTTTAAATCTTCTTTGCCCGGATGTCCCGAAGCATGAATAAGGGCATCACTATCAGTAATTGCCTCTGCGCCTAACTCATAAATACCATTTATAAGTGAGTTAACACTTTTTTCATTTCCAGGAATTGCTTTAGAGCTAAAAATAACCAGGTCCGATTTTCGAAGTGAAAAAAATCTATCACTGCCATTAACAATTCGGTTCATCGCAGATCTAAAATCCCCTTGGCAACCAGAAGCAATCACGACGATATCTTTTCTATGAGGCTCAATGCTTTCGGCGTCTCTTAAGGTCTTTGGGTCAAAATTCAAAATGCCCATACGGTGAGCAATTTCACTATAGTTCTTCATGCTTCTGCCATAAAGAACAACTTTCTTTTTGGTTTTCTCGGCAAGTGAGATTATTGTTTGAATGCGATGAATATTAGATGCAAAAGTCGTGATGAAGATACGATCTTTATGACTTTCGAAGATAGCTCCTAGCTCTGGAATCAGATCAGCTTCAGAAGTTGTCTTTAGTTTTTTAGATAAGATATTGGTACTATCAGCTAAAAGAAATCTTAGTTCACAGTCACGAGAAAGTTTGCTTAGACGAGTAAAGTCGAATGGTGGTTCGTAGGGCGAGTTAAAATCAACCTTAAAGTCTGAGACATAAAATAAGCCCCAATGTTCTTTAGGATTTGTTGGCTTAAAAAATAATCCATAGGTATCAGGTATAGAGTGATTGACAGCAATAGGATGAATAATAAAATCTTTGAATTCAATTTTATCATTGGGGCCATAGCTTATAATTTTAGCGCCAAGTGCCTCTTCTTTGAGCTTTAATCGAATAAGCTCGATGGCAAAAGGTGGCGCGTGAATAGGCACTTTCGGAAACCTCGTTACAAAATGAACGATAGCCCCAATATGATCTTCATGACCGTGACTAATAATTAAGGCTTCGGGTTCCTCAAGATCACTATAATCTGGAATTAAATAATTAATATCAAATGAGTCGTCATCAGGAAAAAGGATGCCGCAGTCGAGAATGATATGAGTGTTGGCGGTTTTGAATTGGACCATATTAGATCCAATTTGTTTTAGGCCACCAAAGGGACGAACCTCTAAGAGCGGTTTACTCTTACGCGCCATGAAGATCTTCTTGCTTATCAATACCGAATCGCTGAAGACCTACAGCACTTGGATCATGACAGCCTTTATATTCTAAAAGCTCATTGATCTTTGCGGCTAAGATAGAAGCTGCAATATCAGTTTCTTCGCCAACGATAAAATCGGCATATTGTTTTTGTGGATCTAAAAACTTCATATACATCGGTCTAACCGTTTCATAGTACTGAGCAATAACACTGTCCATAGAGCGGCCACGTTCTTGAACGTCCCGATGAAGACGTCTAGTAAACCTGATGTCTGCATCAACGTGAAGAAAGCACATAATCTCTAACAGCTCTCTAATGGCCGGATCGTATAAGCTAAAAATACCTTCAAATAAAACAACAGATGTCGCTTCAACACGCTCAGTGTCTTGGGTTCTTGAGTTAGATTTAAAATCGTAAACGGGCGATTCGATTGATTCGCCGTTCTTTAGCTGTCCAAGATGAAGCTTTAATAAATCCCAGTCGAAGGCTTCAGGGTGGTCAAAGTTAGGCTTAGATGATTTAGAGCAAAGATGTTTTGGTGGCGTCGGTAAATAATAAGAGTCCATATGAAGAACGCTAACGTTCCCATTAAGACGAGATTGAATCTTTTCAGTAAAAGTCGTCTTACCCGAGCCGGATCCACCAGCAATTCCAATCATATACAAGAGAGTACCCCTTTGAGGTTTTATAGGTCATATCATAGAATAATAAGACGCCCAAGGAGTAGGTTATTACAAAACAATTAATCATTAACTGCATGATGATAGCTACTCTCGTGTTGCCCCGAGTCGTAGATGCTAAAAAGCTTAATATAGCGATTGGTTCATCACCTAATAACTTAGATCCTCATTATGCTACGGATGCAAACTCACAAGATATCAATCGTCTGATTCATCTGTCTTTGGTCGATGCTTCGAGACAAATGAAGACTGTGTGTCGTGCATGTGATAAATTTGAAAGTCGAATAGATGGAAAATCTCAAATCATAAGATTCTGGATAAAAGATAATCTTAAGTTTCAGGATCAGACTGCTGTGCTGGCAGATGATATCGTTATGAGCACCAAAAATTTGCTCGCCAAAAAAGATGCACCAATACCCGCCTTATTTCAAAACTTAGTCAACGCCGAGAAGGTTAGCGATAAAATAGTTGATCTCTATTTTGACGAATATAGGCCTGAAAACCTCACTAACTTATCTCTTTTAAAAATTGAGAACTGGAAAAAAGGAAATAGAGTTGCTGCTGGAGAATATAAACTTATTCAAAAAGATGAGAATGAGATTATTATTCAAAGCGCTTTGCAAACAATTCACTTTAAAGTGGTTGGCGATGAAACTACTGCGGCACTTAAACTGCTGAACGGCGAAATTGATCTCATCGCAACAACAATTTCTCCAAGAAAATCGTTCTGGTTATCAACTCAAAAAGAAATTAAAACATTTGAAGTTGAGGGATCTAACTACGTTTATATTAGTCCTCAACACAGGCATCCAGACTTAAAGAAGAGAAACGTTAGAAGAGCATTGTCACATCTTATTCCACGAGAAATCTTAGCTAAATATAAAATGAAAGATACTGTGGCATTATCGCAGGGTATGTACTCCAAAGCATTTGAGGATCTTAATTTACCAAATGAACCAATTAAATACGATCAAGAAAAGGCAAAAGAACTTCTCTTGAAAGAAGGCTATGTCTTTGAAAATGGCAGATGGAAAAAGGAAGATCATCAACTTGAATTCACTCTTAAAGTATCTAATAAAAAGCATATAATAGAACTGGCTAAGGCCATTGCGCCTTATTGGAATAAATTTGGAATACCGCTAAAAATTCAGTCACTTGAATGGGGCTCATTTTATAGAGATTTAAAACAAGGAAATTATGATCTAGCTCTAGGTCAATGGATTGGATTTGTTGGTCCGGATCAGATGGGATTTACCTTTTTAACATCAAGCATTCCACCAGGTGGCGCTAATAGGGGTTTTTATGAGGACCCCATTTTTGATGAACTCTATTCATCAGCATTAAAAGAGACCTCTGAACCAAAGGCATTGGAATATTATAGAAAAGCTTATACAAGACTAATTGAAAATGAGGCTTATATAAGTTTATGGCACCCAAAAATCGTTTGGATTGGTAGAGATTGTATTAAATCTATAGAACTGTATCCAACCGGAAATTTTCTTGCACTAGAGGCAATGGAGCACGTTTGTCACAATTAAAATACTACACCATCACGTTAACATTAGATGATGATGATTTAGATCTGTTAAACCATCTGTCTCATGACGGAGTAGAAGAATATGCTATCGATGAAGCGGAGGTTGATCGCTTGCTTGGTGAGAAGGCTTTCTCTGGTGGAGATGTGGACGAATCCACCATTGCTTTAATCGAATCTCAGCTTGAAAAAAACAAATATCTTCTTTATTTTCATGGCGATAAAGCTCAAGAAAGAGCGATGAATGCGAAAGAATTATTATCGAACTCTAAAATCGTGGTTGAGGTAAGTGAGCTTGATCAACAAGACTGGAATGAAAAGTGGCGTGAAGGTTATGAAACAGTAAAGGTATCGAAGAATCTTTGGGTCATACCTTCTTGGCACAGAGAAAAAATTGAAGTTCCAGCAGAAGTCACACCGTTGTATCTTTACCCAGGACAAGGTTTTGGAACTGGTCGCCATGAAACAACGTCATTATGTTTGGAACTTTTTGAAAATAATGATTATTCAAACAAATCGGTCTTAGACTTTGGATGTGGCTCAGGCATTCTTGGTATTGCAGCAAAGCTTCGCTATGGCTGCGATGTAGTC
>PCUW01000028.1:0-62679 GCA_002787775.1 Bdellovibrionales bacterium CG12_big_fil_rev_8_21_14_0_65_38_15
TTCCACCATATGTCTGAATAGGCTAAAATAGGGCGAATTAACAAGTTAAGGATACTTTTTCACTATGAGTGATCAAATAAACGAAGAACAGCCAGAAGTTATTGTAGAAAATCCATTTCACTCGGCAAGGTTTAAGCCGCTTAGAAAAGGTAAAAAGCCGCCAAAGCTTATTGCTGTGGTCCATCAAAGTGGCTGTACAGGCTGTGAAGTATGCATAGCAGGCTGTCCTGTCGATTCTATTGAGTTGGTCCCAGGTCCAAATCCAGATAATCCAGGATTTCAGCAAACTGTTGAAATTGATCTGGCGCGATGCATTGGGTGTCAAAACTGCTCTCAAGATTGTCCATGGGAGACAATTATGATGTATCAGCATGAAGACTCTTACACCGCTTGGGCCAATGAAACACTTAAGTCTGAGCTCTATATTCCTGAATCAAAGTTTACAAGCTTAGTTGAAAACTTTGATCTTCTTCCAAAAAAAGAAGAAGAGACTAACGAAGCTTAATCTTTTTTAATTTTGAATGTTAAAATGACGGCGGCCATAATCATGGCCACCGATACCCACTGTGAAGTTGAAAGTGGGCCGTAAAATCCACGAATGATGTCACCACGAAAGCTTTCAGTGATAATTCTAATGAGCCCATATCCACCTAGATAACTCAGCCATACGGTTTTTTTATTTTTAATAATGGCGAACTTCCATAAGATTATACTTAAGAGAAATAGTAAGAATGTTTCATAGAGTTGAACTGGATGTCGGTCTTGGCCATGCATATGAACAGAAAATGGAAGATCACACTGAGTGCCGTAACAACATCCTGCTAAAAAACAGCCGACTCTGCCGATAGCGTGCCCGATCGTTAATGAAGGCAATATAAAGTAAAGCTCACTGAGTTTAAATTGATTAAAAACTTTTGATAAGACAAGCAACCAAGCTGCGCCCAAAATCAATCCGCCATAGAAAACAAATCCCCCACCCAACCAAAAATTAGTCGATTGTGCATATGTTGTTTGAAGTTCTCCACCAGAAACGAGAAGAAACATCAGCTTAGCACCAACCCATGAGCAGATGAGTGCTCCCCAAAAAAGGAGGTTAAATGATTTAACTTGAATACTTAATTTGAATCGAAAGTAATCACTGACTCTAAATGCTATTCCCCACGCGAGTCCCATCAATAGCGGATAAGCAAATAAGTTAAAACCACCCAAACTAAGGAGCAGTGGTTTCATTCACGCCTTCTTTTTCTTTTTTCATTTGAATAAAGAAATCGATGATGATTAATCCTGCAGCTATAGATATTGCACTATCAGCTACATTGAACGCTGGAAAATGACTTTGTCCCCAGTAAAAATCTAAAAAATCGACAACATAATTTAAGGAAAATCGATCAATTAAATTACCAACCGCACCAGCAAAGATAAGAGAGTAAGCAGTACACAATAAAGCGTTGTTTTTTCTAGTTGTCCATATAAGCCATATTAACCAACCACAAGCAAGAACTGGAAGAGCTAAAAAGAAAATTGCACGAAGTGTATCGTGGGCGTTAGCTCCCATGCCAAAGGCGGCACCGGGGTTTCTGACATAGGTTAGATTAAACAGACCCTCTATCACAGGAATACTTTCTCCGTGATAGAAGTTGGATTGTATGGCGCCTTTAGTAAACTGATCTACTAAAATTATAGCCGTAATCATTAAACTCATGGACCAAATTCTTTGCATCAATAAGCCTAATAAAATTCTTTTGGATTAATTTCATACTTCTCAATTTTTCTAAGAAGTGTCTTCTTTGGAATATTTGCCTTCAGTGCCGTTTGATTAATTTTGCCCTTATTAAACTTCAAGGCATGTAAAATAAATTCTTTTTCAAATTTATCTTTTGCCGCTTGAAAGTCCATTGAGACATCGTCGTTTTCATCAACCGTTGCAAACGTAAACTTATAAGCTGATGTTTCTTCTTCAGTTCTTTCTTGATCAAGAACTGAGTCTTTAATTCCTTTAAAATCTATCGGAGACTCTTCATCTTCTTCATCATGAGTTTGTGCAGAGGAGCCCTTACGAACAACCTCAGGCAATGAGGTTAGATGAATTTGTTCAGAGCTTTCAATGATGAATGCGTGCTCAATAACATTTCGAAGTTCACGAATATTTCCAGGCCATGCATAACCCTTTAACTGGGCAAGGGCATCGTCGGTGGGACCTTTAATATTTAGGCCATGAATACCATTAAAGTATTTTACGTAATAATCAACAAGGTGACCGATGTCAGCCTGGCGTTCACGAAGAGGTGGCAAATAAACGGGAAGAACATTTAAACGATAGAATAAATCTTCTCTGAAACGACCATCTTTAATCATTTCTTCGAAAGGCTTATGTGAAGCTGCGATGATTCTAACGTCAACCTTGATATCTCTATTGCTTCCAACTGGAGTAAAGATTCTTTCCTGAAGAACACGAAGCAACTTCACTTGCATCGTAGGTGACACGTCTCCGATTTCATCTAAAAAGAGTGTTCCACCATCTGCATACTGGAACTTTCCAATTTTTCTTTCACTAGCACCTGTAAAGGCACCTTTTTCGTGACCGAATAACTCAGACTCAATTAGATTATCAGGGATGGCCGCAAGGTTAATCGTTACAAATTTTTCGTCTTTTCTTGGACCGTTAAAGTGAATGGCTTTTGCAACAAGCTCTTTACCTGTACCACTTTCGCCGCGAATCAATACTGGCGTATTGACCTGAGCAAGCTTACTGATGACATTGAATACTTTTTTCATCACATCGGATTCACCAACAAATTTATCTTCGCTTTTGCCAAGCGATAAAGTTGGAGCAGAAAACAACGATGTTTCAACAAGCGATCTTGCTTTTAAGGCACGCTTAATTAGTGCGACTAAATTTTCTGATGAGATTGGCTTTTCTAAATAATTATAAGCGCCCTCTTTTACAACTTTAACTGCGTCTGAAACGTTTGAGTATGCAGTTAAAATCAGAACGATAATTGATGGATCATATTTTTTAATGTGAGTCAGAGCTTCGATGCCATCCATTTCTGGCATATTGACGTCCATCACAACGAGATCATACTTCTGTCTTGTGACGGCATTTAAAGCTTCTTTTCCATTGTCTGCCACATCAACAAAGAAGTGGTGAAACTCTAAAGCTTTCTTGACGGAATCTTGTAAGACTTTGTCGTCATCAACAACTAGTACTCGATGCATGATATCGCTCCAAATAGGTTTAGTTCTAACCTAACTATTTATTGATCAATTTTACAGTAAAATTAGTCCCTTGTCCTAGTTTAGAGCTGGCGGAAATAGTGCCGCCATGCAATTCAACAAAGTATTTCACTAAATAGAGGCCTAAACCTGTTCCCTTAATACTATGACTAGCGTCATTTTTAACCCGATAGAACTTATCAAAAATATGTTCAAGGTCTTCTTCAGGGATGCCAACACCATTATCTTCAATTTCAATGGTAACCCACTTATCGTCGTCCCATGTTTTAACAGTGACGGTGGAATTTTCTCCTGAGTATTTCAGGGCGTTTTCAATGAGATTTGATAAGACTCTTTTAATTAATACAATATCAACTTCAATTGGATAAAGCGGAGCAAGTTCGCTGACGACTTTTATGCTTTTTTGGTTGGCTTCATATCTAAGCTCTTCGACAATACCTTTGATGATTGAGTTTACATCTTTATTGATTTTGTTAAGAGCCAAGTTTTGAGATTCAATCTTTGTCAGATCCAAGATGGAAGTAATAAATTTATTAAGCTCTTTGGTCGCGTCGATAATATTATTAAGCCCCTTCGTAACTTCGATATTTCCCTGAGCATCTCTCAAGGTAACATCTGCAATCCCAGCGATCTTAGCAACAGGCGTCTTGAGATCGTGACTCATTAAACTAATGAAGTTTTGCTTCAAGCTTTCTACTTTCTTTAACAATTTCGCTTCTTCTTGAATCGCGTATCTTCTTTGGTATTCACCGATTGCTCGAAACGGTACCCAAATATAATAAACAACGAAGATCGTTAAAACTAAATGGGTTACATATAACCACAGACCAAAGAGACAAAAGATCAAATAACTGAAAAGTAAAATTACCATCATAGTCATAATGGTAATCAACAAACCTTTTGTAGGTCTGACTTGCGAAATAATAATCGATAATCCAATAGCAACTATTAAACTAAGTGCATAAGTCACCCACCGAGGGATGGCGTAAACTGTCTTATCATGAATGAGTGCTTGCATTAGCTGTGAGTGCAAAGCCAACTTGGGCGACTTAAACTCTTCTTTATTAAACGGTGTCAAAGCAAAGTCTGCGACATTGGACAGGTAAGATGGCCCAACCAAGACAATTTTATTTGTGAAGTACCCCTTAGGAAAAAGACCGACTCGAACTTTGTGGAAGTTTATTGTTTTAATTCTTCCTTTACCTTCTACTGGCGTTTCTCCAAAGCGATACATGGCAAAAGTAGCATCCGCCTTACTTGTATAATAGGAGCCAAAGACTTCAGTTGCGCCAAGAGGTGGGTCTCCTCTTGATTCACGAAACC
Source organism: Bdellovibrionales bacterium CG12_big_fil_rev_8_21_14_0_65_38_15 (assembly GCA_002787775.1). Taxonomy (GTDB): domain Bacteria; phylum Bdellovibrionota; class Bacteriovoracia; order Bacteriovoracales; family Bacteriovoracaceae; genus UBA4207. The sequence goes on from PCUW01000028.1 coordinate 4,561, forward strand.
GGTTTGCACTCCAAAGATGCAATGAGTCCTCACCTGAAATATTTAAAATCATTCTTCTTGAGACATCGTCTTTTGCGAAGGCGGCATTATCAACATTTATGAGAGCAAGTGAATAACCAAGACTCCTTAGATCTCTAGGTGGTATTTGCTCGCCCCACGCATCCATCTCCGTACCAAATCTGAAGAACCCTCCATCTGCCAGATAACCTTCAATGCTAGATCTCATATTCTTAAGATCTTCTTCATCTCGAACAGATTCGGGTTCACCCATCGAAATCAAATAGTTTACAATTTTTGGTTTGTCTTGAAACAACCTGGTTAACATTCCCTCATGAGTTGCGTAGGTATAAGGATAATTTTCTCCTAGATACTCATCACTTTCTTCATCGAGTGTAATCAGGACGACTTCATCTCTAAACCAATTACCAAAATCAAAGCGTACTCTTAAATCGTAAAAAATGGCTTCTAAGGGTGAGAATGAATATTGAAATAAAATAACAACGAAAATAACTGTAAAAATTAAAGGATAATATTTGGCAAAGTCCCATGTTTTCTTTTTTATTTTTTCAAACATTACGGTTTACCCGCTACAACTTGAGATGATAATTGAAAAGAATGGTTCGAGAGGTTGGATTGTTCTGTTTGAATCAAAAGAAAGTAATCTAACACATAGGTTAAGAATACATTTAGATGCTTATTAGTTCTCGGCTTAGCGCTTGACCATAGGGCTGGATATGAATCTCTTAACTGTTTTAAAACTTCTTCGTTTTTAATCTTAACGACGCCAATTTTCCAAAAGATTTGAGTCAAAAGCATGGCAGGCGCACTGAAAAGCGAGTTAAACACATAGGTTTTTCGATGGATCGTTAAAAGCACAAGTGGTAGCGCAATAATGGATAATAGCTGTGTAATGACACATGCATATTTCCATTTTGATGCTTCCAACCTTTCAATAGAGAGACTTAAGATGCGATCTAAATCTTCTTCTCTAAGTTGTGTTACAAGCTTATTTCCAACGACGATTGCCGGTGGTCTTAAATAAGAGTCAATTATCAAAACATTGTCATTTAGTTCTTTAGAATTAAAGATTTCAATTCTATTTTCAAATCTTCTTAGTGCTCTGAAGTTGTCTATTTTTTGCGCTAACTTATGACCAGCTCCAACTTTTTTAGCTTTAAGGCTCGATAAGAAAAAACGATCTCCCAAGACGATGATAAAGATGAGCCAAAGCTGGGCCAAGACTAGGCCTACATAATCTCCATTTGTTGGCAGCAAAACGAAGAAGAATCCGGCCATGGCAACTGAAATACAAAGATGTGTGAAAATCAGAAGTATAAGACTAAACAAATTAAACCCAACCCATGGCGCAGTGCGCACGTATCAATATTACAACAGTCCAACTGATTATAGACAATAACAGGGTTCAGGGCTATAACCCAAACACCTTGCGAGCGCTTCTAATCAATAATTTTCAGGTAATTAACCTAATTTTATTGACCTAAGTGCTTGAAATAATTAATCGGGAGACCGACGATGCAATTTGACCGTCTACTATTTGGTACCGCTGGCGTCCCTAACAGCACAGCTAAGAAAAATAACCCTATTGAAGGTGTTAAGCAAATTCATAGCCTTGGCCTTGACTGCATGCAACTAGAGTTCGCTCACGGTGTGCGCATGAAAGAAGAAGTTTCGTCTGGACTAAGAAAAGCATCGTACGAGCTTGGTGTTCCACTAACTTCACATGGTCCTTATTATATCAATTTGAATGCACGTGAGCAGGACAAGATTGATAGCTCTGTAGAGCGCATCATTCAAACTGCCAAGATTTCGGATCTTTGTGGTGCAGAGTCTATGACTTTCCACGCTGCTTTCTACATGAAAGATTCACCATTCGATGTTTTCGATCTGGTTGAAAAATCACTTTCTGTTATTGAAGAAAGACTTGGTCGCTTAGATATCGAAATTGAGCTGCGCCCAGAACTTACTGGTAAAACAAGCCAGTTTGGCTCACTAGATGAGTTGATCAGTTTAACAAAATCAGTTCCATCTTGCATGCCATGCATGGACTTCTCTCATTTGTTCGCTAGAACAGGTGGCTACAATACTGAAGAAGAATTTGAAGAAGTATTGGTTCGCTTACGTGATGAACTTGGAGCAAAAGCACTTCAAAATATGCATATCCATGTTTCTGGTATTAGCTCTAACAGTAAAGGTGATCTTAAGCACCTTAACCTTAAAGACTCAGACTTTAACTGGCAGGCACTTCTTAGAAAACTTAAAGAGTATGATTGTCGCGGTTACGTTGTTTGTAACAGCCCAAATCTGGAAGACGATGCTCTTATGATGAAAAATTATTATTTATCATTATAGTAAAACAAAAGATCTTAATGTTTTATAAGAAGCCGCTTTTAAGCGGCTTCTTTTTTTTCTAACCCTGCGAAATATTTTTCAAGCCACTTGATAGAAATATCATCTTCATTTTCAAAAAACGAAATTCTAGCGTTTCCAAAGCTTCCAATAAGAACGCATTGAACTTCCCTGCCAAGCAACGTGGCCAGCAACTCACTCAACTCATCATTATTTAAATTAACAAAAGTAACTTCTCTTCCTAGTCGAGCAAAAGCACCCCAGTTTCCAGGCAAGTCTATCTTTTGATGAGCAAGCTCTATTCGATAACAACCAATTGATGCTTTATATTCTAACCTGTGAGTTTTTGAAGCTTGTCGATTTAAGAAATTATCCAGCGTTGGATCGAGATCATATTTTGATAATGAGTGATGATGATCGAAATGGGCATTAAGATTAGTTAATGGCGACGATTCATCGTGACTTGGAAGCGACTGATAAGTCTCCTCCAAGAGATGTGCAATTAGAAAATCTTCGTTTTTATCCCCAGACATATGGGGCTTATCGGTCTGTTTTTATCTGAAATTAAGGCTCAATTGGCTGCTCTGCCTGATAATATGTCTTAATGTCTGTAATATCCGCAAGTAGCCATTTTTCTTCTACTAATCGAAGCTCTGCCATTTTCTTAAGCTCAACATCAAATGATTTTGCCCCATTAGAGCTTTGCTCATACTTGAGCGTATAAGTCAGAAAGCAGATAGTAGGCTGACAATTATTGAGATTTACCCTAAAACTATCCCTGCTTGCACCTTCAACCTTTAGGTACTTACTCATTTGATCTTCATCGAGGGCATCTAATTCATTCTTTAGATTACCCGTTGTCGAGTCTAGCAGAGTCGATTTATCCATCTTTCCATTAATACTTAAGCGTACAAACTCTCTTAAGCTTTCCTCTGGTCCCATCTTCTTCGTACACCCAAAAGAAAGAGATAAGAACATAATGACCAGTAAATTTAATTTCATAATGACCTCTATAGAGACTTTGACCTAGGTGTAAAACCTCTGTGATCAATAATTTTAAAGTATTCTGACCAATTATATCCCTCAGAAGACAATTTCGCATTGATTGAGAATCTTATGCCTATTCCACCTTCAAAGGAGCTTACGATTCGGCCATTTTGATTAAAGTGAATATCATCTATTCGTGTTTCTACCTCTAAAGTCGGGTCTAGATTTGGCAAAAGTGAGTCATTTACCTCAAGACTAATAAAGCAACCTTGTTCATCCCAATTCGTTAATACTCCATGAATTTCCTGAGTGGCGAGCTTAACACTACATGGAAGATCGTACTCTGAGCGTTGACCGATGGTGCTCTTAACATAAAGAGGATTATATGAGGCACTAGAGATTTCGCCAGAAAATACCATCATTAGGTAGTATGTGGTTACCAAGAAAAAGAAATCCATTATTAAAATCACTTTATTAAAATCGATTAAAGCGATACTCATTGAAGAAACAAGACAAACGACAGACAACAAGCTCACAAGAATTTTTGTCACACCAGACATCTTCCATGCAAAGACGATAGAAATTAAAGAAAGAGAAAAGAGTAGAATATTCTCTTCCAGGAAGCTTAGAAATAAAGTTCTATCTAAAGCTGAAGTGCCATTTTGCAATGAATTAGAAAGGTGAACGAAATAAGGAGCCAGAGCACTAAAGAGCACAACATAATAAACGATGGTAGGTCTTGAGTGAATTTTCATGACTCTTTTGCCTTACTGTTACATATTTCAACTTATAGTATAATAGATTGATGCAACCTCATTTGGAAATAAATTCTACATGCATTGAATGTGACAACTGTCTTGCCATATGTCCTGATGATGCAATTCTAAAGTCTGAGCAAAACGGTTATACCATTGATACTTTTGCCTGCACTTTGTGTGGTTTATGTATTGAAGTTTGTCCCGTTGATAGCATAAAGCTTTCAACACAAACTAATAGTTAACTTCCTGAATAACATCGTTATAAACAATTGATTTATATTTTACCAATTTTGGACTCGTATTTTCTTTCAAAACAATTGTTTTCTCAACGTATTGGTTTTTGATAGCTAGATCGGAAAAATTAAGAACTCCACCCTGCTCACAGCCATATGATTCTTTATACAGTTTATTTTTACTTATAATCTTTTTGTGGATCCAGTCATCTCGCTTTTCTTTATTTTCTTGCAAGAATGCAAACAGTTTAAACGCTGATTTATGATATTTTTCAATGTCACCAAAGTCTAAAAAGTCACCCTCAAGAGCTTGCGTATAAATGCTTTCATTTTTATAATTGCAAACTGTTTCAAAAAACTTTGATTTACCAAGTGAGGCCTTAAGACCAATTGGATTAACAATGCTAAGTCCAATAAACATTGGCCCATCAACCTTTGTACTGATTCCAATCAATCTTCCATCTTGATTCAAATTCAAACTTGAATAATCAGAATTGCCATTCATCGTAAATAGCTTCGCTCTGTGATACGATTCCAAAGATAGCTTAGATCGTATCTGCTCAATATCGACCTTAAAGAATTGGTCAGAGTTTAGAACAATAAATGAATTGGAAATTTTTGATTTTTCTATAAAGTTATGAACACCACCACCGGCATCTAAAATTTCATTTTCAACGAGTATGTTTATATCTGGAAAATTTTTTTCACAATAATCAATCACCAACTCTTTTTGATGATGAACGTTGATGTATATATTTTTTATGCCAAGATCTTTTAAGAAATGTATTTGAAGACCAAGCAAGGTCGTATCGAAAATTGGCCATAAAACTTTTGGTACTGATTTTCCAATTATACCCATACGAGTACCAAAGCCTGCAGCTAAAATAAAGCCTGTCTCAATAAGCATAATAAAGACTCGAGAGTTCCTGTCTTAACTGGGGGTATTCATTTGATAGGAACATTATATCTTTTAACCTCTCAAAAGCTCGCCCGATGTGGCGAAGATATCTTATGTCACCTCTTAGCCTATAGATATAGGCAAAGCTTCCTATTGCTTTAAAGATTCTTTGTATGGCGACAAGGTTATAGGCTGATAAGAATTCTTCTTTTGTTTTATAGTGTTCAATACCTACGTTTTGCCAATATCTTTCAATTAAAAAATCATGGTTTTCTGACGTAATCTGATAATAGCAATCTTCAAGAAGTGAAGAGAGGTCATATTGAGGTAGCCCACGTCTCGCATCTTGAAAATCAATAACGATAAGCTCATTGTCCTTAAACATTAAATTTCTCGAATGATAATCTCGATGGGTAAATACCCAAGGACCTCTGCATATTCTCTTAGCAAGGCTACTAAAATCTTTTATCATTAGGTTATAATTATACTTATCACGCTGATAGCCCATAAGACCCTCAACGAATTGTTGAAAAGTAAAATGGATTTCTTGCATTAACTTTTCTTCATCAAAGGATCTTTTATTAAAAATTTCTTGTGGATACTTTTTAAGATCTGTTTTGTGCAAACTGATAAGTAAGTCAACTGCTTCTATGTACAAGGACCTTTCTTCATCTCTTGTCTTGCAAAGACTCAACTGTCTTAAAAACGTTTGATCACCAAGATCTTCTTCAAGGTAATAGCCTCTTTCAATATCATAATCTAAGATTTGTGGAACTCTTACATCACCATTTTTAAGTACTTTCTGAATTCTTAAAAAATCGGGTTCACCATCTTCTGGGTTTCTTGGCATATCAAGGCAGACAACATACCCCTTTTCTTCGAAGACAACTCTGTAGTACCTGCGAGTTGAGGCATCGCCAGTTAGTTTGATAATTTTATATTTATCACCAGATATTATTTTTTTCTGTATACTCTCGCCGACAAGTGTATCGACAAGTATTTTTTCTGACATTTCTAGTTTCAATTTCTCACACTATTCCATGTCTCTTCGAAGAGCATAGAATCCTCTTGTCGAATTTTTTTCAATTACTGATATATCACTTTCGCTTGGGGTTTTGGATAGAAAGTTTTTAAAGTTAAACTCTTCTCTTGAAATCGTACTAATGTTTCCGACAGTTGCTACAAAGTCGATTGCGTTTTTATTTTTTAGTTGTATTAGGTTTAAAAGTGCACCTGGGTCAAATGAAGATCTTTTCATGAGAAGATACGACCATTTATTAATTTCAGCTCGCGTAGCAACTGGTAAACGAACAATAGATAGCATTTGGATCGTATCCATAATTCCTACGGGCACCATTATTTTTTTTTCATATATGGCTTTTTCTGACCTAAAGATTTCTGCTGCCAATACAGCGGCTAGTAGGTCCTCATTGGCGACATATCTTTTAATTAATCCTTTTGAAATAAAAAACATTCCCCCTGGTAAGGAAAAGTGAAAGGGTGCTTCTTGATTTATGATGTAAAACTTTGGACGTTGATAAGATGGAAAAATCAGTTCGTTATTAGAAGTGATTCTTTCATGAAGTTGTAGTAAGTATGCATTAGATCGATTGCTTAATTCGACAAGGCCACTTTTACCCAAGTTTTTCAAATAATCTTCACCAAGATATTTGAGATGATTGGATAGCTCACTCTTTGATTCTTCGGATAATTTTTTTTGAAAACTAGCCCTTGGATCAGTATTACTACTAAAGAGGCTGCAAGCAGAAAGAATTAATAGAAAAAAGGCCTTCAATAGAAGGCCTCTTGATAACTTTGTCATAAACTTAAATTTTTACTCCGAAGCGATATCACGATCTGGAACCCAGTATAGTGTAAAGCCTGCGAAGATTTTATTGTGATCTTGAATCATTGGTCTATTGTTATTAAAAATGTCTTTCCAACGAGCGGCTGTACCATACTTATCATTTGAAATAGTACCAAGAGTTTCACCACCTCTAATTAGGTGAGGATTTCCCTGTGGGTTCCAAACAAATGGCTGACTTGGCATATCATATTTTATGCTCTGGCCAACTCTAAGTTGAGATGAACTAACTCCAGGGTTCATATCTGATACAGATTTCCATTTTCTGTAATCACCATAGAGTTTAAAAGCAATTAACATATAGGTGTCACCACTTTCAACTGAATATGTTCCCATTTGACCTGTTGTTGAAATCATCACATCGTCCATTGGTGCAGAGAATTGCTCTTCAACCATTGGATCAATCGATTCAGTCATTGGCGCGTCTTCTACGGCCATCAAATCTTGGCTATCAGACTCAATAATGAAGTCTGCATCATCACCAAATGAGGCTATCTGGTCTGTGCCTTGTCCTTCAGCAGCTGCCTGTTTTTTCTTACTTGAACATGCAGTACTTGTAAGAAGAGCTGCAATCATTAAAAGCGACATCAATTTCATGGGTTCTCCCGGTCCTTTGTTTACAAAGACATATTCGGATTCATTATATCAGTTCTTTAATCTGCTACGCTTTTTTATTAAAAATTAGGCAGATTCTTCCAATTTTATTGATCTTAATTGTTGAGGAAAATTGTTTCTCATTTTTGACCATACTAGACAGTCATTTAGGTGCAAGTTATTCTTTATTTAAGATTTATGAGATTACTTTTATTTTTAACTACATTCTTCATTTGCTCTTCGATTTTGGCACAAAATATTGTCAATGACTTAGGTGTAGGTAGTGCCGGTGGTCCTGTTCTTCCAGATATGGCAACAGAGACAATTAACCGAATATCTGGCTCAAAAAAGATCTTTATTATTACAAATAATTCTCAAACATTTGCTAAGGGTGACTTTGTTACTCTGGTAAAAGGAACCAAAAGAGCACTTCGCGCTGTTGTAGCTAAAAATGAGAATGGTATCGCTGGCATTAAAATTTTAAAAATCTATTCGCTTGCTCTTTGGAATAGCCTTAATGCCGGTGGAGAGATTCAGGTTTTAAGAGGTGACGACAGCTTTTTTAATATACCTGTGACCTCTGCAGAATCTGGAAACATTCCAGGCGAACTTATTAAAGCTGAAACAAATCTTTTTGATGAAACAACTGTTTTGGAAGATGACTCTTTATCATTTGATGAAAACTCAAAAAGAATTCTTAAAAATGATAATCTCGTAAGTTTATCGCTTGGTTTTGTTGATGCCGGCTCTGAGGGCAGAGCGAGTCTTCCTACTGGTGCATGGTCATTTCAAGTGGAAGATAATATTTTTCTTGAAGCAGCTTACGGTCAGGGTATTTTAAAAGGTTACCCATCTCTTGATGGTGATATCGATACAAAAATTACCAATTTTATGATTAAAGCAAAATATGCAATACGAGCCCCATTTGATGCCTATATTCTTCCTTATATTGGTTATCAACTCGTTGGAGCAAGTTCTCCTGGAGCAGGTGAACAAGATGAGGCTAATTCACGTTCTGAGGCTGAGCTTCAACAAGAGTTAGATGATGTTGATGCTTTAAAGAAATCGGGTCCTGTTTTTGGTGTTACTGCTTTAAAGCGACTTGTTCCTGGTTGGTTTGTTCGAGCTGATCTTGGCTCCGACGTTTTGGCGATTGGATTCGGTCTTGAGTTTTAAATTATTTTTCATTTCATTTTTTCTATTTGGCTGTGGCGTAAAATCTGTTCCGAGCGCTCCAAAGAATTCGGCATATCCAAGTTATCAAAGTCAATTTATGCCCCAATCAAAACCGACACCTTTACCCAAGGTGACTCCAGATAATTCGTAATGAATAAATTAGTTTTGGCACTCGGTTCAAATCAAGGTGATTCTATCGAGTCTCTAAAAATTGCTAGAGAAAAACTTGCTTTTCATTTTGGCAATTATGAAGCATCAAGAATCTATATTTCAGATGCTGTCGACTATCTGGATCAGCCTTCGTTTTATAATCAGGTTATTGCATTTGATCTACCGAAACTGAGTGCTAAAGAAGTTCTTGATAAAACAATGTCCATTGAAGCTGAACTTGGTCGAACTCGGACGATTAAGTATGGTCCCAGAACAATAGATATCGATATAATATTTTACGCAGATCAAAAATATCAATTACAAAATTTAATTGTTCCACATCCACGTTTTTTGCAGCGCAGTTTCGTTGTTTATCCCCTACTTGATCTATCAATTAAGAGCTGGCTTTTAGACAATTATGTAATACCCGATCATTTTGAAGTCATCGCAAGCCCCATCAACTAAAATTTCTGGTAAATTAATCCATGTTAATTGACCTAGATCACTCTGCCTCCTTACAATGGTTTGTCACTTTAAACTGGGATAGTTATGAACTTCGATTACAGCACAGAGCAAAAAGAAATTAAAGAAACGACGATGAAGTTCGCCAAAGACGTGATGATTCCTAAAGCTTCCAAGTATGATCATGATGCAACTTTTCCACAGGATATTATTGAGAAGGCGTGGGAGCTTGGTTTTGTAAACACCTGCATTCCAGCTGAGTTTGGTGGAGTTGGCTTTTGCGCTGTCGATTCGATGATCATTACAGAAAGTTTAGCTTATGGTTGCATGGGTATGAATACCGCTATCATGGCGAACGATCTCGCTCTTCTTCCAATTGTCATTGGGGGAAGTGATGAACAAAAGAAAAAGTTTTTAACACCATTTACTGAAAAACCGCTGATTGCATCATTTTGCTTAACTGAACCAGGCAATGGATCAGATGCCGCAGGCCTTAAGACGACTGTTAAAGATGCTGGTGACCACTGGGTTGTAAACGGCGAAAAGATGTGGATTACGAATGCTGGATTTGCAGATCTATTCGTTGTTTACGCCACACTTGATCCAGCTTTAAAGCACAAGGGCATATGTGCCATTGTTATTGATCCCAAAGAATCATCAGGCATTGAAGTTGGAAAACCAGAAGAGAAAATGGGTCACAAATGTTCAGACACTCGTGGTGTTCGTTTTAATAACGTTAAGGTTCCTAAAGAGAACATGCTCGGTGGACCTGGTGAAGGATGGAAGATTGCCATGAAAACCTTGGATCACTCTCGTCCAATGGTTGCATCAAGTGCAGTTGGTGGAGCTCAATGTGCATATGACTATAGTGCTAAATACGCCAGCGAGAGAATTCAGTTCGGAAAGCCAATTTCAAGTTTCCAATCAATTCAATTTATGGTTGCTGAAATGGCGATGAAAATTGAAGCGGCAAGATTACTTGTAACAAAAGCGGCTTGGCTTGTTGATAATCATCAACCCAATACTCAGCTCGCTTCCTTTGCAAAAGCCTATGCAGCGGATGCATGTATGCAAATTACCACTGACGCAGTTCAGATTTACGGAGGCTATGGGTATAGTAAAGAATATCCAGTAGAAAAACTGATGAGAGATGCCAAACTTATTCAGATCTACGAAGGCACGTCACAAATTCAAAGATTAGTAATAGCAAAAGAGATTTTTTCAAGGAGATAATGTTGAATATTTTTGTTTGCGTAAAGCAAGTTCCTGACACTGAAACAAAAGTTATACCTAATTCTGATGGCACATTCATAGAAACGAGTTCTATTAAATGGATTATGAATCCATATGATGAATTCGCTGTTGAGCAAGCACTATTAATCAAGGCTTCAAATGCTGGTGCAACAGTGACTGTTGTACGCGTTGGTGGTTCAAAAGACACTGAAGCTCTACGTACGGCTTTGGCAATGGGTGCAGACGAAGCAATTTTGGTAGAAGCTGGCGATAACTTAGACTCTTACATGATTGCGAAAGCTATTAAGGGTGCCATTGATAAGTCTGGCAAAAAGCCTGATCTCGTTTTTGCTGGCAAGCAGGCCATTGATGACGATTGTCTTCAAGTTCCTCAACTACTAGCACAGATGCTTGATATGCCATCTGTTTCTGTTGTTGTTGGTTTTGAAATGAATGGAACTAAATTAAACCTTAAGCGTGAAATCGAAGGTGGATCTCTTGAAGTTTATGAAGTCGACGGACCTGTTTTAGTTGCTTGTAACAAGGGATTAAACACTCCTAGATATGCTTCACTTCCAGGAATTATGAAAGCGAAGAAAAAGCCAATGGCACAACACTCTCTTGCGGATGTTGGCGTTACTGATGCAGATCGCAGAGTCAAATATTCTGGCTTTACACTTCCTCCAGAAAAACCAGCTGGTAAGAAGTTTGAAGCGATGGAAGAAGGACAACGTGCAGGCGTCGTGAAAGATGTTGTTGGTCTACTTCGTAATGAAGCAAAAGTTATTTAATTTAAAGGTAAGGATATAATTATGTCTAAAGTACTCGTACTCGCAGAAATTCAAGGTGATGATGTTAAGTCTGTTGCTTATGAAATTTTAGGAAAACTTGCAGGTCAATCTATTGATGTTGCGGCCATTGGTTCGATTCCCGCAGCTGCTGCAGAAAAACTCGCTAAGCATGGTGCTGAAAATATTCATTCCCTTAAAGGCGATAAACTAGATCATTACACTCCAGAAGGTTGGTCAAACGCGCTTAAGAATTTTATGAGTGATAAAGGTTATGACTATGTTTTTTCTGGCGCAACAGCGACAGGCAAAGACTTGATTCCACGTCTTGCAGGAATGTTTGATGCAGGCATGGCCTCTGAAGTCGTTAACTTCACTTTTGATGGTGGAACTTTTGCTGGAACACGTCCACTTTTTGCTGGTAAGTGTTTGGCCAAGGTAGAAATTCAAGGCCCGAAGCCACATTTTGTTACCGTTCGTCCAAACGCACTTGGCATGCCTACTTCTGAAAATGCAAAAGCTGGAGCAACGAATGAAGCCAGTGTTGATGCTGGAACGATTAGAGCTTTCGTTAAAGAAATCGTTAAAGGTGCATCTGAAAAGCTAGATCTAACAGAAGCAAATGTTATTGTTTCTGGTGGTCGCGCGATGAAGAATGCCGAGAATTTTAAAATCTTAAACGAACTTGCTGACGTTATTGGCGCAACTGTCGGTGCATCTCGTGCTGCTGTTGATTCTGGATTCGCTCCACATGCCATGCAGGTTGGTCAAACAGGTAAAACTGTTTCACCATCTCTTTATATTGCTTGTGGTATTTCTGGAGCTATTCAACATTTGGCAGGCATGAGAACATCAAAGGTTATTGTTGCTATTAATACTGACCCTGATGCTCCAATCTTTACCAAGGCTGACTATGGTATCGTTGGTGATCTTTTTGAAATTGTTCCACTTATGACTAAAGAGTTTAAAGCTCTTCTAGGTTAAAAAATTAAGGCCTCGAAAGAGGCCTTTTTTTATCGCTGATGTTGATACGATGGTGGAACTCCTCGTACTTGCAGCCCTTGATCTTCTCTTTCTGGAACTCGTGATCTTCTTGAATCATTTATTCTTTGACTTAAATCATCAGCGCCCAATCGCTCCCACAAAACTTCATCAATATCAAATCTTGCTTTTGCGATTTGTTCTTGGCTTAGGCCTTCTCTTTTATAAAGAAGTTCACCGCTTACGATTTTCACACAAACATCTGTTTCTACCAGCTGAAGAATTCCATTGATGACTTCAGTTTGACCAACACATGCAATTTCTTGACGATTTTTATTCTCGACTCCATCTGGAAGTTTATTTACCAGCATTTTTTCTTTTAGTGATTTACCTGTTACAGGTGAAGCAAAAAATGGTGACTCACTTTTGATTTCTATAAGTTCATTTCTGGTATTTATACCTAATTTAAAAAAACCTGGTCCTTCAAGTACTTGATTGCGATCGACTTCTAAAATAGGACCTTGAGAAAAAACCGTAAAAGTCCAAAAGAATAATAGTGCAGGAATAATTTTTTTCATTTTAACACCTATAGTGACGCCGGCTTTCTTTCTGTTGAGAAATTAAACCCCGTATTTTCGATTAAGGTAACAGAGTCTTCAAACTGGCCTTCCACAACCTCTTCTTTTATCTGTTCCTGAAATTCAGGCGCGATAACAGTAGATCGTTGTTCATTTTGAACTGGCTGCTCTTCCTTTGTGATGGCGGCTTCTTCAGCTTTCCATTTTGCTTCCTGCTCTCTTTCACGCATGATATCTAGCTGTTCATAAGTCATAAAGTTTAACATTGCACCCTGAAGCGGTCCTGTAGCAAAGCGAACCCTATAGGCATCGGTTCCATTGTTCGTGATAATTCCATGAACAACTTCGCCCATATAATCAACTTGAAACTGTCCACCATCTTTAATTTCAGCGTAACTTATATCAATACTCTTTTCGAGACCTTCATTGTTTCTAATAACAGCGCTTAGGCCTTCAATATTTCCACCAGAAAGATTTAAACTACCGCTTACCATATCGCCTAAAATAACGTCTTTTGATAACTCTGGAAGTAATGCTCTTTCAATAACCATGTCGAGATCTTTTTGTAGCTCAACACCTTTTTTATATTCTCTTGCAGGAGCGCTTTCATTTTGTTTTTCTGCTTTGGCTACGACTTCTATTTGCCTTGACGATATTTTGATTTTTTTAGCCTCAAGAACTTCAAAGTGTGCATCACCAAGTTTTCTAACAATGGATAATGTTCCCTCGTCTGTTATGTCCGAGATATAAAAGAAATTTTCAAATTCTTCGCCCGTAACATAAACACCACCAGCTGCCATTTCAATATTGACCTTAACAACTGATCCGGATGGATTATTATATTTATTATAAAACTCTGAAACTTTATCGTTGATATCTTCAAAGCCTCGCATGACTTCCCAGCTACCATTAATTTTCGTCTTGTTAGCCTCAGTGAGTTCTAAATATTTTACTGCGATTTTTTCAGCTTTCTTTTCGGAGGCGACAACTCTAGCAAAGGAGTCGTCTAACCTTCTCGAAACAACACTTGATGTTGTGTCGATCATAAATGAATCTGAATACAGACTTTTTTCAAAATTAACATTGGCAACTACGGCCAAGGACAAAAGTCCTGCCATACCTATTGTTAATTTCGTCTTATTCCAAGCTTTCATTTTATCCTCACAAAAATACCTTTGTGAGTTAACTTGCAACGACCGTGCCACGACGAGTCAATATTCTTTATGCTTAATTTATAGTCAAAACAAACTCAAGTTATTGATTTTGCGTTGATCTATCGAGGGGATTGAATCTTAGGACTGTCTAGAAGTTAGTCAGTATGAAAAAATTAGATCAATTTCTAGCAGGAATTGGCTTTTATTCAGCTTTTGGAGTGGTTCCATCATAGTCGCCGTGACTTGCACGAAAGCGCTTCAAAGCAATAACAACGAGTTCATCTAATGTAATTCCGGTGTTTGCGCTCATTCTCTCAAGGGTATCGACGATATCCTTTTCAATGACGACTTTAAGCTCTTTTAGCTCACCTTTATTATGTAATTGTGATTTCATCTATCCTCCCGCCAATACCTTAATAGCCCCTTTTTTACGAAGGCTAACCAGCGCATGAGTTATTTCGTACTCTAATAATGCGCAATTTTCATATATGTCTTGAACTCTACTATAATCAGAAATTGTCGAAAGAACATCAAATTCATGATGAAGAACATCAGAACCCTTAATGATAAAATCGGCATTTACTAGAAGCTTGAGGTTGTTTGGCGGGCGTAATTTTTGATTTTTTAAATAATTTTCATAAACATTTCGTGATTTTTTCTTTAAATCACTTACGCTCCAAGTAAAAATACCCTCTTCAGCACTTACAACTTCAGGTTCAACCACGAGTTTAAAATCATAAGTACTCGATACATCTTGAAAAATTAAATCGAGCATGGCTTTTTCACCGCTTTTATTAGCTCCAAGACAGTGGATCAGTTGACCTTCAAGCATGAGAACGACTGCAAAGGATTGAGAGTTTTTTTGCAATAAGACATTAATCTTACCTGTAAATCCCATCGCGCTTTGCTCTTCTAATATATTGAGAAGTCCCTCGCTCATCGTTTAAGAATCCTATCTATAAACCCCTTGGGTTTTTGATTGGTTGGGGCGAGATTCAAACTTGCAGCGATCACGGTGAATTCTCTCCAAACGGGTCTCCCCTCAAGGCCTATTTGGCTCATATAAGGCATTCCCTCATCGCTACCTGCTCTTAATTCTTTTTCTATTGGGATCGAGCCTAAAACTTTAATTCCTAAGTTCTGCGCCATTTTCACTCCACCCTTGGAGCCAAAGATATCGTGGGCCGTATCGCAATGATCACATATAAATGAAGCCATATTCTCAATAACACCAAGAACAGGCACTTTGACTTGCTCAAACATTTTTAAACCTTTTTGAGCATCAAGCACGGCGACATCTTGGGGAGTGGTTACAATAATTGCACCATCAATTTGAGTCGCTTGAACCATCGACAGCTGCATATCTCCCGTTCCCGGTGGAAGATCAATAAGAAGTACATCTAATTCACCCCAGTCGACGTCAAACAGGAATTGATTTAACACACCCCCAAGCATTGGCCCACGCCAAATAACTGGATCTTCTTCTTTAATAAATAAGCCAAAGCTCATAAATTTTATGCCGTGAGCTTCTTCTGGTATTATCTTTTTATCTTCACTAGCCTTAGGCTTTACATCTCTTTTTCCAAGTAACATTGGTATCGAAGGGCCATAGACGTCAGCATCTAATAGACCAATTTTTAATCCTTGTCTTGAAAGTGCTAGAGCAAGATTTACAGAAACGGTAGATTTACCTACGCCACCTTTTCCTGAACCAACTGCAATAATTTTTGAAACACCTGCAACTTTTCGCTTTTGTGCTACTCCTGGACCGTGACCAGCTTTTAATTGAGCCGGCTGAGAGCTCGCAGGAGTTGGTTGAGAATTTGATACCGTTTTCACAATTATTTTATCTGGATCAATTTCATTTTTTAATTTTTCAACGATTTGAGTTTCAATGACTCTTTTTTGCTCACTAGAGATTCCATCACGCTGGTATTCAACAACAAAAAATTCGTCTTTTGTTGCGGCTGATAAAATTCTATTTTCTTCAAAAAAACTCTTTCCAGTCTGGGGATTCAAGATAAGTTTGGCTAATTCATTTTTTTCGATCATTTATTGCTCCGATTTTGATCATTTTTACCAAAAACGAGCAGACTTGTCCTCACACTCGAAAAAACAAAGTAACTATATATTGGAATGTGAAATGAACGGGTTATAATGAATTGATATTATTTTTATCGAGGATAGATTGTGGCGTATAGTAGACGAATTTACTTAATTAATCCCAGGTTTCAAATAAGGTTCAGCGCCTTAGTCACCTTTGCCGTTTTGCTATCAAGTTTGATCTATCCCTTTGCTATTTATGACTTAATGGACAACTTTATCATTTATATGAGCAAAAACTCGCCTGAACAGGTCGCACAGCTCACTTCTAGAAGAAATGACTTGATAATGACTCTTATTCTTTGGCAAATTGGCTTTTCCTCAATGATTTTCATAGTTTGTGTGTTTTTCTCACATAAAATAGCAGGTCCAATTTTCAAGCTAATGAAGTTTTTCCAGGGCGCGCGTGAAGGCCATTTATCTGATAAACTATACTTCAGGAAGGGTGATTACTTCCATGAGCTCGCTGAAGATTACAATGACACGATGGACACAATCTTGGAAAAACAAAAAGCCGATTTTGTCTATCTCAGTGAGGTTGCAACTTATATTTCGAATCTAGCACTCGTTGTGCCAGAGGATAAAAAGGTTGTCTTGAAAGAAATTGGGCAAAAGCTCAATGAAATTCAAGGGAGATTTCAGTAAGAATTCTCCAATTCACCAGCAAATTTGATAGGAGGTCATTTTGCCAAAGTGTTTTGTCTCTATATTGGCAGTATCTTTTGCCCTTATCTTCTCTAAGCAGGGTCTTCACGCCGAAGAAACAAAACCACTTTTCTATCAAGAAACAACTTCTTCTGATTTAAACCAAGCAAAAATCATTTCAAGTTTTATTACACAACTAAGAAGATCTAATCTAGATCCTTGGACTTTAAAAAAATTAAATCAATTTAAAAGCTCAGAAGCTTTACCAAGTTTAAAGACAATTTACACCCTCTCAAAAGAGTTAGCTTCTAGCAAAACAGGGCAGGAATATTTTCAGCTTTGCGGACAAAGTGGATCAATTTCTACATGGAGTCCGCAAAACAATGTTGAAAGCATTGTCTTTAAAGAGTTTCAATCTCTATGCAAGGTCAGATTTTTAGAGAATCTTATCTCGGGCAAAAAGTTTAAAAGCCTAACTCTTGAAGAGAAAATGTTTTTCGAAACTAATTCAAGATTTTTCCTTTTAAAGGACAGACGTCACTTATTAAAAAGGTATTTAAAACTTGTTGAACGTGACTCTGAAATTCACAACTTCATTTCAAGAGTTGTTACAGATGCCTATATTAAATTTGATATCATGGCCGAAAAGGAGCTTGTCTCTTTGCTTGATATTGGAAATGATTTAACTGGTCATATTCAAAATAGCGGCCTTAGAGGTCTTTCTGGTAACATTCTTTTTGAATCTGAATTTAGATCATTAATAGCAAAGGCACTTAGCGCTGATCTTAATTCTGACAAGCTAAAAGAATATGTTGATCAAGCTATTTCATTTCAACAACAAAACAAGAGCTTTATAAGACAACAAGTTGCATGGTTAAACTTCATCATGCTCTCCAGAGAACTTTCACATTTAAAACAATGGGAAATTGCTTCAAATGTTATCAATCACGCCAACCGAATCTCAAAAGGTTCCACTCAAATTGATGAAGCTTTATTTCAAGCACTTTTCTTAAGAGTTCTTAAGGCAGATTCAACCGAGCTCTTTTCATTTATTGATCAAAAAAAGCTGTTAAAGAGGTACGACACTCTAAGTTCAAAATTACAGTTTTGGATTGCCTACTCTCTTGAAGCTCATGGCAAAAAAGATATTTCTTCACGTCTCTATGAACGTTTACTTAATAATAACCCTCTAAGTTTTTATAGTATTGTTGCTCAGCGAGAGTATCAATTACTTAACAATAAAAAATTTGTAACAAAACCATTTATCAAACCTAATCTTGCAGCAAACAATCTATCGCCAACGATAAAAAGTTCTCTTAAGCGCTTAAAACTTTGGATTAAAGTTAATGATCGTTTTCTTGCTGAAAATGAAATTGAGAACTTAAAAAACATTTCTATTTCAGACGCACTCGATACTGAAACTAAAATCGCTCTCTCCAATCATGATTTTAAACGTTTTACCATGTTAAACATCACAGAGTTACTCAATCACGAGAAAGCTTATCTAACATCATTTAAAGTTCTTTATAATGCGCTTGAAGACGGCAGTCTGCCTGTATCAACCGCAACAATTGAGTATCTATTTCCTAAGCCGTACTTGGAGCAAATTAAATCTATCAATTCAACGATCGACCCATTGATTGTTTTATCTCTTATTCGCCAAGAGTCTGCCTTTAATCCTGAGGCAAGATCCCATGTTGGAGCAAGAGGCTTGATGCAGCTCATGCCAGCAACAGCACGAGAATTAAAGCGCGGAGTTAGAAATCATCAACTGGTTGACCCACAGCTTAACTTAAAACTTGGCATCAAGTATTTTAGCCGTTTACTTAAAAAGTATGAAGGTAATTTAATTTATACTCTTGCTGCTTATAATGCTGGCGAAGGTAACTTAAAGAGATGGAGAAGTTCTAAACTTACCTACGATGACCCTTTAGTTATTATTGAATCAATTCCTTTTAAGGAAACACGCAAATACGTTAAGCTCATTTATAGAAACGTTTATTTCTATAAGTATTTGGCCAATGATGTTGATTTCTTCAAGTTGCCAATGGAGCATTCATTTAATGCCCGATCGATCGCTACTGCAAGTAGCGTCTTGGAAAATGTTGAAACTTTGGAGTCGATTAAACGTTAAACCTGAAGTGCATGATGTCTCCATCCTTCACTTCATATTCTTTGCCTTCTACTCTAAACTTTCCAGCTTCTTTTACTTTTGATTCTGTTCCATATTGAAAAAGATCTTCACAGTGAAAGACCTCTGCCTTAATGAATCCACGCTCAAAGTCCGTGTGAATAACACCAGCAGCTTGAGGAGCCTTATCGCCAGCATGAAATGTCCATGCTCTGACTTCTTTTTCGCCAGCCGTAAAATATGTTCTTAGACCCAACATATCGTATGCAAATTTTGCCAAAACCTGAAGGCCTGACTTTTCAATGCCAGCAGCTTCCATAAATTCAGCACGCTCTTCTTCTGTTTCAAGTGATGCAATTTCACTTTCAAGCTTGCCACAAATCATAAATGTTTTTGCATTTTCTGTTTGAGCATGTTCTTTAACTTTTTCTACAAATTCGTTTCCGTTATTCGTAACGGCGTCCTCATCAACATTACAAAGATATAAAACAGGCTTAAGAGTAATTAGGTTTAAATCATCGATAGTTTCTTTTTCATCGTCAGTAAGATCCATCATTCTAGCGGCATTACCTTCAGCAAGTTCTTTTTGAAGCTTTTCTAAGATTGGCTGCTGTGCTTTTGCCTTACCAGATATTTCTTTATTTTGACTTTTTATCGCCTTTGCCGCCCCACCTAATCTTCTTTCGACAACTTCAAGGTCGGCTAGCGCCAACTCTAAATTGATTGTTTGAATATCTTCGATTGGATCAATTCTTCCGGCAACGTGAATAACGTCATCATCTTGAAAACAGCGGACAACGTGAATGACGGCATTAACAGAACGAATATGTCCTAGAAACTGGTTTCCAAGACCCTCGCCTTTAGATGCGCCTTTAACTAAACCGGCGATATCAACAAACTCAACAACTGTTGGAATAGTTTTTTGAGGTTTAATAAATTTTGTAATTTGATCTAATCTATCATCAGCAACAGAGACGATCCCTACGTTTGGCTCAATTGTACAAAATGGGTAATTGGCTGCTTCTGCCGGAGCTGAAGTTAGTGCTTGAAACAGAGTTGATTTGCCAACGTTCGGTAGTCCAACAATTCCACAATTTAATGCCATACTATTTCCTAAGGTGTAGGTATCAATGCTTTTCGACTATAGCGTGATGCCGCCTTGTCGTAGCCTTCGGTTTGGTAAAGTTCCACGGCCCTAGCCGTTGCGTCAAGATAATCGTTGAGTTGTATTTGTTCGTCATTAGAAAAATTGGATAAAACCCAATTACTGACGCTTCCAACACTAGGCCGGCCTATTCCAACGCGAAGTCGCATATAGTCAGGCGTTCCCAAGAGCTGGCTGATTGATTTTAGACCATTATGACCGGCACTTCCGCCGCCTTTTTTAAAGGCGATGGTTCCAAAGGGAAGGTCTAATTCATCATGGATAACGAGAATATTTGCAGGTGTTACTTTAAAAAACTGCGCTGCTGGAACCAGGCTCTCACCAGATAAATTCATAAAGGTTTGTGGTTTTAAAAAGACACTTTCTGAATCAATGGCAAAAAGACCTTTAAACTTATCTTTCCATATAAGACGGTCACTTTTCTTTAAATGATTTAGAACGAGCCAAGCGACATTATGTCTCGTTTGCTCATATTCATTTCCAGGATTTCCAAGGGCGACGATAAGATTATTCACAGGTTACACAAACAAAGAGCTAACTGAATCGTTATTAAAAGTTCTATGAATGGCTTTTGATAAAATATCTGAAACAGAAAGTACTTTAATTTTGTCCATCGCCTTGCCAGCGTCTGAAAGAGGAATGGTATCAGTGACGATGATTTGATCTAGCTCAGGACTTTGAGCAATACGCTCTAGAGCTGGTGCAGAAAACACGGGGTGAGTGGCACAGGCGTAAACCTTTAATGCCCCATGATCCTTCAAAGCTTTGCATGCTTCAATTAAGGTGCCTGCAGTATCAACCATATCATCAACAATAATACAGTCTTTACCCTGGACATTACCGACGATGTTCATTGCCTTTGCAATATTTTTTCCGATACGTCTTTTATCAATCATCGCTAAATCACATTTAAGTTTTTTAGCATAATGCCTTACGCGCTCAACGCCACCAGCATCTGGTGAAACCATAATCGTATTATCGGTATAAACATTACTTTCTAGGTAATCCAAAAGAACCGGTGAAGAGTAAATATTATCAAATGGAATATTAAAGAATCCCTGAATCTGTCCAGCATGCAAATCCATCGTGATCACACGAGTTGCACCAGCAACTGTTAATAGATCTGCCACTAGTTTTGCGGTAATAGGTGTTCTTGGTGAAACTTTTCGGTCTTGTCTGGCGTAACCATAGTTTGGAATAACAGCAGTTATTGAGGTTGCCGAAGCTCTTTTTAGAGCATCAATCATGATCAATAATTCCATTAAATTATCATTAACTGGTGGGCATGTTGATTGAACGACAAAGACGTCTGCGCCTCTGACATTTTTTTCTATCTCACAAAAAATTTCACCGTTCGCAAATCTCACTAACTGTGGATTAACTAACGACACATCAAGATGCTCAGAAATTTTTCTGGATAAATCTGGATTGGAAGTGCCTGATACGAGGACTATCCGTTTCATACTCCGCCTTTGGGGCTTAGTTGAAGATGGTAGGGGTAGAAGGACTCGAACCTTCGTATGGCAGAATCAAAATCTGCTGACTTAGCCACTTGTCGATACCCCTACATCTTGCAGGAACTATACATTGCCCAAAAAACTTCGGCAACCTTAAAGCTCTTCTTCGCTCTGCACTTTTAGACTTGCGACACAGTGCAAATCATTAAATAATTTGCCTCGATAAAGTAGATAATTCTCTAAGATTCTAAAGGCGGTTGAGCTCCCATACAGTGGCAATGACTTACCGCTTCTTTCAGTTTCTTGCCCGACCCAAATCACGCTTATAAATCTGCCATCAAAAAAGACAAACCAATTATCTCGCCCACCATTGGTCGTGCCCGTTTTTCCAAAAAAACGCATCTGCGACATGACCTTGCCGACAACTCTTTTAATTGTTGTTTGATTTGGATCATCAAGAACATTAATAATTCCAGAACCAACTTCGCCGCATTGTTCATCGAAAAAACCTTGATAGGCCAAAGCCAATTCTTCCAGACTCATCTCAACAGCTCCAAGTAATTGAGATGGATACTGCCCAAGTGGAGTTTTTAAATGTGGGATTTTAGGTAAAAGTTTTTGCTCTAACTTTTCAAAACCGACATCTTTTGCCAGTCTTATAATCGGCCGATTTAAAGATTGCCTTAAAGCTTCAGCGATTGAAATCTCAGGCTCTTCAACATGGTGACTTTCTTGTGGCGACCATTTTCCTGACAAGAGATTCAAATTAATTTCAGACGTGTCGACCATAGAATTCAAGTCGTAACCAAGATTGATAAGCTCAGAATAAATTAAAGGTTTAAGTGTGCTTCCAACTTGATGTCTTTCTTGTGTTGTAGCAATAATTCTATCCCGCTCAAATTTTGAATAGAATTGAAAATAGTCTTTAGTATCGGTTTTATTACTCCAGCTTTTAACCACTGCCTTCACGGCAAGGTCCGTATCCGGCGCCTTCTCTTTTGAAATAGCGAGGATCGATTCTGCACCCCTAATGAAAACAAATTTGCCAAATGGTTCCATAGGACCATTATCTATTTTAGTTGAAAGCCACCAAGAATATAAAGGCCTCTCACCTTTCTTTTCTAGTTTTGCAAGTCCCTCACTCCACTTGCTCCATTGATCATCACTCCAAATAGCTTCACTCGAATCGATGACATTTTTATCGATCAATGATTTCCAAACAGAGCTCACTCTCGACTTTAATCGTTCCAGATTCCTAATCGGGTGATAAAAACTTGGACCTTTTAGTAAGCTCACAAGTATGGTCGCTTCATATACCTCAAGGTCTCTTGGCCTTTTTTGAAAGTATAAAATGCTTGCGGCATGAAACCCTTTAACATTAATTCCCTGAAGAACGCCCCAGTACACCTCATTGAGGTAAGCTTGGATAATTTCTTCTTTTTCAAATTTCACTTCAATACTTACGGCAACAATCAGCTCTTTAAGTTTTCTCCAAATACTTTTTTCACTTGAAAGAAATAAATTTTTGGCTAACTGCTGAGTGATGGTTGAGCCACCTTCAACAAATCCAAATGCCATAATGTCTTTTACAACCGCCCTAGCGATGGCCTTAAAATCAAAACCAACGTGACTTAAAAAACGTATGTCTTCGATTCCGATTAATCCGCGCCAAATCATGCTTGGTATTTCTCGAAAAGGTCTTCTCGATTGCAAACAGTAAAGCTCGTCGCAATCATTTACAAAGGGGGGACTTAAAACAAGATCTTCATTGATGGCGATGATACCTTTTGAAATCGTTGTTCGATTGGACTCATTAAATAGAAGAGAATCGTCTGCACTAAAAGCCAAGTAAGTGTTGAGATCTGCACTTCTAACCAAAGAGCCTGCTTCTAATTTATCAGCGAGACTTGAATTGCCTTCAGTCTTTGTGATGGATCGAGTCAAAACTTCTTTAATTTCATCAAGTTTGATTTGCGATAACGTCGTAAAGACAAAAACCAAGATAGTTAAAAGAAACATGAAGCTCATGCCTGAGATTATTAATAATATCTTGTGCTTACGCGCCATGAACTGCCTTTTATCCTACGGTCTTCTTTGACTTCGCCCCACTGTTTTAATATGCTTGCGATGATTTAAACAACTATTTCTCATTGTGCTGGAATCAGCGGGAGAGCTGCTTTGCGTAATTTAATTTTATCCTTCGCAATTTTATCATTTTTACCTCTAACTGCTCAAGCTCTTCCAATTGATTGGAATGGTGTGTTTGGTGTTGATACGACTTTAATTGATAACTTTAGAAGAATTAAAGAAACAACTGATAGAACTTCTACTAACACCGGATCACAAGAGTCTCCTCTAGCGGCCGGTAGCAAGGAGAACGCTTCATTTCAGTCTTATATTTTTAGATTGCAACCAACAATGATCATTAATGATGCTGCTTCACTTAAGGGTGAAATATCTACCAACTACGGTCGCGGTGGACGCCTTGGTGATGACAGTACACGTACAGCGACAGCTCGTGATGCAAGTTTCGGCAGTACACTTTATACTCACAACACAACTAACGGTGACACCATTGTTATTAACCAACTTTATGCAGAATTATATTCCGATGCTGCAACCTGGTTGATTGGTCGTCAAAGTTTTAATTGGGGCTTAGGTGCTGTTTACAATGACGGTTCAGATCGTTGGGATCGTTTTGCAACTGCTCGAGATGGTATCTCTGGTAAGATTAAAATTGGTAATTTCCAATTAACTCCTTACTGGGCGAAAATTGCACAAACAAACTTCACTAGAGCTTCAAGAATTAGAGAGTTTGGTGCCTCTGTGCTTTACGACAATGTTGAGCGTGATCTCGCCTTTGGTCTTCTCTATGGTAAAAAAGAAAGTAATACACAATCAACTGCAATCAGCGGCGATACAAACAACGACTCTACAAATACAAGCCTAGGTGAAACAAACGTTAAAATTACTGATCTCTATCTTTCTAAGAAATTTGGTGATCTCTCGTTTGCCGTAGAAGTTCCAATAATGAGTGGTGATATTGGAAACTATTTCGAAAATGGAACTGTTGCTAAATATAAGGCTAAGGCAATACTTCTTGAGTCTGCTTACAAAATTTCTGAAAAGTGGAAACTACAGATTTTTGCTGGTCAGGTTTCTGGCCAAGGTGCTGGCGGAACAGACTTTGAGGCCATGTATCTTCACCCTAATTATCAAATTGCAAATTTAATGTTCCGCTATGATCTTCGTTCAATAAGTTCTGGTGCTCAAATTTACGATTCATATGTTCACAACGCGACCTATGCAAAGCTTGGTGCCTCTTACTCAACGGGCAAATGGGACTGGGATGCAGCTCTAATTTGGGCAAAGGCCGATCAGGTTGCCGAGACAGGTAAAGTTTCTTACAACCACACAACTGGTAAAACGTTTACCGCTCAATCAACACAATCGGATGATCTTGGAACAGAGATAGATCTTGGATTTAATTATAAGTGGAATCAAGAAGTTCATGTGGGTGGTTCGGCCGGTTATCTGATGACTGGTGATTACTATGCTTATACTAATGATCCTGCCCAAAAGAATAATGCAGACAATACCTTTGTGCTGCAGCTACGAACTTCAATTGATTTTTAAGCCATAAAAAAAGCCTCCCATCGGGAGGCTTTTTATTTTAATTTCCCATCATGTAATAGGGGCTAATTCCGCCCTGTCCTTGCATCATTCCTGGCTGCTGATACATCATTTGCTGCCCACCCTGTTGCATAAACTGACCTGGCTGCTGGTACATCATTTGTTGTTGTTGCATTCCATATGGGTTTTGTCCCATCATCGGTGAATATGGCATCATTTGAGATTGCTGCCCAAACTGTTGCATACCTGCCGGAGAGCGAAGTGAGCCCATTGGATTACCCATTCCCATCGACATGCCACCCATATCGTACGATGAATAACTACCACTTGAGTATGAATCACCATAAAGATAGCTATAGTCATCACCATAGTTAGAATAGATATCCATATCGTCGTAAGTTGAACCACGCTCTGATTCAAATCTCTCTACCGACGCTTCATATTGATTTGAAAGACTACTATAGTGTTCGCCTCTTCTTCTAAGATTTTTAAGATCTCTTTCACGTGTAGACATCGCTCTACGCCTGCGACCTTCAGCACCTCTTTGGAATTGCTGACAACGAACTGGGTTGCTAACACCACCAATAAAGTTTCTGCCGCAGTATTTTTTCATTTGATCTTGTTCGCCTTTTTCATAGCGCTGCCAGTTTCTATTAACTCTTTCGTACGCCTGACTAACTCTTCTTTGAGATGAAGTTAATGGGGCTCTATCAAGATTTCTTACGCGGTAGCTATCGTCCCAGTCTTGAACAACTTGGGTCATAAAAGTTTCCATACGATCAGTAACAAACTTATTGGCGCGCTCAACAGAGATCTGCTCGCCACGTCTTGCATCTGGTCTACCAACATACACTCTAGAAAACGCTTCAGATTTTAAGCGAAAGCCTTCAATCTTTTCTGCTTGATCAATAAGTGCAAATTCTTCTAGTCCTTTATACAGATCTCTAAGACCACGACTACTTCTTTTGGCGTAAGCGCCAACGGCTTCGTTTAATGATTTTAATCTGTCTTGAATTTCAGTTTGACGTGATCTTGATGTTGTCTGACCGTGCTCTTGAATAAGAGTGTCAATTTCTGAAATTGATGGAGAAATAACAACATCATTTAACTCTGAAAGTAATGTTGCATATTCATTACTTAAACGAATAGCTTCATCCTCAGATACGCCAACCTTTCTACCGGCAGCAATATCATCAGCACTTGGTTTAAACTGAGCTTCGATTTCATCAAAACGTGTATAAATCTCAGTCGCACGTTGAGCTCTTGCAGTATCAAGTGCTCCCTGCAATACATTTCTAAGGAGTGATGCGTTCCCCAGAGTACTTGCATCAAGTCTTTCAAGCTCGCGAAGAATTTGTTCGTAGTCCAAGCTATTACAAGCTCTAAAGGCACGATCAGCGGCTTCACTTTCTGGCGAAAGATATACTGAAGCTCCACCCTCTTGAAGTGATTCACGTTTAGAACATGTATCCGCTGAGGCTAACCAACCAGATGGAAAGGCCGCACCATAATTACCATTTGTAGGATTTGGATTGGGAGACATAAAAAAAGCTTCAATATTTTTTGAAGCATCAAAACTAGGAAGATCAATATATTCAAAAGATGCCTCTGAAATAGTTGCCTTGGATGCATCAAACTTTGATCCGTC
This sequence comes from Bdellovibrionales bacterium CG12_big_fil_rev_8_21_14_0_65_38_15, assembly GCA_002787775.1. Classification (GTDB taxonomy): domain Bacteria; phylum Bdellovibrionota; class Bacteriovoracia; order Bacteriovoracales; family Bacteriovoracaceae; genus UBA4207. Next base: position 31,566 of record PCUW01000028.1, read on the forward strand.
TGCACTTAGGATACCCTTACTTTTTAAGCAAGATGTATATTCATCATATGACTTATCGTTCGCTGCAGTGACTTGAATATTGTTATCCACAACTTGGTACTGAAATCTAATATTTAGACAATCACCATAGTGCGCCGGAATTTGAACTTTCAATTTTCTAGTTTGGCCTTGAACCATCGAGATATTATAGTCTCCGGGTGAAACCATTAGACTTCTTAGCATTTGCAAACTCACTCGATTTGCAGTGCTACAAGTCTCTCTTGTCGAAGGTAATGTTGTGACCGAAACGTCTGTCTGTGGCGCTGATTGCACTGTCGTTCCGCCGCCAGAACCAGAACTTCCTCCTGGTGTATTTACAACTGAAAACTGCGCCCAAGCGCTAGAACTCGATGCAAATGCAGCAAATAGGATAAAGAGTTTAAGCTTCTTTTTCATAGTAACAACCCTGGTCTATCGAACTAATTAGGTTCACTTCATTCGACTTTTCGGGATATAGGTTGAAAACTTGAGCTGGTAAGCAGAGTTTATTTTTATTTATCGAATATTCAACGACTTAGATTTAAGAAATTACCTGGGGATCCACATCCATCTTTATCTGTACCGGTTTAAAATTATCAAGATTGGACTGACACATCGACAAGACAGCATGTAATTGCATTAAATCACTAGACCTTAGAAGAATCGTCCAAGTGAATTTATTCACTCTTTTTTCCATAATTGCTGGCCTTGGTCCCAATATATCGACCTTATCATAGTGGTGATTTTTGAGACCTTCTAACCATTGCCCTAACTCTAAAGACTTTTTGATAAGAATATTTTTATCCTTATATGTAAGATAAATGACGGCCATCTTTGCGACTGGCGGACATGTTGCTCTTTGCCTTAAATCGAGCTCCTCTTCATAAAACTCACTAAAATGATGTTGTGTAATATGAACAAAAAGTGGATGTTCAGGCGAATGTGTTTGGACAAGAACCTTGCCTGGCTGACCAAATCGTCCTGATCTTCCACTAACCTGGACAAGCGTCTGCCATGCTCGCTCCATTGCCCTAAAATCTGGAAAATTAAGTTGCTGATCAATTCCAAGGACGATGACTGTATTTACTTTTTTAAAGTTATGTCCCTTTGAAAGCATTTGAGTACCGACAAGAACATCTACCTCATGACGATGAAACCGATCTAAAGAGTCTTTGAGTTGTTCCAGATTTTTAATTTCATCTCTATCAAAACGCTCAACCCTTAATCCTTTTATGGCTTCTTTTAAAACCTGTTCTACCTTTTCTGTTCCATATCCTTTTTGCATTAAAGTGATACAAGAACATTCAGGGCAAATAGATGGCATTGTGGTTTTTGTTGCGCATGTCTGACAAGAGATTTCATTTCTTGCTTTAAAATAGCGCATATTTGTCGAGCAGTTGGGACACTGAAATTGATGACCACATGAAGAACATTGCAAATAACTTGAAAAGCCTAAACGGTTAATAAAGACGAGCGCTTGCTCTCCATTCTTATAAGCATCCTCAATGGCCTTCATTGATTTTCTTGTCAAAGGCCAATGCTCTATAGTCTCACCATCTCGATTTTCTCTTTGATCAAGAATTTCAATCGTGGGCAAGTTAAAGCCATGTACGCGTTTTTTTAAAGGATAATAGAGCTGAGTATTAATTAATGAATTATAGGACTCTAGTGAGGGCGTTGCTGAACCCAGCACAACAGGGATTTGCAGCATCGAGGCTCTCTTGATAGCAACATCTCTTGCATTATAAGCACATCGATCATCTTGTTTAAATGATGAGTCATGTTCTTCGTCTACAATAATCAAACCAATATTTTCAATCGGTAAAAAAACAGAACTTCTCACGCCCACTATAACAATCGGATCTTTGTTTTTCTTCAAAGTATCTCGCAGTTGATATTTTTGAGAGGCGCCAACTTCACTGCTATAAGCATAGATTTTTTGATCAAGAACAGATCTAAACTTATCTAAAAATTGTGGTGTTAGATTAATTTCTGGCAACAAGAAAAGAACGCTCCTTCCTTCTTTTAAGACCTTCTTCATGAGATGAAGATAGATATGTGTTTTACCACTTCCAGTAACACCATGAATAAGATGTTTGGAGAATTTATCCGTTAACGATTTTTCAATTCGTTCAAAAACCTCTTCTTGATCAGGCGTTAATTCCTCAAGGTGCTCCACCTTTGAGCTTATCATTGCCTCCAGCGGTCTAGGTCTTTTCATGGACTTTGGAAGTGCATCATTAACGAGCTGGCCCAATGGGTAGTGATAGTAATCAGACATCCATGAGTAGAGCTTCATTTCATGCTCACTCAAATTCATAACTTCATCAAATTTATTCTTTATTGATTTTAGATTCAAGCTTGCAGCTTCGCCGTCATCTTCTTTTATAACCCAACCCAATACTTCTCTTTTTCCAAGCGGCGCCGTTACACTTTGACCGATCTCAAGCCTTTCATCAGATTGATAGGTTAACAGCGACTTATTAAACGGTGTATTACAGGCAACTTGATAATTCATTTAGAAAATAAATGTCGGTTGCACTTGTTGCAATTTTACCGTCTGTTCTGTGGCTTTAGCACTTTGTTTTTTTCTATAAGTTTTTGCGGCATCTGCATAATCTTGTGCTCTTTTTGTAAATGGAGTTGATCGAGTGTTCAGATGAGATAGGCCTGTAAACTGTACGCGCCAATTCACTCCTGCCATATCCTTATAAATCATTGTTTTAGGAAGTTCATGTGAACCGTTAAATAATACATACTCATCAGCAATCACCCTTAAGTCGCCAAGTGGAGATTGATATTCTATTTTTCTCAAACGATGATCTTCATTTCCAAAGAGTGCCGTTATACTTTTAAGATCGACTTTCCAATAAAGCTCGCTTGCCTCTCGACTTAAACTGACATTGCCAGCATCTTTATACATTGGAGCCGATAAGGTTTCTTTTACACTTGATAGTTTTTCCTGATCTTCAGGCTCAAGTGGTGACACTAAGGCTTCATCACTTTGTCTTTGCTCCAGATAAACTTTATAACGATGATAGAGATTTATCTTTTCTCTAGACATCAACTCTTTATTGGAAACAAATCCTTGAGAGTATTTATTTAAGATATTTTTTAAGACTGAAGAATCATTCAAAACCAAAACACTCATCAGGCCATAAAACATTCCCCTTTCTAAAGAAGAGTCATTTTCGACAATCTTTTTGAGATCAGGGAAATATTTTGATGCTACAACACTATCTTCTTTTAATGATTGATCCTCATAGCTTACTTGAATAACATCAATCGACTGCTCTTTTTCAAGAGAAATTAACCATTTATAAAAGGCTGGTTTTTTAGTTTCTTCAGCAGACTCTTTTTCCACTTCTTCTCCCATTCCTGCGGGTGAAGCTGTCTCCATTTTACTTACCATGGCGGTTACGACGATAAGATTTCCACTTGGCTCTTTATTGTTTACGTTTCTAAATAGTCCTTCGACCGTTGGCACAGCTTGTACATTTGAAGCGATAACTAAAGATATTATTGCAGCAATTATCTTCATATTAATTTTCTCTTTTCTTTTAAAATTGTAATCATTGTTTCACGTAAATCTTCCCGGCCTAAAGCGAAATCTACGGTGGCCCTTAAGTAGCCTTCCAAACTACCCGTATCATATCTTTGTCCTTCAAATTCATGAGCGAAAACTTTATCTTCCAAGCACAACATATTGATAGCATCTGTGAGCTGATATTCACCACCGGCCCCTCGCTCTATTCTTTCAAGCGCACCAAAAATTTCATTTTTAAGAATATATCTTCCCGGTGTTGCTAAGTTTGTTGGGGCGTCCTCTGGCTTTGGCTTTTCTACCATTCCTTGCATTTTCAAGGTTTTGCCATCAATCGAAGTCCCTTTCACAATCCCATATTTATACGTTAATTCTTTTGCAACCTGCATGACACCAATCACTGAACCGTGATGTTTGTCATAACAGTCAATAAGTTGTCTCGTGACAGGAATATTGTTTACTACAATATCGTCGCCCAAAATGACGGCAAAATCCTCTTTGCCAACAACAGACTTTGCACATAAAACAGCATGTCCTAAGCCTAGTTGTTCTTTTTGTCTTACGGTGACAATCTCAATCATGTCTCCAATCTTTCGTATTTTCTCAAATAGTTCTTGCTTGTTATTTTTTATTAGAAATGTTTCTAGCTCTATATTGCGATCAAAATAGTTTTCAATAGCCTCTTTTCCAGAAGATGTTACGAAAACAATCTCCTGAATGCCCGACAACACGGCTTCTTCTACACAATAGTGGATCATTGGCTGATCAAGTATTGGTAACATCTCTTTTGGTACCTGTTTGGTAGCAGGTAAGAATCTTGTCCCTTTTCCGGCAACGGGGATGACAGCCTTTTTTATCTTCATTACAATTAAACCACCTTTATCTTTTAACGAGGCATCTTACCCTATGAAATTCACCATCGCCATGTTGTCACGACTACTTCCGACTCTTTTACTCGGTCTTAGCTGTGCAACATATCTAAATGCCTCAGAAGTATCGACAACGAGACTAAAAGCGACTGCAGGTGCAGGTGTTGGATCACTCCTAATGGATGAGGCGACGATGCTAAACCCTGCTGCTATTTCATTTTTTCAGGTTTCATCTATTTATATCCAAAAATCGGGAACAGATTTCACGGCAGATGATAATTCTCCACGTTCTTCTGCAAGCGAGGAAAACCTTCTTTTCATCGCCTCAGACTCAAAGGGCGATGTCGACGGATCTTTTAGTTATTCAAAGCAAGATGATCGTTTTGGTAAAGTGACTAGAATGGCGGCTTCTGCGAGTTCGGCCATTGGTAAAAAATCTGCACTTGGATTTAGCTATTCAACAACGAAGCGTACAGGTGGACCACTACCAGCGAAGCTAAATCAAATATCTGCTGGGGTAACTCACGCCATTTCCCCAGAGTTTACTTTTGGAATTATTGTTCCAGATGTTTTGGGTGATGATCCTTTGGCGCGCAGGGCAATTGCTGGTGCTCAATATGTATACAAAGATTTCATCGCTCTTATGTTTGATGCTGGTGCTGGTTGGGAGACTGATGCAAAAGAATCCTCCGTAGTGCGCGCCGCTGTTCAGTTGAAAATCTTTCAAGATTTCTACATGCGTTTTGGAGCTCAAGAAGATAAAGGTCTAAAAAAGAAAGGGACTGGTGCCGGTTTAGGCTGGGTTCAGCCACGACTTGTGATTGAAGCTGCAGTTGCCTCAACTCAATACAGTGAACTTGTCTCCATTGGACAAGTTGATGAAAAAGCCAAAGAAACTTCATTTTCTTTATCGTACAGATTTTAAATGAGCACAAAAGATAATGAAAAATCATATAATGTCGTTAGATCTGAGCCCGTAGTAAAGGCTTATGCCGAACGTCTTAAAGTTTTAAAAAAAGCACAAGAATTTGCCGCAATGGAAGAGATTCCAAAAGCGGTGCAGTTCTATTCTCAATATTTAAATATTTTAGCTCAATACTTTGATGTTCCAGAGAGTTCACTTTCACCTGCATTTTTTAATAGAGAGAATGATCTGGCAGAAATGTTGCTTATTTCCCACGTCTATTGGGACCTTGGTAAAGCTTATGATAGAAGCCCCAATTTAACTCTTGAGTCTATAAGATGCTTGAAACAATTTGTCGCTTTTACTATTGGGTTTAAATATCAATATGCTAATTCACAAATGGTTAAGAAGTTCGTAAGACAAAAGCTTGCACATAACCCGAAAGCCTTCAAAGATACTTATGAAAAAATAAGAATTGAAGCTAAAGGATGTTATATTGCAACTCTTTGCTACGGTTCACTTGACCCAAGAACTATTGCCCTTAGAGACTACCGTGACACGGTATTATCAAGATATAATTTAGGTAAAGTTTTCATTCATATATATCAAGTTATTTCTCCGATTTTTGTAAGAGTACTTATCACATTTCCTTTTTTGAATAGATTTTTTGAGCCTCTCTTATCTAGATCAATTGGCCTATACATGAAAATTTCAAGGATTTCGCTACCTCAATGATTTTAAAAAATCTAATTCTGATTGAGTGGTTTAAGGCTTTTGTAGCCTCTGTATTTGCATTAATGCTGCTAATTACTGTTTCTAATCTTGTTTCTGGTTTTCTGCGCGATAATGTTACGGCCCAGGAAGTTTTTTTTAATTTTCTAATAGAAGCACCAAGCTTTCTTGCTCGCGTCCTTCCGATTTCATGCCTAACAGCTTCTCTTTTTAGTATTAATAAGCTTAAAAATAGAAACGAGCTTACAGCTATTTTTGCTTCAGGTTTTTCAAGAAAACAATTTTTTTCAACGATCGCCCTAGCCTCATTTCTTATTTGTTTGCTGCAGCTATTGATAACTGGCTTTATTGATCCCTATGCTCGATCACGCAGGCACATCCTTATTCCAGAGTCGGATAGAAAATTTAGAAATCTTGAAGGCCAAGGGCTTCGAGCAAGTACAATTGGCAGTGGGCGCATTTGGTACAAGAGTCAAAATTACTTCTTCTCTTTTTCATCGTTTAATAAAGAAAGAGACGAGCTTCTTGATGTCACTCTCTATTTTTTTGGATCTGATTATAAAATCACAAAAAGAATTAAAGGCGGCAAGCTTATTAACACTCCTGAAGGTAAGTGGTATTTTCCGACTTCAACGAGTTATATTAATTTAGACAATCAGGTTTTTCCGGAAAAGGTTAGTGAAACCAATTTAGAGGTAGACCTCGATGAAAATGTTGATGATTTCAAGCGAATAGAAAGCGATATTACGACCTTGCCACTAAATGGGCTCGTTGATTATGTTTCGAGGCTCAAACGATCAGGAATTAATACCGACGAATACTCTGTTCTTCTATATGATAAGTTTTCAGCAGCGTTTGTCTGTGTTGTTTTTGCACTTTTGGCAAGTATCGCCGCCTATAATCCAGGCAGGCGATCTTCGAATATGGGTAAGAACATAGCCTTTGTATTTACTTTTACTATTATATATTGGCTTACAACTAGTTATACAACTGAGCTTGGTAAAAGCTCAAAACTGTCTCCGCTCTTGGCCTCATTCGGCGTACCATTTTTATTTTGCTGCTTTATTGCCTACACTTTTTACTCACACCGGAAACTTAAAACATGATTAAGTGGTTGATGCGTTTAACCCAAAAACATGGATTTTTGGCTTCATTCATTCTTGCGTTTATTTTAATGGCCTGGGACATTGGCAACCTCGATGCTATAAGGCAGGGAACTGAAGGCTTTTATCTACAAATTTCAAAGGAAATGAACGCCGCTCACTCCTTTCTAACTCCTTATTTTCGAGGTGAACCACACTGGTCTAAACCACCTCTACACTTTTGGCTGCCTTTTCCTTTTTATGCTGTTGGATTTCTTGAAACAACAACCGCAGCAAGATTATCAATTCTACTTCTCTCTCTATTTTCAATCGCCTATATTGCTTCTTGGGTTCAACGTTTTTTTTCAATTCCCAAAACCACTGCAGCACTCTTTTTTCTGTCTACAATTGGCTTTGCAAAATATTCTCGTATTTTCATGATGGAGATGCCGCTATCTTTATTAAGTACGCTTGGATCAATCTTTTTATTTTCAGCTTTGATTGATCAACGAAGAAGCGACTGGTTATATGCTACTCTTTTTTGTGCCCTGAGTGTCTTAGTCAAAGGTCCGGTTGCTTGGGTTATGATTGGTGGAAGTTTTTCAATCTTTTTATTTTTACGCCAATACTTTAAACAATCCATTCCTTATAAGAAATTATTAATATTTTCTTTGGCTACTTTTGCTCTTGGAAGTCTTTGGTTTGTGGCCTGTTATATAAAATACGGTCAGTATTTTATTGATTATTTCTTCTTACGTGAAAACCTTGGCAAATTTACTTCTAAGCCTTACCCTATTCGGGTTGTGTTTCAAGGCTTGATTATTTTCTCATTGCCTTGGTCTCTTTTTCTGCCCCTTGTTTTTAATATTGAGAATTGGAAAAAACGCTTAACTGCTGTTGATAAAAAGTTTTGGCCAAGAGTTTTTGTTCTATCATCTTTTTTCGTCTTCTTTTTCTTGTGGCTCATTCCGAATCAACGCTCTCACCACTACGCAATGCCAAGTATCTTTTTCTTTCTAATCATTTTACTTGATACGATGAAGTGTCACCACTCACCGATCAAGGGCATTGCCGCTAGTTTTTCGAATTTAGCTAGCTCCACTTTATTTTTTACCTTGCTTCCCATTTTATTGATGACGTTTGCCTTTCCCTCTTTATTTGAAAGCAGTTCAAATATTTTAGTTATGCTTCTTGCCATCGCTTTCACACTTTTTGCTTTTATTTCTTTTTTTAGGAAAGTATCGCTTAGGACAAGAGCCCTATCAGCACTTCTTTGCTTTGGTTTTATCTGGTCTTTTGTCACTCCTCTTTTCGTTTACCCAACTGTTCCCGATAGAGTCATCAAAATTGTCGCAGACCGTGATCTAACCGTTGTTTATCGAAAGCCATATTTTATTGAAGAGGCCATAGATCGAAATGGTCTTTTAATCATTAACCCTCAACAAATCTCTACTCGTCTTTACGAAGTTAAAGACCTTTTATTAATTCCTGAAAGAGTGATTAAACAGCAGGGCCTTGAATCCAAAATCCGCACAATTGACACGTGGCGCGTCTGGCAAAAAAGTCGCAAACTTAGTCATATTCTAGATGCCATCTCAAAAAGTGACCTATCAATCCTACAAGAGTCTTTAATGCTAGTTGAGCTTAAGCGCTAAGCTAGACTTGCGCAGTGCATGTATGCTATGAAAAGTCATGTCTGAATTTACAAAAGAGCACTATAAACTCGAGGGTGAAAAGCTCACAGTTTTCACTTATCCAGCACCAGTTCTTAAGCAGGTTGCAAAACCTGTTGTTGAATTTAATGAGGAACTTAACAAGCTTGTTAAGGATATGTTTTTTACAATGTATCACGCTCCAGGCATTGGACTTGCGGCACCTCAAGTTGGCAAATCGATAAGACTTTTTGTTATGGATATTGATTTTGATCGTGAAAAAACGTTGAATTCTGACGGTCATACTGAATGGTCTTTTTCTAATTTCAATCCCATGGTCATCATCAATCCAGTCTTTAAGCAAAAAGACGGTGAAATTCTTTACGAAGAAGGTTGTCTCTCTGTTCCTGGTGTCTATGAAGATGTTAAGCGCGCCAATCATGTCGTGCTTGAGTATCAAGACCTAAATGGCGACAAACAATCACTTGAAGCAGAGGGTACTCTTGCCGTTTGCTTACAGCATGAAAATGACCACCTAGACGGAATCGTCTTTCTTGAAAGACTTTCACTTTTAAAACGACAGTTTCTAACGAAGAAATTTTTAAAAGCGAAAAAAGGCTAAGCTGTGCTCAAAGTAGTTTTTTGTGGCACTCCTGATATCTCAACTGAATGTCTTCAAACTCTATTTGAACTTCCTAATGTAGAAATCATTTATGTTATTAGTCAGCCTGATCGCCCAAGTGGTAGAGGCAACAAATTAAAATCACCCGAAGTTATTGAGCTTGCCACCACTTTGGGACTAAAAACTTTTCAGACTCAAAATATTAATAAAGAGCCCAAGTTTCTATCTGAGCTTGAATCTTTAAAACCTGATCTATTCGTCGTTTTTGCCTTTGCCCAATTTCTTGGAAAAAAGGTTTTATCACTTCCGCGTTTAGGTTGCTTCAATATTCACACAAGTCTCTTACCACTTTATAGAGGTGCTGCACCGATACACTACGCCATTTTAAATGGTGACGTGCAAACCGGTGTCTCCATTCAAAAAATGGTAAAACAAATGGATGCTGGTGATATTTGTTGTGATTTAGCTCTGCCAATTTCAATTGATGAAACAACTGAGTCGCTTTATGTGAAGCTCAAGTCTCTTGCTTCGACTCTTTTGAAAGATTTTATCAATTCGGCCGACAACAATACACTTAGCTTTAAGCAACAAGATGAAAGCCAAGCCAGCTTTGCCCCAACAATTAAAAAAGATGAAGGTTATATAGACTTTAATTCAGAAAGCGCTATAACCATCGAGCGTAAAATACGGGCATTTACGCCGTGGCCAGGAATTCAGTTTCTTCTTAATAACAAGCGCTGCAAAATTTTAAAACTAAAAGTAAGTGACGAGAAAATTAAACCTTCACAAGTATTAATAACAAAAGAGTCATTTTTTATTGGCTGCCTTAATGGAAGCATCGAGCTTTTAAAGATACAAATTGAAGGCAAGCAAGCCGTTGATGTTGCCACTTGGATCAATGGGCTTCAAGGGCAAACTCCTTTTATTTCTTCAATTTCAAAGGATCAACAATGACGATTATTTCGCCAAGCCTATTAGCTTGTGATTTTTTGAATATTGAACGTGAGCTTTCTGTCTTAGAAAAAGTTCCAAATCTTTGGCTGCACCTTGATATTATGGATGGCCACTTTGTTCCAAACACGACTTTTGGACACCCTATAATTTCTAAAATCTCACAAAAAACAAAACAACCGCTTGATGCACACTTCATGGTGACCAATCCCGAATTTTATATTGATACTTTAAAGGCTATTTCATTTGAGACTTTTACCATTCATGTTGAAACTCAAACGAACTCTGTCGAGTTGTTAACGAAAATAAAAAATATTTCTAAAAATGCCGGCATATCGCTTAGACCTAGTACTGAGCTATCAGCGCTATCTGACGATATTCTAAAAACTTGTGACCTTGTTCTAGTTATGTCTGTTGAACCTGGATTTGGCGGTCAAAGCTTCATGCCTACATCAATCAATAGAATTAAAGAACTTGTCGAGCGCAGAAATGATCTTGGTGCAAACTTTCTCATTGAAGTTGATGGTGGTGTTAATCAAAGTAACTGTCACGATATCATCAATGCGGGGGCCGATGTCCTCGTTGCCGGCTCTGCAGTTTTTAAAGGCAACTCAACTGATTATTTAAATAATATTAAATCTCTTAGGAAATCAAATTGAATACTATAAATATTAATGGACTCGACCTAACAATTGAACAACTTCATCAAGTTGCTAAGGCATCACCTGGTTCTCTTGAGGTTAAACTAACACCTGAATCAAAAATAGCGATGCAAAGATCTCGTGACTATGTTTTTGCCATCGTAGAAAAAGGCGCTCCTGTTTACGGTATTAATACTGGTTTTGGAGCTCTTGCGAATAAGCATATTCCTAAAAAAGATCTAGCAAAACTTCAAGTCAATCTTATACGCTCTCACTGCACTGGCGTTGGTAAACCATTTTCTAAAACTATCACACGCGCCATTATGCTTTTAAGAGCAAATTGTTTGGCTTCGGGTTTTTCTGGTGTTAACCCAGAGATCGTTGAACTCCTTTTGGCTTTTATCAATCATCATATTTCTCCCGTTGTTCCAGAAAAAGGATCTGTTGGTGCATCAGGTGATCTTGCTCCACTATCACATATTGCTCTTGCGCTAATTGGTGAAGGTGAAGTTCAATTTCAAGGCAAAATTGTTTCAAGTGCTTTTGCTATTGATCAAATTGGATTTAAGCCTGCTGTACTTGGTCCCAAAGATGGTCTCGCTCTTATCAATGGTACTGCCGTCATGGCCGCCCTAGGCGCCTTTGCCATTGAAGAAGCAAAGAGAGTAATGAAGCTTGCTGATATTTCATGCGCTTTAACACTTGATGGTGTTAAGGGTACGGCCAGAGCTTATCATCCCCTTATTTCTTCTTTAAAACCACACCCAGGACAGCTTGCCGTTACTAATAATTTACAAAGTCTCTTAAAAGGATCTGAGATTTTAGTTTCCCACCCTGAGGATGGAAAGGTTCAAGATCCATATTCACTTCGCTGTGTACCTCAAGTACACGGTGCTTGCAGACAGACGCTTCGCCACGCTGATGAAGTCTTAACTGTTGAGCTGAACTCTGTAACGGACAACCCACTTATTTTTGTTGATCACGACGAAGTCATTTCTGGTGGAAACTTTCACGGTGAAGCCCTAGCACTTTCCATGGACTACTTAGCAATGGGATTGGCAGAGATAGCAAATATTTCTGAGCGCCGAATTGAAAAAATGATGAACCCAACTTTTTCTGATCTGCCAGCATTTTTAACTGCTGACTCAGGATTAAATTCTGGATTAATGATTGCCCATGTTACCGCTGCAGCTTTGGCCTCTGAAAACAAAGGCCTTTGTCACCCAGCTTCAGTTGACTCTATTCCTACTTCTACTGACAAAGAAGACCATGTTTCTATGGGTGTTACGTCTGGACGAAAACTGATTGAGGTTTTACAAAATACAAAGACAGTTTTAGCCATTGAGCTACTTTGTAATACACAAGCGCTCGACTTTCAGCGCCCACTCAAAAGCTCAAATGCTCTTGAAACACTTCACTCTGTCATTCGAAAACATGTTCCAACAATTGTCGATGATCGCGTGTTTGCCAAAGATATCCAAAATATCTTATCCCTAATTGATAACAATGATTTAATTAATTGCGTCGAAGCCATTCTTGGAGAACTTGCATGAATATACCTCTACCTCCAACAGGATCTACTTTAACTTGTAAAGGTTGGCATCAAGAAGCCGCTCTTCGCTGCCTATTAAATAATCTTCACCCAGAAGTTGCAGAAGACCGTGAAAATTTAGTGGTTTATGGTGGAAACGGACAAGCGGCGAGAAATCACGAATCACTTGAAGCCATTATTGAAGCGCTTAAAAATCTTGAAGACAATCAAACTCTATTAATCCAATCGGGAAAACCAGTGGCCGTGATGCCAAGTCATTCACACGGCCCAAGAGTTCTGATCGCTAATTCAAACTTAGTTCCTCACTGGGCTAATTGGGATACCTTTAATGAGTTTCAACAAAAAGGCTTAATGATGTACGGCCAAATGACGGCCGGATCATGGATCTACATTGGAAGCCAAGGAATTCTTCAGGGAACTTACGAAACATTTATGGCCGCCGCTGAAAAGCATTACGGTACTGGCTCAACGCTTAAAGGCAAACTTGTTCTTACGGCAGGCATTGGTGGCATGGGTGGAGCACAACCCCTTGCCGTTAAAATGGCAGATGGTGTTTGTCTATGTTGTGATGTCGCGAAGTGGAGAATTCAAAAAAGACTAGATTCAAAGTATCTTGATGTTTTGGCCAATAGCTATGATGAAGCGATTGAAATGGCTCTTAAAGCCAAGGCTGAGAATCAGGCTATTTCGATTGGTGTTGTTGGTAACGCTGCTGATTTCTTTAAGTATGTTTTAGATAAAAATATAGCTGTAGATTTAGTCACAGATCAAACCTCTGCTCATGATCCACTTAACGGATACGTCCCAACTGATATGAGTATGGAGCAAGCTGATGATCTTCGTAAATCAGATCCAGCAAAGTATACAAAGCTTTCACATGAAACAATGAAGTCTCATGTTTTATCCATGCTTGAATTTCAAAAACGTGGAAGCCATGTTTTTGATTACGGAAACAACTTAAGAGAAGGGGCAAAGCTGGTTGGCCTAAAAGAAGCCTTTAATTTTCCAGGTTTTGTTCCAGCTTATATTCGTCCATTATTTTGTGAAGGATCAGGTCCTTTTCGTTGGATTGCTCTTTCTGGTGATCCTGCCGACATTCACACAACTGATGAAGAGCTTAAAAAATTATTTCCTGAAAACAAGAAACTTCACCTATGGCTTGATAAAGCACAAAAGATGGTTTCATTTCAAGGCTTACCTTCAAGAATTTGTTGGCTTAAATACGGCGAGCGTGAACAAGCCGGTCTTCTCTTTAATCGCTTGGTAAGAGAAGGAAAAGTTAAAGCACCAATAGTCATCGGTCGCGACCATCTTGATTGTGGTTCAGTTGCCTCTCCAAATCGTGAAACAGAAGGCATGCTTGATGGCTCTGACGCTATCTCTGATTGGCCACTACTTAATCTTATGATCAACACGATGAATGGAGCTTCATGGACAAGCTTTCATCACGGCGGAGGCGTTGGCATGGGTTACTCTCAACATTCAGGAATGGTTATTGTTGCAGATGGTACCAAAGATATGGATGAGCGTATTTCTAGAGTTTTAAATTCAGATCCAGGCATGGGTATCGTACGTCACGTTGATGCTGGATATGATATCGCTAAGAAAGCTTCAAAAATGACCAATATTAAAATCCCAATGCAAAAGGATTAGTTATGCAAGTGTGGACAGACATTAATGAGCTCGCCACACTTGAAGGCGCTATTTCTAAAGACGGAAGAAACCTTTTACCTGAAGACTTGAGCATTATTAAAAATGCAGCGATTGTTTTTGATGAAGCAAAGATTCATTGGGTTGGCGCGGCCCAAGATCTTCCGACAATGTACCATTCATCGATGAAGAGTTTAAAGGGTCACACTGTAACGCCTGAAATTGTTGATAGTCATACTCATCTTGTTTTTGCAGGAAATCGCGCCAACGAATACTCTATGAGGCTTAACGGGGCTGATTATCAGGCCATCGCCAATGCTGGTGGTGGAATCTTGGCGACGACCACCCCCACCAACGCTACCTCTGAAGACGATTTATTTCATTCGGCCATGCAACGAATTGAGAGAATTTATTCCTATGGTGTAGGTACGATAGAAATAAAATCTGGCTACTCTTTAACTCTTGAAGGGGAAAAGAAATTAAGCCGTGTTATTTCTCGTTTAAAAGATCATTTTTCACCGCGTATTCGAATTACAAATACATTTATGGCAGCTCATGCTGTGCCGAAAAGTTTTAAATCTGCTAAAGATTATCTTAATGCTATTGTCCTTCCTCTTTTGAATGAAATTCATCGAACGATTGATGCTGTTGATATTTTTTTCGAGCAAAGCTATTTCTTAAAAGACGATTGCGATCTTTTGTTTTCTAAAGCAAAAGAACTTAATATTCCTTTAAAGCTTCACGCCGATGAGTTTAATGATAATAAAGGTGCAGTATATGCTTGCGAGAATAAGGCTCTTTCTGCTGACCATTTATTATGTACAAGTGATGATGGATTTAAAGCCTTTGCGAACAGTAAGACAGTAGCAACTCTTCTTCCTGGTACTGGTTATTTTCTAGGCAAGCCCCAGGCTAATGCTAGAGCACTACTAGATGCAGGGGCTAAAGTCGCCATCGCCAGTGACTATAATCCTGGCTCGTGTCATGTCGACAATTTATTATTAATTGCTTCAATGGCTGCGCCTAATTATAAAATGAATCTGGCTGAACTTTGGGCCGCGATCACAATTAATGCTAATGATGCCCTTGGACTTGAGCGGTTACCACGTTTTAGTGTTTTTAAATCTGATTCACTTGCTGAATTAACTTATTCTTGGGGTAGAAACTTTTGCGTTAGAGCTTAAGTTTCTTATTGAGATCTTCTAGAAATTCTTCTGCCATAAAGTCTTTCGCGCCATTACTGACTTCAAGCACTTCGCCTTTATAGTAAATAATTGATACTGGAATGGCAGTAATCATAAATTTTTCTAACCAGACGCCGTCACTATCAAGGACGTTTGGAAATTTCATTGAAAAGTTTTTGAGTACCTTTGCTACCTCTTTAGTGGCGTCTGCTTCATCTGTATTGATGCCAATAATTTGGACCTGCTTGTCATCAAACTTCTCATCAAGTGCAGTCAGCGAAGGAAATTCTTCAAGACACGGCTTACACCATGAGGCCCAAAAGTTAATAATAACAATTGGTGCTTCGATAGCATTACCCGCAATCGATTTACTTTTATCAGTAACAAAAACCGACTCTCTAAGTAGGTCTTCATAGTGTGAATAAATCTTTTTTTGAGCACTACTTTGACCTGCGCTTGATTCGAAAACGTCAAAAAAGACCTGTCCGGCCAAAAAGCCCGTAAACATGGTTATAAACGCTAATATAGGAAAGTATTTCTTCATCATTCCACTGCTGGCACTATTGTTTAGCCTTCGTTAGGCTATTAGTAATGCTATTATACTCCAAACTGTCTAAATCGTTAGAGGGAAAGATGGTCGCCCCCAAAGCTCCTAGACAAGATTTATCTACACTTCGCAATCAAAAGGGTCAAACCTTTATTGAATTTGTCTTACTTTTATTAGTTGTTATGGTTTTAAGTACTGTCATGATGACTGGTTTTAGAAATGGTGTTAAAGGTTTTTGGAAGGGCGCCGCTATAATTTTATGTAATCACGGCAAAACGATTACCACCAATTGTGATGTTATTAATGAGGATTAAGAATGGGCTTTATTCTTGCGCTCGATCAGGGCACAACAGGAACAACTGCGGCGCTAGTTGATGCGAAGACTTTCAAGTTTATTGATAAAGTAAACCAAGAGTATCCACAGATATACCCAAAGCCTGGTTGGGTTGAACATAATCTCAATGATATATGGACGAGTGTTGAGTCCACTGTTAAAAAGCTTCTTCAAAAAACAAATATTCCATCCAGCTCTATTATTTCAATCGGAATAACAAATCAGCGAGAAACAACATGCGCCTTTGATCGCTCCGGTAACCCATTAGCAAATGCCATTGTCTGGCAAGACCGAAGAACATCTGATTTTTGTTTGCAAAATAAATCAAAAGAACCAATGCTTCGATCTAAAACCGGTCTACCACTAGATCCCTATTTTTCCGCGACTAAAATGAGATGGCTTTTGAAAAACAGTGATGCCGTTAAGACTGCTGCTAAAAACAAAGAGCTATTTTTTGGCACCATCGATACTTTTCTACTATTTAAATTGACCGGAATCCATGCAACCGAGGGTTCAAACGCTTCAAGAACCCTACTTTATAACTTGCACGACCTAAAGTGGGACGATGAGCTTCTCTCATTTTTTGAAATTCCTGCTGAAACACTCCCAAAAGTTTTACCTTCCTTTGGAAATTTTGGATCTACAACTTCACTTTCATTTTTACCAGATAATATTCCCGTTACCGGAATTCTCGGCGATCAACAATCCGCGCTATTTGGTCAGGCAGGTCACTCAAAAGGAGCACTAAAGTGTACCTACGGGACGGGTGCCTTCATGTTACTCAACACAGGCACGACTCCAGTGCACTCGAATAATGGATTATTAACGACTATTGCTTATCAAGATCAAAAAGGTAATGCCCATTATGCTCTTGAAGGCAGCTGCTATATTGCAGGAGCTGCTGTTCAATGGATGCGCGATAATTTAAAACTTATTTCTAGCTCGCCTGAAATTGAAACCTTAGCAAAGCAAATTGGCTCACTAGAAGAAATGGAACATATCCTCTTCATGCCTTTTTTTACAGGTATCGGTTCCCCGCACTGGGCGGCTGACGCAAAGGCCGCGATCATAGGTATGACAAGAGACACAGGAGCTGCACACCTCGCCAGAGCTTGTTTAGAAGGAATAGCCCTTTCAATTAATGATCTTGTAAATGCCATGAGTGCTGATACTAAGATTAAAGTTTCGACAATGAGAGTTGATGGTGGGGCTTCGGCCAATGATCTTTTATTAGAGCTACAAGCTACGTTTGGTGAAATGCAGGTCGTTCGACCTAAAGTTATTGAGACTACTGCATACGGTGCTGCTCTCGCTGCGGGACTGGGTCTTGGGATTGTCACCTTTGAAACAATTGATAAGCTTTGGGAAGAAGATCGTGTCTTTAATTCTATTGAGTCTCAAGTTTCATACTGCAAAATGAAGAATGCTTTGTGGCAAAATAGCATTAAGAAATTGTTTTTATAAAAAAGCACTTAGCTCTTTGACGTCTTTAATGCCAATCAGCTCAACGTCATAACGATCTTTATATTTTTCTGCGATCTTTTTGCTTGTTAAAATTTTTCTGTAATTAAGCTGAACAATTTCTTTGAGTCGGCTTTCCATCATATGCGGCCCTCTAACTTCCCCAGTTAGGCCGACTTCCCCCATAAATATCACATCCGTTGGTGCTGGCTTTGATTTATAGCTAGATATTAGTGACACGATAACGGCTAAGTCTGTTTCTCTACTATTGATCTTTACACCGCCAACAATATTTAAATAGATATCGTTAGGTGAGATAGGAATATCTAAATACTTATCGATCACAGCTACTAACATGGCTAATCGATTTGCATCAATTCCCTGTGTTGTTCTTCTGCCACTTGCGAATTTATTTTCGACAACTAGCGCCTGAACTTCAATAAATAAAGTTCTGCTCCCCTCGAGGATACAAGAAAGTGATCGACCGTGGTGTTCATTTTGCTGATCATCTATAAAGTACTTCGATGGATTTTCGACCTCTTCAAGACCTGACTCATTCATTTCAAAGATACCGATCTCATTGGCATTTCCAAAGCGATTTTTTATGGCACGTAAGATTCTGTATTGTCCATACTGATCACCTTCAAAATAGATGACGGTATCAACCATATGTTCTAGAATTTTTGGTCCGGCGATTGATCCCTCTTTGTTAATATGTCCAATAATAAAGGTTGTAATGTTCTGAGACTTCATATGAGTCATCAACTCATAAGTAACTTCTTTAATTTGGCTAACAGAACCTGCTGGAGATTGAATTTCGGGACTGGTTGTTGTTTGAATCGAATCAAGAACAATAAACTTTGGTTTAATTTTTTTAATTTGATCTTTAATTAAGTGCCAATTGGTTTCATTTAAAATGAGTAAATTTTCATTTGTTATTTTTAGCCTTTTCATTCTTGATGCGATTTGCGACGACGACTCTTCCCCACTTATATAGAGCACACTTTCGTTTTCAGAAAGCTTGCCCATGATCATGGTTAAAAGCGTAGACTTACCAATGCCCGGCTCTCCACCAATCAATATAAGGCTGCCAGGAACGATGCCGCCACCTACCACACGATCAAACTCTTTTATTCCTGATTGAGTGCGTGTATTTAACTTTTCGCTTATATCTGTGATTTTCAGCGCTTTATTTGTATTTTTTGATTCTGTTGATTTTATTTTAAACTTAGATTCTTCACTAAATGTATTCCACTGCTGACATTCAGGACAACGCCCCAGCCATTGTGATGATTCATGTCCACACTCAACGCAGACGAAACTTGTCGATATTTTGGCCATAGTTTAAACCATTTCAAAAAACTGTTTTTCAGAAATTATAGCTATGCCTAAATCCGTGGCTTTTTTAAATTTACTAGAAGCTGAGTCACTCTCGTTTGTTAAGAGGTAATCTGTTGATTTGCCAACAGATCCACTCACAACTCCACCCAACTCTCTGATCTTCGCTTCAATTACACTTCTTTTTTCAGACAAAGCACCGGTGATACATATCTTTTTTCCCTTTATAGGGTTTTCTTTAATAATGATTTCTTTAAAGTTAAATCCATTCTTTTCAAGCTTTTCAATGATTGGCATTTTCTCTTTCAAGGATTGCAAAAAGTCACTCGCCGACTTTTCAGCAAAACCATCAATCTCAACAAGCTGTTCTAATGTAAGATGCTTGATTTTATCAAGTGAGTTATATCCAGAATGAACAACTTTTTCACATTTGTTATAGGCACCACCTGCCAGCCCAAGAGCAGACAGAAAGTTTATTAGGTCTACTGATCTTGATTTATCGATTTCTGCCATTATTTTTTGTGCTAATTTTTCCTTAGTTTTATCTAAGGTCAAAAGTTGTTCCTCTTTGATTTGATACAGATCTGGAATTTCTTTTACCAGACCCTTTTTCATCATTTCTTCGAGTCTTTTAGTGCTTAAATTATCAATTCCAATTTTTACAATAAAGTGAAGAATGTTCTCCAAGACTTTAACCGGGCATTTTTTATTATCGCAGTGGAGCCTAATCGACTCAACTCTTGTTGGTTCGTCGCACGAAGGACATTTCTTTGGATATGAAAACTCCCCTTTAGATGATTTTACAACACTTAGAAACTTGGGAATAACTTCGCCGCTTCTGACGACTTCAATCTCATCGTCTTTTTTTAAATTATACTGATCAACGACACCAAAATTGTGAAGCGTTACACGTCTTATCTCTGCGCCTGATAACTCTACCGGCTTAACATGTGCAACAGGTGTGAGAATTCCATTTCGACTTACTCCCCACTCTATTTCACTTATAGTCGTAACTTTTGAGTCACCTCTATACTTAAACGCCATCTTAAATCTAGGATGATGAGCGGTACTTCCTAACTGATCATGTAGGCCTATTTCGTTTAAGGTAAAAACAAGACCATCAATTTGATAATCACCTTCGCTCATGAATATACGTGCGTCTTCGATTGTTGCTTCAATTGATTTTTTGTTTTTATGAAGCTGGAAGTCTGGAATTGAAAAGGAGAATGATTTTAAATGTAAAAACTTATCATGCTCATCTTTTAGCTTCAAATCATCTGCTATTAATTCAAAGGCCTGAAAGCTTAAGTGTCTTGAAAGTTCGACATGATCTTTTCTGCCTAATAAGCCGGCTACAATATTTCTTTGTGAAGTAGGTTTTTCTAATCCTAATTTTTCCATTTCTTTAGATATCGTATAGAAGCTTTCCTCGCTGCAATAGATCTCACCCCGAATCTCACATTGATTGATTTTTTTACCGAGTGAACTTTTGATATCTTTGATCCAATTAGCCTTTATTGTTATATCTTCGCCAAAGCTTCCATCGCCTCTTGTTTTTGCTAAAGAGAGATTTCCATCTTTGTATATTAGCGAACAACTAACCCCATCTATTTTATATGTCGAAATGACTTCACGGCCCTCTATCCAACTCATAAGCTCATCGATATCGTAAACCTTATTCAAGGACAGCATTTTTTGATCGTGAGCAATCTTACTTGATCCAGAGGGAGCAGAACCAACAAGTGTTAAAACTTTATTTGTTGGATCTAGTTTTTTGAGTTTATCTTCGAGTTTGTCATACTCTACATCTGATATTTCGGCATTACCTTGATAATACTGAGACTTATGGTAGAGGATCTGCTCTTCTAACTTTGCTATTTCTTTGTTCATTAGAATGTATAGCTTGTGCCGATTTTTAAGCCAGTATCTTTCGTTGTAACAGATCTATTCGGAGATAAAAACTTTGCTTCTCCGGAAAGTATTTGGAATCCACCGACGATGCCAATGCTTGGGCTATATTGATACGTCGCCCCTGCTTCAAGTTTAAAGTGTGACGTCGAATCTGCCTCACCAGTTAATACGGTTTGCTCTTGATCAAATGTTGGGTTGAACAAGAAGCCAAGTTCAAGATATCCGCGAACATCTTTTACAATTGGCAAAGATCCTTTAACTCCTGCAGTAATTCCACTGAAACTAAAGTCTGTGAAACCATCAGTTAAGTTTGTATCTAATCCATAGGTGACTTTTGAATATCCCAAATAACCGTCAACCTGTGGCCCATAGAAGAAACCTAGAGGTAGGTACTTATATCCAACTAAGACAGCGACATCAGTAAAGTTTAGCGACTGATCATTGTTATTTAATCCACCTGTACTTGAATCATATGAACCAGTTTTTTTTCTAATATCTAATGAAGTCCAAAAGTTTCTAGTTGCCCAAAGTTCAACATGTAAATCAATACCAAAGTTAAAGCCATCAACTTTTTTTGTTGTTCCATTATTTACACTTACTGATCCATTTCCGATATTAGCACCAATCGACATTAGTCCCAGTTTACCAAAAGAGAAGTCTTCGTTGTTAAAATTTTCATCTGCTTTGGTTATAATTTCTTTTGATTTCTTTTGAATAATAACCCAATCCTCTACTCTCATTTTTTTGGGAGTATCATACTGAACAACAGAGCCCTGTGACTGAGCATCGGCCACGAACGTAATTCTACCCGTGCCAATTTTTTCAGTATCCCAATCAACTATTTCTTTTAACAGCGGATGTCTTTTTTTGTTAATGGCACGAATGATAAGAATTTCATCGCCTTCTCGTATGCCATAACCTTTACCCGAATCGATAGTAAACTGATTTCCAAGAACACCTATGATTCTTGAATCATACGGAATATTTTTTTCATAAATATCTAGCCAGTTTTTTATTGTCTGAGCGATAACAGTTATTTCATCTGTATCTAGTCTTGTTGATTCGGAAAGATAAACGTCTTCTCCATTCTCACCCAAAATTTTAATTTCAACAGTTGCACCGTTTACAGCTTTATCAATTTTAATTTTAATAAGTGATCCCGCCTGAGTTTTAGCGGCTAAAACTTTTAAAACATCAGGGTTTTGTAGATGCTCATCAAGATTTCTTTTATAACTTCCTAGAACATTTAAAATTTCTGAATTAGGCCTGTAGTAACACCATTCACTTTCTCTTAAGTAAATTTCAACTTCTTGGAAGACTTTAAATCCGATGGCGCCATCGACATGATCTTTTACTGGTAAAAGCATGCATCTTCTTTGGCTGAGGCTGGCTTCGGCCACATTTAGGAATAGAAAGCTAAGGAACACGATAAAATATGTTTTCATTCTTCTATATTAATAGCTAGTTGTTCAAAAATACACATATTAACGCATCACAAACATTGTTTTTCTTTTGCTGTTGTTCTCCATCGTTTATCCTTATCACATGCGCCGCGTGAACCTTGATCAATTTAAAAATAAAAAAATAGCACTCGTGTTATCTGGGGGTGTCGTTAAGGCATCCGCTTGGCATCTGGGTGTTGGATTGGCCTTAGAAGAACTTGGTTTTTCCTTGGCAAATAATAATTCCGAACCAAGTTCGCTTGATATTAAAAACTATGTTGGCTCCAGCGCTGGAGCATTAATTAGTTTATATTTTGCTAGTGGCTATTCACCTATGGATGTTATCGAAGCACAAGTCGATGGCAAGTCCGCAAGAATCAAACCCATCACGTATAAAGACATGCTCAGCCTAAAAGCTTCTGTAAAACGACCGCCCAAAAGTGAGTTTTATGATGCACTTGAAGGCTTTCCAACTGTTTTAAAAAAAATATTAAATCCTTTTGCGACTTTACCTGGTTTTTTTACAACTGCTGGACTTAAACGTTACCTGGATGAAAATGTTATTTCTCATGATGATTTTGCCAACCTAAAGACTGATCTTTTTGTTGTAGCAACTCAACTTGATCATTCAAGAAAAGTTATTTTTAGCAAATATAATTATCCCAACCCTCATCACGATTCAACAGCCTGCTATTATACTGGCATCCCTGTTTCTGAATCTGTTGCGGCATCAATGAGTGTTCCACCTTTTTATAGCCCTTATCCGATTTTTAATCCGCAAACCAATTTCACAGATTATTATATCGACGGTGAAATTCGTGAAACTTTATCTACCCACGTTGCCATTGATCACGGCTGTGAGTTCATAATCAGTTCTTGGACTCATACACCATATCACTATATGGACGAAGTAGGCTCGCTCGTTAACTATGGCCTACCTGCTATCTGTACACAGGCGATTTATCTTATGATTCAAAAAAAGATTGTTGCCAACAGAGCTATGCGAGCACAATCTGAAGATATTATTGATACCGTTTCTGAATATATGAAGAGCAATAAGTTTGATGAAAAACATCGAAGGAAAATCACCTCTATTCTTGAGCGCAAACTGCATTTCAATCCAAATATCCAAATGATCGATATTTATCCGAAACATAGTAACTATAGAACATTTTTTAAAAATTCTTTTTCACTAAATCCTGATAAGTTATCAGAGGTTGTATCATCGGGTTATAAGCGCACGATGGAAGTTTTCAGAAATCACGAATGGGAAAGTTAGTCGTAATTCTTTTGCTACCTTTTAGTGTCTTTGCTCTTTCTGTTGAAAATACATTGCAAAGCGATTCTCTTCTTAAGCAAGAGGTTTTGGCGGATAGCACAACCTTTGAACCTAAATCTGTTCCTTTTCAAGATTCCGATATCGAAAAACTTTTAATTGATCCTGACAATCTTGTTTCTGATGATTTTGCCATTCCTGAGTACTTTAAAGATGCTACGACTTTTTGGTTTGATATCTACACTCAACACCCAAGCAGCCATTCCGTGCTTCATGATAAAGATAATTTGGCACTTGTTTACGATGTGCTTGATTTTAGTTCTGTTCATAGTAGCGAGCTAAATCAATTCACCAAGTCCGCGCTTCAAGTAAAGTATGTCGAGAAAATTGTTTCACGCTACAAAACAGCTTTTAATCAACTATCACTAGGTAAACCTGCTGGCGAAATTGGAGCGAAAATTATTGAAGCTCTTGAGCGAGCAAAAATTAAACTTCCTTCCAAAAAAAGGCGTAAAAATTTTTATAATGAGCTTTCAACAGCTCTAAGGGCCCAGACAGGGCAAAAGGATAATATTCAAGCAGGAATTAATTCTTTTGCTGTATATGAAAAAACTATTAAAACCTACTTTGATGCCTTTGATGTTCCATGGGAACTCAAGGCTATCCCTTTTCTTGAGTCATCTTTTAATGTTCGCGCCAGATCAAAAGTAGGCGCCAGTGGTGTTTGGCAATTTATGCGTTGGATTGGTGGACACTTCATGCCACTTAGCAGGCGCCAAGATGGTCGGCTTCAGCCACTTATGGCAACAGCATCTGCTCTTCATTTGCTTAAACAAAATTTAAAAATATTGGGACGTTGGGACTTAGCTATCGCTGCCTATAACTCTGGCACCAAGCATTTATTAAAAGGTAAACGTCAGCTTGTTGCCAACAAAAAAGAGTATTCACTCGCTAATATTCTTGAGAATTATGAGCACGAGCACCTTGGCTTTGCTTCTAAAAACTTTTTTGCTGAGTTTTTAGCACTGACTCGTGCCCTCGCTTATAAAGACAAAATTTTCACTAAGCCTAAGACTAATGATCAAATTATCTACGCCTATGTTTCACTTTGCTCCATTAAGCCCAATTGGTTTTTTAAATTAATGAAAAAGTTTGATGATAATATTATTGAAGAGAATAGACATTTTGAACGTAAATACTTTAATCATAGTTTCCCAAGGGGCACAATTCTCTTCACCTCATCGGATCTGACTCCTAGTCGATATGTTAAAATTGAGCCATCGATGATGACGAAGAGATTTCCAAAGAACTGGGAAGTCTTCACTAAGGGCTATAAGTGTTCAACCAAATAGGTAGTTGGAGCACAGACCGAATTTAAAATATCAATTGTATCGTCCGTATATTTTATTTTGATATTTATTCGTCCCAACATATCGCCCAAAATAAATGCATTAGTTGTAAACTCCGTGGCATCAACTGATACTGTTCCGTCTTTATTGAGATATGATGCATCTAGAAGAAGTGGTCCCTTTTGTCCCTCGCCTCTCATATCAATTTCAAAAAGCTCTTTATCTTTTGGAAGATTGATTTGAACTAAACAGTCTTGCTCAAGTCGATCTAGGTTGTGAAAAGCCAGAACTTCATTCAGATAGCCTTGTCCTGGTATAACAATTTTTTCCTGTTGATCATGACCGACAAAGAAAGTCGTTCCCAGGTGATCGATTTCTGTATAACGCCTAGACCCTAATACACCTTCGATAAAATCTAATGAATAGAAGTTTAATGTATCTTGAATGGCGGTATTTTTTTGCCCAAATGGTCTTATGTTTTTACCTGAAAGAGTTAGCTCTCTTGGAAGTAAAGATAGAGACTCCATCTCGTATAAACCAAAACTATGAACAGATGATTCTGTAATAACCGGAAGATCGTAAAGAACTTGATCTGCAGCGACGATTGAAATTCTTTGAGATATATTTCTTGAACTCGTCAGGTATCTTATCGTTACATTTCCAGTTTCAACGCCAACAAATAAGACGAAACGTGCGCTGTCATCAGCTTCAGACATCTTAAACTCAGAATTTAAGTAGATTTTTTTATAGTATTTTTTATCAATTTCAACATCGATAATATTTTGATCCAGATCGACCATAATAAATCCGCCAGGCACATTGATGTCCTGGGTTCTTAAAAGGTCTTCCATGCTAGTTATTGATATCATTGGAATAAGGGATCCAAACGATCCAACTTCTAGTGGCAGATCTACTCTTGTTGGCACATAGTCTTTTGCTTGGAATATTCCCGCCATGGCCTGACGTTGTCTTGCCAATATATACTCAAAGGTGAATCGGCCATTATTAGAGTTTTCACTTTGTTCATCAGCAAAGTTTATAAACTCTACATTTTCTAAGTTTGACTCAGATTTATTTTTATTTATATCAACACCAACAACCATCACATCTAAACGCGCATAGTTTTGCTGATCTTCATTCGTGTTCTTTTTTACTTCTTTGGTTTTTGCCTGGGCCAATGCTCTAACCATTTCAATTTCAGATGGCTGCTTCGGTGATACTAAACCTGAGTTTGTTGCAACTGAAACGCCAGCACTTGCCTGCATGGTGTATGGATTTTGAATTTCATCATTTTTATCTGTCGCCGCCTGACCTTGTGTTACATGATCACGCCATATTTCTTCTAATTGATTTTCTGTCGAATTTTTTGATTGAGGAATGACAGTTTTCGTTTCTGCCGTCTGAATAACGATTGGTGCCACTAATTGTTCATTAATTTTTCTAGGACCCTCGTTTCTTCTTGGCACTGTTGCTGGAATGACTTTCTTAATTGGGCCTTGGTATTCATTCGCATTCTTGATTGATGCGATAATATGCCCAACGTCAGTGTAAGCCCCCGCATGTCTTTCAAATGGTTTTTCCATCATTGTCTGTTTTTGCATGACAAAAAATGAAACAAAGATTGTGATAGGAAATAGAACTAAGACACCAGATATTTTCATACCTCTATTGTGCCATAGTCTTTCATTGATTCAAGGCAAAAAAAAGCCCCCAACACTGTGGAGGCTTTCTTGATTAATTTGATCTAGCAATTACTTGCGATTCTTTTGCTCTTTAGCAAATTGAATACGAAGTTTTGCTCTTTCAGCTTTACGGTGAAACTTAAGATGATCTTCTTCATCTAAGGCTTCGTTCGCCAGCTTGTCTTCAGCAAATTTAAGCGCACGAGTTGCTCTGTCTAAATCAATTTCATGTTGTTCTTCAGAAGTATTAGAAAGAATTACAATTTTATCTTCTAAGACCTTACAAATTCCATGAGTCACAGTGAAGTGACGATCTGGATCGTCAGCTCCACCAAAAATAGACAACATGCCAGTTGAAAGCTGAGTTACAACGTGAGTGTGATCAGGCAAAACGTTAATTTGTCCGCGAGATGTTGGAATCAAAAGAGCCTGCGCAGGAATATTTCTTGCGACTGCTCTACTTGGTGTTAAAACATCTACAGTAAATTGTTTCATATCGGTTCCTTAATTATTAAGCACCCTGAAGCTTTTTAGCTTTCTCGTAAACATCTTGCAGTCCACCAACAAGGTAGAACGCTTGTTCTGGTAGGTTGTCACACTCACCATTAAGAATCGCTTTAAAGGCAGAGATCGTATCTTCGATTTTCACGAATTGACCTGGGATACCTGTAAACTGTTGAGCAACGAAGAATGGTTGAGACAAGAACTTTTGTACTTTACGAGCTCTTGCAACAATCAATCTATCTTCTTCAGAAAGTTCATCCATACCAAGAATGGCGATGATGTCTTGTAGTTCTTTATAACGCTGAAGAATCTGCTGAACACCACGTGCAGTTGAATAATGTTCTTCACCAAGAATATCCGGAGATAGAATTGTTGAAGAAGATGAAAGTGGGTCAACCGCTGGGTAAATACCAAGCTCAGCAATTTGACGTGAAAGTTCTGTTGTCGCGTCCAAGTGAGCAAATGTTGTAGCAGGAGCTGGATCGGTGTAGTCATCGGCAGGAACGTAAACGGCCTGAATAGATGTAATCGATCCATCCTTTGTTGAAGTAATACGTTCTTGCATCACACCCATTTCTGTACCAAGTGTTGGCTGGTAACCAACGGCAGAAGGGATACGACCAAGAAGGGCAGAAACTTCTGAACCAGCTTGAGTAAAGCGGAAGATATTATCAACGAAGAAAAGAACGTCTTGTTTCTCTTCATCGCGGAAATATTCAGCAACTGATAGACCTGTTAGAGCAACACGTGCACGCGCCCCTGGTGGCTCGTTCATCTGACCATAAACAAGAGCTGTCTTATCGATAACTCCTGATTCTTTCATTTCGTAGTAAAGATCGTTACCTTCACGAGTACGCTCACCAACACCAGCAAATACTGAGAAACCACCGTGTTGAGTTGCGATGTTGTTAATAAGTTCCATAATCAAAACGGTCTTACCAACACCAGCACCACCGAATAGACCAATCTTTCCACCTTTTAAGTATGGAGCAAGAAGATCGATAACTTTAATACCAGTAAAGAATGGCTCAAGTTTCGTTGAAAGGTTTTCAAACTTTGGAGCTTCACGGTGAATACCGTAAGACTTTTTCGTGTTGATTGGACCGCATTCATCAATTGGCTCACCAACGACGTTCATAATACGGCCAAGACATTCACGACCAACTGGTGCTTGAATTGCTTTGCCTGTATCGATTACTGCGATACCACGAGAAAGACCTTCTGTAGCATCCATTGCAATTGTACGAACAACGTTATCACCTAAGTGTTGAGACACTTCTAGTACTAGGTTGTTAGCTTTATCGCTGATAACTTTGTTTGTTAAAGTTAGAGCGTTATAAATTGCAGGAATTTTTCCTGATGGAAACTCGACGTCAACGACCGGTCCCATCACTTGTTTTACAATACCTTGATTTTCGACAGACATTCGTATCTCCTTAACCGTTCAGGGACTCAGCACCTGACACAACTTCAATAAGTTCAGTTGTGATAGCGGCTTGTCTCAATTTGTTCATTTTAATTGTTAGCGTCTTAATAGCGTCTTTACAGTTTCCTGTAGCATTATCCATCGCTACCATTCTCGATCCGTGTTCTGCGGCCACACCATCTAATAAAGATGTAAACATACTTGTTATGTAGGCTTCTGGAATAAGTGAATCTAAAATTTCACTTGGACTTGGATCGTATTTGAAGTCAAACGGGAACTTTTCTTTAAGTTCCGCTTTTTCACTTTGATCTAGAGACATTGGAAGAACTTGGCGAATGGTCGGAGTAAAGCTAATCGCTGAGTTAAACTTGTTGAATGCAACAAGTACTCTTCCGATTTCGCCTTGCTTGAACATTGCACCTAATTCATTAGCAATTGTCTGAACTTCAGCAAATGTCGCATCACCTTTTTCAAATGTGTATGATTTACCGACATTGACTTCGTTTTTAATAAGATCACGAACCTTACGACCAATGAAGTTAACTTTAATATCAAGATCACTTCCAGCGATGAACTTACGAACTTCTTTTGCTAGTTGAGAGTTATAACCACCACAAAGTCCCTTGTTGGCAGAGATAACAAGCAATAGAGTTCTATTGTTCTCTTTATTTTCAACTAAATATTCATGATTATAGTCGTTAACAAGAGCTGAAATTGTCTTAATCGTTGTTTCTAATTCTTCCGAGTAAGGACGCGAATTTGTAATCGCCTGTTGTGCCCTAGCAAGTTTAGAAGCAGAAACTAACTTCATGGCCGACGTAATCTTAAGAGTACTTTTAGTACTCTTAATTTGTTTTTTTAATTCTTTGATGTTGGCCATCTTTAAATCCTAGTGTTCTTAAGCTTTGAAATTATTAACAAATGACTTAATGGCATCAGCTAATTTCTTTTCATTGTCATCAGAAACAACATTGTCCTTAGCAAGAGTGTTGCGAAGGTCTGTGTGCTTAGACTTGATGAAAGTTAGAAGCTCATCTTCTGCTTTACGAATATGTTCAGTTGGAATGCTATCAAGCATACCTTTTGTACCAGCGTAAATAGAGATAACTTGGTCAACAACGTCTACTGGCGCGTATTGTGGTTGCTTAAGAAGCTCAACCAAACGCTCACCACGAGCAAGTTGTTTACGAGTAGCTTCATCAAGATCAGAAGCGAACTGAGAGAACGCTGCTAATTCACGAAACTGAGCTAGATCAAGACGAAGAGTACCAGCAACTTTTTTCATCATTTTCACTTGAGCTGCACCACCCACACGTGAAACTGAAAGACCAACGTTTACCGCTGGACGAATACCTGAGTTGAAAAGATCTGATTCAAGATAGATCTGACCATCTGTAATCGAAATAACGTTTGTAGGAATATAGGCAGATACGTCACCTTCTTGAGTTTCAATAACTGGAAGTGCTGTAAGTGAACCTGCACCCAAGTCATCTGAAAGTTTAGCGGCACGCTCTAGAAGACGGCTGTGTAAATAAAAGACGTCCCCAGGGAATGCTTCACGACCAGGTGGACGACGAAGAAGAAGTGACATCTGACGATAAGCTGTCGCTTGTTTTGTTAAGTCATCATAAACCACAAGAGCGTGACGAGCACTGTCTCTGTAGTATTCACCAATTGTTGCACCAGTGTATGGAGCAAGGAATTGAAGTGGAGCTGACTGAGAAGCTGTTGCAGAAACAACTACTGTGTAGTCCATTGCGCCGGCTTCTTTTAGTTTTTGAACAACTTGGCGAACAGTTGATTGCTTTTGACCAACGGCCACATAAATACAAACTACGTTCTTACCTTTTTGGTTGATAATGGTGTCGATAGCAACGGCTGTTTTACCAGTCTTTCTATCACCAATGATAAGTTCACGTTGACCACGTCCAATTGGAGTCATGGCATCGATTGCTTTAATACCTGTTTGCATTGGCTCGTGAACCGATTTACGGCCAAGAATACCAGGTGCTTTAACTTCTACTCGACGAGTTTCAGTTGATTTAATTTCGCCTAGACCATCGATTGGCTCACCGATAGCGTTAACAACGCGACCAAGAAGTGCATCACCAACGTTAACTTCCACAATTTTTTCTGTGCGTTTAACTGTTGTACCTTCTTTAATTTCTGGATCGTCACCAAGAACAGCAACACCAACGTTACTTGTTTCTAAGTTAAGAACCATACCTTTTGTACCAGTTGAAAATTCAACAAGTTCACCGGACATAACGTTCTTTAGTCCGAATACACGGGCAACACCGTCACCGATGGTTAGGACTGTTCCGACTTCATCAACTTGAAGACGTGCTTCAAAGTTAGCAATTCGGTCCTTGATAATACTGGTAATCTCTTCAGGGTTCATCGACATTATTGACCTCGATTTAGGCGTTTAAGACAGTGTCTT